>JAOAAY010000010.1 GCA_026418615.1 Candidatus Sumerlaeaceae bacterium | reverse complement strand
CGCGCCGGAACCCGAGGCCCCAGCCGAGAGCGGCATCACTGGCAATCCGGCGAAAACCTGTTCTGCCAGCGCGAGAGTATGCGGCGACGCGGACGACACAAATAGCGGGGTGCTGAGCGGCATGAGAGCAAGCGTCCCTTGAGATACGCCCAGCCGCTCGCGCGCGGAGGCGGGCAGGCGTTCGGCCGGCAGTTCGGCACGCGGGGCGGACGGTCGTGCTGCAAGCACTGCCGGGTCCAGCGAAGTTCGCAACGCCATGTAACGGTTATAAGACTCGAACG
Organism: Candidatus Sumerlaeaceae bacterium; assembly: GCA_026418615.1. Classification (GTDB taxonomy): domain Bacteria; phylum Sumerlaeota; class Sumerlaeia; order Sumerlaeales; family Sumerlaeaceae; genus JAOAAY01. The sequence goes on along the minus strand of JAOAAY010000010.1, from coordinate 84,884 downwards.
ACGCTGCGGCACCATCGCGCTCCGCCACCGGGCCGTGCATCGTCGAGTTGAACACCTTTAGCATTGATTCAATCGGCGTTATTCCCGCCAGCGGCTCGACCGAGTTGGACCATCCGTAGGCGACCGCGCCAATGAGTTTTCCGTCAATGTACACCGGGCTGCCGCTCATGCCCGCCACCACGCCGATGCCCTCGAGTTTCGGGTGCGCGAGCATACAGATGATCAGATCGTCGCCCGGAAAAAAGCCGTGCGCCACACCGATGATCTCGGCCTCAAAACGCTCGGGCCTGATGCCGCTGAATACGCTCAGCCCGTAGCCCTTCATGCCCGGGCGGAGATCCGCTGCGCGCATCATCGTGGCCGGATCGAATTCAACGGTTTCGGTGGTCGTCGCAGTCGTGCCCCGCGGGGGAGCCGACAATCCCGTGTCGCGACTGGTCCTTGAGGTCACGAAAGACCGCTCGGCCGTCGCTACGGTGTCAGTGGTCGCGGGCGCCACGGCGGGGTTAAGGATGCAGGCGCACACAAAAAGCAGCGTCAGGGTTCGGCAAACTGCCGTTACTTGAATCATGCCAGCACGGTATGCTTGGGTCGCGTCGCGTCAAGTGCACTTCCCCGGCCGCGGTGAAGCCGTGGCGCGGACCATTCCACAAATTTTATGTTGCCACCCGCCGGCCGTATGGATACGCAAAAGGTCGTGCTGAGTAAGCATGCGTGGTTTACGCCTGCATCCGCGAATCGGGGCTTGGTTGGGTCCCCCTGTCGAGAAAGTGGTGTATGCCGGCGCTAAGTCAGGGGTTACGCACTTGGAGAGATGGTTGCTCGGAGAACATGGTTTGCAGGCTCGTCGTCCGGCTGAGTGGTTTGACTTTGGCAAGTTTTCTTCTGGCAGGTTGCGTCAATCTTCAACTGGGCCGGAGCCATTCCGGCACCGGTTACTATGACGCCAGCGCGCTGCGCCGTGTGCGTCAGGGGGACACGCTGGAGGGCCTCGCGAAGCAATACGGGGTTTCTCCGGACGCCCTCGCCCAAGCCAATTATTTGGCACCGGGTCTTGAACCGCGTCCAGGGAGTCTCCTGCGCATTCCCCGACTTCAATTGGCCGCCCGGGAGGCCCGGGCTTGGCCGTATGGATCGAGCCTTCGCGGGCGCGCGATCAATCCCGTGGCCGAGGCTTCGCGCATCATCGGTCACGCGGGCGCGCCCGTAACCCGATCTATCGCAAATGTGGGCTACGCTGGCCGCGCTCTCGGGGCAGGTGTCGCGCAAGTAGCCCGTCTGAGCGGCTACCCGCCCATGATTATGCCGGTGGCAGGAACCATGGGGCGCGGATTCAACCCCAGCACGGGACACAAAGGGTTGGACATCCTCGCGCGCGAGGGGACTCCCATCCGTGCGGCTCTCGATGGCATCGTGGTGTACAGCGATAACAAGTTAGCCGGGTACGGAAACCTTGTCATTATTGACCATGGCGGCGGCCTTGCCACGGTGTACGGTCATAACCGTTTGAATCTCGCGAGAGTGGGTGCGCGTGTCCGTCGAGGGACGGTGATTGCCGAGGTTGGCCAGACGGGCAACGCCACCACGCCGCACCTGCACTTCGAGGTGCGCCGCGGCCAGACGCCTGTGGACCCCGAACCTTACCTACGGTGAAGTCGTTGAGCCGCCATTTTGTAAGCCAGCCAGTGTTTGCGCGGCGAGCGTTCCGCTGAACGACTTGCCTGCACGAGTGATGCCAGACAGCGACGATCAACGAAGTCCCCCGAGTACTAACGGCACCGGATGGTGGCCGCCCAGAACGCTGCGCGCGCTTCGCCATCCGAATTATGCCCTGCTATTTTCCGGGATGGTTTTCTCGCTGGTGGGCCATTGGATGCAGGACACAGCCCTGCGATGGCTCATCTACCGCATGACCTCGGACCCGTTCTTACTTGGCCTGCACTCTTTCGCTGCTCAATTGCCGGTGCTAGCCCTTGGCTTTGTGTCGGGCGTGCTGGCTGACCGCATGAGCCGTCATCGCCTGATCTTGCTGACCCAAAGTCTGTATACGGTTCAGGCCACCGTGCTGTTCGCGCTCACGGTGCTGCATGGTGCGGATGGTGAACCGCTCATCCGATACTGGCACATCGTGGCGTTGGCTGGATTTGCGGGAATCTTGCAGTCGTTCGATTTGCCGGCACGGCAGGCTTTTCTCGCGCAGATCGTTCCGAGGGAGGATCTCGGCAACGCCATTGCCCTCAACTCCCTCGCCTTCAACACGGCGCGAATTGTCGGTCCCAGTCTTGCAGGCGGAGTTATCACCCTCGCCGTGGTTCTGGGGGTGGGAGGCCAAGCGGCGGGCGAGGCCCTGTGTTTTGCCGTCAACGCCGTCACCTTCCTGATCGTTGTGGTGCAACTGCTGCGCATGCGCTTGGATCAAACAGTGTCTGTGTCGTACGCCGGTTCTGGGTCGGGTCATGTGGCGGAAGGGTTGCGTTACGCCTTCGGTCAGTTGCACATTGGCGCGACCATTGTTTTTGTGGGCCTCATCGCCATCTTCGGGCTGCCGTATCTCGTGCTTTTGCCAGTGTTCGCACGCGATGTTTTCGGGGGCGATGCACGCATGCTCGGGCAGTTGTTCAGCAGTATTGGCATCGGGGCGCTGACGGGCGGCATTGTCATGGCGCGCCGCCGGCGTCTGCGCGGATTAGGCCGGTCTATCGCCGCAGCAGCCCTTGGGTTTTCCGTCGTCATTATCTTGTTTTCATGGACAGAGTCTTGGTTGCTCGGTTGCCTCGGGTTGGTGGTTGCCGGTTTTTGCATGGTTTCGGCCATGATAGGTTGCCAGACCTTGGTGCAGGTGCTGGTGGAAGAGCGCTTCCGAGCGCGGGTCATGAGTCTGTACACCATGATGAATCTTGGCATGATGCCATTTGGCAGTCTTCTGGCGGGCTGGCTGGCGGGCCGTCTTGGGCCGCGGGTGGCGCTCTCCGCGTGCGGTGCCGTATGTTTGCTCGTCGCGCTGGGCTTTGCGCTCTTGTTGCCGGCCATTCGCCGGTCTGCCCGCGCTACGCCTGAATATGTCGAAGCCGCGGCTTTGTCGGGCTGAAATGCTTTGAAAGCGCGGGCGGGGCGGGCTTACTGGCGCGGCACACCATGACTTGCTCGAAGATGCTCTATCTCTTGCGCGCCAACTTGGGCGAGCAAAAAGGCCGCACGCTCACCGCGGTAGCCGTAATCGCCGTAGCGGCCGCCATCGTCATGGTGATGGTCTCCGTTGGGCACGGGGTGATTGGTGGGGCGTTGCGCAAGGCCGAGGAGGCCTTTCCGCGCGGGGTCTTGTTGGCACGGCCCAAAACCCTCAATGTGGCCATGGTTGCACTGCAGACTCGCGGCGTGGACGACAAAACGGTCGAGCGAATCCGGGCGCTGCCGGGTGTAGACCTTGCCGCCCCACAGACCTCGCTCCGCATGCCTCTGCGCATCGAGGGCGAGATTCTCGGCCAGAGCGCCGTGAGCGATGCCGTTGTCGTGGGAATTGACCCGGCCATGGTGGCTGGCGATGTGCGCGGACCGCACCGTTTCGAGTATGACGAAGCCTCCAGCCAGCCCATCCCCGTCATTGTTCCCAAATTTTTCTTAGACATGTATAACCTGGCCTACGCGGACTCGCTGGGTCTTCCCAAGGTCAATGAGGACTTTGTGATCGGCAAAAGTTTTCGTATGATTATCGGGGAGACCTACCTGCTGGGTGGCGACGGAAATTCCCGTTCGGCCGTACTGGAGTGTCGCGTGGTGGGGCTTACAAGTAACCCGTCGCTGATGAGCGGCATCCTGATTCCGGTGGGGCATGCGGCGGCATTGAACCGTTGGTACTGCGGCCGAGGCGGCGCGTCGTACACAGCAGTGCACATCAAGGTAGGCGACCTGCGGCGCGTGGACGAGGTGACAAGCGCCGTTACGGCGATGGGCTTCGCTGTGGAGGGCAACCGCGAGACAATCGGCAAGTTCCTGTTCATGGGGCGCATTGCGGCAGGTGTCGTGACGCTGTTCGGCGCGGCGGTCGCACTTATCGCGGCCATCAGCGTCTACAATACCTTCTCCCTTGTGATGCGTGAGCGCCGGGGCGAAGTGGGGCTGCTGCGGGCTGTCGGCGCGACCCGGGGCATGGTGTTTGCCCTGTTTGTCCTCGAGGTAGCGACGGTCGCCGTCGCTGGATCCGCTCTCGGGGTCGCAGCCAGTTGGCCGCTTCTCGAGTGGGCCAACAGCGCAACCCTGATGCGCCTGCCGCCCATGAGTTTTCTGCCCGATCGGCTTTTTGCGCTCAATGGTTGGATGGCACTCGCATGCACCGGAGGAGCCGTCGTTATCTGCGAATTGGCCGCTCTTCCGGTCATTGCGCGCACCATACGCCGGCCGCCGGCAGCGCTGGTTAGCGAAAACTAAGAGTCTGCAAAATTAAACGCCGGCGGCCTGTGGAAACCGCCGGCGTCCAGTCAATGGTTACGATGGGTTAACTCTTGAAGCGGATGACATCGCCTTTGCTAACGGTGCCGTTCGTCGGATCGTATGTGACAAACGGTGACGGGTAGGACGGATCCAAAACATCATATTTCAGATCCGGCCCAAGGCTGAAGAGCAACCAAGCACCGTCATCCTTAAAGTTGCCGGGAGGAGGTGTGGGGCTGAAGAATTCCGGAAAATTCTGGAAGAAGATGGCCTGGGTGGGCAAGGCCACTGCATCCAATTGTCCCAGCACACCTTCAGAATCCGAGTTGGGATTCTTCCCCCAGATGATCAACACACGGTTGAGAGGATCCGCATCCACTTTGTTAAACGGATCTTCAAAAACGGAAGTGATGTAGGCAATGGGCGTCGTGAACTGAGCGTTGACCCGTGTGCGCGTCCAAGCAGCCGACGGGCGGTAGGTGCGGTTCAACCGGTTGTTGTCGACGAGGTACGATTCCACGGCTGTGGCCATGCTCCGCATGTCGGCCTTCACGCGCGAGACTTTGGCGCGGGTCTGGGCCTCCAAGAAGTTCGGCACGGCGATGGCCGCCAAGATGGCGATGATCGCGACGACGATCAACAATTCGATAAGTGTAAAGCCAAGACTGCTGTGAGAGAGCCTTCTAAAGGCGCTCTTTGTTGAACAATTCATAAAAGTCTCCCTGTTGATGAAAATCATATCGGCTCTTTAGGAAAAAAATAAAACAATCCGGCAAGCCTTGCGAAAGATAGTTCATTCACCCCCATTGGGTCAATTCAATGGAAATTTAACCACCTCCTTGCGCTCCGGGGACAACCGCTCGCGACAGCGACCGCCCCCTTAATCCGTGCAGACGCGTGACGATAGTATGAAACATTTTGCCAAGTCGTGTAACGGTTAATGCTCATGCCCTATAATTGAGCCATTTATCACCTGCATGATTGGATACTCGCCACGGTATTGTCAATTGCGATGAGCAAGTGCCGCCGATACCTTATGCGCCGCGACTGGGGCTTTATGCTGCTCGAGTTGCTGCTGGTAATCATTGTGATCGCCATTTTAGCAGGCGGATATTTTGCCCGCGACCGGGGCCCGGCGGGACGGAGCACCTATCAGCAGACGATGTCGCGGACCGATGATGCCGTCTGCAAAGCCAACCGTGCAACCCTGCGCACGCAGATCGAAATGTTCCGGCTATCGAACCCGGGGAAGGCGGTGACATCGTCAAACCTTAAGGCGGTTGGCGTCAATGTGCCCACTTGCCCGCAAGGTGGCGTCTACGCATTTCAGGCCGATGGAACGATCAGTTGCACGCGCCACCCCGAGGGGCTGAAACCGGGAGAGATTCCGCCGGCGGCCGGTCAGGGGCAATAATGAGCCGCAGAAGCGTGCGCGGCGCGGGAATGAATCGTTTGCGCGTGTGTATCCGAACCGGGCAGCCGTCATGTTTTCGGCTCGTTGGGCCTATAGCTCAGGTTGGTTAGAGCGCGCCCCTGATAAGGGCGAGGTCGGTAGTTCGACTCTACCTAGGCCCACCACTATATTCCTCGCGCGCGTCAAGCCGCGCCTTGACAACGGTCCGGACGCAGCCCGTGACTTGTCGGTGACCGATTAAAGGAGAACCTGATGGTGAGACCTTGGTGGGGTGTTGTCCGCGTGGTTGCTGCGGCTGCCGCCGTGGTGTGTGCAGCCGCGGGAACTGTCCGGGCCAATGAAGCCGCAAACCGTGCCGAAGCATTGCTGGAACTCAACAAAAAAGTCAAGTCTTTTTCTGCTCAACTTGAAATCCGCGAAGACCGCGGTTTTGACGAGTCGGTCGCCACATCATCGCTTCTGGTGTCGCGGGACCATGGCTGGCGTCTTGAGGGCGGCTCGCAGGGCGCCGAGCATATAGTTGTCAATGACTTTAATGTTTCCTATGATTATTACCCGTGGGACAAGACCGTTTTCAAGGCCACAGCCACGGGGCCCGAAATGAAGCGTCTGTTCCGCCGGCCTGCCGACGAACTGAACCCGCTTTCGCTGCTGGATCCGGCGTCGCTGCGTCTGCTGGGTGAGGGCGAGTTCGAGGGAGAACCGGTTGCAAAGTTTGAGGGCACGACCACCACGCGACTGCTGGCTGGCGGCACCGCCGTGACACGGAACATGGAGGCGTGGATTTCCACGCGCGACGGTTTGCCTCGCAAAACGATCGAGGGCACGGGCGAGACAACGGCCACGACCATTTATCGGAAGGTGACCGTCAACCCGGCGGTGACGGCCAAGGATTTTCAGTTTGAACCGCCGCCGGGCGTCAAGGTTATTGATGTGAATGCGTCGGCCCTGTCGGCGCCCGATGGCGAGTCCGCCCCGCCGCCGACGGCACGGGCGGATCGGCCCACGACTGGCAATTAGTCTCCAGCCCGGCGAAACGCGGTTTCGGTGATTCGCCGGCGCGGAGGATTTTTCCGGCGCCATCGTCGGTTGCGAGAGGAGCCGCCTCGCCTTTGCCGGCGCCTACCTCAGCGTGATCTGACGGCCGGTCTTGCTAGACTCCACCGCGGCGAGCGCCGCGGCGAGGCTCGTGTAGCCGTCTTCCACTGTGGGGACCGGAATCACTGTTTTCTTCCCCTGCACATAGCGAATCCAGGATTCCATCTGAAGCGGCCAGTGCGAAGGTCCCGGCGGAACCTCGATCGGATCGCATTCGACCACACGCGTCCCGTCGGGCTTGGTTGTGCCGTGCAGGTGCACGGGGCCACGATTGACATCGAGGATGAGCGTGCCTTTGTCGCCGTAAATTTCCACGCCGCCGAAGCCGGGCCCGCTGGTCCAGCCGCACTCGATGTAGCCGAGACATTTGATCTTGGGGCCAAAGTCCACGGTTACGACGGCGTTGTCGTCCACCTTGATGGGTTTTCGCAGGGTACGCACGAACGCCGACACTTTGCGAATGGGCCCGATGAGGAACTGGCACATATCAATCGCATGAATTCCCATGTCGAGCAACGCGCCGCCCCCCGCAAGGGCGGGTTTGTAAAACCAATCGCTTTGGCCCCAGCCGGGGTAGGGGCCGCCGTGGGCGTACCGGACGCGGATCATAAACGGTTTGCCGATGGCGCCCCGGTCGAGCAGCCGTTTGGCCGTGTAGTTGGGTCCCGCAAAACGGTTGGAAAAGGCCACCATCGTCTTGATGCCGGTGCGGCCGGCGAGTGCGCGCAGCCGTCGGGCGTCGTCGAGCGAGATGGTCATTGGCTTTTCGATGAGCGTCGGGATGCCCTTCTTGATGGCCGCTGATGCCATTTCGAAATGAAAAACATTGGGCGTACAGACCGACACGAGATCCAGGGTCTCATGCTTGAGAAGGTCGCGGTAATTGTTGTAGAGATGCGAGGGTTCCACCCCATATTTGCGCCCCATTTCTGCCAGTCGGGCGGCGTTGACATCGCACAAGGCCGCAATTTCCACATCGGGGGACGCAGCATAGCCGGCGAGATGAATGTCGCCGATGGAGCCTGTGCCGAGGACGGCGGCCTTGAGTCGTGCCATGACAAACCTCTTGGTGGCAAAATGGTTTTCGCGCCAATTCCCGCGCCCCACGAGCATCGGGTCAAGCATGAAGGCGGGTGTCCTGCAGGTTCAATCTCCGCTAGCCGGAACAAGCCGGGTCGGCCGCCCCCAATCGGTCACGGGCGTCAGCGACGCTTCGTCCGGCAGCAAGGGCCTGCGACGCGGGTAAGGAGGCTGTTTGCCAGCCGCCGGATCGGCAAGAAAATTGCTTCCGGAGAGCATATGGCCGACATGAGATGGCAAACAAAGTCTCGAAGGAGGGTGACGCAAAATGCGAAACGAACAGAGTGCGGCATGGCGGCGTGGACTCTTGATTGCGGCAGCAGCGGCCCTTCTTGGCAGCGGGTGGTACGCGGGAGCCAACTTCCAATCCTCAGCCTTCTCCTTGGTCTCTTCCGCAACGGCCGCCGAGGGTCGTCTGCCTTCGAAGGCGGCTCAACGGCGCACGGAGATCGTGGAAGTCGCGGAGAGATTGTCACCAGCCATCGTCAGTGTCGGGGCGTCGAAGAGTGGCTATGTGGTAAGCCCATTCTTTGACTTCTTCTCGGATTTCATGGTTTTCCCCTATCAGGAGAGGATTCCTTATCTTGGTTCAGGCGTGGTCATTGATCCCAACGGTTTGATCGTTACGAACCAGCATGTGATCGAGGGTGCGACGGATGTGTTTGTGACACTTCCGGACGGGCGCGAACTGAGCGCCAAGGTGCTCGGCGCCGATCCGGTGCTTGATGTGGCTCTGTTGGAGGTGAACGAAAAAGGACTAAAGTCCGTCAAATTGGGCGACAGCGACGATCTCATGGTGGGCGAGTGGGTGATCGCCATGGGCAACCCTTTTGGCAACCTGATCGGCGATCCCAAACCGACCGTGACCGTCGGCGTCATCAGCGCCACGAAACGGTCGTTTAGGTCCGCCGGGCCTCAGGGGCGCGTGTACGAGGATGTCATCCAAACGGACGCCGCCATCAACCCCGGCAACAGCGGCGGTGCGCTCATCAATGCCGCCGGCGAACTGATTGGCATGAACACCTTCATTGTGTCGAGATCCGGAGGATCCATTGGTTTGGGCTTTGCCATACCGGTTAACCGTATCCGGGCCGTGGTGGAAGAAATCCTGATGTATGGGCGGGTACGGCCGCGGTTGACGGATTTCCGCGTGCTCAATGCCAACGAGCGACTGGCTCGGATGGTCGGAGCGCGGGCGACGGAGGGTGCCATTATCTCGGAGATCATCCGGGGCGGCCCCGGCATGAGGGCAGGTCTGCGCGTGGGCGATATAATCACGGCCATGGACGGTAAGCCCGTGAAGGGAGCGGATGATGTCCGAAGCATCTGGGCCCGGCAGGTAGGAACCATCGTGGAACTGACGGTGGACCGGGCGGGGCGGACGCTGCGCGTGCAATATCCCGTGACCGAGGCCCGCGAGTAGCGTCTGCGTGCTGCGATTTCGCTTTGCGTTTAGGGTTTGTTTTGCCGCCGAGTTCCCGTGCCGGCGCGGGATGAAATGACTGTCGGGCAGAGAACGCGAAACAGGGCAACGCGGATTGAGCATGACCAGCACAAGCGACCTTCACACCGGGCAAGCCGCGAACGCCGAGGCCTTGCTCGAGGTTTGTTCCGTCACTAAACGCTTTGGCGGCGTCACGGCGGTACGCGAGGCCAACCTGAAACTGATGCCCGGTAAGGTCACAAGTCTCATTGGTCCGAACGGCGCGGGCAAAACGACACTGTTCAACGCCATCACCGGATGTATCCCGGCCACCAGCGGCCAGATTCTTGTCAGAACGGCACAAGGCCTGAGGCGGATCGAGCAACTGCGACCGGACCGGATCACGCGCCTCGGCATAGCGCGCACCTTTCAAAACATCCGCTTGTTCTCCAACCTGACCGTTTTGGACAATGTAAAAGTTGGATTGCATCCGCGAACGCGGGCCGGCATGTTTGGCGCCATTCTGCGCCCGCCGTGGGTGACTCGCGAGGAAGCGACCATCACGCGCTCGGCCATGCGGTATCTGGAATTCTGCGGTTTGGAAGGGCGCGATGGCGATGTGGCCGGCAGCCTGCCCTACGGATACCAGCGGCGCCTGGAAATCGCCCGGGCGCTGGCCACAGGACCCCGTTTGCTGCTTCTTGACGAGCCTGCAGCGGGCATGAATCCCGCCGAGTCGCGTGATCTGCTCGACCTAATCAGAAAAATCCTCGAAAGCGGGGTGACGGTTTTCCTGATCGAACATGACATGCGGGTTGTGATGAACATCTCCGATTACATCTATGTCCTGGACCACGGGGAAATCATTGCCGAAGGGACGCCTGCTGAGGTGCGCAGCAACCCGCGCGTGATCGAGGCCTACCTCGGGAGTGCCCACTGATGACCAATCCGCCGGTGCTCCTACGACTTGATGCGGTCGAGGCAGGTTACGGCTCGCTGCGCATCCTGAAAGGGATCTCGTTTGAGGTTTGCGCGGGCGAAATCGTGACGCTCATCGGTTCGAACGGTGCTGGCAAGACCACGGTGCTGAACGCCATTTGCGGCGTGGTGCCGCCCCGGCGCGGAACTGTGACGATGGACGGCCATGACATCACGCGCCTGCAGCCTCACGAAATCGCCAGCCGCGGGGTGGTTCATGTGCCGGAGGGGCGCAAATTGTTTCCAGACATGACCGTGGCCGAGAACCTCGAAATGGGCGCCCATCTGCGGCGCGATCGGGCGGGCATCCGGGCAGACATGGAAAAAATGTACAACCTGTTTCCCATCCTCGGCGAGCGGCGACACGCGCCGGCGGGAGCGCTTTCTGGCGGCGAACAGCAGATGTGCGCCATCGCACGCGGCCTGATGGCGCGTCCGCGCATCATGATGTTTGACGAGCCCTCGTTGGGCCTCGCCCCCAAACTTGTGGAGCAGATTTTTGGTATCATCCGGGCGATCAACGACGAAGGCACCACCGTGCTGCTGGTGGAACAGAATGCCCACATGGCCCTCCAACTGGCACACAGGGGCTATGTCATCGCCACCGGCGAAATCACCCTGAGCGGCAGCGGCAGCGAATTGCTGGGCAACGAAATGGTGAAGAGGCTTTATCTCGGCGAGGCTTGAGGGCGCTCAAGTGGGTGCCAAGGCTCCACAATCAGACGCATGTGGTCAGTCCTCACGATGGTTACGCGCTGACCCTTGGAGATGGAACCGCTGGCGGCCGTGGCATCCCAGTAGGTGCCGTTGAAAAAGACTTTTCCGGAAGGAGCGAGATCGGTCAGGGCCTCGCCCTCCTGCCCGGCAAAACTCTCCTCGCCCACGGTTACCTGCCGCGTGTGGACGCGCACCACGAGGTACACCAGCAGCACCAGCAAGCCCACAAGTGTGCCAACCGCCGGCAACACAACGCCAAATGAGACGCCCATGAAGCCCTCCTGCGTCTCGATGAGCGCCAACGACCCGAAAAGCAGGCAGGTGGCTCCGGCAAGGGTCAGAAGACCGTAACTGGTTATCTTAATCTCGGCGATAATCAGTCCCACCCCGGCAATGATCAGCAGGATGGCGGCGTAGTTGGTGGGAAGCATCTGAAGAGCGAGGGCGGCCAACAGGAGACTGATGACCCCGATCGTGCCGGGAATGAGCAATCCGGGATGGGTGATTTCGTAAAGCAAACCGGCAAGTCCGATGAGGAGGAGAATATAGGCAATATTGGGGTTTGCGAGAACATTCAGGATGCGCTGACGGGCGTTGAGTTCCAGATAAGTGGGTGACGCTCCCGCGGTGGCGAGAACGAACTCGCCGTTCTCAACGGCGACCTTGCGGCCGTCAATCTTCTCGAGCAGTTCCGGCAAATCCTTTGCAACGAGATCGACGACATTCAGGCGCGCGGCGTCCTCGGCGACGATGGATTCGCTGCGCTCAACGGCCTTTCGCGCCCACTCGACATTGCGTCCGCGCAGCCGGGCAATGGATTCGATCCATGCCAGCGTGTCATTCATGACCTTCTCGCTCATGACATCCTGAGCGTCTGGGATACCCTCGGCTGGCTTCGGCAAAAGCGGATTGTCGGTGCCGGGCAGGCCGAGCGGCGCCGTGGTGTCATTCCTCGAGTCGCGGCGCGGCCATCCGCCGCCAATTCCCACAGGGTGCGCAGCCCCGATGTTAGTCCCCGGAGCCATCGCTGCAATGTGGCTCGCCATGGCGATGAACACGCCCGCGCTGGCGGCGCGCGAGCCGTTGGGATAGACATAGGTGATCACCGGCACGCGGCTGCCAAGAATGGCTTTGACCAGTTCGCGGGTGGACTGAAGGAGTCCGCCGGGGGTGTCCATTTCGATCACCAATGGCAGGCCCTCGGCTTCTGCGCGGGTTATGCAGTCCACAATAAACTTTGTGGTAACCGGGTTGATTGACTGATCGTCGAGGCGTGCAACGAGGACGGTTGCGCGGCCGGCCCGCCGGTCTGTCGCCGCCGTGGTTTCCGACACGGTTGGAGTGGTTTGAGGAAACAGATTCGATGCCCACAGGACCGCCAGCAGAACAGCCCCCAAACGCAAGTGTTGCCCGAGACATTTGATGTTTCGCGTCATCATTGTTATCCGCCTTCCCACCGCGGAACTTGTCCTGAAGATTCTTTACGATATCTAAAATGCGCCGGGTGCCATGGGCAAGAAGCGATTGACGGTGCCGTCTGCAGCCCGAACTTAGCCGGAAGTTTTGACCCCATTTCCAATCGCGAGGCACGAGATGACCCGGAATCCTGTAAAGCACTTTGTGAGCGTGGCAGCCGTGTTGGGGCTGGCGCTCACCGCGGCAGTCGCCGAGGAGTCTGCTCCGCCAGCCGTGGCGTTGCCGGCGGTACAGCGCGAATTTCGCGCCGTTTGGGTGGCGACGGTCTCGAACATTGACTGGCCCTCGCGCCGCGACCTGACGACGGATCAGCAAAAAGCCGAACTCATCGCCATTTTGGACAAGTGCAAAGCCCTCAACCTCAACGCTGTCGTGTTGCAGGTGCGACCGGGTTGCGACGCTCTCTATGCTTCGCAATTCGAGCCGTGGTCCGAGTACCTCACCGGCCAGATGGGCAAGGCTCCAGAGCCCTACTACGACCCGCTGGAATTTGCCGTCGCGGAAGCCCACAAGCGCGGTCTCGAACTCCACGCGTGGTTCAATCCTTACCGCGCGCATCATCCCTCTGCCAAGAGCGAGATTTCCGACAAGCACATCAGCAAGACTCAGCCGGACATCGTGAAGAAATATGGTAAGCACCTCTGGTTGGATCCGACGGACAAGCGAACCATGGACCACACGATGAATGTCGTGCTCGATGTGGTGAAGCGCTACGATGTGGACGGCATTCACATTGACGATTACTTTTACCCGTACAAGGAGAAAGACGCAGACGGGAAAATCATTGAGTTTCCTGACGATGCCAATTGGGAAAAATATCAGGCCTCCGGCGGCACGATGAGCCGTAGCGACTGGCGCCGCGCCGCGGTCAACCAGTTTGTGCAGCGGTTCTACGCGGAAACCAAGGCGGCCAAACCTTGGGTCAAAGTCGGCATCAGCCCGTTCGGCATCTGGAAGCCCGGACACCCTGAGCAAATCAAAGGCTTTAACCAATACGAGGAACTGTATGCCGACGCCCGCTTGTGGCTTGCGCGCGGCTGGGTGGACTATTGGACGCCCCAACTGTACTGGAATATTGCGAATCCCGACCAGAGTTTTCCCGTTCTGTTGCGGTGGTGGGCGGAGCAAAACCTGACCGGACGCCATCTCTGGCCCGGCCAGTTCACCAGCCGCGTTCGAGACGGCTCGGCTAACTGGCCCGCCTCGGAGATCATTTATCAGATCAAATGGACCCGCCTGCAACCCGGCGCCAGTGGCACTGTCCACTTCAGCATGCAGGCTTTTCTCAAAAATGCAGACGGTATCAACGATGCCCTCACGACCTCAGGCGGCGTTTACGCAAAGCCAGCCATCGTTCCGGCATGTCCATGGCTCGACGATGTGGTGCCGGAAAAACCAGACCTGACCATGTTGCGCGAAGATGGCGCCCCGACCTGCACCATCACCTGGCAGCCGGCACCTGCCGATACGGATGTCCGCTTCTGGGCTGTTCAGAAGCGTGCCGGTGATGTGTGGACGCTGAATCTAGTGTCAGCAGAGACCACATCCCTTGTCGAATTGGCCGTGCCGGCGGGTGAGGGTGCCAAGCCGACGGATGCCGTAGCGGTAGCCGCGGTGGATCGCGTCGGGAATCTGGGGCCGTTTGCGATCATCACACTGCCGGACGGGCGGGCTGCTGTTCCTGCTCGAACCGCGGCTGCTGGCGGCGAAGTTAAAAAGGAAGAGTTCGGCCAGGTTCAATAGCAGGCTGAGGTACCGGGCTGTGACCCGTGTCCGGCACTCAAGGGCGCCAAGGGCTTCGTCCACGCGATTGTGAACGAAGGGCGGCGGGCAGTCGGGCTACGGCTTAGACCTCGGGTGTTGTGCTGTTCGGCACGAGCGCGTTCAGTTCGCGCCATTCGCATTCGGGAAGAAAACCGCGCATGGCCCGCATCTCATCTGCTGCGCGTGCGGCTTCATGCGCGTCCGTGCCCTGGAGTGCGGCCCGCAACCGCATATAGGATCGGGAGTGGACCGGCGGACCCGCAAAAAACCCTCCGTCGTAAAATGTTTTCCGATGAATCGTACTGGGTCCATGGCGCTCGAGGCAGTCGTAATGGGCCCGAGTCGGGTATCCCTTGTGGTGTGCAAAGCCATAAAGTGGATACTCGGCATCGTATTGTTGCATGAGCCGGTCGCGGGTGACCTTGGCCAGGATGCTGGCTGCCGCGATGGAGAAGCACCGGGCATCGCCTTTGATCAGCGGCTGCTGGGGAATGGTCACGCCGTCGAGGCGCAGCGCGTCAAGAAGCAGTATGTCCGGCAGCACCTTAAGCGCTTTCAGCGCGCGCCGGGCAGCAAGCCGCGTAGCCTCAAGGATGTTCAGAGCGTCAATCTCCTCCGCGGTGGCCAGCCCGATACCTGCAGCCAGCGCGCGCCTCAGGATTTCGTCGTGCAGTTGCTCGCGATCGGCTGCGGTCAATTGTTTCGAGTCGTTGA
This sequence comes from Candidatus Sumerlaeaceae bacterium, assembly GCA_026418615.1. Lineage (GTDB taxonomy): Bacteria > Sumerlaeota > Sumerlaeia > Sumerlaeales > Sumerlaeaceae > JAOAAY01. Next base: position 69,792 of record JAOAAY010000010.1, on the reverse strand, counting down.
CTCCCTCGATCATGGTCTGACCGTCGAACACGACGGCAGCCGCACAAACGGGCCCCGCCAGCGGCCCGCGTCCGGCTTCGTCAATCCCGGCGATCAGCCGGCAGCCGCCCGCTCGCAGTTCGCGTTCGATGGTGTGGAGATCGGCGGCGGGTGCAGGGTCGGCTGCTGCGGCGTGACGCCGATTGCCCGGGAACTTGCCTCGCGCCATGGGCATTGCGGCCGCCTGCCGGCTCTTCACTCGGCAGCCGAACCAGACGCCAAATCCACGATGGCCGGTTCACTCTCGTTGTTCACGCGGTCAATGGCTGCAATGGCCACAACAATAGGCCGCGGGGATGCGTCGTTTCGTACCGGCAGTTTGGTCGCCCCTGCAGGTAGCGCGCGCACCGTCCATCCGTTTTCGTACAGGGCGTACAAGGCCCATTGCCGCGGGAAATCTTTTGACCCGGGTTTCCAGGTCACAAGAGTCACGCCCGGGGTGGTTGTGCGGTCCACGACCGCCTGAGGCTTGGCCGGGCGCGAGTTGTCGAGCCACGGCGAAGGGGGTATGAAAGCCGGTTCCTCATAAAGCGGCCGGAGCGTTTCGACCAAGTTGCCGGGATTGGTTAGCAGAGGCTTCATGCTAAACAAAACATTTCCCGTGGAACCAGGATTTCGCCGGGTGAGAGTGACTTGTTTGGCGATTTCGTCGGCCGACCACCCCTTCGTGCCGACACTGCTGGGAATCAACCCCGGCCAGACATGCCGTTTCTGAGTATTCTGCGACACCCACCAAGCCAACAAGGGCTCAAACGGCTGCTGAGGCGCATCCGTTTTCCAGTACAACTGCGGGCTGATGTAATCGAGCCAGCCTTTGTTGAGCCACAACTTGGCGTCGGCGTAAATCTCATTGTACTGGTCCATGCCTCGGACCATGGGAGGATTCCCCGGACGCCAGATGCCGAAGGGACTGATGCCGACTTTCACCCAAGGCTTGGCTTTTTTGACATTGGTGTAAAGGGCTTCAACAAAGCGGTTGACATTGTCGCGGCGCCAGTCGGCCCGGCTCAGTTTGCCCCCGCCGGCTTGATACCGGGCGTATGTCTCGTCGTCAGGGAAATCTATAATTTTATTCTGGCTGTCGCGTTCCTTGTATGGGTAAAAATAATCGTCAAAATGGATGCCGTCTATGTCGTAGCGGTTCACGATGTCCATGATAACGGCGAGCGAGTGCTCCGCCGTACGCGGGTCGCCCGGGTCCAGCCAGATATATTTCCCGTAGGTGCGTGCCAGTTCCGGTTTCGTCCGGGTCACATGCGTCGGAGCCACTTCTCCGCGGCGCGTAACATGGCGCGCACGGTAGGGGTTAACCCACGCATGCAGTTCGAGGCCGCGCCGATGCGCCTCGACGACGGCGAATTCCAGCGGATCGTAGAACGGCGAGGGGGGCTGACCCATCTGGCCGGAGAGGTACTCCGACCACGGTTCCAAATCCGACCGGTACAGGGCGTCGCACGCAGGGCGCACCTGAAAGATCACCGCATTGAGTCCCAACGATACGCACCGGTCGAGAATCGTAATCAGTTCTTGTTTTTGCACCTCTGACGGCAAGCCAGGGCGCGAAGGCCAATCGATATTCCCCACGGTGGCCACCCACACGCCACGAAACTCGCGTCGCAGCGGGGGAGGCGTAAGTGGCGCTGGTGACTGAGCCCGAACGGTGAGAGGCAGCAGGACAAAAGCAAACAAGAGGATGTTATCCAAGATGCGTCGCATCACGGTTGCCTTCCTGATACCAAGATAAGATGCAGGCGAAAATTGGCTTTCGCCGGCTGGGCAGGTCAAAGGGATTGTGTGGAAATAGGGAACCAACCCAGTACGGCTTGGGCGAAACCGCTTAGCGATAATGGTTGCGATTTTCACGGCTTTCCCGCTTGGTACAGGGCGCAATGCTTACTGGCGGGACATATCTGTGCGCCTACTGTGGAGAGCGCAACGAGGTGGAAGTGGATGTGTCGGCGGGCAGGCACCAGCGGTACACGGAGGATTGCCAGATCTGCTGTCGGCCGAACCTGCTGATAGTTGAGGTCGCCCCCGACGCGGAGAGTGTGGTCATCGAAGCGGAGCGTGAAAACGACTGACGGCGGCTGGCAGGCACGCTTGCCGGCATGGTGCATTGTCGTGGCGCTTGCGGCGGGTCTGGCTCTGCGGCATCGCGAGCCTCTATGCCTACCAGTTGGTTGGAAAGGGAATTTTCCCTCTGCGGGGCGTCAAGACCAGCCTTGAGTTTTACAACCCTCCTTTTTTTATCTACCTGATTTCCATGCCCTACGGGCTCTCGCGCCTGCCTTCGGTGGCTGTCGGATTTCTGCAATTACTTCAGATAGGCGCTTTGGCCGGCCTCTGCTGGGTGCTTTGGCGAGGGCGATGGCGGTGGGGGGCCTTGGTCGTGGCCGTGTTCGGAGCCCTCACGCCCGGCCCGTTCTGGCTGATGGCCCGCCTGTGGGGCCATGCCGTGATCCCGGTTTTTTCCCTTCTCTGTTTTCTTTGTGTATACGAAATGTGGCGCCGGTCGCGGTGCACATGGGCCGCCCTTGTTCTGCCGCCGGCGATTGCCGCTGCCCAGCAATGCCATTTCTCGGGCGCGCTCCTGCTGCCAATGGCCGCTTTGGCTCTCCTTTTGTTGCGAGTGCGCGTGGCATGGCGGTCTTTGGGAGCCGGCGTGACCCTTGCATGTGCCATGTATATTCCATACATAGTTCACCTGCGGCAAACCGGATTCGCGGATGCCCGTGTCATCGCCGACCTGCTTGCTGCCAAAACCGGTCCCGGATGGAATCCCGTGCCCATGTGGAGGGCGGCTGCCTATTCCTTCTTTGATTTTGGCACCAATACCGCTCTTCAGCAGCATTTTGAAACGCTGCGACAAGGGCTTCATTTTGCCTACCTGTCGCCCATTTTGTGGATTGCCGTCCTGCGAGTGTTTCAAGTTTGGCGACAGTTCCTGCGTTCTAACGAGCCCCCTCCCGCCGGTTGCGACGAAGCGCCATCGCGGTGTGTTGGAGCGTTCCTTCTGCTGGCGATCATCTGGTGTGTAGTGCCGCTGATTTGTTTTTCGGTGCCTCGCGTCGAACTGGTGCCCGCATACTGGCTTGTGGCGCTGCCCGGACCATGGGTGCTGTTAGCGTCGCTCGCGCCGGCCGATGGCAGGCGGTCAAATCATGTGCCCGGCCAGAATGCTCTCAGCGTTCGCTGGCTCCGGGGAGTAATGACCGCCGCGTTTGCCGGGCTGCTAGTCGCGGCGGCTGTATCGTCATTGGTTTATCATGTGCGGTATGTGCGTCTCATGCGCAACCCAGACCCCGCGGTGGTCGTTTATCCGCCCTACCGCGACCAGCGCGACGCCGTATGGTTCATCTGCGACCATTCGCGCGGCCTGCGTGTGCGTTTGACGCAAGAGGATCGCACGGAGGCCGGCGGCGTGGATTACCAGATTCTCTATCTGATTGCGGCAAGAGAGGGCAACGCCCTGCGGTTTAGTCCCGATTCGCCAGCCCCCCCCCGGATCCATTATGTGCTCCACAATCGGTCGCGCCCTCTGCCCCGTGTGATAGCCACCAGCCGAACTCCGTGGGAGCGGCGGCGGTTTGGACTGCTGGATGTGTATTGGCTGGACTTGGAAGGGATCCCGTCCCGTGAGCCGGATCCCTCCCATCAGCCACCGCAAAAGTCGCATGGATAGCAGTTGACAGCCGCGCTCTGTTGGAGCCAACCTTTCGTTCGAGTACCACATCTTGTACGGGAGGCCGGACAGAAAGGTTAGGAGGTAACAAACAGGTGATTCCCTATCGAGCGGTCAGGTTGATCCTGCTGATTATGGTGACTGCGATCGTTGCGACCGGTTGTCGGGGCTGCTTGAAGGACAGGTTTGGCAGGTTTTTTGGGGGCAATGCTCCCGGCGCGATGGATCCTTATGGGAGTATAGACTCCTCTGTGCTTCCGGATCCGATTCGCGGCCAGACCCCGCAAGAAATTCCGGAACTCAAACGAATTTATTTCGCGTTTGACAGTGCTGAACTGCTGGAGCCGGCCAAGGCCCAATTGCGTCAAAATGCGCAGTGGATGCAGTCGAATCCGGGCGTTGCGATCCAGATTGAGGGCCATTGCGACGAGCGTGGCACGGCGGATTACAATTATGCCCTCGGGCAGCGGCGTGCGGATGCTGCACGCAACTATCTGATCTCCCAAGGCGTGGATCCCGGGCGGCTGCACACGATCAGTTACGGGTCGGAGCGGCCGGACGATCCCGGGCAGAACGAGATGGCTTGGGCCCGCAACCGCCGCGCCCAATTCCTCGTCTACGGAGCACAATAGCACCCTGCGGCTCGGGCGACCGGGCAGGGTGTCCGATGTGAGGCGCGCGGGGTGGCCGGAAACAATCGGCCACGCCCGCGCGATTTTTCGCTAATAGGCGATGAGTGAATGGAATGGCATGGGGCCCAGTTTGTCGCGGCCATGCAGGAAGGTCAGTTCGATGATGCAGGCAACCTCAACGACCTCAGCACCAAGACCTTGAAGCAGCCGGGTGGATGCCGCAAGCGTGCCGCCCGTCGCGATCACATCGTCGAGCAACACCACGCGCTGCCCCCGCGCCACAGCGTCCGCGTGGATCTCGATGGTGTCCGTTCCGTACTCCAATTCGTAGGTTTCCCGGATTGTTTTGTAAGGTAATTTTCCGGCCTTACGGATCGGCACCATTCCGCAGCCGAGTTCGCAGGCGAGTGCTGCGGCGAAGATGAACCCCCGGGACTCGATGCCGGCTACTTTGGCGATGCGCATGGGACGGTACCGGTCAGCCAGCAGTTTAATGGCGTAGCGCAGGGCTTCTGCATCGCCAAGCAGGGGAGTGATGTCCTTGAAGATGATCCCCGGCTTGGGGAAATCCGGCACATCGCGGATGAAAGACTTCAGGTTCATGCGTCACCCCTGCTCAAAAATGGAAAAACTGCCGGCGATTGGCCGGAGCGTATCGCGTGATGTCAATTGTGGAGCAGCGCTTCCGAGCCGACGCCTGCCGGCGGCGCGAAGGTGAAAAAGTATTTCTTGAACACATTCGTTGAGCCCACCGTGTCGTCGGAGCGGATCCCCAGTTCCGCATTGCGGAACTCCGCGCTGTTGAGAAATGATCGCCAGACGGTTGCGCGCGGCGTTCCGCCCGACAGGCTCGCCAAAAGCGCCAGAAACTCGGCCGAATTCGTATCCACGGTCGGGCGCAGCAAAGTGCCCGTGTACAGCATCACGGCGAAGTCGTGGTCGCTGGTGCGATTCTTGAAACGCGTGCTGTTGAGAATGCTGTCGAGGACTGCGGAGCGGGGAGTGCCGCCGTTCAACTGGCCCAGGTAAGCGAGATAATCCGGGTCGGAAGGATTCGCATTGCCCAGAATGTGCAGGAAAAGAAATGACAGATACTGGGCATTGGTCCTGAGCGCCGCATAGCCCGGCGAGTTCAGAATGGCATTGAGTTGAGCCGACACATCGTAGGTGTCCCAGTTGCCGGAGAAGGCGTTCATCTCAGCCCATGTCGGGTTGCGTTCCATCCAGAAGCGGTAAAGGTTTTTCAGTGTATGGGCTTTTCCAAGGAATTCCTGATGCTTGTACCACGCGCCCACCTTGGTGTTGGTGTTGTCGATGAGCCAGAAACCCGCATTTTCATTGTCATACATTTGCCAGTAAAGCACGAACGGACAACCCCATCCGGCGGCAGCCTTCAACTCCACGGAGGCAAGCGTTGTCTGTTGGGCGGGAGTCATCATGGGCGATGAGCCGGTGACCGAAGCCCCATATTCACCGATAAAAACTTTTTTATTGTAAGGCGCAGCCGTGGAGAAAGTCGTGACGCTCTCGATATAATTCAGGCAGTCAATGTGCCACGCCGGGTAGTTGCCGCCGAATACAACCTGGTTGGCCGAATCGTAGGCGGAATACGAGACGAGATCGAGCACCACATGCGGCAGCACGGAGTTTGCCACTGTTTTCTGCCACGGTTGAGTCCACCCGCGCACCCAGTCGAGGACAAGGTTGACCTCGGCATAGTTGAAGACCCTGACATTGCTCGTCGGATGGGCCGCGCGCGCATCGTTGATGGCATTCTGCCGGGTGGTCAACCAGGCGATCATCCCGCCAATGGCCGTGTTCGTGGGATTGAGATTTTTATCATAGTGGCCCCGGATTGCCCAGTCACCCTCCCAGTGTCCGATGAGGAAGGTCTTCCCGGTTCCGGCATACTGAGTTAAAAAGTATTCTGCCAGCGCCCGGATCTCGTTGTACTCTGCCGTGGCCTCGCTCGTCGTCAAACCGTCGCGCCAATAGTTGTGGTAGAAAGAGTCCGTGATGGTTCGCGGATAGGCCCAAATGACATAGGTGCGGAAGGGCATGTCGAAAACGGCGCGGAAGGATGGCTCGTTCTGGGCCATGGATGCCAGAGTCGGATAGGAAGCCGGCGAGGTTGGCAATTGATACCCGTTGTAACCGGAGTAGGACCATGCCCGGCGCGACAACTCGAGTTTGATAACATCGCTGCCCATGGCATGAATGGCTTCGGCGGTCTCCACAAGTCGGGTCTGAGTCGTGTGGAAAGCGTAGTTGGGATTGAAAGTTTGGGTTCCGGCGCGGGTCAGAAATTCAGGATAGACCGCGGCCGAACCGACCGTCGCGACGAGGACGAGTGCGGCGGCAAGTGTGGCGCGTACAGCAATCATTTGGTGAAAAGCCTCCAAGCAGTTGTAACCGCTTGCAGCCTGATGCCGTCCGATTACATTTCAACCCAAAAACAGCGCCACGCCCGACTGCTCCGGACTCTACTCGACGCGGAAGGTGCTGATAGTGACAGGCACCAGCGAGGCAGGCGTATCCGTACTCCATTCTCCGTTGCCGGCGATTCCGGCAATGAGCGTGCCGTGAGACGCGCCTGCGGTCAGATCAAGAATCGCCGTTCCTGAACCCTGCTCAAAGCGATAATAGGCCGCCAGACCCGGCGTTGACGGCGAAATGGTCGTATTGTAGTACGCCGCCACCTGAGCGGGTGTCAGGGCAATATTCCAGAGCCGGACTTCATCAAGCCAGCCTCTAAAAGGCGGGTAATTTGCCGGGTCATAATCATGCTTCTCGGCACCGAACACGAGATAGGGGTTCCATGGCCAGGATGGGTCGTTGAAATTGTTCGGGTAACTGAGGTTGTCGTCCGAAACCCCCGGTGAACTCGACACATTGAGAACCCCGTTGAGGTAAATGTGTTTTCGTCCCGTGGTTGCGTCGCGCACAACGCAGACATGGTGCCATGAACCGTTGAGCAGGTTGACACCGCCCGTTGTTTGGAGCGTGTGAGGGCCGTCGCCACCTGAAGCCCCCTCAGTGCCGAACCGCAGCACGCCAACTGTCGAGCCAAAGCCGTTGCGATGCACCGAAATGCCCCAGTCAGGGCCCGGGCCGAAAATATCGCGGTCAATGATGATGTTGCCTGCGGTCCAGTCCGTGTCGAAATCTTCGATATCATTGGGCGCGCGATACTCATGAGTCGGTACCGTGTTAGCCGCATGCGTGCCCTTCATCCAAAAATCGATGGAGAAAGACCCCGCTCCAATGTCTGCCGCCACGGGAGGGGCGTCTATCTTGATTCGAACGCGATCCTGCTGGCCGGTCCCAGTCCCGTGGAACCGCAGCGAATACAAACTGGCCCCGGCATGGGACAGACTGCCAAGGCTGCAAATCACCAAGAGTAATGCTACCGGATAAAGGGTTGCTTTTGTCAGAGTCCCACGGATCATAGCGCGCACCTGCCTATGAGAAATTCATCGTCGCCCCGACGCGACCGCAACCATTGAGTACCATGTTTGTATTCTTTTCATTGCGCATGAAATTTTGTTAGCGTGGATGAAGCAACGGGTATGGGCTCGCGGCTGATGGACGAATGGAACGAGGGGGTGCCCTCGCAACTTGCCCGTGCTGTGGCGGAATGCCGGGCGCGGGGGACCCCCATCTGCGACCTGATAACAGCCAACCCGCAGGAAGAGGGGCTGGAATTCCCGCCAGATCTGCTACGCCAACTCATGCAGAAAGCGGTTGCAGCCTCTCGGTTCTACCGACCGGATCCGCAAGGGCTGCTCTCAGCCCGCGAGGCCGTGGCTGGGTACCACGGCTGTAAACCGGAACAGGTGCTCCTAACTCCCGGAACCAGTTTCGCCTACTGGTGTGCGTTTCGCCTGCTCGCCCGACCCGGTGAGGAGATCCTCTGCCCGCACCCCACCTACCCCCTGTTCGATGATTTGGCCCGATTGGCGCATGTGACCGTTCGACGCTATCACATGCATCACGATGGGTTGCGTTGGGCTATAGATCCCGGCGAGGTCGAATTTCAGGTGACCGCGCGCACGCGTATCATTGTTGTGGTATCGCCTCACAATCCCACTGGAAGCGTTGCCACAGCCGGGGAACTGCTTGCGCTGGCGGAAATCGCCCGGCGTCACGGCTTGGTCATTGTGTTCGACGAGGTTTTCCGCGAGTTTACGCACGGCGCTGTTGGCGTTTTGCGCCCTGCGGCCGTCGGCGCGCCGCTCGCGCTGGTTCTCAACGGATTTTCCAAAATGTTCTCCTTGCCGGGTCTCAAAGCGGGTTGGTTAGTGGCGGAGGGGGAGCAGCAGCGTTGTGAGCAATTTTTGCGGGCGGCGGAATCCCTGAGCGATCCTTTTCTGGCCGTCAGTGAAGCCACCCAAGCCGTAATACCGCTGGTTTTTGCCAAGGGAGCCGAGGTGCCTGGGCGGTTTCGTCAGGAATACACCTGCCGGATGGGCGCTTTGGTCGGGACATGGCGTGATTGCGGCGTGGCGGTCTCGATGCCCGAGGCCGGCGTCTATCTGCCTGTCAAGGTTGCGTCCGCCGGCGCGCAGGCGGATGAGTCGGCCCTGGCCCGTGTCGTGCGGGAGACGGGCATCCTTGCGCATCCCGGGGAGTATTACGGCCTGCCAGAGGGCCATCTGGTCATGACCTGTGTCAAGCGTCCGCCTTGGCCTGTCACGGCCCTTCTGAATGCGCTCCGTCGTTGACAAGGACATTGCTTCACGGCCCGCTGGCAGGTGCGAGGTGTCCATGTCTATGCTGGCTCAATCCCATGCGGGTGCGGCTGTTGCGCCGCGCGCCGTAGCACTCGACGCCCTTCGGGGTTTCGCTATCCTGACCATGGTGCTGTCTGGCACCGTGCCCTATGGCGTATTGCCTGCGTGGATGTATCACGCGCAGATTCCGCCGCCGGCGCACAAGTTCGATCCGACGCTTGCCGGCCTGACTTGGGTAGACTTGGTTTTTCCGTTTTTTTTGTTTTCGCTCGGGGCGGCCATTCCACTCGCGCTAACGCGCCGACTGGAGCGGGGGATGAGCCCTTGGCAAGCGGGCGCAACGGGTTTCAAACGCGGGGCTTTACTGGCCTTTTTCGCTTTTTTTGAGGCGCACCTCAACCCTTTCGCGTTGAGCAAAGAACCCGGAGTTGTCCACTATTTGGCCGGACTTTCGGCGTTTGCCTTGATGTTCGCCATCTTCGCGCGTCTGCCGGAAAAGTGGCCCGCCGCGTTGCATTGGACTATTCGGGCTGTGGGCTGGGCCGGTGCCGTCGCATTGTTGGTCTGGGCGCGGTATCCGGACGGAAGCGGTTTTAGCCTGAAGCGTAGCAATATTATCCTGCTGGTCTTAGCTAATGTCGTCACAACAGGCGTTCTTGTCTGGCTTCTCACCCGCAATCGCCAACTCTGGCGGTTCGGCCTGCTGCTTATTGGTCTCGGAATTCATCTTGCCCGCTACAAACCCGGTTGGGTGTTTGATCTAACGCAATTGACCCCGGCGCCGTGGCTGTTTGAGCCACGCTTCCAGAAATATCTGTTCATTGTCATCCCCGGAATGATCGCAGGCGAAGAACTCGAGGCTTGGATGCGTCAGCGCGGTTCGGCATCTGACGGGCCGTTGCCTTTGAGCCGCTTGCGTTTGTGGCTCGTTGCCTCTCTCGCGGCGATGATTGTGCTGGTCAACCTTGTGGGACTTCAGGCGCGCTGGGTCGAGGCGACGGTTTGCCTTAATGCCGCTCTATGCGGTGCCGGATGCCTGCTTTTGCGGCCGGCGGCGGGCGCCACAGGACGGCTCATCCGTACGGTCTTCCTCTGGGGCGTCTTCTGGTTGATGCTTGGGATGGTGTTGGAGCCGTATCAGGGCGGGATCAAGAAGGATCATGCAACGCTCAGTTATTACTTTGTCACATCCGGCCTTGCATGCATCGTGCTCGTCGGATTCACTGTGTTCGGGGATGTGTTGGGATGTCGCCGGTGGCTGGCTCTGCTCAGCGATAACGGCCAGAACCCGATGATGGCCTATGTAGGCAACGCGTTTTTCATCGCTCCATTGCTCGGGTTGACCGGGCTGGGCGCGCTGCTGACCCGGATCACGCCCGGCCCATGGCCGGGGGCCTTGCGGGGACTGATCATTACGCTTCTGGTGGGCCTGATGGTCATGGTATTCACCCGTTTGCGCGTCTTTTGGCGCACCTGACCTATCCTGCCGCGGCACACGCTTGGAGCAGTTCGGAACGCGCTTGAATAGTCTCTTGTGCAACTTGCACTTATGTGTGGTGCGAATCGAGGGAGTTTATCCCGTTTCGGGATGCGGTTCGGGCTTTTAGATGTCGGCACAAGACCGGGATCACTGGGCTTGCGCCAAGATTTAAAACCCCGACCCCCCTCCTCCGGTTTCGCGCCACACATACGGGTGCTCGTGTTTATTCCCTAAGCGGGCAACCGGCGCGAAAGGATTCATTCATGTCAGATTCGAAGCCCGGGCTTCTTGCAGCCACGGAGAAAGTCGTGCCCTTTGGGCGGGAAAACCTGATTCTCGGCACAGGGAAACTGGCCAAGCAAGCCAACGGTTCAGTGACGGCGACAGTGGGCGGAACAACAGTTCTGGCCTCTGTTGTGATGGCAGGCCCCCGACCGGAACCTTTGGATTTTTTTCCGCTGACCGTGGAATATCGGGAGCGGATGTACGCGGGAGGGCGTATTCCCGGCGGCTTTTTCAAGCGGGAGGGTCGCCCCACCGAAGCAGAGATTCTCACGGCGCGGCTGATTGACCGCCCGCTGAGGCCCATGTTCCCCGAGGGCTTCACGCAGGAAGTGCAAGTATTCGTGACCGTTCTCTCGTACGACGGGAAGAACTCCCCGGATGTTGTGGGGCTGTGTGCGGCCTCCACGGCGCTCATTATCTCCGATATCCCGTTCGATAAGCCTGTGGCGGGTGTCCGCGTCGGATTCGACGGCACAAACTATGTGCTCAATCCGACCTACGAGGAGCAGAAAACCCTGCTGTTAGACCTCGTCGTGGCTGGCACCAAGAATGCCGTCGTGATGGTTGAGAGCGGGGCCAAGATGCTGACCGAGGATCAAATGCTCGGCGCGCTGCGATTTGGGCATCAAGCCGTGCAACTGATCTGCGACGCTCAAGAGGCTCTTCGCCGGGAAGTGGGGCGCGAGAAGGCGGCATGGACCAAACCCCAGCATAATGCAACCCTGCTGGAGAAAATCCGTGCGCTGAGCCGGCCTAAGTTCGCGCGGATCAATGAGATCTACGAGAAGAAAGAGCGCGCCGACGCCCTTGATGAGGCTCGTGATGAAGTCATCGACGCCCTCGCCGACGAGTATCCCGAAGTCCGGGATGTCATGAAAACAGTTTTTGAGGATGAGTACTCCCAGTCAATGCGCCGTCGCGTGCTCGAGACGAAAATTCGCGCTGACGGCCGCAAACTCGACGAGATCCGGCCGATCACAGTGGATGTGGGAGTTTTGCCCCGTACTCACGGGTCGGCACTGTTCACGCGCGGCCAGACCCAGTCGCTCGGGGTGCTGACCCTGGGCACGGGCGAGGACACGCAGGAACTCGACTGGCTCGAAGAGAAGAGCGAGCGCACCTTCTACATGCATTATAATTTCCCGTCCTTTTCGGTGGGTGAGGTGCGCCCCATTCGCGGACCCGGGCGCCGCGAGATTGGGCATGGGGCGCTGGCCGAGCGCTCCATCAAGCCCATCATCCCGGATCACGAGAAATTCCCTTACACGATCCGCTTGGTCAGTGAAATCCTTGAATCCAACGGCTCCAGTTCGATGGCCAGCGTCTGCAGCGGCTGTCTGGCCCTGATGGACGGCGGCGTTCCCGTGAAAGCCCCGGTGGCGGGCATTGCCATGGGGCTCATCAAAGAAGGCGACGACTATGTCGTGTTGAGCGACATCATGGGGCTTGAGGATCACCTTGGCGACATGGACTTCAAGGTTGCCGGCACTTGGGATGGCATCACGGCCCTTCAAATGGACATTAAAATCGAAGGCGTGACCTTCGAAATCATGGAAAAGGCGCTCGAGCAGGCGCGCGCCGGCCGCCGACATATCTTGTCAAAGATGCTCGAAGTCCTGCCTGCGCCGCGCACCGAACTCAACCCGTACGCACCGCGCATCGAGATGATCACGATCAATCCCGACAAGATCCGCGATGTCATCGGCAGTGGCGGCAAGGTTATCAAAGAAATCGTGGCCACCACGGGCTGCAAGATCGACATCAATGACAATGGCCAGGTTTTCATTGCGTCAGCCGACGGCGCCGCAATGGAACGGGCCATCAAATGGATCCGCGAACTCACGGCCGAGGCCGAGTTGGGTCAGGTGTACACTGGCAAGGTGACGCGCGTGGAAGAGTACGGCGCGTTTGTGGAGATCCTGCCGGGGAAGGATGGTCTGGTGCATGTCAGCGAACTCGAGCCGCGACGCGTGGAACGCGTGACGGATGTCTGCAATGTCGGGGACGAGGTAGTTGTGAAAGTCATTGGCATTGACGAGAAGGGCAAGGTGCGCCTCTCGCGCAAGCAAGCGCTCTATCCCGATGCCGGACCGACAGGTGGTGCCGGCGTGCGCGACCGCGACCGCGAGCGTGAGCGGGGCGGACGCGAGCGCGATCGTGACCGGGGCGGGCGCGAACGCGACCGCGGCGACCGGGGCGGGCGCGAACGCGACCGCGGCGACCGGGGCGGGCGCGACCGGGAGAGAGGCCGGGGGGGCGATCGAGGTGGCCGCGACCGCGGAGCCACCCCGCGCCATGGCCATCCTGCTGGCTCACAACCGCAGGCTGCCGCGGAGCCTGCCGACAGCGACCATGATGATGTGTTCGAGCGGCTGGATCATTCCTCGTCCGATCCGGGACCATTCTCCAGCGATGTGGACGACGAACTTCGGGACTGATTTCGTCAGGGGATTTCCTTTCGCCTAACACAGGACGGGGCGGGAACGGCTTGCTCGGCCAGTCTCGCCCCCCCGTGTTTTCATGCACTAAGATTGTGCGCGTGCGAACCTATTTTGTACATTGATTTTGATCGTTTGTATACGCTCTTGTTCAGCAAATTTGCGTCAAGGCATGGGACTTATGGTCCGGTTGTTACTCATCACGGCCGAAGAAGTTCGCGAAGTCGAAGTCGGGCAGGAATTGACGGTCGGTCGGGCTTATTCGAACCTGCTGCGGTTGGACGGCGACGAAATCTCCCGTGTGCATGCCATCGTTTATCGTCGCGGTCCAGAGTATGTGATCCGCGACCTCGACAGCAAGAATGGGGTCTCGGTCAATGGCCGGCGGATATCTACGGCGCCCCTCAAGCCCGGTGACGATATTCGAATTGGCGGATATCACTTGTTATTTGATCCACCGCCCGACTTTAACCTCTCGGAGTACCGCAAGTCGCGCGGCATTGTGACGCCACCCGTGTTTGAGACGGGAGGAGAGGAGTCCGGGCTTCGGACTTACATCGGCGCGAGCGAGGCTCTCGCGGCTCCGGCCTCGCGCCCGGCGTCTACACCTGATGATGACCGCCCCAAGGTTTTCTTTTCCATCGGGGAGGTGGAGGACCTGGCTTTACGAGCCACCGGAGACGACTCACAATTTTCTGGAGACTTGCTGAAATTGCATCAGGCGCTCATGCGGACTCCCGCGGCCGAGGAAACGGCGGGCGAGGCGCAAGTGGCGGGGCATTTTCTGCGCGCGGTTGTCCACGCGCTAGGGGCCGATCGCGGCGTCGTTGTTTTTCAGGAAGCCAAGGATCAGTTGCGACTCGGGGCCATCACGCCGGCTGAAGTGGATGTGGCGGTCAACCGGGTCGTCTTACGGGGGTGTCTGCGGGAAGGGCATGCAGTGCTGTGCAATGATGTGCAGAACGACCGCCGTTTTCAGCGGACGGAAACGGTAAAAAAGGAACGGATCGGCAGCCTTGCGGCCTTTCCGCTGGAGCGGCGGGGACAGCCTGCTGGGCTGATTTACTGTGATGCCATGGGACGCACGGGGGCCTTTCGCCCGCAGCACTTGGCGCTGCTTTGCTTCACCTCGCGCCTTCTGATGCTGAGTTTGGCCGCCGCCGTGGCGCGCGCCTGATCGTGACGGCTCCCTCCGTGGCTCGCATTCATCGCGTCGCGATCATTTCGACCGGTTCGGAGATCCTTCAAGGGCTGTACGCCGACACGAATGCCCGCTATCTGGCCGAGCAAATGTCCGCCCTGGGCGGCGAGGTTATCCTGATTGCTGCGGCCCCGGACAACGCCGACGAACTGCGCCGTATTCTGGAGTACGCGGTCGGTCGCGCCGATCTGGTCATTTGCTCGGGTGGACTCGGCCCGACCGCTGACGATGTGAACCGCGAAGTGTTTGCCGAGGTTTGGCGCGTCAATCTGGTGCGCAATGAACAAGCCGTCGAGATGATGCGCGAACGGTTCCGGGCGCGAGGTCGGGAGATGCCGCCAGCGAACGAGGTGCAGGGCATGGTGCCGGCTGGCGCGATCGTCTTGCAAAACCAGTGGGGCACGGCGCCCGGGTTTTTTCTCTCAGCCGGGGCGGGCGGACCGGGAGCGCCCAAGTGCGCACTGTTGGCGCTGCCGGGACCGCCCAAAGAACTGATCCCTATGTTCGAAACGCTGGCTCTACCTCTCTTGCGAGAGCGCATTGGTGGCGCCACGGTTGTGCGCACCCGCACGATCCACACCTACGGACGGCCTGAATCCGAGTTGGGCGCGCTGACTCGGGATCTGTTCCGGCGCGATCCGGCCGTGGGCTTCACCATTTTGGCCAAGACCTACGGAGTGGATTTTCGCGTGACCGTCCGCGGCAAAGATCGGACCGCAGTAGACGCACTTGTTGCGCAATACGAAGACGAGACACTGCAGCGCGTCGGGCGCGATTGTGTCTATGGATTTGATGACGACACGATGGCTTCCGCCGTTGCGGGGTTGTTGATTGCTTCAGGCGTAACCGTCACCGTGGCGGAATCCTGCACGGGAGGACTGGTAGCGAAACTTTTGACCGACACTCCGGGCAGTTCGGCTTACTTGCGACAGGCCGTCGTAACTTATGCCAACGAGGCCAAAGAGGCTTTACTGGGTGTGCGCCCCGAGACTCTGAGGCTTCATGGAGCGGTCAGTGAGGCGTGCGCCCGCGAAATGGCTGAAGGCGCGCGGCGGGCGGCTGGAGGGCCGGACTACGCCTTAGCCATCACAGGGATTGCAGGCCCCACAGGCGGGTCAGCACAAAAGCCCGTTGGGCTCGTGTATGTGGCCCTCGCCTCCGACAGGCCAACGGTGTGCATCGAACGGCGCTTCCTCGGTGATCGCGATCAGATTCGCCTGCACGCGGCGCTGACCGCGCTGGACTTGCTCCGCAGGACGCTCCTCGGGCTTCAGGGATAGACGCCTCGCAGTTCCGTCGCATGGGCGATCGTCGAGATGCCCAGCATCGTCGCCGCAGTCCGCATGTCGCACTTGTCCCGCTGCGCCCGGTCCCAGACGCGCTCAAAGGCCGATTCCATGACCCGAGCCAGTTGCTGATTGACCTGCTCTTCGGGCCAGAAAAAAGATTGTAGATCCTGAACCCATTCAAAATACGACACGGTCACGCCGCCGGCGTTGGCGAGAATATCGGGCAGGACGAGCACGCCGTTGGCCTCGAGAATGCGGTCAGCCTCGGGCGTTGTCGGACCGTTGGCGCCCTCGGCCACGATGCGCGCCTTGATGAACGGCGCGTTGTGGGCCGTGATTTGCGCCGATGTGGCTGCCGGAATCAGGACATCGCAATCGGTGGTGAGCAGTTCCGACGGCGAAATGGGATCCGCCCCGTCAAAACCGCGGACCGATCCGGTGCGTTCCGCATACTGGGCCAGCCGCGGCACATCAATCCCCTTGGGATTGGCCAAACTGGCGTAGGCGTCGCCGACGGCAACGACTTTCATGCCGTATTCGTTGTGAGCGATCAGAGCGGCATGCATTCCCACATTGCCAAATCCTTGAATGACTACGCGCGAGCCGGCGGGTCTCATGCCCAATTTATCCATGGCGCGTTTCATAACGATGAGGACGCCGCGGGCCGTGGCCTGCTTGCGGCCGTGCGAGCCCCCGAGGCAGACAGGCTTGCCCGTGACTACGCCCAGCGTCGTCCGGCCTGTGAACATGCTATAGGTGTCCATCATCCAAGCCATGGTGCGTTCGTTGGTGTTCATGTCCGGGGCGGGGATGTCGGCCCCGGGACCAATGACCGGGCTGATCTCAAAAGTGTATCGGCGGGTCAGACGCTCGAGTTCCGTGAGCGACAGTTCGCGCACATCGCAGCGCACGCCCCCCTTGGCACCGCCGAACGGGATGTCCACCACGGCGCATTTCCAAGTCATCCACATGGCCAGCGCGCTGACCTCGTCCACGGTCAGGTCGGGTGCGTACCGGACGCCGCCTTTTCCGGGGCCACGATCGGTGCAGTGAAGAACGCGGTATCCCGTAAACAACTCGACCCGGCCATCATCGAGCCGGACGGGGAAGGTGACGGTCAGCACACGCTCAAACCGCCGCAACATTTGGAAGGTGTCTTCCGACATATTCAGTCGGTCGGCGGCCAGCCGCAATTGTTCAGTGGCCATTGCGAGCGGGCTCAATGCGTCTGGCGGGGGAATGGACATGGTTCGCGCTCCATCAGAACAGGGATCGTCAAGCCAGCATTATGAGCAAATCGTAATGCGCACGGCCCCGAGCGTTGCCCCCGCTGAACCCGTTTGCAAGCCGCTTCTATTTGGATTGACCAGTTTCGCATCGGCAGCGTCCGCTGAGGGGGCAAATGCGGTTGGTCCCACGGCAGTATTATTTATCGGCCGGCTCGATGCCGGCCCGCGGACAGTTTCCTGACCGCAACCCACTTAGCAGGAAGGTTTTCTCGTAAAAAACATTGAAACGCAAGACGACCAAATCCACCGGTACCGGCCAAGTGTCTGCTGCGGCCAGCGGCAAGAACGAGTTCCTGCCGTGCATTCCGCTCAAGGACATCGTCGTTTTCCCCGGGTGCATTGCGCCGCTCTTCGTCAGTCGGCCCAAATCGCTTGCGGCACTGGACGAGGCTGTTCAGAGCGACAAGCGGGTTTTGCTGCTAACCCAGCGGTCGCTTGATGTCGAGAATCCGGCTCCGAACGACCTCTACGAATTTGGCACCGTTTCGGAGATTTTGCAGGTGCTCAAAATGCCGGACGGGTCCGCCAAGGTGCTGGTCGAAGGGCAATATGTCGCCCAAGTCGCAGGTTTTCATGTAAATGAAAGACTGATGCAGGGGATGGTGGTCCGCCGGGATTGCCAGCGCTCCGACGGGCCGGACAGCGAGGCCCTGTTGCGGCTGGTCCTCAAAGAGTTCGAGAAATATGTCCGCCTCGTCGAGAAGATCCCCGAGGAACTTGTCGTTTCTCTCAAAAACATGGACAACCCGGTGCAGGTGGCCGACTCAATCAGCCACTATGCCAACTTCAAGACCGAGGAAAAGCAGCGGCTACTGGAGATTTTCGAGTCCGACAGCAAACTGTTTGCCCTCTCGCAGACATTGGCGACCGAGAATGAACTGCTCGAACTCGAAAACCGGATCATGAATCAGGTGAAGTCGCAGATCGGCAAAAGCCAGAAGGAGTATTTCCTTAACGAGCAGTTGAAAGTCATCGAGAAGGAACTCGGGCTCAACAGCGAGGAGGATTCGGAACTTCAGGAACTCGACGAGCGCATCGCCGCAGCCAAAATGCCCAAGGAAGCGCGGGAAAAGGCGCTGAAAGAACTGGCGCGGTTGTCAAAAATGCAGCCGTTGTCGCCCGAGGCGACGGTAGCGCGCACCTATATCGAGTGGCTGACAGATATCCCATGGTCAATCGTCACGCGCGACAAGTGCGATCTTGACGCCGCACAGAAGGTGCTCGACGAGGAGCATTACGGTCTTGTCAAGGTGAAGGACCGCATCATCGAGTTTCTCGCGGTCCACCAGTTGACCCACAATGTCAAAGGGCCTATCCTGTGCCTTGTCGGCCCGCCGGGTGTGGGCAAGACTTCGCTGGCCAAGAGTGTGGCGCAGGCGCTTGGGCGTAAGTTTGTGCGTGTGTCACTTGGCGGCGTGCGCGACGAGGCTGAAATTCGCGGACACCGGCGCACCTACATCGGGTCGCTGCCGGGCAAGATTGTCCAATCCCTCAAGAAGGCCGGATCCATGAATCCCGTTTTTCTGTTGGATGAAGTGGACAAGATGTCCGCCGACTTCCGCGGCGATCCGGCCAGCGCGCTGCTCGAGGTGCTCGACCCCGAGCAGAACAAGGCGTTCAACGACCATTATCTCGAGGTAGATCTGGACCTGTCGAAGGTGCTGTTCATCACGACGGCCAACACGCAGGCCGGCATCCCTCTGCCGCTCCAAGACCGCATGGAGGTCATCCGGATCCCCGGCTACACAGAGGATGAGAAACTCGAAATAGCCAAGCGTTTCCTTGTCCCGAAGCAGTTGAAAGCCAACGGTCTTGTCGGGCGGGGCGTGACCTTTACGAGCGACGCGCTGAAATTCATCATTGATGCGTACACGCGCGAGGCCGGCGTGCGCAATTTGGAGCGTGAGATTGCCACCGTGTGCCGGAAAGTGGCGAAAGAGATCGTCCGCAGGCGTGCCCAGGAGGGGAACAAGGGGCGCAGGCCCGTCAAGGTTACTCCCGAAACAGTGCGCGAGTTCTTGGGACCGGTACGGTACCGTGATCAGGAACTGGAGAAGCGCCCCGAGGTAGGCGTAGCGACGGGGCTGGCGTGGACCGAGGTCGGCGGCGAATTGCTGCCGACGGAGGTGACCGTGATGCGCGGCCGCGGCAACCTCGTGCTCACAGGCAAACTGGGCGAAGTCATGCAGGAGAGTGCCAAGGCGGCGCTGAGTTATATCCGTTCGCGCAGCGACGACCTTCGCGTGCCAAAGGATTTTTACCGCACGCGGGACATTCATGTGCACATTCCCGAAGGCGCCATCCCGAAGGATGGCCCCAGCGCAGGGGTGACCATGACGACCTCGATGGTCAGCGCCTTGACGAATTGCCCGGTGCGGCAGGATACCGCGATGACGGGGGAGATCACGCTGAGGGGCAAGGTCCTGAAGATCGGAGGCCTCAAGGAGAAGGTGCTCGCGGCCCACCGCGCTCATATCCGCAACATCATCATCCCGATGGATAACAAGGACGACCTTGAGGAGATCTCCGAGGAGATCCGGCGCGATATCAATTTCGTGCTGGTGGAGAACATTGACGAGGTGCTGAAAGCGGCACTGGCGAAATCGGGCAGCGAAGGCGCAAGAGGACACTAAAGGCTGTCAGGCGCGCTGCGGATTACTGGCTATTGCGGTCGCGTTGCTCCCGTAGGGCTTCAATCTCCCGGCGCAGTTCTCGCACTTCCCGCAGGAGAGCCTCGGCGGCGGCAGTGGCTTCCGAGTTGAAATAACTCTGGCGCAGGAAAAGGGCATCCGTGTAGCGCCGGATCCAAAAACGGGTAAACCGTTTCCACGCTTTGATGAATGGGCCGGTGACCGGACGGTGGGAGCGAATGGGTTCGCCCTCGAGGTCCGCATGGGCCACGCCGCGCATGGCGCTGATGTGCCGCTCGGGCGACAGAGCCGTTCCGCTGTCAGCCGGCGGGGCGGCGGCCGCCATGGCGGCGGGCAGCGGGGGCTCATTGTAGAGGCCGGCGCGGCGTTTTTCGGCTACCCGCCTGCGTATTTCATTCATGATGGCGGCGACATCTGGCGGCTGTGCCGGAGGCGTATCGGCGGGCAATTTTTCGCTGGGTTCCATGGCGGCCGTGTCAGGAGGTGCGGTTCACGACATAATCCGCCAATTGCCGCAGCATCTCGACAGCCTCGGAATCGCCAAGCGTGTCGAGTTGGCGGCGTGCCTCGGCGGCAAAGGCGCGCGCTTCGGCCAGGGCGTACTCGACCCCGTCATACTTGCGCACATGGCGCAGGATCCGCTCGGAATCACGGCCGTTGTTCCAGCAGTTCAGCAAATCCTCCCGATCCGCAGGGCTTGCGACCTCGAAGGTCCGGATGATGGGCAGGGTCTGCTTGCCATTTCGGATGTCGGCCCAATGCTGCTTGCCCGTCTCGGCATCCGAAGCCACCAGATCCAGTGTGTCGTCTGTGATTTGGAATGCGATGCCGAAGTTGAGACCATAATTGGACATGAGCATTGTTGACTGCTCGTTCGCGTTGGCGAGCAGGCTGCCCAGCCCCGTGCAGGCGGAAAACAGATAGGCGGTCTTGTTGCGCACGATGCGCAGGTAGTCTTCGCGCGTCAGCAGGGCGTCACGCTTTTCAATCTGGAACAACTCGCCCTCGCACATGCGCGCGGTGACCTGACAGATGACACTTAGCACGCGCGGCGCGAGCGACTCCATCGCCAGATTGAAGGCGTGGGAGTAAAGGTAATCGGCAATGAGGATGGCGACATCATCGCCCCACCGGGCGTTGACCGTGGGCTTGCCACGCCGCAGGGGCGCTTTGTCAATGACATCGTCGTGGAGCAAAGTGGCTGTATGGACCAGTTCCAAGGCTGCGGCGACTTTGGTGTGGTCGTTGCCGGCATAGCCCCAACTGCGGCTGGCGAGGATGGCGAGCATCGGCCGCAGGCGCTTGCCGCCGGTCGAACGCACATACTGCCCCACCTCGCGCACGAGGTCCGTGTCGGACGCGAGGATGGCTTCAATGTGTGCATCCACTTGCGCGAGATCAGCGCCGAGCATTGTGGCCAGTCTGTCGATCAAGGGCGTTTGCGCCTGTTCCCGATTTCACAAACTTTGGCCGCAATCGCCCACCCCGTTCGCTTGCAGCCGGAGAGAATCTGCACGATTATATGCCGGCGGCGATGGGTGATTCAGCCGTGCGAGTCGGGCTTGACGCATCAGTCGCGCTGCCCGCAGCGTCTGAGCCGCCATGTTTGCGCTCTTCCATCCGCTCAAGTGGTGCGGACTCGACTTGGGTCGGCACCGTTGGCTTTTTCCGCTAACCGGTGCTGTCTGCACAACCCTGATCGGTGCGGTTTACGCTTTCAGTGTGTTCGTCAAGCCGCTGGAGGACGAGTTTGGCTGGCACCGCCAGCAAACAACGCTCGCCTTTTCAGTTGCCATGTTTATGTTTGGCCTATCCGCGTCGGTCGGGGGGCTGGGTGTTGACCGGCTTGGGCCGCGCCCGGTCTTTACGACGGGTGCCCTGCTGATGGTGCTCGCTCAAATTCTGGCTTCTCGCGTTCACACCCTCGGGATGCTTGTCTGGACCTATGGCGTCATGCTGGGCATCGGCATTGGTTTCGTGTACAGTGCCTGTACGGTCGCGTTGCAGTCGCGGTGGTTCCCGGATGTGCGCCGCCGCGGCGTTGCCATCGGTTTTGCACTCATGGGTATGGGGCTGGGATCGGCTTTGGCCGCACCCCTCTGGGCTTGGGGCATCAGCCTCGGCGGCTGGAGGGCCACCTATTTTGTGACGGGTCTGGTGTTCCTCGTTTTGCTGGCTATCGCCGGCACGATCATCCGGTTCCCGGCGCGCAATCAAGTTTTCCTGCCAGACTCGGGCTGGCAGGTTGCGGCGGAAGTCGGCGGACAGCACAACCGTCAGTCCTCAGAGCAGCCCGGACTGACTTTTCGCAAGGCTGCAGCCCGCCGCGAATTTTGGCTTTTGGGGCTGCTGTTTTTTCTGACGGTGTTCGGCGGTCTGATGGTGATTGCCCAACTCGCAGCATTTGCCGCCGAGCCGGCTCCGGGGGGGCCTGGTTTCAGCCGCGGGGCGGCCGTGTTTCTTGTAACAGCGCTGGCTGTCATGAACGGCGTGGGACGGCCGACTTGGGGCTGGATGTCGGCTCACCTTGGCACAAAATTCTGCCTCATCGTCTGTCCGCTCGTGATGATGGTGGCCCAATTGGCTCTTACCTCGCGCTCTTCGGCAGTGGTGGCGGCGGGCGTTTTGCTGACGGGTTTCTCGTTTGGTGGCATGCTGGCCTTGCTGCCAGTCATGACCGCGGCAATGTTCGGTCCCGCGCGGCTGGGGGCTATTTACGGTGTCGTTTTTTTTCTTGGATTCGGCCTTGGCGGTTTGGCCGGTCCGCCGACGGGGGGCTGGCTGCGCGAAGTGATGGGGAACTACAATGGGGCGTTCGTGGTGTCGGGGATCATGGCCGCACTGTCCTCAGTCATGGCTTGGCGGTTGCTGCCCGATCCCGGCCGGGAGCGTTTGTATGAAGCGTCCGGCGCGGACGGCAAAGGGTGACCGATAGGCCGGTTGCGCCCGCCGCGGGACCGGGGCGCGGGATGTCCGCGCGGGTATGGGCGCTGGCGCTGCCTGCGGCGGGGGAAAACCTCCTCGCGACGGCTATGTATTTGGTGGACACGCTGATGGTGGCGCGTCTTGGCAGCGAGGTCATCGCTGCGGCAGGTGCGGCTGGCGTCATCCTCTGGCGTGTTTTCATGATGGCAGGCTGCGTGGAACGCGGCACCACGGCCATGGTGGCGCGCTACACCGGTGAGCAGGACAGCGCGCGGGCGGGCAAGGCCCTCGGTCAGTCCATCGTGGTCTCCCTTTTTGTGGGTTTAGCCGTTATGATCCTCGGTGTGACGCTTGCGCGGCAGTCTCTCCAATGGATGGGCTCGCCGCCGGAGGTGGTGGCGGCTGGCGCCTCGTACCTTGCTGTGATCTTTGCGGCTGCAGTCCCGCGTCTGCTCTTTTTCGTCTGTGCCGCCGGCTTGCGCGGGGCGGGCGACACGAGAACACCCATGTGGATCATGCTCTGGACAAACATTGTTAATGTGTTTCTTAACTGGTTGCTGATCTACGGTCACTGGGGGTTCCCGCGGCTGGGCCTTTTTGGCTCCGGCATCGCCACAGCGTTGTCGAGCGTGGCGTCTGCCGGGGCGGTCCTGTGGTACCTTTCGCTGAAAACCTCTCCCGTGCATGTGCGCCGGCGCCACCTGCGTCCCAACGGCCGGCTGCTCCGAACCATTTGGCGTCTTTCAGTGCCGGGGTTCCTCGATGAGACGATCGTCAGCGTGGGGTTTCTGGTGTTTATAGGTTATATTGCCCGTCTGGGCACTGTCGCCTTGGCGTCGCACACCCTTACGGTGCGCATCGAATCGCTGTCCTTCATGGTCGGCTTCGGCTTTACCATCGCTTGCGCGACGCTGGTGGGGCAGTCGCTGGGCGCAGGCCGGGTCGCTGAGGCCCAACAGGCGTTTCGCTCCGCCACGAACTGGTGCGTGGCCTGCATGTCGGGCATCGCTGTGTTGCTGATCGTGTGGGGGCGCGGCCTGCTTGCCCTGTTCGGACCTGCGCCGGATGTGCACGATCTTGCGTACGCCTTGTTGATCATAGCAGCCGTGGAGCAGCCGCTCATGGGGATTGGCTTTGCCCTCGCCGGCGGTCTGCGCGGAGCAGGAGACACCATCAGCCCCATGATCGTCTCGTTCGTCGGCAATGTCATTGTACGAGTCTTCGTGGTGTACTGGCTTGCCTTCGGCCTTGGTTGGGGCATTTATGGGGTTTACGCTGGCACGGTGGTTGACTGGGCGCTGCGATCCGTTCTGTTTTACGCTGCGTTCCGGCAAGGCAGGTGGATGGCCGTAAAACTCTAGACTGCGCCCTCCGGCCCCCCGATGCAGGCGCAGAAAAACAGGAGACAAGCGATATGCTCATCACGACGACCTCCGTTGTGGAGGGACGCAGGATCACATATTATTATGGACTGGTCAGCGGCGAGGCGATTCTGGGCGCGAACATCTTCAAGGATTTTTTCGCCAGCATCCGCGACATCGTTGGTGGGAGAAGCGCCGCCTACGAGAAGGAGTTGCGCAAGGCGAAGGAAATTGCGCTTTCGGAGATGTCCGAACAGGCGCGTCAACTCGGCGCCAACGCCATCATTGGCGTGGATCTGGATTATGAAAGCGTTCAGATGGGCAGCGGCGGCGGCATGCTGATGGTGAGCGCCACTGGCACGGCTGTCCGAATCGAGTAGGCAAGTTTTGTCGGATGTTGAAAAAAGACGGCTTGAGTGCGCTTTTTTCCGGCGGCTTGCATGAACCTTTTTTCCATGGCGGGTGTTATTTGTGCATTCGGTCGGATTATTACCCGATGGCGGGGACAAAAGGAGAGAGGCAGTGGCGGATAAGGCTACTTTAACTTTGGGCGGAAAAACGATTGAACTGCCCTTGATCGTCGGCACTGAGGGCGAGGTTGGCATCGACATCTCAAAATTGCGCGCCGAGACGGGTGCCATCACTTTTGACCCGGGTTATGGCAACACCGGCTCATGCGCAAGTGCCATTACCTTCATTGACGGCGAGAAAGGCATTCTCCGGTATCGCGGCATTCCCATTGAACAGTTTGTCAATCACCCGGACTTCATCGAGGTCGCCATGCTCATCATCAATGGCGAACTTCCGAAACGGGCGGACCGCGAGCGTTTCCGTGACAAACTGGCCGACAATGCGCACCTGCACGAGGGGATGAAACACCACTTTGACGGCTTCCCGTCGGGTGCGCCGCCGATGGCGATTCTCTCGGCCATGATCAACGCCCTGTTCTGTTACGACCAAAACTTCTCCGATCCGGAGTCTGACGAGTCCTTCGAGGACTCGGCTGCGCGCCTGATGAGCAAGGTGCGGACCATCGCCGCGTACTCCTACCGGAGTTCCAAGGGCTTGCCGTACAATTACCCGGATCCTAAGTTGCTCTACTGTGGCAACTTCCTGCACATGATGTTTTCCATGCCGCACAGGCCATACGAAGTGGATCCGGACATTGAAGACGCCCTGAATCTTGTTCTGATCCTTCATGCCGATCACGAGCAGAACTGCAGCACCTCGACGGTTCGCATGGTCGGCTCCGCCCAGGCCAACCTTTATGCGTCTGTGGCGGCCGGGGTCTGCGCCCTGTGGGGGCCGCTGCACGGCGGCGCCAATGTTGCCGTCATCGAAATGCTCGAAAGCATCCGCAAGGGCGGCCTCAAGCCCGAGGAATGCATCAAACTGGCCAAGCAGAAGGACAGCGGTTTCCGGCTCATGGGCTTTGGGCACCGTGTGTACAAAAACTTTGACCCGCGCTCGCGCATCCTCAAGAATGCGTGCGACAAAGTCCTCGGCAAACTCGGCGTCAAAGACCCGCTGTTGGATATTGCCCGCAAACTCGAAGAACTGGCTCTCAATGATCCCTACTTTGTGGACCGCAAGTTGTATCCCAATGTGGACTTTTACAGCGGCATCATCCTCCGCGCGCTGGGAATCCCGCTCGACATGTTCACGGTGATGTTTGCCATCGGTCGCATGCCCGGCTGGATCGGCCAATGGAAGGAGCAGCACGACACGCCGGGTGGCCGCATTTACCGGCCGCGTCAAATCTATACCGGCCCGACCATTCGCGACTATGTGCCGATGGACAAGCGGTAAGGATCTGTCATCCTTTTTTGCCGCGCGCCCGGGCCGTCGTCATCAGCCCCGGCGCGCGGCTTCTTTTTTGGCGATCTGCCGGAGCAGAGCCATCGGGGCATAGCCGTGCTCGGTGCCGGGCGCAGGTGCGCGATCAAACGCCGGGTTGTGAGACTCTCGGACTGATGCGGTGGCGCGTGACGGCCTTGTGCAAGGCCTGATCAATGTCCGCAATCAGGTCTTCCGGATCTTCGATCCCCACCGACATCCGGACAAGTTCGTCCAGGATGCCAAGCCGGCGGCGTTCCTCAGGCGTGTAATCGTAGTAGGAGATCGTCATGGGATGGGTGACCAGCGCCTCGACGCCGCCAAACGAGGGGCCGATCTTAAACAGTTTCATGTTGGACAGGAAGTCGAGAGTGCACTTGAGGTCGGCTTCGAGTTCGAAGGTGACGACGCCGCCGAATCCGCGCATGTACTTGCGGGCGCGCTCGTGATCGTGATGGGAGGGCAGGCCGGGATAATACACGCGGCGCACATGGGGGTGGCTTTCAAGGTATTTGGCGACAGCCGTGGCGTTGGCATTCAGCCGTTCCATCCGGATGGCAAGGGTTTTTAGGCCACGCAGCAACAGGTAACTCGTGACGGGGTCCACAATCCCGCCGGTCGTGTTGCGGTAGTCGCGAATCTGCTCGATGAGAGCCTTGCTGCCGAGGGCGGCACCGGCAAGAATGTCGTTGTGGCCTCCAAGGTATTTCGTGGCCGAATGAAGTACGATATCGGCACCCTGCTCGAGCGGGCGCTGATTGTACGGCGACGCGAAGGTGGAGTCCACGATGAGGACGAAGCCGAAGCGCTCGCGCAAACTGCGCAGGATGTCCATGTCGGCGATGTTCAGGTAGGGGTTCGTGGGCGATTCGCTCAGGACAATCCGCGTGCCGGGGCGGCGCTTCAGGACATCCTCCATCTGATCGTAATCGCCCATCTTGACGATTGTCGTCTCGATGCCGAATCGCGGCAGGACCTTCTCACAGAACATGAGGGTCTTCTTGTAGGCGTCATCGGTCAGGATGATGTGATCGCCATTTTGGGTCAGACCGAGCAACGCGCAAGACACGGAGGTCATGCCGCAATCAAACACTTCCGCATCCTCGGCACCCTCGAGTTCCCGCAGTTTCTTGATCAGCACAGCCGTTGTGGGGTTGCCGTAGCGACCGTACTCGAATCTATCCACCTTTTTTGTGACATAGTCGAGCACATCGTCCATGTTGGTAAAGGTGTACGACGATGTCAGTACGATGGGTGTGGTGATGGAGTCCATGTACTGACGATCCGGCTCGCCGGCATGCACGGCTTCCGTGGAAAAGCCCTTCGTCATAACCTCTACCTTTCAAGTCGGGAAAGTGCGCGGTTCGCGGGCGGCCTGTCCAGATCTGTAACTGCGAGATTTGCGGCCAACCGGCTTGCCCCGATGGACACCGCTACAATGGCGCACGGTGAAGTATGCGGGAGTCCGAGGAGTCGCGCAGGCCGAGCCATGAACGAGCGGAATTCCTCGCTGGCTCCACAATGCGCAGGGCCGAAGCCCCTGTTCGTGCTCAGTACTGTTGCCACTCGCCCACGCCGGCCGGCGGCTCGACCATCTGAACTTCGACGCGAAAAGTCCCGCTGACACTGGCGGTGGTGGTAAGAGTTTCACCATTTAACGCCCACGGTACGGCTGTCCCGCCGACGGTGACCGCGCTTGGGCGGAGTTGGCCGGTGCGGCGGGCGGTAAGCGTCCATGTGGTGGCTGTGGTGACGGAGAAATCCAAAGTCGCGCGGCGGGTCGCAGCGTCGAAAACCGCATCCACGAGCCGCGCGGGGCGCCATTCCGTCAGGATGAGCGGTGTATCGCGCGACAGTAGCGCCGCCAGCACCGGCGGGGCGATCCATGAAGTGGTGCCGCGATTAGCCTGCGAGGAATCCACATAATCCCAAAGGCTGGCCGTCGCCTCGCCGAGGGTGTGGCGCGCATAGATGTGAGGGAATACCACATAAACGCTGTTGCCACCGTAAGTGGTGGGAAACGCGTAGGTGAATGAGCCGTTGGCCCAGTTGGGGTAGGCCGCGGCGTATCGCTGCTCGTATGTGTTGAGCGCGGGTACGGCGCCCGCCGCGTGTACGGCGGCAAAAAATTCCGGAATGATACCGTTGCCGGATAGAAGGTTCGTGGAACTCCATGGATCGCTGGACGACTCGTTCATGTTGCCCGTGGTAAAGGTGCCGCGCTCCCAGAAGCCAAGGACCTGTTCCGTGGATGAGATGTAGCCTTCGGCGCGCGCCCAATCGGTGAACCAGAGGCGCGACACGGCAGGAACCATCGCGCGCGCTGCGCGGACGGCGCGCTCTACCTCGGCGGTGCTGTCGCCCAAGGCGCGGGCCAGTTTCAGCGCGGCAACATGTCCCGCGAAAGCAGCCGTCATGGGGTCGCCCGTCCCCGTACTGTAACCCATGTCGCCGTTGGCGTTGGTCATCCACGCCCAGTCATCGGCGTAGTCCGTGAAACGCAGCACTTCTTTTACGCGGTTCCAGCGCGCTTGGGCAAACGCCCAGTCGCCCGTAAACTGACAATACTTGTAAAGCCCATATACGGGCAGCATGTTGCCCCATTCAATGTCGAGAGCCTGC
Organism: Candidatus Sumerlaeaceae bacterium; assembly: GCA_026418615.1. Taxonomy (GTDB): domain Bacteria; phylum Sumerlaeota; class Sumerlaeia; order Sumerlaeales; family Sumerlaeaceae; genus JAOAAY01. Next base: position 41,329 of record JAOAAY010000010.1, on the reverse strand, counting down.
CCTTGCGGGCCGTCAATTTTGTAAGTCCACCAGTAGGTTAACCCTGTGAAAGGCTCCGTCTCTTCACGCCAAGTGATTCGTGTGTCGCTGGGCGGATAAGGGGGAAAGCGCCATGCCAACGGCAGGTAGGTGCTCCAGCCGCTGGTGAGGTTGTTTCGGCGGGTCGTGTCCAGGTGGCTCCACGACATTTGTGCTGGCGTCAGGCCCACATAGCCCAGATCCACAGCGTTAGTCGCCCACGACGCGCCGAGACGGCTGACGAGGCCGTTGAGCAGCGTACGCCGTGTTGTCTCGCCATTGAGACGCAGGAATCCAAACTCGTCGAGGGGCGGGACAGGGAGCGTGGCTTGTACCGAGTCGCCCTCAACAAACGCGAATGGTCCGTACTTGGTGCGGACGCCGGGTTTGACAAGCGGGCCGCTGATGCTTGCCGGATATCCGTGTTCCAAGGCAAACGCCAGCACTGGCGGCACAGGCGCGATCGGGCTGCCGTTCGTTGTGGAGAACCGTTCGGTGATCGTCACCCGCCCCGCGGCGCGGTCGTACCCCACCGACCGTTCAATCAGCGTGGGCAGACCGCGTCGAAGCCAGTCAATAGACCGCTGACGCAGATCAGCCCGCTGAGGCGATGAGGCGCTGGATGAGAAGCGCGTCATCCCAATGGGTGTGATGAACCGCACCTCGCCGAGGGGCTGCGTGTCGCTGATCGTGAGCGTCGTGCCCGACCGCGAGACAGTTGCCGGTCGGAAACCGTTTCGGAAAGCGAGGACGATGGGGACAAAGGACCCGGAACTTGCCGTAATCAAAACACCGTGCATGGCTGGCGTTCCGGTGGTCGTCTCGATTCGTTCCACATTGACATTGCTTGTGGAGAGCGTGAGACTTGCTTGAGTGCCGAACTCGGCCGAGAGTCCCGGGTACAGAAGTGTGTATCGAACTGAGGTGGCCGAGCCTGTGCCGCCGCCGGTAAGCGAGAGAACCTTCGCCGTCTGATCAATCGAAACAACGGACGAGGTGACGGTGGCAGGAGCAATCCGCACGGTGAACCCGCTCACAGGTGAAGGCATCTCCAAGCGGTCAGGGGTCACATTGAGCGTTAGCAATCCGTCGGTGTTCTCGCGCCCAAAGCGTCCAAATCCGGTTTGGGAGAGTGCCGGAGTCGGCAACCAGACGGCCAGCAGGGCTACGACAACCGCGAGGAGGCCATGCGGGAGATGCCCATCAGTTGATTTACGCGGCGTCATCATTTGCCGCTCAACAGTGCACCTGAGCGCATCAACAGATTCACAAAGAAGAGCGCGGCAGGGACCGAAAGCCGATCCCTGCCGCACTTGATTTTGACGAATTGCCCCGCGCTCTCCGGGTTGCGGTTCATGCCGGGTTTAGGCGCCATCCAGCCCCGGACTCGGCAGCGGGGCGTCGCGGGTCACAACTCGAGTTTGTCAATGTTAGCCTTCACATCTCCGGCGCTCTTCTGCAGGGCGATGCGCTCTTCGGTCGTGAGCGGCACTTCGAGTATGCGCTCGATGCCGCCGGCTCCAAGAACCACGGGCACGCCCAGGAACACGCCGCTAATGCCGTATTCTCCGTCGAGCCATGCCGCACACGGCAGTACGCGCTTCTCGTCCTTGAGGATGGCCTCGACCATCTGGATAGCCGCGGCGCTGGGGGCATAGTAGGCGCTGCCGGTCTTGAGGAGGTTGACAATTTCAATTCCTCCGTCGCGCGTGCGCTGAATGATCTGGGCCAGTTTATCAGCCGGAATAAACTGTGTCACGGGGATGCCGCTGATGGTGGTGCAACTGGCCAGCGGCACCATGCTGTCTCCGTGCCCGCCGAGCACGAGCGCCTGAATGTCGCGTACCGAAACGCCCGCCGCCTCGGCAAGGAAGGCGCGGTAGCGTCCCGTGTCGAGAATTCCGGCCATCCCAACCACACGGTTGCGCGGAAAGCCGCTCACCTTCCACGCCACATAACTCATGACATCGAGCGGGTTGGAGACGACGACGAGAATGGCATTGGGCGAATGCTTTGCCACTTGCTCCGTCACGCTCTTCACGATGCCGGCGTTGGTCTTCATCAGGTCGTCGCGGCTCATGCCCGGTTTGCGCGCAAGGCCTGCCGTGATCACGACCACATCGCTTCCCGCCGTGTCCTTATAATCGTTTGTTCCCGTCACCCGGGAATCGAATAGTTCAATGGGTCCTGCCTCCAGCAGGTCAAGAGCCTTGCCCTGCGGCACGCCCTCGAGGATATCCACGAGAACGATGTCGCCGAGTTCCTTCGACGCAGCCCAGTGGGCTGCCGTCGCGCCGACATTGCCGGCTCCGACGATCGTGATTTTGTAGCGCTTCGCCATGTGCCTGCGTTCCTTTCCCTAAACGGTTCGGTTCCCACACCGGGACGCGCACGGGCGCATGTCAAACGCTACGGCACGGACCTCTATTTGGCGAAGAATTCTGCTTTGGCCTGAAGCGAACGGGCGGCTGCCCCGCTGCTCAGCCATTTCCCGGCGTTCGTATCGCCTCGCAAATGGGCATTCAGAAATGCAAGAGTGAGCGCTTTGACATCCTCCTGCACGGCTCTGTCGAGCGGAGTTTCGGCACGGCGAAGATGGTGGCCGCCAAAGACCATGTGATCGGCGCCTTCAAAGTTGACTAATACTTTTCCGCCCGGCGGCATATGCTGATAGGGCAGCAGGCGGTCGGAGGCCGGCTGATCACTTAATTGTGGAACGGTGTCATTTGTGCCCGTCAGCGAAAGAAATGGCATGTTGATGCTGCCAAAGCGACGGTCGAGATTGCCGGCCGTCCCGCGCGCATTGGGGCTGAAAGCGATGGCTGCCTTGAGGGTGGTGGTGGTCAGTTCTCGCTGAGCAGCCATGGGAAAAAGAAAACGCTGGCCTGCCACGGCCTGTGTGGTCTGGGCACCAAAGGAGTGACCGGTCATGCACACTCGTGATGGATCGGCGCCGGCCAGTGCCGGTTGCGCAGCGGCACAGCGCCGATTCAATTCCGCCAAGGCGAACCGAACATCCTCCACGCGAACCGCTAACTGCCGGGCGTTCATTCCCTGTTTGAGGTTTTCGAGAGGATTTCCCTCCCGGTTCTTCCATAAAGACTCGTCGCTTCCCGGGTGTTGGAGGTGCACGACGAGGTAACCGTGGCTGGCCCAATGCTCGGCCCAAAGCGAACCTGCGTCGCGCGAGCCGCCGAGACCGTGGGAAAAGAGGACTACAGGATATGTGCCGCTGGGGTCGGCCGGGCGCGTGATGCGCACTGGCAGCGTACGCTGGCGCGAGTCATCGCGCCAATCCTCGTAAACGACAGTTGTCCTGAACGGCCCGCGTTTGGCTAAATTCGCGGGGTTGAGCGTCGCCGTGGTGCGGATGTCAGAGCCTGAGGCTGATGCGCCCGCCACACGGGCGACAGCGAGGACGCAAGCGGCGGCAGCCGCTAGCCAACGGGCGAGAAAACGCTGGCGCCAGCGGCTACGCGAATTGCGAAGCCGTCTCTGTTCATGGTGGGACACGGGTGTGTACCTCCTCGTGCGTCCGGCTGCTGGTTGTCGCGAGACGCCTATGAGAGGCATCACGGGAGCAATACGCGTGCCCGGTGGGGGATAAAATTGGTTGTCGGGTTATCCTATTGGGGGGCGGGGTGCCTTTTCTGTTGCCGACCCGCGTGTCTTCGCCGACACGCTTCGTGAATTCCGCGATTCGTGCGGTCAGCCGTTGGCAACCAGTGTGTGGAGGGTTGGTGTGAAAGGGACAGGCAAGCCGGCACGCAAGCGCGCGCCGAGAGTCCTCGTAGTGGATGTGGGCGGGACGAACATCAAGTTGTTGGCGACGGGGCAGGACGAGTTGCGGCGTGTGAAATCCGGACCAGACCTGACGCCGGCCCGTATGGTTCGCGATGTCAAAGCCGCTGTGGCCGACTGGGACTACGATGTGGTGACTATCGGTTGTCCCGGGCCGGTGGTCGGCAACCGCATCGTGCTCAATCCGGTCAATTTGGGTCCCGGCTGGGTGCGCTACGATTTTGAACGGGCCTTCGGCCGTCCAGTCAAACTGATCAATGACGCTGCGATGCAAGCCATCGGCAGTTACGAGGGCGGGCGGATGCTGTTTCTGGGTTTGGGGACGGGGCTGGGGACGGCGTGCATTTTTGACGGCGTCGTGGCGCCTATGGAGGTGGCGCATTTGCCGTACCGCAACCGCACCTTCGAGGCGTATGTGGGCGTGCGCGGCATGAAACACTTTGGCAAACGGCGGTGGCGCGAGATGGTTGAGGATGTGGTTGAGCGGCTGCGGGTGGCGCTGCAGGTCGAGTATGTGGTGCTGGGCGGCGGCCATGTGAAGTTCCTCAAGCGTCTTCCCCCGCACTGCCGCGCGGGCAGCAATGCCAATGCGATTCTTGGCGGATACCGGCTATGGACGGAGCCGGAGCGGTTTGTTCTCGCGGGCGATATCAAGAAGGGGCGGTGACTCCGCGCGCGCGTCAGCGGTAATGGGGGAGTCATGAGCGAAACCATGTCGAACCGCGTCCTGATGGGCATCACGGGTGCGAGCGGCGCAATTTATGGCCGGGCCTTGCTCGACGAATTGACGCGGCTGGATGTCGAGGTGCATTTGATAGTCAGCCCCACATCCCACATTGTCATTCGGGAAGAATTGGGGATTACATTCCCGGGCGGACGATTCGATCCGGAGGTGTACTTGGGGCGGGCAGTCCCTCGCGGGCGGATCGTCATGCATTCCGACGGCGACTTGGCGGCGCCCCCGGCCAGCGGCACCTTCCGGTGCGCGGGCATGGTGATCTGTCCATGTTCAATGAAAACCTTGGGAACTCTCGCGGCCGGGACTGGCAGCAACCTGGTGACGCGGGCCGCGGAAGCCTGCTTGAAGGAACGCAGACGGTTGGTCGTGGTGCCGCGCGAGACGCCGCTGAGCCTCATTCACCTACGCAACATGGTGACGCTCACCGAGGCCGGAGCCATCGTGTTGCCGGCCATGCCCGGATTTTACCACCGACCGCAGACGATTGACGAATTGGTGCGTCATCTTGTGTTGAAAATCCTCGATGCGCTGGGCCTCCGCCACACGATCTCTTACCGTTGGAAGGACCCGGATTGAGGCCAAGGTTCTGGCTGGTTTACTTGCCTGTGAATCGCCTTTGACACGGCCGTTCGGGGTCCAAGAAAGTAACTCGCGTCTCACGATGTAAGCGCTTGCAGAAGGAGTCAGCATTGTCAGTTCAACCCGCAGAGGCCAAACCCGCCCACCGCAAATATGTCGCTTTCATGTGCTCCCACACCCATTGGGATCGGGAGTGGTACGGATCGTTTCAAGAATTCCGGATGCGACTGGTCCGGCTCATCGACCGGTTGCTTGATCTGCTCGAGGCCGATCCGACCTTTCGCTGTTTCAACCTCGATGGCCAGACGGTCATTTTGGAGGACTACCTTGAGGTGGAGCCCGGGCAGCGGGCGCGCTTGGAAAAGCATATCCGCGACGGACGGATCACCATCGGCCCTTGGTACATTCTGCCGGACGAATGGCTCGTCTCGGGGGAAAGCACTGTTCGCAATTTGCTACGCGGGCGGGCCATCTGTCGGGAGTTTGGCGTCGAGCCGGCGCCGGTTGGTTACCTGCCCGACATGTTCGGCCACATTTCCCAAATGCCGCAGTTGCTTGCCGGATTTGGAATTGACAATGCGATCATTTGGCGCGGCTTGAGCGGCGCGGAATGGAAACACGAGTTGTGGTGGGAATCGCCCGACGGCACCCGGGTGTTTGCCTACCATTTGCCGGAAGCCACGGGCTACATCAATGCGGCTTTTTTCTACCACTCGCTGCCGGTCGAAGCGCGCACGCTGCCGGAGGACACGCCGCCTTGGTCCATGGTCAACACCAACATTGACTTCACCGTCGGTGCGTTGCGCCCGGTCATGGACCGCGTCATCCGTCAGTCACGCTCTCATGTCATTTTGCTCATGAATGGCGTGGACCACATGGAGGCGCAGCCCACCACCCCCGAGATCATCCGGCGAGCCAACGCCAAATACGATGACATCGAAGTCCATCATGCGAGTTTTGCGGAGTTCATGCAGGCCATCAAAGGAGCCGTCCCGCCCGACCTGCAGGTCATCCGGGGCGAGCAGCGGTCAACGGCGGTCGCCGAGGAGAGCGGCGAGGTCGTTCTGCCCAATATCCTGAGTTCGCGTATTTACCTGAAACTGGCAAATGCCCGCTGCCAGACGATGCTCGAGCGGTGGGCGGAGCCGTTTGCGTGTGCGGCCGCCTGGGCCGGCTTGCCCTATCCCGAAGGTCTGATCCGCACGGGATGGAAATGGCTGTTGCGCAACCACCCGCATGACTCCATCGGCGGTTGCTCGGTGGACGCCGTTCATCGTCAAATGGAAACGCGGTTCGAATGGGCTGCGGAGATCGCGGCCTGTGTCACCGGCCGAAGCCTGCACGCCATCAGCGAAGCCATTGACACCTCGGCGCTCGACGAGAGGGATGCGGCGCTCGTCGTGTTCAACCCGCTCAACTGGGAGGTGAGCGACCTCATCGAGGTGGATGTGGACTTGAGCGTCGAGGAGGGATGGTTCAAGCGCAACGAGTTCGATGTCAATTACGCCAACCCTTTTTTCACCATCCGCCATTTGAATATCACCGCGTGGGACGGCTCGCCGGTCCGTTACCACATCGTGGACGCGAAGTTTCTGGTCGTCCACCGGCCGTGGATGGAGGCGTTCGGTCCCACCTACCAGACGGCGCGGTTCCGCGTGGCGCTGTGGGCCGAACGGGTGCCGGCGCTGGGTTACCGGACCTATCGCATCGCGAAGGCGCCCAAACGCAACCGCCTGCCCAACCGCCACAGCATGGCTTCGCCCCATATCATGCGCAATGAACATCTGACAGTCGAGGTCATGCCTAATGGAACGCTGACCTTGAGCGGTCCGTCGCTCGGCGGCCGGGTTCTGCGTAACCTGCATTATCTGGAGGACGACGGCGACAACGGCGACGGTTACACCTACTCCCCGCCGCGTTATGATGCGACGGTGACATCGCTCGGTGCCGGCGCCGTGCAAATCTCGCGCTTGCTGGATGAACCGGCGGTGCAGGCAATCGCGGTGGATTACACGCTGGATGTGCCGGCAGCAGTGACCCCTGATCGTCAACATCGTGCGGCGGAGACCGTGGCGCTCCGGGTGCGGTCCGTGTTCCGACTCGGTGCGCATTCGCGCCGAATTGATGTGGAGACAACTGTCACCAACACGGCCAAGGATCATCGCCTGCGCGTATGTTTCGAGGTGCCTCCCTCTGGCGACACGCACGACGCCGAGATGCCGTTTGACATCGTTACCCGGTCCAACCGCACGGTCCAGCCGGATGAGCGCGTATGGATCGAGGACATGCCGCTCGAACGCGCCCAACAGATGTTCATGAGTTACGGTCCGCTGGCCCTGGCCAACCACGGTTTGCCGGAGTATGAACTGGTCGAATCCGAGCAGGCGCCGGTCGTGAAACTGACGCTGATGCGTGCCGTCAATTACCTTGGCGCAGGTCCCCATCCGAACACGATTGTAGGAGGGGCAGGGCCTATGTTCGAGACGCCGGAGCAGCAGATGCTCGGCCGGACGCTGGTTTTCCGGTATGCGATCATCCCCCATCAGGGCGACTGGCGAGCCGCGGGCGTGCAGCGCGAGGCGCACCAGCACGCAGCCCTGTGGCAGGCCATGGTGACCTACCGTCACCCGGGCACACTGCCAGCCGATTCCCACGCGTTTTTGCGTGTCAGCGGCGAGGGAATAGTGATGTCCGCCATCAAGCAAGTCGAGGACACTCGCGGTCATTATGTAGTCCGCTTCTGGAACTCCGGCGAAACCTCGGCCGAGGCCTGTGTGCAGTGGTTCCGTCCCCCATCCGGCATCTGGAGGTCGAATCTGGCCGAGGAGCAGGGTGAGGCGGTCGCGGTCGCCGCGGACGGATCCTGCCGCGTCCCGGTAAGGCCGAAACAGATCATCACGCTGCGGTTTGCCCTGTAGAGCCCTGTCCCGCTCCGCGCTTGCATCGCCGACGCGGGAATGCCACGAAGTGGTCGCGTTCTGAACGGCATGGCGGACAGGGAGGGTATATGGGCAGGATCATACGCAGTCGCGCGCCGATCCGCATCGATTTCGCCGGAGGCTGGACGGATGTCCCGCCGTTTTCCGAGCGCGAGGGCGGGGCGGTGGTCAACGCCTCGATCAATCGCTACACCTATTGCTCCTTGGTGCCTCGCGACGATGACCGGATCCGGATCCTTTCGGCGGACTTTGATCAATATGTAGAGGTTGCGAACTTCAGAGCCCTCGAGTACGATGGTAATTTGGATCTCATCAAGGCCGCGGTGAAGGTCCTGGATGTCGAGTCAGGGATGGATATCCATGTTCGGTGCGATGCTCCGCCGGGCAGCGGCACTGGGTCGTCGTCCTCAATCAGCGTCGCCCTCATCGGTCTGCTCAACTGCTTGCAGCGCAACAAGTTGAGCCCCCACGAAGTGGCCAAACTGGCTCGGCGACTCGAAGTGCAGGAACTCAACATCGCGGGCGGGAAACAGGATTATTACGCTTCGGCCTTGGGCGGTGTCAACTTCCTCGAATTCGAGGACCCCGCGGTCAGCAACTCGGCGCTGCATTTGGCGCCGGGCACGATTCGCGAAATGGAAAAACACATGTTGCTGGTCTACACGGGCCAATCCCGCCTGAGCGGTGACATCATCCGTACGGTGATGGGCGCCTACGAGCGCAACGAGCGCCGCACAGTGGAGGCGCTGCGCAACCTGAAAAGGATCGCCTATGAGGTGAAAAACGCTTTGTTGGCCGGGGATCTGCATGCCTTTGCGGCACTGCTCGACGAGAACTGGCGCAATCAGAAAGCGTTGGATGCCTCCGTCACGAACGAGCGCATTGACCGGCTGTTCGAGGTTGCCTACCGCAGCGGTGCCATTGGGGGAAAGGCCAGCGGAGCCGGCGGCGGCGGTTGCGTGATCTTTTACGCCGACGAAGACAAGGAGCACCTGGTCCGCAAAGCCGTCATTGCCGAGGGTGCTCAGATTATTGATTTCAACTTCGAGGAAAGCGGACTGCAAACTTGGGTGAGCAACCGGCCGGACTGACTGCGACCGTCTCTCTTCGCACCGCGTCAAAGTCTTGACACACCCCCGAGGACCCTCAAGTATTCGCCTGCATCTGCTGGTATGAACGAAGGATTTCATGCCGGCGGGACTCAGAGTCAGGATTGGATTAAGGAGAACCGGTCGCCGTGGCGCAACGCGTCGCTGCAGGACATAATATAGGGGATATTCTCCTGCGCGAGGGGCTCATCACGAACGCGCAACTGGAGGCGGCTGTCGCTCGCCAGCATGAGACGGAGCAGCCGCTTGTGCGTATCTTGGTTGAGAGCAACTTTCTCGACGACAAGAAGCGGCTGAACTTCTTCCGGCGCCACTTTGGTACCCCCGTAGTCACCATAGAACGGGAAAAACTGGATCCGATTTTGTATACCTATATTCCGGGAAGTTTGGCGCGCCGTCACCACCTTGTGCCGGTGAAACTCGACCGCGACGGGTTGGTTGTCGCCATGGAGGATCCGTCGGATCTGGCGCTTCTTGATACGCTCAAGGACATCGCAGGAATGCGCATCAAGCCGGTGGTGGCCTCAAGCGCTGAAATCCTCGAGGCCTTGAATGGCTACCCGGCGGAAACGGAGGAATCTGTTGAAGCCGCGGCGGCGAAGCGTTTCGACCCCGTGGCGCGGTTTCTCGCTGTGTTTTTCTGGCCCATTATGTCGGCAGCCATGCTGGTGGGGATCTTTGTCCTCATTCTCAACCACGAGCCGTTTCAGAAATGGCTTCAGAACGCCATCAACGCTGAGAACGCCTCGCGGGGTACCCAGATATTCAACCTTTTTCTTTACTTTTTCCTCAGTTGGGGCATCTGGACGCTTGTTGTTTTCGAGGTCGGCGGCCTCGTTTTTGACGATATGAAGTGGGCCGATGAACAGGATCTGGGACCGCCGCGCTCCGCTGGTAAAGCGCGGCTGCTCAGTATTTTTCTCGGGTTCTTGGGGGCGGATCGCTTCTACCTCGGTTACACCCGCATGGGCGTCGTCAAACTGCTCACCCTTGGGATGCTCGGACTTTGGTGGGTGCTGGACATCGTGTCGCTGTTCGCGGGTCAGTTGCCCGATGCAGCCGGCAGGCCGCTCGAATAACCATTTCGGCCCGGCTTTGCGGTTCGCATTTTCCTTGTGTGCGTTTGCGAAATTCTGACTCATAAACTTGCTTGGAAGCGCTTTCGCAACCCAAGGATGCTCGCCATGAACCGTCGGTCTCTCGTTATCGCCATGATTTTGGTTTTTCCGCCCTTTGCGGGCAGGATTGAGGCTCAAACCTACACAGAGGCCGCCTACTTACACGGGATTCACTTCGGGGCGGACATGGGAGCAAACGGCGGCGTGGCCGCGCCGCCTTACTATTCGGATGTCGAAGCGCTTTTTGGCGATACAGGCGGACCAGTGAACTCCTCGAATATCGCAGGCGATGCAGGCGGTTGGATCCTCGAGACCGTCGTGACGGATGTGAACGACGAGAATGCACCGTTTTACCAATGGGCTTGGCAGGGAGGTGTCTTCGGCCCCACAAATAAGACGCTTCCCGGATATATGTACTACGCCATCAGCCGCGAGACTCAGGGCGCGCGGCACAGTCCCATTGTGCGCATTCAGCCGGCGTACGGACGCAATGTGCCGTTCGATAAACCGTATTTCGGTATTACAGGCCCGGAGACGACTGACCCCTACACGGTGGCGAATTTTGCCTCGGACGCACGAGCAGCCGCGAGCCTCATGCGCCACATCGCCCGGTACTATGTGGTGGGCAATGAGGTTAACATTGCCGACGAGAACCATCGTTTTTCCGGAGTCAACGCAGGCCTGAACCAGTATCAGACCGTCTGGTACCCCACGCCGGAACAATATGCGCAGGTGTATTTGGCGGTGCGCGACTCGATGACAACCGCCACAACCGGCTCGGCGGGAACCCCGCGGGCTTTGCTCCAGCCGGTCTCACCCAGCCTGGCCGGCGGGGCGGTGACCATGGACGGCAACGAATTCCTCGCTCGCTCCATCAAATACATCAACAATGTGAACCCGGCCAAACTCGACGGTTTCGCGATTCACGCCTATGCGGAACCCGGGGGACTGAACTACGGCGTTGATGGCTTTTTCGACGCAATTCGCGAGCAATTGTGCATCTTTGGTCAGTTGGGGCACGGCTCGAAACCGGTATTTCTGACGGAGTTCAACAAGCACATGCCGGATGCGGCAAATCATTTGATTGGCGTCGAGTTTGTGAAGCGAGCCTATCAGGCCATGCATGCTTGGAATACCGGAGCCAACCCGGTTTTTGCAGGCATGACAAATCAGAATATCATTGGAACGAACTGGTTCGTTTATCCCTCTTCCGGCCCCTTGGTCACGGATGGTTGGAATGCTTACAGCCTCGCGTTTTGGAAAGGGCAGACTCCGTCGCCCAACGCGAGCAATAATGTTTGGTACGCATTCCAGTCCGCCGCCCTGCAAAAATATCCGCGGGGTGCAACGGGAGGCGGGTCGGCGTGGCCGGCAGCCAGTCATTGGTGGCGTGATCAGTTCAGCGGTGCATCGCTCGACACAACGCCGGGCCTGCCCGACTGGTATGTGGAAACTGTCAGCGGTGGAACCGTGACGGTTGGCAGCGGCAATGCCATTTTTCAGGGCAATGGCGCGGCCTTTGGCGGGGCGTTCATCCACACCCGCGGTTATGCGTTTACGGACTTTGCGCTTCGTGCCGTTTTTACATTTGTCAATGCGGCGCGTGCCAATCCGACCGGAGGCAATCCGGAGGCCAACTTTGACATCCGCTTGCGGGAGGGCAGTTCCGGCTATGCCCTGACCTTCTTCTCATCGTCCGGTACCGATGCGCGCGCGGGCCGCATCATTTTGCGCCAGAAGGGGCCATGGACTCAGGTGGGCTCTTTCAATGTGGCCGTTCCCGGCGGCATCAACTCTGGCGACCGTTTCGAGGTTCATGCCGTCGCCAATGGCAGTGTCATCAATCTCAAGGCCTTCAAGAACGGCTCGGCCACCCCGATCATGAACTGGACGGTGACCGGCAACCCGCTCAACCTGCACGCTGGCTGGGTGAGGTTCGGCTCGTACGGCGTCAACCGCGTGGATCTCGACGAAGTGGCCATGGGCGGGCCGGCCATGGATCCGGCCAGTTTGGCCGTTTGGGCCTCTGCTTTGATGCTCGACATGTAAGCCGCCAAGCCTCACGCATCGGCATTGTCTGAGATGCGGCCTGATCTGTTCCAAATCCATGGGTTTTCCGTGCCGAGTTACGGTTTCATGGTCGCGCTTGGCATTCTGGCAGCCACCGGACTCAGTCTCTGGCTTGCGCGCCGCGATGGTGTCGCGACGGAATTCGTCATGGATGCCGTGTTTTGGGGGGTTGTCGCAGGTTTTCTTGGTGCACGGTTTCTCTACCTCGTGGTCTCGTGGCAGGCGACCTTGGCTGACCCGGTTGGCGCGGTCTTTTCCGGCGGAGGCGGCGTGATTGCGGGCGGGCTTGTTGCCGGCGCGGCTGCTGTTGCCTGGACTGCACGCCGTCACCGCGTTTCGCTGGGCCGTGCTGCGGATCTTCTGGTGCCGGGCGTTGCCTTGGCCCAAGCGTTAGGCCGAGTGGGTTGCCACTTGGCCGGTTGTTGTTTCGGCTGCGTGGCCCCCGCGTGGGCTGCGCTGTTTTCCGTCCGGTATCCGCGACTTGGGCCTGCGGATGCGACTGCTGTGACAGGCTCGTGGCCGTATCTCGATCACCTTCGACGCGGGCTTGTCACGACAGCGGAGGCGTGGTCGTTGCCGGTCGTGCCAGTTCAGTTGCTCGAGGCGGCATGGTGCGGGTTTTTGGCGTTGGGGTTGACGGCCTTGTGGTTTCGGCGCTTGCCCGCTGGAACCGTGGCGGTTGTGTACGGGGTATCCTATGCTGTCGGGCGATTCGCACTGGAGTATTTGCGTGGGGATGAAGATCGCGGGGTCAGGTGGGGGCTGTCGCTCTCCCAGTGGCTGGCCCCCATTGCGCTCGCAGCGCTCGCCTGGTTGTGGTCACGCCGGATCAGACCAAGAGCCGCCCATCAGCCGCCCAAGGCGAGCGCCTGACGGACGCTTGCCGCAAGTGCGGCGGGTTCGATGCGGCCGACATGACGGAAGACGACTTGGCCAGACTTGTCAATAAGTAAAATGGTTGGTACATGGGTGACCTGCGCAGAGAGCGGTCCTTGCATGGCGGCTTGTTCCATGGCCAGTTTGGTCACCGGCAGGGAGGTCACCTCAGGATCGGGAAGTTGCTTCATGATGAGATGGGCGCATTCTTCGCAGTAAGGGTCGAAGACCACGAGGAGAACGGGCGGATGTTTGGCCACGGCCTGATTGACAGACTCGATTTCACCCGGGATCCGCCAACCGAGCCGCCGAAGCAGGCGAGTTTCCTCGTTGTCGAGTTCCGACTCGCGAATGACGAGCGCGTTGTCCGCTGGGCGCGGAAGTTCCTTGGGGCTCGCATTGGCCGTCATCTTCGGCTGAGGCGTCGGGGATGCTGCCGGACGCGGGGTGTGCGTGCGCGCCATGGCCGGGGTAGGAGAAGGCTCGGGTGTTGGGGCAATCTCGGCGGGCTTGGGTTCTTCGGCCGGCGACTGTGCGGTGGGTAAGACGCCGGCGGGAATCAACCCATGTGCCAAGGCTCGTTCGGGTTTGCCGAGCGCAGCGGCAAGCCCCATGCCGCCGAGTATGAACAGCGCGAAAAGGCCAACAACGGCTCCCAACCGCTGCGCGATCTTCAGTTTCGGCAGCGGCGGAGAGACCATCGGCAGCAGAACAAAAACCTGCACGAGCACCATGAGGGCGACACCGTAACACCACGGGCAGATCTTGTGGAGCCAGAGCAGTTCAATGGATCGCAAATAAGAGACGAAGGCCAAACCGGCGATGGCCCCCGCGAATTTGATCAGGAGCAAATTGCCTTTGGGGCGGATCAGGCCGGTCAGCGCCAGGTGAGCAACAAAATAGATGACTCCGAGTGCCGCAATGGAGAACGGCCCAAACTTTGAAAAAGGCCCGCGAAGGATGGATTGACAGGCAAAGATCGAGCCCCGTGGGCAAGGAACGGATTCGGGGTAGAGAATCCGGGCCGAAATCAGGAAAAGGTAGAACGCCATGGCAAAGCCGAGGAGTTCAATGGCAACAAGCGGGGCATTGCCCCAGCGTCCGGCCTTGCGCGCCATGTCAGGCCCTGCCCTGGCCCGCCGGCGCGGCGTTGTGTTTTGTCTGCATCATTGTCGTCTGCACGGTCACATGAACGGTCCGGGCGGAATGTCGCGGCCCTCCGTCACGGTCGAGCCGCCATTGTCCGGGCGCGGCAAGGCATAATAGCCCCAAAACCAACCATCATTCGACGGCTGACTCAGTGTCCGGCGATGTTGCACGGGTCCGATCTGTCGCGGTTCAATAATGGACTGATTCCGCGCCATGCTAAACCAGAAGGCGATGATATCGGGACGGTTTTCCGGCGATGTCATCATGATTTCCGGCGTGGCTCGCGGCTCAAGAAGGTACCCGCAGAAGTCGCCGGGTGTTCCGAAGGCAAGGGAAATTCCGTCGCCTGCCCATTCCGGGCGGATCGGACAGCGGCCATCCGGAAGGTTCATCAGCAAAACCGACAGCGCGCGCAGCGCGACGAAAAGCCGGTGATTCTCTGGGTCGGGCGACGGTGGAAAGGACTTGTGTTGGAGCCCGGCGGCACCGGCAGCAAACCAAAAGAGGCCGGCCTTGGGATCGGGGGTGTCCAATTCAAAAATGACTGGGCGGCCAGCGAACCTGCGGTGCCAGTATCCCACGGCTGCCTGATCCCGGTAGCCTGCGGGCGCGGATGCCGGTCTGACCACGACAAAATCGGCGTCCGCGCACAGATCGGACAAATCGGTCAGCCGCTGACCAAACAGAAGACCGGGCGCAGCCGTTCGAAGCAACGCCCGGAGGCGGGCAGCCGGCGGATCGTTCCAAGCGCAATCAAAGGAAATTATGACACACTGACTCCGGGCGGCGAGGGCCACGAGGCGCTCAGTAAACCTTCTTTCTTGATCCTCTCCGCCGGCGTGAAGGCGCGCCACGCAGCCTGTGGTCACGCGAAAGTCCACCATCATCCCGGCCAAGGCTGCTGAATTCAGTGCGCTTTCGAGCCGCTGCCAGTATTCGTCCCCTCTCTCCGCATTCCACTCGTACGACGGCGCAGAGGCCTCAATGACCAGGCCGTCGCAGCGGAGTTCAAACCACCGCGCGACATTGCCGGGGGGCAGAGGGGGCTCGCGGAGATAAGCCTCTCCTGCGTTTCCGGGGACGAAACAGGCGATCTGGGGTTGCAACCCTCGCGCGAGCAAATGGGGCCACACTGGATGACGGCTCACGCCTTGAGGCGCAGCAATACCGGTTACGAGACACAACAGGAGGCATGCCGCGAGGCGCACGAGTTTTACCTTTTGCATCCGATGAGGATCAGACGCTCAGAATCGGTGAGCCACGGCCCGCCTCCGTAATCGCCGAATTCGTAGAGGATGGTCAGGCCGGCATCCCGAAGGAGATTCCTCAACTCCTGCCGGGTGTATAACCGCACCGATTCGCGAACGCAGCGGGATTCTCCGGTGTCAGAGCGCACGGTGATGATTTTCTCGACCCGCGGCGGCTGGCCGCCGATCATCCGTCGCTCGGTCACCTGCCATCCGTCAGGCGTTGTGCGTTCCGTCAGCGGTTCGAGCGAGGCCCGCACAAAAGGCTCGTTCATATAGTCGAGCACGACATGGCCGCCGGGGACACAGACGCGGATCAGTTCCCGCACAACCTGCAGATTTTCCCATTCGTCAATAAAATATCCGAAACTAGAGAACAGATTGGCAACGACCGTGAACTGGCCGGCGGGAAACGGCAAGGTGCGCAGATCGGCCCGGACATACTGCGCGTCCGTCCCCGCCGCGATTTGTGCCTCCGTTGCTGCGTCCAAAAGATCGCGACTGAGATCTATGCCTGCAGGCCGCAAACCCCGCCGGGCGAACTGTCGGGTGTGACGCCCTGCACCGCAGGGTGCATCAAGCACTCTCGCCGCGGGCGGGGGCTGGACGGTTCGCATGATCAGGTCGACCATCGCAGCGGCCTCCTCCTCGTCCCGATGGGCGTACAGAGACAGGTAGTGGGCGCCGAAGGCGTCGCGAAACCATTCGGTCATCGTGGCGGCTTACCAGCAAAGAGATCGGGTGTGGCCGACGGCGGATCGGGAAGGCGCTGGTTGCCCAACCGAGCCACCTCGCGCATAAAAAGTTTCGATGCCCGCAATGGGCAGGGGATACCGCCGGAGGGTATCAGCGAGGCGTGGGCCTTGTGATGCTCGTGTTCAGGTCCCAGACGGGTAACGAACCAGACGCGTCCGAGGCGTCGAAGGTGGGAAACCGTGTTGAGCGTACCGCCGCGCATGCCTGTCTCAGCGACCACAGTGGCACAGGCCTGGGCGGCCACGAGTTCGTTGCGTCGAAGGAAGAAATAGGGTTGGATTTTCAAGCCGGGGGCAAACGGCGTGAGCATCAAGACCCGCGCATGCGGAGGGCTGTCGAATGACGGCTCGTACTGCTCTGGTGGCGTTGGAGGAAAAACGATGGTGCTGCCGCCAGCGGCAAGCGCGGCGCCGTGCGCCGCAGCGTCCACCCCCCGCGCATTGCCGCTCACAACGGAAAATCCATGCAACGCCGCCGCTCGGGCGTAAGATCTAGCCGAAGCAAGGCCCGTGGGAGTGGCGTTTCGCATGCCGATAATTCCAAGTCCGGGCATGCCCGGCAGCGTCAGGTCTCCCTTGGCGTACAAGACGGGCGGCGCCGCCTCTCCGAGGAGGGCTATCAGATTGCGCGGATAGGCTGCATCGAGCCGCGTCAGGGCGGTGACCCCCAGGATCCGGCATGCCTCGGCCAGGCGCCGATCTTCCGGATGAATGCGCACCGACAGCGACCGCAGAAATGTTTGCTGAGGGGTGGCCTGTTGATGAGCCAGCGCGAGAGCGGCGGAAAGCCCGGCATCTCCCATAGTGCGATGCGCAGCCACGAGGCGTATCAAGTCGTCCGGTTCGACGGGCATGGCAGGCAAATGCTGAGGCGCAGCCTGTCGTGAATCCAAGTCAATTCTCGGCCGCTGGCGGGAAAACACAAAACCTTTCATCTTGATCAATGGGCTGCCGGCGCCCACATCGCAGGGACCTATGAGTTCTCATGCGCCAAGAATCTGGCGACCGGATGCGTGCATTGAGGCGCTGGACATGGATGCCGGCGACCGGTTCGTCACCTATGCAATTGCTGGCTTGGGGTCCCGGTGCGTGGCCGCACTTTTGGATTTCGTCCTATCGCTGCTACTGATGCTCCCTCCCTTCATCCTAATCATCCTGCCACTTGGATTGCCGATGTGGGTGGCGATCATCAGTGGCATGCTCATGATGCTGGGCGTTCAGGTGGCGCTTTGTTGGGCCTGCGAGGTGATGTTTGACGGTCAAAGTCCCGGCAAGAATATTTGCGGCCTGCGCGTCGTGAGCCTCCATGGCCATGCTGCGGGCTTCGGCCAGATAGCCGTGCGCAACCTGATGCGACTGATGGACTTTCTGCCAGCCATGTACCTGGCCGGCTTGGTGTCTGCGTTCGTCACCGCGCACAACCGAACGCTGGGAGATCTGGCAGCCGGGACTGTTGTGATTCACGACCCGGGTTTGGCAGCGCAATTGGAGTCGGCCCGGGTGCCGTCCAGTGTTTATTCGACATCTGAGGATGGATATCTGCTTGAGTCCTTCCTGTTGCGTGAGGAGCAGTTGAAGGATCCGTACCGAACGCTTTTGGCTCAGCATCTCGCCCGGCACCTTGCGGAGCGGTATCCGACAGCGGCGTCGGCGGTTCCGGGGGCGTTGCTCACATCGGCGCCCTCAGAGTTTTTGCGCCGACTGCACAAGGCCGCGCAGGGCGGGGCTGAATAGCGCCCGCCGCTGCCGATACAGTCTGTGCGTCACAGAGCGGGGCGTAGCGCAGCCTGGTTAGCGTGCCTGCCTTGGGAGCAGGAGGTCGGCGGTTCAAATCCGCCCGCCCCGACCATCATCTCGGCGCGCCCCTGACGCGCACAAAGGCCGTAAAAAAACAATGGAGCGGGAAACGGGTCTCGAACCCGCGACCTCCACCTTGGCAAGGTGGCGCTCTACCAACTGAGCTATTCCCGCTCTCAACGAGTGCGCCGTGACGGCGCCCGCACCGTCACGGATAGGCCAATTCGGCACGATTTATTCGAGGCGCAAAAACTACGGACCTGACGCGCACGGCAGTTCTTCACTCTTCGGTCACAAATCGTGCGGTGACAGCCTTGACATGCAGCATCCCTGTCATGGGACTGATTTCCAACGCCATTACCGTAATTGCATCTCCATTTCGTTTCGAGGTTTAGCGACCATGGCCCCGAAGGCAAAGAGGGCTCCTGCCCGCACCAAGACCGCACCCGCCGTTGCGCCCCTCGCTGAGCGCCCGGCCCGTTCGCGAAAAGACGAGGACGCGTCGCGTGTGGATCCGCGGCGATTGTCGCCGGTGGAGCAGGCCGCCCTCGGTCGCAGCATTTACCACCTCATCTACGAACCCGAGGAGAAAATTCCCGCCATTGTCGTCCCGAATTTCCCCGCGCTCGGGAAATTGGCTGCGGTGCGCTTCCTCGAATGGGTTCAGGACAATCCCGAGGGTGTGATATCACTGCCCACCGGAAAAACCCCCGAACATTTCATCAAGTGCGTGCAGCATTTCCTCCACACTTGGGACCAGAAGGCCACGCGGCGCGAATTGGAAAACATGGGGCTTTCGTGCGACCTCAAGCCCGACCTGTCGGGCCTGCGCTTTGTCCAAATTGACGAATTCTACCCGATTGACACGCGTCAGCATAACAGTTTTTACTACTATGTCCATAAATATTATATCCGCGGTTTTGGTCTCGATCCGGCGCGGGCCATGTTCATCAATCCGTCGCGTATCGGCGTGCCCCACGGGCGCAAACTGGCGGATTATTTTCCGGAAATGACCGTAGACCTGTCGCTGCGTGTGCGCCGCGCCCGCACGCTGCTCGAGAAACAGCAGCAGGAAATCCTCAACGAGGTGGACAAGTTCTGCGTCGAGTATGAGCGGCGCATCCGCTCGATGGGCGGCATCGGGTTCTTTCTCGGCGGGATTGGCCCGGACGGTCACATCGCATTCAATGTGCGCGGCAGCGACCTGTACTCGACCACGCGTCTGTGCGAGGCCAACTATGAGACGAAAGCCGCCGCCGCCACCGACCTCGGCGGCATCGAGGTCGCGCGCGACAAACTGGTGATCACCATCGGACTGGCCACCATCGCCTACAACCCCGATGTGGTGGCCATCATCATCGCAGCCGGCGAAGCCAAGGCAGGTATCGTCGCCGATTCCATTTGCAGCCCGCTGTCCATTAATTACCCCGCGTCCATTCTCGGAACGCTGCGAAACGGCCGTTTCTACATCACGCATGGCGCCGCCAAACGCCTTGGCGCGCGTATGCTCGAAGACTTCCTGCACAAACCCGAGGCAACCGACGAGGACATCTCCAAGATTGTCATGGATCTCTCACTCCAGCACAACAAGCCGATTCTCGCGCTGACCGCGAGAGACTACGAGGAGGACCGGTTCGGGGCCGCGCTGCTGACAAAAACCCGAAAGAGCCACGCGGACCTGAACCGGGAGGTGCATGACCGTGTCATGGAGAACCTGCGCGTCGGGAATTCCCCCATTGAAAACAAGGTGTTCCTGCATACGGCGCCACACCACGACGACATCATCCTCGGCTATCTGCCGTACTTCACCAACCTCGTCCGGCGCAGCAGTACCAAGCACTACTTTGCCTACATGACCTCCGGTTTCACCGCCGTGACCAACCGTTACATGCTCTCCGTGGTTGAAGACCTTTTGACCCGACTGGGCCACGGGGAATTCGACGAATTGCTGCGGACGGATTACTTCGACATCCATAATGCGCGGGCCAAGCACCTTGACACAATGTATTACCTTCAAGGGGCTGCGCGTCACCGCGAAGAGCAGATGAGCGCCGGTGTCGCCCGGCGCCTGCTGCGTAACCTCATTGAACTCTACGAAGAGGACAATGTCCAGAATCTGATGCAGCGTCTGAACGAATTGCGCAACTATTTCCTGACTCAGTATCCCGGCAAGAAGGACATCACGATCGTTCAAATGCTCAAAGGGCGCATGCGCGAGTTCGAGTCGGACCGGAAATGGGCGTACTACGGTTTTTCAAGCGACGCCGTGAGGCATCTGCGACTCGGATTTTACAAGGGCGACATTTTCACCGAAATTCCCACCGTGGATCGGGACATCCCGCCGATTCTGGATCTGTTGCGCGAGGTCGGGCCGGACATCGTCACCGTGGCTTTCGACCCGGAGGGCAGCGGGCCTGACACGCACTACAAGGTGCTGCAGGCGGTCAGCACAGCCCTCAAGATTTACGAACAAGAAACCGGCCGTCACGACATCCGCGTGGTGGGGTATCGGAATGTCTGGTTCAAGTTCCACCCCAGCGAGGCCAACATGTACATTCCGACCACGCTGCGCCACCTCAACGACATGGAGGCGTGCTTCGACATCTGTTTCACCACCCAGCGCACGGCATCGTTTCCCAGTTATGAGTTGGACGGGCCATTCTCGTGGCTCGCGAGAAAAATTCAGGTGAAACAGTTCGACCAGGTCCGCACGATGGTGGGAAACGATTTCTTCCTCAATCACGAGGATCATGGCATGCGCGCCGCGTGTGCCATTGTTTACCTGCGGGACATGTCGTTGGAGGAGTTTTACTCGAAGAGCGAGGAACTGCGGCATATTGCCGAGGATTGACCCGCGGAAGACGCAACATCGAGAAGACTTTTTGTTTGTCCTGAAGTCCGCCAGTTGCCAGTCGGGCATTGACGGTGTCTTTTGGCGCATGGTGTGGCCGATGACGGGCCCCGAATGAGTCAAAAGGAGGAGTGCGCCATGAACGCGATGGACAGTGTGACGCCGCGTTTTTTGATGTGCGACCCCGCTTATTTTACCGTCGAGTATGCCATCAATCCTTGGATGAAAGGAAATCTTGGCAAGACTGATGCGTCGCTGGCGCGCGACCAGTGGGCTGCTCTGCGGCGCCATATCGAGGAGGCAGGCGGCATCGTCGAGGTGGAACCTGCCGATCCCGAGTTGCCGGATATGGTGTTTACGGCCAATGTGGCTGCAATCGTGGGGCGTGACGCGCTCATTTCACATTTTACCTACCCGCAGCGCCGTCGCGAGGCGGATCATGCGCGTCAATGGCTGGCCGGCAACGGATTCACCATTCACGAACTGCCCGCTGGTCTCGACCTTGAAGGGACGGGTGATGTGTTGCGCGATTTTCAGCGGCCACTCGTCTGGGCCGGCTATGGATACCGCTCCTCGCTCGAGTCACACCGGGTTCTGGCCGAGGCGCTCGATTACGAGGTGGTCACGCTGCGGCTTGTTCACCCCAAGTTCTACCATCTCGATGTTTGTCTCGCCCCGCTCCCAGACGGAAGCGTGATGTACTACCCGCCGGCATTCGATGATGCGTCGCTTGCTGCCATCACTTCACGGGTGCCTGAATCGCAGCGCATCGCGGTATCGGAGGAGGACGCCGTCAACCTTGCCTGCAATGCCGTGTCGTGCGGAAACACCATCATTCTCTACCGGGCAACACCGCCCTTGCGTTCAGCCTTGGAGGCGCGCGGTTTCCGGGTGGTCGAGGTGGATCTTAGTCAGTTCCTTCTGTCGGGCGGCTCGGCCCGGTGCATGGTGTTGCCGCTTACCGAGCCCCGGTTGCCCGGCGGCAGGGCGATTCACCATCTTGTCGAGACAACGCTCCATGTAGATGGCCACCTGCTCGATTTTGGCGTCCTTGCCCGCATTCTTGACCTTGTTGTCGAGCAGGGCTGTTCGTTCGAGGTTCAGCATTTCGAGCCGGGACGCCGCCGCGAGGACATGTCGCGCGCCAGACTGCGACTGATAGCGCCTTCGACGGAGGCGCTTCAGGAGGCCACCTCGCGCGTGGACGAACTCGCCGCTCAGTTTGCCCACCTGACGGTTGCCGTGGGCGGCTGAGGGGCGGTACGCACCCGCGGTAACGCGTCCGGGTGCTCCACGGCAGATATCGTACTGGCGGCGGCCTTTGCGATGCCTTGGCATGCCAACCTTTTTCGGTTCAAGGCCTGTCTGCGGCATCTTGCGTGTGAATGGGAAATCAGGCCGTTGACCCCTTCGATACCATGTATGTGAAAATAGCAGGGAGTGAAAGGGGGGAGGTGGGGCGCGATGATGCGAATTTGCAGTCGTGGCGTTGCGGTTTTCACACTTGTGTTGCTTGCCGCGTTTGCGGCGCTGGCGCAGCCGGCGGAGAAGGAAAACAGATTGGACGAACCAGCCATGAGACGCTTGCGGGCGAGAGAGATGGGGCTTCAACCGGGGGTTCTGCCGCCGGGCCCGCTGAATGCCATTACGGATATTCCGGATGTGCGAGTCGGTCACCGGACACTGATCCACGGTGACTCGGTGCGGACGGGCGTCACGGTGATTGTGCCGCACGGCGGCAACATCTTCCGGGAAAAGGTGCCGGCCGCGGTCTATGCCGCAAACGGATTTGGCAAACTGGCTGGTTCAACGCAGGTTCAGGAACTTGGGACTTTAGAGACACCTATTGCATTGACAAACACCCTCGCCGTGGGCACAGGCGTGACGGCGCTTGTTCAGTACACGCTCAAACTTCCCGGCAACGAGGATGTCCGGTCCGTGAATGCGTTTGTCGGGGAGACGAACGACTCTTACCTCAATGATATCCGCGGATTACATCTGACGGTAGACGACTTTCTCCTGGCACTGGAGGCGGCCACGACAGGACCTGTTGCAGAAGGCAGCGTCGGTGCCGGCACCGGCACGACCTGCTTTGGATTCAAGGGCGGGGTGGGCACGGCCTCGCGGGTCCTGCCGGAGGCGCAGGGTGGATGGACCGTGGGAGTGTTGGTCCAATCAAATTATGGCGGAAGCCTGACTGTGTGCGGTGCACCAGTCGGACGCGAGTTGCAACAGAAGGGTTCCCCCGACCACATGGGGCCGTCTCCGACTGACGGATCCTGCATGATCGTCGTGGCAACCAATGCCCCTCTGTGTCCGCGCAACCTGGGGCGCCTGGCCAAACGCGCCGTTCTGGGGCTGGCCCGGACCGGGTCGTGTTTGGAAAACGGGTCCGGCGATTACGCAGTGGCCTTCACCACGGCCTATCGGATTCCCGAAGGCGGTGGCTTGTTGGATCCTCCCGTGGCGCTTGTCGCAAATCGTGCCATGAACACCTTATTTATGGCAACCGTCGAGGCAACGGAGGAGGCTGTTTACAATTCTTTGTTTGCCGCGACAACCGTGACGGGCGTCAACGGCCATAAGCGCGAGGCGATCCCCTTGGATCGCGTGCTCGAAATTTGCCGGCGCTACGGCGTCGTGAAATCCCCGAACCATGCGGCGGAGGGCAAGCAATAGGCGCGGGGTTGCCGAATCATTTTATGGCTCCGACCCTCTTGTAAGGAGTGTATTCCGGTCCCGGATCAATGCGGGGACGAAAAACCGCTGCTGTCACGGGCGGCATGGTGACGGAGAGCGTTCCGGAGAACGAACGAACTTCACCTGCCCCCAAAAGGTCATCAAGCGGCGTGCCACTCATCAGACTCGAATCTCGCAAAACAAGGACCTCGCTTTGTGTCGTAGAACTGGTATTGGCTACGACGATGATCGTGTCACCAGCGCGATCCGTTTTTCGCAGAAACGCGAGCAAGCGGTCCGTGTCGAGGAGGCGGAAATCGCCGATTCGGAGCGCCCTGTTTTCGCGGCGCATGGCGAGCAAGCGCTTTGTCCATTGTAAATACGGATTATCCGCGGTCACCAGATCCCAACGCATGGGAGCGCGCTGCTCCGGATCGTCGCCGCCCTCCATCCCTACCTCGACCCCGTAGTAAACACAGGGCGATCCGGGCAGGGTAAACTGAAGTGCCTGTGCGAGTTTCTGCTGGCGTATGTCGGGCAGGGCGGTGCGCAGCCGGATCGTGTCGTGATTGTCGAGTATGATCCACGACTTAAGCAGCGGCTCGAGGCCGCAGTCAGCAACCATTCGCTCCAACTGGCGCCCGGCCTGTGGGGCCGAAATGTCGCCCTTTGCAAGACGGATAATCATTTCACGAGCGACCATGTTCATGACGCCGTCGAGCGAGGTCAGCCATTGCTCCGGGTAGTTCCAGACCTCGCCGATGACCAGGGAACCCGGCTTGGCTTGATGCGCGGCGCGGGTCAGGTCCGCAAGGTATTCATATCCGATGTCGAAAGCCACATCGAGGCGCCAACCGTCCACGCCGTCCCGGAGGTAGCCTTGAATGACTGAGTCGGGATCCCCAAACAGCCGTGCGCGGACCGCCGGGTTTTCAAGCCGGAGTTCGGGAAGATTTCCCGCATTGTACCACGCCCTGTATCCCAGTTTGTACTGCGGACCAATGAAGAACCAATCACGGCGAGGACTGTCAGGCGTGGCCATGGCCTCGTGAAACCATACGGACCGACGCCCCATGTGGTTGAACACACCGTCGAGCACGAGGCGACGGCCGTGCCGGTGGAGTTCCTCCGCGAGCCGTTGCACATCTGCGCGCGAACCGTACTCAGGCGATACTTCAAAGTAATCTATGGCGTCATACTTGTGATTGGTGAACGCCAGGTGGATGGGGTTGAGATACAAGACATCAATTCCGAGGTCGGAGGTCAGGTAGTCCAAGCGACTAATCAGCGACTGCAGATCCCCGCCCCAAAAGTCGAGTTCGTGGCTCCAGACGCGCTCGTTCTCGAGGTATTGGCCCCGTTGGGGTGGCTCGGTCCACGGGCGCAGACGCTTCGGGGGCGGATAGAGGGCGCGCTTGGCCTCCAGATCGGCCGGAGGCGCGAAGCGATCGACAATCACCTGATAGACGACAGCGCCCTGCCGCCAGTCGGCCTCGCGTTGCTCATACACGCTGGCAGCCGTCGCCGCCCGAGGCGACTCGCCGCACGACATCGCGGCAGCCAGGAGAAGGACCGCTGTTAAGATCGGCCGGATCAATGGAATGTGTGTGTTGCAAGAAGCAAGCATGGCCGCATCCTCGACATAAAATTGTTAATCAACCAGAGCAAACTCGCAAGCGGGAGTGATACCCTGGCAACCCCCATCTGCCATACCGCCATGTTCAACAACCGTTTGCCCAATGTGTATCTGGTCGGCTCGTTCAGGGGCTGCACATCGTATCCCCGTGGGACCCGTCATGCTGTGTCCCGCCGCAGCACCCGTCCCGCCCGCTTGCCTGTGAGTTGATCCCTGCGGACGGTGACGGTGCCGTTTACGATGACCGCCTCCAAGCCCGTGCAATAATGGTGCGGATCCTCGAACCGCGAGTGATCGGCAAAGCGGCTGGCGTCAATGACAAGTATGTCGGCATAGTGTCCGGCTTCGACGCGGCCGCGGCGACGGAAGCCAAAGGTTTCGCAGGGCAGGGAAGTGGCTTTACGGACGGCCTCTTCGATTCGAAGCAGCGGGCGCTCACAAACATAATCGCGCAAATATTTGCCAAACGATCCGAACGCGCGCGGGTGCGGGCAGCCGTGGGCCAACGGACCATCGGTTGCCAGGGCCTCGCCGTCAGTGCAGACCATGCATTGGGGATGCAGCAGCGCGGCATCCGTATCGTCCTGACTCATGGAGAAGTTCACGATGTAGGCGGTTAGGCGGGATTCTGTCAGCAATTCGATGAACGCGATCTCCGGGTCCATGGCTTCGCCCTGCGCGAGATCAGCGAGGCTGCGGCCGGTCCAGCGTCGGAAACGGTCGCAGGCGGGGTCCACGATGACAATGTCTTGCCAGTCGGTGAATCCGGCAAGGTCTTCGCGGACCTCGTTCGCCGCGCGGCGCCGGATTGCCGGATCTTTGAGACGGTCGGCTGCGGCGTCGCGCCCGCCGTCACGCACCCACCGGGGCAGCAGGGAGGCCAGTTCCGTGCTGGAGGCGGTGTAAGGGTATTTGTCAAAGCGCACACAACCGCCAACGGCGTTATGCCGCTCAATCATTTCAATGATTTGGGTGACTTTTCCCCAATTGCGCCGTCCTGAGGCCTTCAGATGGCTGTATTGCCCCTGGCAACCGGTGCTTCGGACGATGTCGAGGAATTCCGCTGCAGCGTCGAGCAGCCGGTCGCCCTCGCCGCGCACATGGGAGGCGTGGATGCCTCCCTTGCGCGTGGCGGCACGCTGGAGCGCGATGATCTCGTCGGTCGCGGCAAACATCCCGGGCGCATAGATCAGCCCTGTCGCGAGACCGACCGCACCGGCCTCGATGGCTTCCTCCACCTCCCGTTCCATTGCACGCAGTTCGTCTGGTCTGGGCGGACGGTCGTCCATGCCCATCACGCTGGCGCGAACATTGCCGTGGCCAACGAACGATGCGATGTTGAACGCCGGGCGAAGACAATCCACCACATTAAAGTACTCGTCGGCGGAAGTCCAGGTCATATCGAGACCCAGCCAAGAGTGTGTCGCCAGGGCATCCGCCCGGGCCGCGCCCTGCAGCGGGAATGCGCTCATGCCACAATTCCCAAAAACTTCTGTGGTGATCCCTTGGGTGATCTTGGAGCGGCCTGCCGGATCCGCGACGATCGGAAAGTCGCTGTGGCCGTGAACATCCACAAAACCGGGCGTCACCAGACGCCCGGAGGCGTCAATGGTTTCGTCGGCGTCCATGTCCGGAGGCAGGCCTTGCGGTGCGACATCCGCAATGCACTCGCCTTCAATCAAGACATCGGCCGTAAACGGCGAGGCTCCGGTGCCATCAACAATAGTCCCGTTTCGGATGATGATCCGTGGGCTCATGAGGAAGAGCCCTGCACATCTCATAATCGAACGCAAGAGATGCCGGCCAGGCCATCGAAGGGGTGGGCCGCGTTGGCTCTGTCACCGGGCATCATGCTGACAGTTACGGCTGTGCAGCACTCGCTGCGGTTGCGTCAGGTTGTTTTTTTTCGGCCCATACAACTCTTGAGGTAAGCCTCGATGAACATGTCGAGGTCGCCGTCCATGACATCGTCAATGTTGCTGGTTTCGACATTCGTCCTCAGATCTTTGACCATCTGGTAGGGCTGAAAAACATAAGACCGGATCTGGCTGCCCCATGCGATGTCTTTCTTTTCCCCAGCCTTGGCGGCCTGTTCGGCCTCCTTCTGCTCCTTGTAGTACTGGTAAAGGCGTGCGCGCAGGTTTTTCATGGCGACTGCCTTGTTTTGGCCTTGGCTGCGCTCGTTTTGGCATTGCACGACGATTCCCGTCGGGAGGTGCGTGATGCGAACCGCACTGTCCGTCACATTCACATGCTGACCGCCCTTGCCACCCGCCCGGAAGGTATCAATGCGCAAGTCCTTGTCCAAGATTTCCACTTCAACATCGTCCTGAATGTCGGGATAAGCATGGACGGATGCGAAGGAGGTGTGGCGGCGCTTGTTGGCATCGAATGGCGAAATGCGAACCAGTCGGTGAACGCCGGATTCGGCCTTCAAGTAACCGTAGGCGTATTCGCCCTCCACGAGCAGCGTGGCGCGCGAAATGCCTGCTTCGTCCCCGGGCTGGAGGTCGATCAGCCGCACTTTGTAGCCGTGGCGCTCAGCCCAGCGCGAGTACATCCTCAGCAGCATCGAGGCCCAATCGCAACTCTCCGTCCCGCCGGCGCCGGGGTGAATGTAAAGGTAACACCCCGCCAGATCGTCGGGGTCGGACATCATGCCGCGAAACTCCAGGTCCTCGACCCGGTGGCGGATGTTCTCCGCCTGCGCGGCAAGTTCCGCGATCATGCCGTCGTCCGGCGTCTCGGCCAGCATCGCAGCCACCTCGAGGGCGCCGTTGACCTCCTCCTCCAGTTTCTCCCACGGCTCGAAGGAGTCCTTGAGCATCTTCAGACGGCGCAAATGGTCTTGGGCGCGGCGGTTGTCATTCCAGAAGTCAGCGGCATGCGACTCCTGCTCAAGCCGTTGCACCTCAGCCCGTCGTGCGGGGATGTCAAAGATACTCCTTTGTTTGGAGGATGCGCTGACGCGCGGCTTCGAGCGTGGCGGTGGTTTCTGTTAGCATGGAATCTCCCTGAGTACGGACAGCGACTGCTTACACCCGTTGCAGTTATGCGGGCTTGGGCGGACGCATTCATCATCGCCTCCGAAGGATGAACGGCGGTTGGCTGTGACTGCAATCCAAACGAAATCGGTTGCCTTTAAGTCCTGATTTCGTGTTTCAAGTTTTGTTTGTCTACTGATTGCCCCATGCGAGAAAGCAGGAGACAGTGCCCTGCCAAGCAAACAGATTTGAGGATTTCTGGCCAGTGGTTGACGGAGCCGTTGTCGGGGTTGTGCGCCGCGATGCCATGGGATGGCTGGGGGACCTTAATCGCCTGTTTGAGGATATCACCACCAATCCGGGGACCGTTCTGCGCGAGGGTGGGGGACGAGGCATCACCTCGCGACGGGAGATCGGCGGCTACGATGTCTTCTGCAAAATGTACCGTCCGGATTGTTTACATCGGCGTCTTCGCGACAAATTTGTTGGTCCGCGTTGCTTGCGTGAGTGGTATGCGAATTGTCTGGTCAGCGAAGCCGGCATCGCGACGGCGCCGATCGTGGCAGCCCTTTGCGGACGCCGGCGTTTTTCAAACTGTCAGTTGGTCATTTCCCGTCCGGCGCCCGGGCACAGCCTTGCTCATTGGCTAAACGGACAAGCGGGCGATCTGCAGGATCGAACGGCATTCCTTGGTGCACTGGCCGGTTTTGTGGCTCACCTCCATGCGTTGGGGTTGTGCCATCCGCACCTGCATGCCAAACATATTTTTTTGTCAGACAGCAGCCAATTCATGCTCATTGATCTCGATCGTGCCACTTTGTGCCAGCCGTTGCCCTATTGGCGAAGGCTGTATAATGTGCGACAAATGAGCAGGAGCCTGCGTCGCTTCGGATCGGATGAAGATGCGGAATGTTTCGTGCGCGAGTACTGGGCGCTGAGCGGATTGAAAAGCGGCCGTCCCCCGGCCTCCGAGGTCTTGTGTGCAAGCGCTGCAGCCTTGCTGCACCTCATTCGGCAGATGAACGCGCCGTGGCGCACGCGCAAAGTGATTCGCAGGATCTCCGTATCGCGCAACGAATCGCCATAGTGAGGAAGACGACTTGGTAGCGACGGGTGGACTCGAACCACCGACCTAGGGATTATGAGACCCTCGCTCTAACCACCTGAGCTACGTCGCCGCCGGGGGAGAGTTGAAGTTGGATTTGGTAGCGGGGGGCGGACTCGAACCGCCGACCTTTGGGTTATGAGCCCAACGAGCTACCAACTGCTCCACCCCGCGTCACCATTTCCGCCATTCCGGAGACCGCACGGCCACCCGGCCTCTACCCGCGGATTGCTCCGCAGACCACTCTTTCGTATCACAATGGCACGGTTTTGTTCAATTTGTGCGCGGGTTTTTGCGCCCGCCGCTCGGGCGGGTTGCAGAGGTGTCCGCTGTGACGGCTTGAGTCGGCGATGATGGCGCACTGCGTTTGGCGTTGTCATCAACCGGCAGTTGGATCACTGGCGAGGTGGACGCCTCGGCGGTGGCAGGTTTCAAGTAGATAACCTGCTCGCCCGGTTTGTGAAGGCCAAGGCGCTCGCGGGCACGCCGCTCCGCCTCAAAACCGTTGTACTTCAGACCGCGCTGCTGCTTGATCAGAATCCGGATGCGCTGCTGCAACTCGTCAATGCGTTCCTGTTCACGGTTGCGCGCTTCATACGCCTGAATATATTCGCGCAACGCGCCGGCGTTGACTGCCACCCAAGACACAACAGCAGCCAGCAAGAACCCCATGGCTGTTACAGGAAAGAATCGCTTGCGCGCAAGAATGGGTTCCTTATGGGAGCGGGCCACTTTTCAACATTCCGAGCATGGAACAGTCTGCAATCCTTGCCATTCGAGCATCTTTTGGCATGGGGCAGTCAAGCCTTTGCGCGTGCATTATTCCCCAAACGACCCAAGAATTCCCAAGGGTGCATCCTTGGGATTACCGAGCGACAGTGCGTCGTCCGGCGTGATAGCCGCGAAAGCCGCAGGGTTGAGCGACGGAATCGGCATATCGTCCTTCATCAGGTCCGACAGAAGCGACCGGGCTGTGGCACTGGTGGTGCGGTCGAGCATGAAGCCGCCCGCCAGTTGCCGCCTGAGGACAGTGCCCGAGGAATCCACCCAACTCGTGGCCACAAAATCATTGAGCCGTGCCTCGACGCGGTAAGCCTCCTCCACCCGGCCGGCATCGGCGGTCTGAATCGGTTCCTTGCGGACGACGGTGATCTCAAGAGTCCCGGCTTGCATGCTTAGCACCGGGTCCACGACAGGCACGGCAAGTGATGCTCCCGGGCGGATTTCGATCGAGCGCACCGCGGCCGGTCGGACGGCTTCAAGCAACGAAACCGGGCCGCGCAGCGGAATCTTGCGCCTTGTCTTACGGCCGTCTCGCTCCGACTCGAGCAACAAGTAATCATCGTCAGCAAACCCTGTGACAATGATTTGCATGTCTGTGAAGTCGAGACGAATGCGAAAACGCCGCAGTGTGAACAGCCGGTCCAGTTCCGCAGCAGCACGAATGGCCAACGATTGCCGAAGCCCCATGACGAGTGGTTCCAAACCGACTCGCAAGTCGGCCCGGTACTCCGGGGCGGCTGGGTCCCCGATGCGCCGTACCGTGGTCGCGGCCGCGCCGACACGGAGGCCCCCGAAGGTGACCAACATGTATTCCTCAATGTCCTCCCAGTGCTCGGTCAGGCGGGCCGGATCCACAGCCCGGGCGGCGAGGGCCTCGGCGCGCCGCTGAGGCAGCACATGCTGGCGCACCAAGGTAAACATCATCACCAACCAAAACACCGTGATGGTTGTGCCGATTAGCCATCCCAGATTGCGTGTCTTGGGCGCTCCGCCGGCCGGCGGCACAGGATTTTCTTGCGGCAGAGAATTCACACTGGTTACCCTGAGAGGTTGATGGACGCTAAGCAAGTCTTGCGAGAGCGAATACGCGCGGCCCGGCGGCGGCTGGCCCTTGCCCCGTGGGGAGCATGGAACGACGCTCTCACGCAACGAGTCTTGGGTCTGGCACCGGTCCAGGGTGCGCGCACCGTGTTTGGTTATGTGTCGCGAGGCCGCGAGCCCGACACGGCCTCGATTCTTCAGCGGCTGTCGGCCGGCGGTGCCACTCTGGTCCTGCCCACGGCCGCCCACGCCGGTGCCGCTTACGACCGGTTTATTGTGGCGCGGCGCATCGTCACCGGTACCCGACTGGCCCCGGCGACGCCAGCCACGGCACTGACTTTCGCCGATTCCGGCATTTTGAACGAAGTGGACCTTTTTCTGGTTCCCGGTTTAATGTTTGATGAAGAGGGATACCGTGTGGGCCAAGGCGGCGGATACTTCGACCGCGTGCTGGCGCGTGCCCGGCCCGGTTCGTTGGCCGTCGGGCTGGCGTTTGAGTTTCAATTGGTCCCCCGCGTGCCTCGCGATCTGTGGGATGTTCCCGTGGCGCGCATTGTCACAGAAGAGCGCGTGTTGCGGACAGACCAAGGGCGTGCGGAATCTTCTTAGCGCGTACCCGTGTGACCGAATCCCCCATCGCCTCGTGCCGAGTCCTGCAGTTCGGCGACCTCCACAAAATGCGCGTCGGCCACGGCGGCTATCACCAACTGGGCTATCCTGTCGCCATGCGCCACAGTGAAAGGCTCCCGACCGAGGTTGATTAGGACGACCCGCACCTCCCCGCGATAGTCCGAGTCGATGGTTCCCGGTGAGTTGAGCAGCGTGATCCCGTGGCGCGCGGCCAGTCCGCTGCGCGGGCGAACCTGGCCCTCGTAGCCTGCAGGGATTTCCAGCCGGATGCCGGTCGGGACCGTCGCAATCTCGCCCGGCGCCAGCACAAGCGGTGCGCTGAGCGCTGCGCGAAGGTCGGCAGCCGCAGATCCGGCTGTCATGCGCTCGGGAAGAGGCAGGTCGCGCGACGATGGTTCGCGAAACACCTTTACAACAACGGACATGGATTTCTCCCAGGATCGGTCTGATGCGGTTCGGTCACGACTCCCTCATGCACCCGCCGCCGTGAAGAAAAAACAGAGTCTCAAGGCGAGCCGTTGGCCGGCGCGTTGGGGCTCCCTGCACAGGTTATGGTTCCTCGTGCCGACATTAAGTCTTTGATGACCCGTCTCTCAGTTTTCCATCAGCGTCAAATTGTTATCTTGCAATTGTTAAAACAGAAACATGAAAATGACGGTTGGTGCTTCATCATCTCATCATGCCTCTGTGGTGCGCGGAGTGCGTTTCAGGGGGCTCCGAAAGGACTCATGTCATGAAAGTGTCTGTTAGAATAGGCTTATGCGTTCTTTTGGCCGGACTTGCTGCCGGAGTGCGGGCCCGACAAGTGGAGAGTTTCGCTTAGCGGCAACGCTCTCAGCCTGCCGGGAACCACAGCGACCGTCGAGGCCGAGTCCACCATAAAAGATGAGGGCGCGGGCTCGCTCAAGTTTACCTTCACCTATCCAGAGACCTTGTGGTACGAGGTCGCAGCGTCGAAAACCTTCAGCACCCCCGTTGACCTGTCGCAGGCTCGCCGGTTCACCATGAAATTGCGAGGCGATGCGAACTCGGCGAACTGTCTGTGGTTTCTGAGTTTTGTCTCGGCCAATGGTCATGTGTTCCGTTATGTCGAATGGGGAGCGCTGCCCAACGGCTCGTGGCGCACAGCGCAGTTCAATTTGACCGACATGGCGTGGGACACTTGGGTGCAAAATGGTTTGGACCAACCCGAGTTGAACAAAGTCAGCAAGATCGAACTCCACCTTCAGCGAAACGGCAACGCCGCGACCACAGCGACGACCGTGGTTTATGTGGATGATTTGCAGGCGTACAATGACGCCGGCGATATGCTGGTCATCCCCATTGATGAGTTCGAGTACGCCGATGATGCGGCCCTTCAGGCCGCGTGGACGGTATCGGCTGGCAACGGCAACTCGTTGTCACTGGTGACAACGACCAGTGCGTTTCAGGGCGCGAAAGCCATGCAAATGAATATCGGGCAAGTCGCAGCCAATTTCCGGCTCAATGCCATCAAGACTCTCCCCGTACCCGTTGACATGAGCGGCTATGACTTTTTCAGGATCTCCGTGAAGGGCGATCCGGTCATTCCGCCCGCTTCAGCCCCGGTGCTGTTCCTCTCGCTCGAGGATACGAACATCAACCGCAGTCGCGGCTGGATGCAGTCGGCCCTCCGCGGAGCCGGTTATACCACCTACCTGATGTATAATCAGTTGACGGCCCCGAACAGCGCGCCGATGCAGGAGGATCCATGGGATGCCGGCGGCAATGTTGACCTGACGCAAATCAAGAAAATCCTTGTTTACCTGCAGGAGACCGTCGGCGGTACCTACAATGCCTCACTGGCCATCGATGCGCTTGAATATGGCATTGTCGCTCCCCCGAGCGCCGCCGGAAAGGACTGGTCACTGTACGAATAGCCTCTCACTCATGCCGCCCAGCCGGCAGAGGTGGTGGCAACATGCGGACGACCCCGGAGGGACTCAGCCCCCCGGGGTCGTTATCTTTCGACTTTTCCAATAACGGCGACGCTACTTGCGCAGACCCAGTTTTTCGATCAGTGCGCGATAACGGCCAATGTCCGTTTTCTTGAGATAGGCTAACAGGCGCTTGCGCTGGCCCACAAGCATCAGCAGGCCACGGCGCGAGTGGTGGTCCTTCTGATGAGTCTTGAAGTGCTCGGTCAGGTTTTTGATGCGTTCCGTCAGGATCGCGACCTGAACTTCCGGCGAACCGGTGTCCTTGTCGTGGGTTTTGTTGCTCTCAATGATTTCCTTTTTGCGAGCCGTGGTAATGCTCATGGCGGGGTCACCCTTTCCGTATGTGTGAATCCCGAAGCCCAGATGTCCGCCGGGTGAGGGCGCAACTCCGAGCCAAGGGTCGTAGGCCTTTACCTGAAAGAAACGGCGCCATTCAGCGCCGTGACGACGGCTATATTTTGAGCAGGGCCGCCACTGGTTCGCCATCGGGCACCGAACTGAGTTCGATCTGCAGGAGCGACTGGATCTGATCGAAGTTGCCGAGGCCGGATAAATCAAGGATTTTTCCGCCGTGTAGCATAAAAAGCCCGGGAAATTCCGTGCCTGCATCGCCGTAGACGGTGTGCTTGTCGAAGAACGCCGCCAGCCCACTGAGAACTTCTCGCTTCGTGCCCGGCAGACAGTCGCCGTGCCGAATCTGAAGGCGGATGATACCTTCCCGATCTATGACCCTGTACTGGTTCCGCTGGCGGCGAAGCAGGCCGCCGAGGCGGCGTTCGCGAGTGGGAACAAGATAGACGGAAAGCCCCCCGACCGTCGTGACGCATTTGAGAGACAGGATCTCGCCCCGAACTGACTGGCGCACGCGGGCTGCGAGCGCCTCATCGTCAAGCGCCTCGCGCCCCAGTTGCCGGGTGCGCAATTCAGTCGTGCCCGTGGCCGAGGCCCGCAGGATGTTGCGCTGCGCGTCAATCTCGACCTGCACCTCGACAGATTCAGGCGCGGCGCCCATTCGGACAACGGCCTCTGCGGCCTCCTTGCGAATTTTGACCACATCAGCCTCGGTGGGGTTGATCACGGTTTTTTCGATCGAGTCCCGCACGAGCGCCAAGGCCGCCCCAATGGCCGAAATGACCGCGGCGTTCCTGGTGATCTCGCACGGCAGGTTCATGGCTTGTGCCGTGAAGGGCACGATTGCGGCAGCGCCGCCGCCACCGCCGCTGAGCGTCAGCAACTGCGGGTCCAGTTCGTAATCCTCGATCATTTCGCTGACAACCTGCCGCACCTTGCGCGTGCACTTCTCCATCATTTCGCGGGCGACATCCTCGGCGTTGTCGCGTCCCATAAACCGGGCCAACGCGGCAAAAGCAGCCTTCACGCTGTCGAGGTCCCCCTCAGCCGTGTCGCCCGACGGAACGAGTCCCAGCAGATTTGAGGCGCATGTCGGGGTGACACTAAATGGCTCACCAGAGCCCGTGCGCATGCGGACATAGTCTTTCGGGTCGTCCTTGAGAGGCTGAAAGTGCTCCACTTTGATCCCGTCCTTGAGGCCGGGGGTGAAGGAGGCATAATGTACCTTGGCAATGTGAGCGCTGCGCGGTCCGGCATCCTCGACATGCCGGCCATTAGTCCGAGGTAGCGATCCTCCCGCCACACCAAGCGTTCGGACATCGAGCGTGCGCAAGTACAGGCGGTGCCCGCCCACGACGGCGCTCTTGACAAGGGATTTGCCGTTTCGAATGGCGCTGATGTCGGTCGAAGTTCCGCCTACCTCGAGGAAAATGCCGTCGGTGATGCGCGCATACATGAGCGCTGCCGCCACACCGGCCGCAGGTCCGCTGAGCATGGTGAGAATCGGGCGGCGGCGCATCTGCTCAATATCCATGATGCCGCCATCGCTTCGCATGATCATCAGTGGCGCCGTAATCCCGGCCTCCCGCACGCTCATTTCCGTCATGTTGGCCGTCTCGAGCATCTTGGGCAGCATGGAGGCATTGATGACAGCCGTTCGGGTGCGGGCTCTGAGACCGTAAAGTTGCGAGATGTCGCAGGCGGCAGTGCACAGCAGCCCGCGTGCCCGGCAGTATTCGGCCACCATTTGTTCGTGGGAGGGATCCTCCACGCTGAAGGCACCTGTGGCGACGATGACTTCGGCGCCCTGCTTGAGCAAATCGGCCACAGCCTCGGCGATCCGCGGCTCTTCCAGCCCGGCTGTTGTGTCAATGAAATGATGAAATGTGCGGAGGTAACGACCCGGCGCCAGTTCAATGTTCCCGATGCGCGTCTGGGCTCGGGCGCGCCCACGGCCAAGTCCCGAAGCCATCCCGACAACGCCAACCGGTGCCACATCCCCTTCAAGCAGCGCGTTGGTGGCCTGGGTGGTCGAGTGGGCAATCAGCACGACTTCGTGCGGTTTGATATCTCCCTGACGAAGCAACTCGAATAGCGACTGCACTATGCCGGCCGCCACACCCCGCTTGTCGGTGTGCGTCGTGGGCACCTTCACCTGTGCGTCCACCTCAAATGTCGCCACATTCACGGCCACGGCGTGGGTGAATGTCCCGCCGACATCAATCCCGATTCGAAACCGGCGACCGGCGTCGCGGCATCCGGCCGTGGCGCTATCAGAGACCTCGGTCATCTGGCAGTCTTATCCTCCAACTTGCGCGTTGCTTTTACCCCATTTCCCGACTCCATCAATGGTGCGGAGCGGACACACACAACCCAAAACAACGAGGTTTTGGGGCCGTGGCCGAATGATCGCCGCGGCAAACCCCGGCCCGAGCGCAAGGCTGAACGGGCTGACATGGCGGTGGTGACCGCAGACGAACTCCAAGTTGTTGAGCCCAAAGCGCACGGCTTCTGCGGGTACGGGGAGAGCAAGCCGCTCTGAAAAAGTAAAATCCTTCGTGAGTAACACCAGACGGCCGATCTCCGAACCGTTCCAGCCATCGGTGGATGGTACAGGATTGAGAGGTGTTGCGTGGGCAATCAGCAGCGGTGTAACCGAAAGTTCCTGAGATTGAAGCATTTCGATGACGAGTTTTGCCTTCGGCGCAAACGACCACATGCCTCGAGTCTCAGGCACTCGGAAGCCGGCGCGCATGGGGGCGTCTCCGGCATGGTCAATTTGATCATCCCGTTCTGGAGCACATCTTAAAATGCTGAGGTTCCCCAAAGGCGCCTATCGGGAATTGGCCTGAGGTGGAGCAGTGGGCGATTTGTGATCGGCTCCCGTTCCAAGTGGTTTTTAGGCAGGGAAGCCATGTCCATGCGCTCGTTCCAAGTTGCCCACTCCCGCACAGCACCGAGCGCTCGCACGATGACAGTTGGGACAAAACAGCGATCCGAACAACTGCTCATGGTACCGGTGAGAGGGATGCAGCGATAACCGGCGCCGACGCGGCATCAGGATGCTTGTCCCCTCGATGCCACACTCAGGTACACGCTTCGCGTCTCTGCTGCGGCGCGCTGCCACGAGAACTGACGGGCGCGTTCGGGTCCGCGGGCTCTCAGATCGGCACGGAGTGATGGCTCCGCCAAAACCCGGTGCATCGCCGAGGCAAGTTCGTCCGTGCTCAATGGATCAATTTGGAGGGCTGCATCGCCCACAACCTCCGGAATGGATGAAGCGGTCGAAGTCACCACCGGGGCCCCACAGGCCATGGCTTCCAGCGGCGGCAGGCCGAAGCCCTCGTATAGCGACGGGAACACAAAAAGGTCGCACCCACGCATAAGAGCAGGAACAATCTCGTCGGCCACATGGCCAAGGAACCGGATCCGGTCGCGGGCTGTTGCCCGTCGGGCCGCTTCGAAAATGCCCTCAAACAGCCATCCTCGGTCGCCGGCGAGCAGCAACTCGTGCTCCGGATGACGGCTGGCAAGGCGATCGAAGGCTTGAATGATGCGCTCCACATTTTTTCCCGGTTCAAGGGTTCCTACATAGAGCAAATAAGGTCGCCGGATGCCCAACGCCTCGCGGTCGCGCGCGTCGGAGTCCTGCTCGGTCGGCGAGAAGCGCGGGTGAGCCGCGGGATACACCACGCGGATCTGCCCCCGCACTTGTGGGAAAAAATGTTCAATGTCCCGGCGCGAATGCTCACTGTCTGTGATGATCGCATCCGCCACAGCCACGGTTCGGCGTGTCATCGCATACCAATAGTGCCGCCGCAGCCACGGGCAGCGGTGCGGGTGCACGAAGTAGGACAGGTCATGAATGGTCACGACATACGGACACACCTTGACGGGCGGCAGGAAGTTCGAGAGCCCATGAAACAGGTCGAACCTTTCGCGCCTCAGTTCCGCATGGAGACGAACATACTCATTGAGGAGCCTCATGGTGCGGCGCGATTCCGGCAATCCCCAGACAACAGCCTCCAGATTCGCGGCGGGGAAGCGGTAGTTTTTGACATTTTCCGCCGTGCAGTACACGCGCAACAAGTCTGCAGAGCATGCCTCCGCCAGCGCGGGGAGCAGTCCGGCAATGTACTGCCCCACGCCACTCTTGGCGGCCCGCACCTGCATGGCGTTGAGTGCGATTCGCATGATGACAGGAGATGAACGGCCTCCATGGCCGAGACTGCAAACGATAACGACTCCGGCTACTGGATCGGCGTGGTAACCCGATCACCAGAGGAAACGGCCGCCGTGGCCGACGCGCTAGCGCGGGTGCTGCGCGGCGGCGATGTCGTGTCGTTGGAGGGGGATCTCGGTGCCGGAAAAACTTTTTTCGCAGGCGCAGTTGCTCGCGCCCTCGGGGCGGAGGGGCATGTGACCAGTCCCACCTTTGTTCTTCAGAAACACTACGAATTGCGGGAGCCGCACCTACGCTTGCTGGCCCATTACGATGTGTACCGTCTTGCCGACTACTCCGAACTGGCTGACATCGGGTTCGAGGATCTGGATGGGCAGACCCTTGCAATGGTCGAGTGGGGTGACCGGTTTCGTGACAAGTATGCGCAGCCGCCGGTGCGGGTACGATTCACCGTGACGGGCGCCCAGACTCGCCGCATCGCCATCTGCTTCTCCGAGATAGACCGTTTCGAGACATTTTCGCAGGCTTTGAAGGAGAGATTTTTGGTCGAAGATGTGACGCGACCGGAGTTGCCCAGTGGGTAAGCCTGCTCCGAGTGGTCTTCCCCCGAGGCGCATCAGTGTGGCGCAACGGTGGCTTGTTGTCGCGGTTGTGCTAGCCGGGGTCCTGCGATTGCTGCCCGTTGGATACGGCTATCCCGCACCGGCGGCTTTCTCGAGCGACGAGGTGGATGCCGTCTCGCGCGCGCTCAAACTGGTCTCGGGGGACCTGATGCCCCTGCATGCGAGCAAACCGACTTTTTACAATGTTTGCGTGGCAGGCGCACTTGGCGGGCATTATGGTGCCGTCAGGCTCTTCGCTGGAGAAACACGCTCTGATTACGAGCGCCGCTTTTTCCTCCGCCCGTTTTCGTTCTACGCCGCGGCGAGGCTTGTCAGTGTGGCAGCCTCTTTGGCAGCCCTGCTGCTCCTACTTTACAGCCTCCGTCGCGAGGGCAACGGAGCACGCCTTGTGGCCATGCTGATTTTGGGGTTTGCCCCGGCCACTGTGCACTTTGGGCATGTCGCCAAGGAGGACGCCTTGGCGGCGTTTCTCGTGTTTGGAAGTTTTGTGGCGGCCTTGGAGGCTTGGGGCGCCGTGGACCCTGACAGCGCGAATCCGCCGCAGCGGCGTTTCTGGTGGTGTCTGGCGGCCAGCGGTCTGCTGGCTGGACTCGCTGTCTCGACAAAGTACAACTGTTTTTTTGCTCCGCTTTTCCCACTTCTCGTGCCTCTGGGGCGGCGCGGCTGGCGTGTGCGCGCGCTCAGCGCGCTGACGGCTGTGGCGCTTGTGGCCGCCGGTTTCATTCTGGGAACGCCATATGCGGCTGTGCATCCGGCCGCGTTTCTTGAGCGCTCCCTCGGTTCCGCCGTGGCGGCGCAAGTGACCGGGCAGTTCGGCTATGTCCACAATCTTGGCAAGTCGGGTCCCGGTTTTGTTGCGCACCTGTTTTGGAACGAATACGGTTTGACACTTGGGGCGATCATGTGGGCTCTCGCCCTGCTATTGCGCAGGCGTGCCGGGATTCCTGCGGAACTTGTCCTAATCCCCTTTGGCACCTATTTGGC
Organism: Candidatus Sumerlaeaceae bacterium; assembly: GCA_026418615.1. Lineage (GTDB taxonomy): Bacteria > Sumerlaeota > Sumerlaeia > Sumerlaeales > Sumerlaeaceae > JAOAAY01. Next base: position 1,324 of record JAOAAY010000010.1, on the reverse strand, counting down.
AGCGCTATTTGTGTCGGGGCAATTAGACTACCAGTATGCAATCCTCACCACCCCCGTTGCATCCTATCTGTTCGGACGGGTGTTTCGTTTGGAGGTTGCACGCCGGCGCGGCGCCCGTTTACGCGGTCTTGTCCTGCTCCTGCTGCTTGTTGCCGTGCCGTGGCATCTTCTCCGGCTCACGCGAGCGACGGCTGAGTATTTCGGCGGCGACACCCGCCTTGAGGCTGCGCGATGGATTGAGGCCGAAACGGCGGCGGGCAGGATTGCTATAGATAAACCTTTGCTGGTCGCGGCCCCTTACTATTTCCGCTATCACCCTGATCTGGCTTTCACCCGGGCCACTTACGAGCGTCTTTTGGCCGAGGCGCGCGCCGCGGGCGGGGAGGGCGAGTATTTCCGGCGAGCAGCCGAGTGCGCAGAGTCCGCCGCCCGACTTCGTTTCGACGCGGATTTTCTGCCGATTACGACCGCTTTTCGACGCGCCTCGGATGGCTCTCGACTGTTTGACCCCCAGCGGTTCCCCTTGGAGCCCGACCGTTACGCTGGCCGCTACTCGGTTACGGTCCTGCCGGCCTACGCGCTGCGTTTAATGGAGCCTGACTTGCCAGAACTTGCCGACTTGCAATCGCTTCTCCGAGCCATCTCTCCCGGCGAGCCGCTGGCATGCTTTGCCCCGCGTCCATGGCGCCTTGCCGGGCCGGAAATCAGAATCTATCACGCCCCTTGAAAACAACGGCATCGAATACTGGACTATTCGCAGTCTAATAGGCTAGGGTTTTTGTCCGCGGTCGCCCCAAAGCGACGCGCCAGTTCCAAAAGTAGCAGGGGTCACGATGCGCAACACGCTGAGACGAACTGCCGATCCGGCGGCCTATTTCAAAGCGGCTCTGCGAACGGCGCGTTACCACGCGCTCGATTACCTCCACATGCTCAAGCCGCTGAAATTGCGCATCGGCCTGACCAACCGATGCAACTCGCGCTGCATCATGTGCAACATCTGGCAGCAGGAGGACAATGAGGCCCCTTTCCTCCCTCACGAATTGCGTGTGGACGAGATAGACCGCATCCTTTCCGAAAACTCGCGCTTTTTCTCTAACCTGAACCACATCTCGCTGACCGGCGGCGAACCGACGCTGCGGCGCGACTTTGTCGAGATCTTCGAGGTCATCCACAAGCATTACCCGGACATGAATGTCAGTTTTAACTCTAACGGCTTCGGGACGGGCAAGATTCTCCGCTATGTGGAGAAGATCCTCTCGTTTCACCCCCGCCTGACAGTCATGATTTCCGTGGACGGTGTGGGGCCTGTCTCTTATACACATCT
>JAOAAY010000101.1:368-745 GCA_026418615.1 Candidatus Sumerlaeaceae bacterium | reverse complement strand
GTATAAGAGACAGGGCCCAACTGGCCGCGACACCACCCATGGTGGGATTGGTCAGAATGCACACATAAAGCCCACCGGCGGCATCGTAGCGAGCCAGTGCGGCGGAGACCTTGGCCATTTGCATCAGGGAAAGGATGCCCTCCTGCATGCGGGCCCCGCCACCCGAACCACTGACGAAAATCAAAGGCAAACGCAAGGACGTAGCCCGTTCGGCCGCCCGGGTCAGTTTTTCGCCCACCACCGAGCCCATGCTGCCGGCCATGAACTGGAAATCGGTGATCCCCAGCGCGACCGGCCGCCCGCGAATGAAGCCCTTGCCCACGACGGCCGCGTCGACCAGTCCGGTCCGGGCCTGTTCGTCCTTCAATCGCTTCGCG
>JAOAAY010000101.1:0-358 GCA_026418615.1 Candidatus Sumerlaeaceae bacterium | reverse complement strand
GACAACCGGTCGGCCGCGGATGAAGCCTTTGCCGGTCACGGCGGCATCGAGCATACCGGTTTTCTTTTGCTCCTCGACGAGCCTCTGATGGTAGGGAATGCGATCGACGAAGCCGAGCGGATCACAGGGCCTCAGGTCGGTATCCCACTCCTCGAAGGTGGATTCGTCGAGAATTTGATTGATCCGATCGCGGGCCGGCATGGTGAAGTGGAAATCGCACTCGGGGCAGACGTGCTGCCGCATTTCCACTTCCTTTTTGTAGACCGTGGCTTTGCACTGGGGGCAGCGAATCCAAAGCCCTTCCGGCACCCCCCGCCGGGGGCGATCCGTCGCCATGCTTTCAGTTCCGGGGATATTC
>JAOAAY010000100.1 GCA_026418615.1 Candidatus Sumerlaeaceae bacterium | reverse complement strand
AACAGGCTCGGAACCTGCAACTTCCCGCCCCGGCCATCATCCACAAAATCCTTGTAGCAGACGAAATTGCCGGACGGAGCAATCGTGGCATAGTACCCCGTATGCGGGGTGGCGGTGATTTCGATGGTTTTCTTGGAATCAGTATTGACAACCGCAAGACCCTGCTGCTGGTCGCCGGTCACAAGAACGACAGACAAATCCTCGGCAACCGCGACGGGCACGGCAGGAGCCGTTTTCGAGGCGGGCATGTCCGCCCCCCCAGCCCCAGCGATAACCGTCATTGAAACAACTGCCAGCGCGGCGGCAAACCGCGCGACGAAGGAAAACTTCATATTGACACCCCTCCGAGGTGGTGAATCCAGCACGACATTGTTTCGGGCGCAGTGCGCGCAGCCTGTGCGCGCACCTGGCGGATAACTGTTGATCGTCTCCCGAACGAGCCGGGACTTTGCCGTTTCATGGTGCTTGCCATGCGTTGCGGATACTGGCTAAAGTCGGTGGTCGCCTCCCTGCAAATCATGGATTCGTGTCTTATGCTCTGTTTCACAGGCCTCACCGTGCGTTCGACGACCGGCAGAAACCCCCATGCCAGCAGCGCGTCTCGAAACCGCTTACGCTTTCTGGCAAAAAAATCTCTTCCACCGTCGAACGCATGGTGAGTGCCCCTGTCCAAGTGAACAGAAAATGCACCTGCCCCCGCAGGCCACGCCTCACTATGGTGCAGCACAGACATTGCTGAACTCACCACCAACAGCAGGCCTACCAGCGAAGTCAACAGCAAAAAA
>JAOAAY010000099.1 GCA_026418615.1 Candidatus Sumerlaeaceae bacterium | reverse complement strand
AAAGATACTTTCGGGCAGAGACGCATCCAGTCGCTCCCTCTACCGGCGCAAGCGGGAAGGTTTGCGCCCAGCGACTTGACTTCGACGGCCTCTTCGAACAAGCATGACAGTCAGCAGGATGCACACCGCGACAGTCGAAGCAACCAGTCCTTGCCACGAGGCGAGCATGCCAAGCCATTTCGTCGCATGTCGAAAACGCTGCTTTTCGCGGGCAGCCATCTGAGCCTGACGCAGAAATTCCGCCTCGTCCGGCCATCCGTTGCGGGTGACATTCCACACAGCGCCCGACCTTTTGTCAACAAATTGGTCACCGACACGAATGGATAACAAGGCTTTCAGGTCCTCAACAGACTTGGCTGCCTCAATGGAATCAAAATGGACCTCATCTGCCGTGACAATTCTCGCCTTGTTCTTGGGGTTGAGAACACGATGACCAGAGATAACACATCGTTTCGGAAAAAGTGGATCGGCATGATAATCCTCGAAAAAAAGCGTTCGTTCCCAAGACGCTACATCACCTGAATCAAATGTTCCACTCATCCGCAAAACTCGTAATAAGCCATGCTGATCAAACCACCACTCACGGGATCGGGTTGCGCCCTTGCGGGGGGTCTCGCCGTCAACCCTCAGGCGCGTACCCGTGGAGGTGATATCACGCTGCAAGCGAGCCGACATGACTTGGGTCCAGTCCAACCTCTCAGACTCCAAGATCGAGAATAAATAGTTAGGTGGCCACGCTTTGCTCAGATCTTGGTCAGAAATTCCCCGAAGAACCCATGATTGCCTTGCCAACTTGTTGAAGAC
>JAOAAY010000098.1 GCA_026418615.1 Candidatus Sumerlaeaceae bacterium | reverse complement strand
CATTATAATTGTAAACATACCAACACATTTCATATCACTAATCATTTGTGAAAAGATCATCTGAAAGTAAGTTGGTGGTTTTGAAGAATCTTCTGATTCCAAATTAATGTTGTCGATCTGATCCATGCTTACTCCTTAATTAAATGCAGAGTTGTGGAGCTGAAGGGATTTGAACCCTCGACCTATACGTTGCGAACGTACCGCTCTCCCAACTGAGCTACAGCCCCTTTTTTCTATTTGTTTTATAATAGCAAGCCTTTTTCTATCAATCAAGGATTTTTAAATATTCATTTAGAAATTTTTCTGCCCAACTTATTTCTGCGGAAATCCAGAAGAGCTTGTTGGATGAAGCGAATACATAATGTGTCTGTCCCATACCAAAAGTTTTATAAATCTCTTTACCATCAAAATTAATTATTGTACCCTTAGTAAAAACTGAATTTTCTGGTGAAATTTTTCTTATCATTTTCTCGTAATTCGTTCGGGCAGAATTTTTATCATTATAAAATGTAATATAAATAATAGCGCTGCCTTTTGGTCCGCTGTAAAATCCGATTTCGTTTTTTTCTTCTGTTACTTTATTGTAGTGCAGCCGGTTAACAAAATCTTTTGCTTCTGTTCCGACTAACTTTTTAGTGAGATTTAGATCTAAAAAGAATTTTGGAAAAAGGTCGGGTTCTTTAGAACAAAATGTAAGCGAGAATAAAATTACAAAATAAAAGAAGAAGGACTTCATTGGAATCGTTCCGCTCTTTTGTTCAGAAAAATATAAGAATAATTAATAAATAGCTTCCTTGAGAATATCTTTTTTTGACTATAAGTTTATAGA
>JAOAAY010000097.1:552-836 GCA_026418615.1 Candidatus Sumerlaeaceae bacterium | reverse complement strand
CGGCGAGATCATCGCCGAGGGCGCCAATCATGTGACCACGGATCTCGACCCCACCGCGCACGCCGAAATCGTCGCCATCCGCGCCGCCTGCCGCAGGCTGGGCCGTTTCGATCTGCGCGGCGCCGCGATCTATTCCTCCTGCGAGCCCTGCCCCATGTGCCTCGGCGCCATTTACTGGGCCCGGCTCGATGCCCTCTACTACGCCGCCGGGCGCGAAGACGCCGCACAGGCGGGATTCGACGACCGCTTCCTGTACGAGCAGTTCGCCCTCGACGAGCAGAAGC
>JAOAAY010000097.1:0-542 GCA_026418615.1 Candidatus Sumerlaeaceae bacterium | reverse complement strand
GGCGGCCGAACCCTTCGCTGTCTGGCTGCGCCATCCCGGGCGCGTCCCATACTGATCCGGAGCTGTCCGATGCTGGTCCTGACGACGCACACTTTGCAAGGCTGGAAAATCCAGCGCTATTACGGGCTGGTGAGCGGCGAGGCGATTCTCGGCGCGAACATCTTCAAGGATTTCTTCGCCGGCATCCGCGACATCGTCGGCGGCCGGTCGGCCGCCTACGAAGGCGAGCTGCGGAAGGCCAAGCATCTGGCCATCAACGAAATGTGCGAAGAAGCGCGCTCGATGGGCGCCAACGCCGTCATCGGCGTCGATCTCGACTATGAGACGATCACCGGCTCGCACGGCGGCGGCATGCTGATGGTCACCGCCTCCGGCACGGCGGTGCAGATCGCGCCCGACGGCGCGCCCGATCCGCGCTAAGATCGGTGGAAAAGCACCGATGAGTGCGCATCTGGAGCTGCGCGATCTCGTCAAACAATACGCGAAGCACACGGCGCTGGACGGCCTCTCGCTGGAAATCCGCGAGGGCGAATTCTTCGGCC
>JAOAAY010000096.1 GCA_026418615.1 Candidatus Sumerlaeaceae bacterium | reverse complement strand
AGGGGATATTGTAACCGTGGACGTGGGAGCGTACTATCGAGGGTTCCATGGGGACGCGGCGGTTACGTTGCCGGTAGGGAAAATCGCGCCCGGAGCTCAGGCTCTGCTAGAGGTTACTGCTGGGGCATTGAACGCGGCCTTGTCTCAGGCGGTGGCCGGACGACGTTTAGGGGATATTTCCCATGCCATTCAAGCTTACGTCGAATCGCGAGGGTACTTTGTGACGCGCGTTTACACCGGCCACGGGATCGGTCGCCAATTGCACGAGGACCCGCAGGTGCTCAATTATGGTCAGGCCGGGCAGGGCGTGTTACTGCGTCGAGGGATGACGTTGGCGATTGAGCCTATGGTGCTCATCGGCACGGAGAAGACGCGGGTGCTCGAAGACGGCTGGACGGTGGTCTCGGCCAATGGGCGCCTGACGGCGCACTTTGAACACACGGTGGCTATCGCCGATGGCGAGCCGGATATTTTAACTCTGGTGTGAACGGAAGGAGAAAAAAGTATGAAGGTGTTACCGTCCGTTAAGCGCCGCTGCCCGAAGTGTAAGATTATTCGTCGGCGTGGCGTGCTGCGCGTGATCTGTGATAATCCCAAGCACAAACAGCGGCAAGGGTAATTATTAAGTCGAAGTCTGGAGGAGAAAACTTATGGCGCGTATTGCAGGCGTTGACCTGCCCAAGAACAAGCGGGTGGAGATTGGCCTGACTTATATCTACGGCATCGGTCTTCCGACCAGTCAGAAGGTGCTGGCGCGCACGGGGATTAATCCCGACAAGCGCGTGAAGGATTTGAGTGAGGCCGAGGTGGCGGCGCTGCGCGAGATCATCGAGCGCGAGTACAAGGTAGAGGGT
>JAOAAY010000095.1:562-860 GCA_026418615.1 Candidatus Sumerlaeaceae bacterium | reverse complement strand
GACTTACCCACCCTGCCTATGGCCGTCACCGACCGTAAAATAGCGCAGGCTATCGAACGCCACATCAGCTTATAGGTTTATATCCCATCGCCGTTCGTCACCTTGTCCGGTTACCCTTCCTAGGCGTCTCATCCCTCACGGCAACGGCGCGCCGCCCCCCTCACGCAACACCCGCAACATCTCGTGATGAAACACCCCATTGCTGGCGACAATCTCCGCGCCGGAAAGCAGACGGCGCGTCTCGGCATTACCGCTGAAATCCGTACACACGCCCCCCGCTTCGCGCACCAGCAGGATA
>JAOAAY010000095.1:0-552 GCA_026418615.1 Candidatus Sumerlaeaceae bacterium | reverse complement strand
CATCCCACGGTTTGAGGCGCAGCTCCCAATATCCATCTAACCGTCCGCACGCGATATAAGCCAAATCCAGACACGCCGAGCCGGTGCGTCGCAAACCCTGACTGCGCCGCAGAAACGGGTCTATGCGCTGGGAGTTGTTATCAAAGGCCGTGCGCCGGTCATAAGGGAAACCGGTGACCAACAGCGCATCGGCCAAGCGCTGACGTTGCCCCACACGAATGAGCTTGCCGTTGCACGTCGCGCCCGCGCCACGTCGCGCGGCAAAGGTCTCATGGCGCAGTGGGTCGCGAATGACCCCAAGCTGAATCTCGCCCCCCACCACCAACGCCAACGAAACGCAAAAATGAGGAAAGCCGTGGGCGAAATTCACCGTTCCGTCCAGCGGATCAATCAACCAAATCGGTGCATCGGTTTGCCAATCATCGCCGCCGCTTTCCTCGGCCAAAATCCGCTGCCCCGGCCATGCAGCACGCAGACGAGAAAGAATAAGCTGTTCCGAAGCCACGTCGGCTTCCGTCACCGGGTCCACGGCGCCCTTATACTGTTCATGAG
>JAOAAY010000094.1 GCA_026418615.1 Candidatus Sumerlaeaceae bacterium | reverse complement strand
GGCGATGCGCGATGTTCGGCAGTTGCAGGAGCAGATCGAAAAAGCCGAACTGCCCGATCACGTGCGGGAGCGAGCGCAGGAAGAGCTTGGGCGTCTCACCATGATGTCGCCTATGGCGCCGGAGTTCAGTATTTTGCGTTCTTATCTGGATTGGCTACTCGAATTGCCTTGGAGCAAGGCCACCACGGACAATCTCGATCTCAAACACGCTGAAGTCGTGCTCGAATCGCGCCATTACGGGTTACCTAAGGCTAAGGAGCGAATCTTGGAGTATATCGCCGTCCGTAAATTAGCGCCAGAAAAGACGCGCAGCACGATTTTGTGTTTCATCGGGCCGCCGGGAACGGGCAAAACGTCCTTAGGGCGTTCGATTGCGGAGGCGTTGGGACGCGAGTTTGTGCGCGTTTCTTTGGGCGGGGTGCGCGATGAGGCTGAAATTCGCGGACACCGGCGCACCTATATCGGCGCACTGCCGGGACGGATTTTGCAGACGATGCGGCGCGCGGGGACGGTGAATCCTGTCTTCATGCTCGATGAATTGGATAAGCTGGGGCAGGATTTCCGCGGCGATCCGGCAGCGGCGCTGTTGGAAGTGCTCGATCCAGAGCAGAATCACGCTTTTTCGGATCACTATTTGGAGATTCCTTACGATCTTTCGCAGGTGTTGTTCATTGCTACGGCCAATGTGGTGGATACGATTCCGCCGGCGTTGGAAGACCGTTTGGAAATTATCGAATTCCCTGGTTACACCGAGGAAGAGAAACTTCACATCGCGCGCAAGTTCCTCATTCCGCGTCAGATTGAGCTGAATGGCTTGCAGCAGCATCCGCCGCGTTTTCCGGACGCGGTCATTAATAAGCTCATCCGCGAGTAC
>JAOAAY010000093.1:336-887 GCA_026418615.1 Candidatus Sumerlaeaceae bacterium | reverse complement strand
CCTTTACGTAGCCTACCCTAAGACTTCTTATGTCCTTTCCAAGCTCTTGCGTAAACTTTGGTACCAGCTCTTTACTGCTGGTAGAGTCCCTTGGGTCATGCCCGCTTATAACTTCCATGATAAGGGCTACATCCTCCGTAGTCCTTCCAAAAGGTCCAATTTGGTCTAAAGAAGAGGCAAAGGCTACAAGCCCGTAGCGTGAAACCCTACCATACGTAGGCTTTAGACCTATAACTCCACAGAAGCTGGCAGGTTGACGAATAGAACCGCCCGTGTCCGAGCCAAGAGAGAGAGGTGCAGACCTTACCGCAACCGCTACCGCAGAACCACCAGAGGAGCCACCCGGTACCCTTTCTAAGTCCCAAGGGTTTTTCGTTGGGAAAAAGGCGGAGTACTCCGTAGAGGAGCCCATGGCAAACTCGTCCATGTTGGTCTTGCCTACTATAATGGCTCCCGCTCTTTTCAGCCTTTCTATAACGGTGGCATCGTAGGGGGACACGTAGCCTTGAAGTATTTTTGAAGCACAGGTAGTAGGAAAGCCAAGCACGTTT
>JAOAAY010000093.1:0-326 GCA_026418615.1 Candidatus Sumerlaeaceae bacterium | reverse complement strand
CCTTTTCCTCCGTCTGAACAAACCTTTCGTAGAAACTTTGGATGACCTCCTGAGGCTTTACTTCCCCTTTCTTTACGAGCTTTGATATTTGCACCGCAGAACTTTTCCAGAGCATGGAGTATAGTTTAACACATGCAAGTTTTTGACCTGTATAAAGTTTGGAGCTACCCTGTGGAAGACTGTTGGAAGTGGGTGTGGGTAGCGGGCGTTTTGTTTAAAATTTCTACAAAGCAAGAAAAATAAGGTATAATATCCTATCATTTACTGGGAGGTGAGCTATGACGAAGCTCGCGCTTTTACTTGGAATGGTTATTGCGGGAAAGTCC
>JAOAAY010000092.1:668-911 GCA_026418615.1 Candidatus Sumerlaeaceae bacterium | reverse complement strand
AAGTATGGCAACCATAACTGCGCAAAGCCCTATCCAGCTCAAAGCTCAAGAAACTACTTACGCCATTGAAGCCGAAAACCTGAACATTTATTACGGTTCATTCCATGCCGTCAAAAACGTTACCCTGCGTTTTCCGGCGCGCAAAATCACGGCCCTCATCGGGCCGTCGGGGTGCGGGAAGCGCACGGTTTTGCGAGCTTTTAACCGCATGAATGATTTCATCAAAGGAGCGCGCATCACCGG
>JAOAAY010000092.1:0-658 GCA_026418615.1 Candidatus Sumerlaeaceae bacterium | reverse complement strand
ACCCAACCCTTTCCCCAAGAGCATCTACGAAAACGTCGCTTGGGTGGCACGCATCAACGGGTATCGCGGTAATATGGATGAACTCGTGGAGCGTTCCCTGCGCGCTGCAGCGCTATGGGACGAAGTCAAAGACAAGTTGCAACAAAGCGCGCTAGCCCTTTCGGGTGGGCAACAACAACGTCTGTGCATCGCCCGCGCTATCGCCGTTCAACCGCAAATCATCCTCATGGATGAACCGGCATCGGCACTCGATCCCATCGCCACCCTACGCATTGAAGAATTGATGCGAGAGCTAGTACGCGACTACACCATCATCATTGTCACGCACAACATGCAGCAAGCCGCGCGCGTCTCGGACTACACGGCCTTCTTCTACACCGATGAATCGCGCTGTGGTGAACTAGTAGAGTACGGTCTCACCCGTGACATTTTCACCAACCCGCGCGATCCACGCACCGAGGGTTACATCACCGGGCGTTTTGGGTAAAAACTACGCAAGCCATTTTTTGGGGAAAACGGGCCACGTGTTGCCGTGGCCCGTTTGCTTACAGATTCTCCTCGCCGGGGCAATAAAGCCCTGCGGGATCAGCGCCGAGCAAATTCGCGCGGTAAGTCCGCTCATCCACCGGCGGCAGGGAAGCAGCCATCTCCGGCGACA
>JAOAAY010000009.1:50330-112240 GCA_026418615.1 Candidatus Sumerlaeaceae bacterium | reverse complement strand
ATTTTGAGTAGGCGGCCATAGCCTTGAAAATCCCATGGGTGGCCGACGCCGACATGTTCGATAAGCGACGACGGCAGATACTGGATAATCAGCCCGACTTGATCCACACCGGAGTTGCGCAGGTTGGAGAGCGCAAAATCCACGATGCGGTAATGTCCGCCAAAAGTCAGTGCCCCCTTCGCCCGGTTGAGGGTCAGGACGCCGAAGCCGCTCGTGCTACCGCCCGCAAGCACCAATGCCAACACATCACGCATGTTCATCATCCGGTCATGCTGCATGAGTTCACGCCATCAGAAGATTTCGAGCCGGGGCTGTGAAACGCAACTGATAATCAGACCGTCGCCGATGGCATCCGGCAACACTCCCGGCAGCACCGCAGAAACATAACCAGCACGGGCAACAACTTGACGGACATCAACGGCACGCCGATGCCTGCACGAAATATTCCGCTATGATAAGGCCAGGGCACACACAGCAGGAAAAGAACAGCCGCCATCTCAACGGCCAGCAGCGGACTGCGCCGTTCCATCGCCCGCGAGCAAAGCCACGCCGCGGGCAGCAGGGCCTGCACGAGGTAATGATCCCACATGAGGGAGGGAAGCAGGAGCGAGAGCAGAAGGGTAGCCATGAACGGAGGAGCGGGATCACGCCGCACGCCCGGACGACATGGAAGCACACAGAACAGATAAATCAGCGTCAGCAGACCGCTGGCAAAAATGGTGAGGTTGTTGGCGAGCGCTTGTGACCCGGCCAGCCATGGCGCTGTAATCCCATTATCTGCCACAAGCAGATGCGTCAGAAGTGAGTTGATGCTCTGGTTGGCTGGATCCTTCCAAAAGACAGCGCCAAATTCCTGCCAGGTGGACCGACCGTAGCCCATCTGGCGCAGCATAGGGATGAACTCGATGTGCGTGGCGATACCTACCGCCGCGATCGAGACCAGCCCCAGCGCCGCGCATGCGACGGCCATGGCGGTCAGAGCGCGCCACTCGCGCCGGATCACGAAGTGAAGAAGGAATAGCCCCGGCGACAATTTGAACATGGCGCCAAATCCTAGCAACCCGCCCGCGACCCATGGCCGGTTCTTTATGATGAAGGCAAAGGCGCCTGCATAACAAGCCAGGAGAACCGCGTTGAGTTGTCCCGCGGTCAGGCTGCGCGCCAAGGGGTGACAGACCGCGCACACGCCGAGCATGAGCCCCAGGGCCATCGTGCGTCGCCGCGGGAAAAATGTTTGTGCAGCCAACATGCAGGAACCGAGGATAAGGAAATGACTGACAAGAAACCAGATCTGGGAGGCCACTGCGGGCGAAAACGGTGAAAGCCAGCCCAAGGAGAGGCCGGTGAACGGCAGGTACACAAAGGGATTGAGGCTGGCGTCGGGCATGCCGGCACGCGACGCTTGAAGCAACAGCGATTCGGGCGGATAGGGGCTGCTGCCGTCGAGCAGCGCCTTCATTCCAAAGTAAAGATGTTTAAAGTCGTTATCGTGGCGGCCGGTCCACAGGCCCCGAACAGGCAGTAGCGCGTATAGCGCCGCGCCGGCGGCGAGCGTCAGCAACGCGAAGGCGCGCCCGAGGAAGCCGCGGTTAAGAGGCCGCATCATGGTTGTGACTCGCGCGGCGATCGTCTGGCCTCGGGAAACCGGAGTAGTGTCACGCCGGGCGGTATGGCCCACTTGTCAACATCAGACATGGCGAGCAAATCCATTAGGATGGTCCATTCATCAGGGGTGAATCGCGGCTTGAAATAGGTCTCCATCTGGCGCCCGGCCGCCAGTTCGGCTTCATTGTAAAGGATGATTCCGATATTCCGGTCGGCTAACACCCGTTTCAGTTCCGCCGCTGTGGACACACCGTGCTGGCGGATGATGTGGAGGACGGCCGGGGTGTCGAACCAATCGCTCCAGACAGCGTTGAAGCGTCCGTAAAAGATGCGATGTTCTCCAATCAGCAGAACCCTATCTGCCCGCGGCTCGGAGACCGTCCGACGCGCTTGCATGTCGCCGATTTGCTCAAACGCGGCGTAGTAAGACAAGGCCCGGGAAAGGTAAGCCTCGCGCGAATTTGCCCCGAGAAGGTAGGCTGGCACAGAAGGCATGGCACGGGTGTAAATCCATTGCATGGCCCATGCCCAGCCGTAGGCCAGCGTCACGATCACGGCTGTTGTCGCAAGAGTGCGCATCCAAACCCGGTGCCGTCCGCATTCCGTGAGGAGTGCTGCCACTGCGGGCGCCATCAGGGCCACTGCGGGCGGTATCATCCGGTTGCTCTGATAGGTGAAGAACCAGATGCCATGGTAGGCCAGTGCAGCAGCGGTGGTGAAGACGACGGGCCATGCCCGGCGCCGACCGCGCGCGACGGCCGCAGCGCATCCCAGAAAACCTGCGGTGAAGGCGACAAGCACTGTCGCGCCGGGCAGGTGATGTTCATATCGTGTCCAGGCGAAAGTCGCACGCACCGGCGATGCAACCCACTCGGTGAGCGTGCGCGGCGCGCCCTTCTCGTCCATTTTGTCGCGGTAAAAGTCGGCGTTGGTCTGCGTCCACTCGCCGCCGTTGAACCGGCTGTGCGCCAAGGGATAAACCGGATTGCCGGTCATGGCAAAGTTTTTGGCAAACCAAACACCGCCGGTCCCCGCGGCTGCGGTTGCGCACAGGAGGATCCCGGCCAGGCTCTGTCTCAAGCGGCGTCGCAGCCCTAGCGCCGCCAAACCGAACGAAGCCACCGCCGCCACAACGGCCGCGGCCGAATATTTGGTTCCCAGCGCGCCCCCCATCATGAGGCCTGCCAGCACGAATGCTGGTAGCGAAGGCCGCCGCGCCGCCTCAAGAGTCGCCAGCACCGTCCCAACCACGAACACAGCCACCGCGTGGTCATTGAAGGGCCAAGCCCCAACAATCAGGCTTGCTGGCGCGCCGGCATAGAGAAGCGTGGCCAGCCATGCGGCCCGTTGGGTTTCGGCCGATTCTTCCGACGCTTGCGGCGACAGCGTGGCCAAAACCAGACCATGGCTCATGAGCAAGCAGGCTATCATTGTGGCGAAGTGCATGAGTTGTGCCGCCGCCGGCGCACCGAGGGCCAGTGCCACTGCATAGTGCATTTGCAGGAGCAACGGAAAATTACTGAACGCATTGAGCGGCAAATAGTGGATGCGCCCCGCCTTGAGGAATTCCTGCGGTGCCGCGAGATGGTAACGCATGGCGTCAGACTGAATGGGAGGTGTCAGCGCATAGAAAAAAACTCCGGCGAAAACAACGACAAGAACGGCGCCGGCCAAACTCCATCCCTTCTCATCACGCCGGGCGTGCCACCCTGGTACGGGAAAGCCAGCGAGCAAGCCGGCCGCCCTCCGCCAGACGGCCAAACCGGCGAGGAGCAACACCACGGTCAGGCCGCCCAATGCGGGGCGGGTGAACAGGCCGAGCAGCCCCATGAAAAAGATCAACAGGCCCACGGCAAGTAGCCCGAGGCAATAGCATATGGCGATCCGCGCGGAGGGTGGGAGGCGGTCCGTTGTGAGCCGTGGTGTCAGGGCTGTGCCCACCGCAACGACACCGTACAGCCACGCAGCCCAAACCAGAACGGCCCACGATCCGGTCCGAAGCGTCTCGCCCCAGTTGTGAAACAGATCTTCGGCGGCAAGGTTGGCAGCAAGCATGCGGACTGATCGAAGTGGCGTCAAAGCGGCTTCGGCGGCTGCCGGATTGCTGCCGCCGGCGACCTGTGCCCAAATGATAAATGTCGCGGCGCAAAGAAAACTGAGAGCCGCGCCGGACGCAGCGAGGAGTCCGCCGAGGCCGCCCGATCTGGCGGCGCCCGGACCGGCGTTGCCGGCGTTATCCGGCGGTATCAATGACTTTGTTGTCCGTCGGCCCGGCCTCGGTGGGCGGCTTGCGCCGGCCGGGTCCGTACAGGATTTGTCCGGGTAACCTGCGCGTCAGGATGCCATCATCGATCACCGCCACGCCGTTGACGAACACATAATCAAAGCCCTCCGCGTAGGCGTGCGGCGAGTCGAATGTGGAGCGGTCTTGCACGCGATTGAGATCGAAAATCACAATGTCGGCCGCGGCTCCCGGCCGTAACAGGCCGCGGTCATGGAAGCGGAATCTCTGGGCAGGCAAGGAGGTCATGCGGCGCACGGCGTCCTCCAAACGCAGCACCTGCTCATCCCGCACATAGTGGGCGAGAACGCGGGCGTTGTTGCCGTAGCCGCGAGGGTGCGGGGCTCCAAGGCCAAAGGTGCGCACACCGCTGTCACTCGCAAACATCGTAAACGGATATTGTGCGATTCGACGCAGGTCGCCTTCGTCTATGGAGTGGAAGACCATACTGGCACCCCCGCTTGTGACGATGTCGAGCACGGTCTCCATTTGCGCCTGCCACGAGTCGCTGTTCTTATAGCGCAAGGCGATTTCTTTGAGATTCATGCCGTTCACGGACGGATCTGCGGGGAAGTTGGCCACGACCGCGTAAGACATGTCCGGTCGGCCCGCCGTGGTGTGTTTATCCTCGATCATCTCGTCAATGATTTTCTGGCGTTGCGCGGGGTCGTTAATGCGCGCGATGACCTCGGAAGTCGTGCCTTCCTGGACCGCATCCGGCAGAATGGAGCGCAACCCGGTGCTGGAGGCCGTGTAGACATACTGATCCACGGTCACATCCTGTCCGCGGCGGCGGGCCTCCTCCACCATGCCGATGGTGACAGTGGACTGACCGTGGCGCTTGGGGGCGACAATCTTGAAATGAGAAATCTGGACGGGGATCTTGGCCTGCAGACCGACACTCAGCGCCTCGTCAATGGCTGACAGGATGTCCAGTCCCTCGCTGCGCATGTGGGTAGCGTAGAGGCCGCCATAACGGGCCGCCACGGCGGCAAGTTCGGCAATCTCGGGGGTCTTCGCGTAGAGACCGGGCGTATAAATGAGCCCCGTGGAGAATCCCACCGCGCCATCCTCCATCGCACGGGCCACAAGGGCTTTCATGGCTTCGGTTTCGGTCGTTGTCGGCGCGCGGTTGCGGTTGCCCATGACCTCGCGTCGCACAGTATTGTGTCCGATCAACGAAGCCATATTCAGGCCGATTCCGCGCTGCGCATGCGAGGTGAACGCATCGCCGAGGTTTAGGTACGATCCGCCGCAATTGCCAGTCACGATGGTCGTGACCCCCATGCGAACGAAGTTCTCGGCCTCGGGCTGGCTCGTGAGATCCCCTTCGCAGTGGGTGTGGACATCAATGAATCCCGGGGTGACATACCGGTCGGCAGCATCAATGACGCGCGTTGCGCTACTGGCTGGATCGAGCCAGCCGACCGCCGCGATGCGCCCCTCACGGATGGCCAAATCGCCCCGATACCACGGATTCCCGGCGCCGTCAATGATCCGGCCATTACGGATGATCGTATCGTAATGCTCGCCAGCGCGGGTTGTGCCGGGGACCGCAAAAACCCATGATGCCATGGCAAGCGCCAGCCAAAAACAAGGTGTCATGCGCACGACCAAAACTCTCCTCTTTTCGCTTTTGGCTTAGCCTTGCGGCTGGTGAGGTGCAACACAAACGGCATCCCCCCGGCAGGTTGACATCCCCGATGCACGGTTTCTAGGCTTCGTCCACATGTCCGCCGCCGAGTCCCGCCAGCCCACGCTGTTGGATGTTTTTCGCAATGCAAACTTTGTCAAACTCTGGTTCGGGTTGTTTGTCTCGTTTCTTGGCGACCGGGTAGGCCAAATCGGGCTTGTGGCGATTCTGTCGGCTACGGCCACAGCCGCCGCGGGCGCCGATCACACGACGATGATCACATTTTGGTCCGTACTGCCTTATGTCCTTATTGGCCCTTTTGCAGGGGCGGTGGTTGACCGCTACGACCGGCGGAAATTGATGATCGTGACGGATATTTGCCGCGGCATCATCTATGCCGCTTTACCGTTTGTGTTTACGATGTCTGTGACGCCTGCGGCGCTTTACGGGGTCGCATTCATCGTCGGTTGCGGTACCTGCCTGTTCCAGCCGGCACGGTCCGCGTTTTTGCCCGAGATCGTGCCGCCGGAGCACCTGCTGCGCGCCAACTCCGTCACTTCCACCATGGGAACGCTCACCATCCTGCTTGGTACGGTCGTGGGCGGAGTGCTGACGGCCTCTCTCGCCAGAGAAAGTGTGTTTCTGTCTGCCATCACTCCCTGGCTTGGTCCCATCCGGATGGAGCCGGGGCTCGCAACCGCGTTTCTATTGGATGCCTCAACCTATTTCTTTTCCATGCTCATGCTGCTTTGGATTCGCATGCCGCCCATCGAATCGGTGGTCGTGCATGCCCGGTGGCGCGAACTCAAGCGCTCGGGCTCATTCCTGCGCAATGTCGCCGACGGCTTGGCATACTTGCGCTGCCACCGCGTGCCGGCGCTGTGCGTTTTGCTGACGACTTTGTTCTTCTTTGTCGGCGGGTCCGTGTTCACCGTCATCAACCGCATCGTGTTTACACGGCTTGCCGGAGTAGATCCCGACCACCCCGCCAGCCGCGAGACCACCATGTATCTGGGGTATGCGTTCGGATGCCTCGGCCTCGGGATGTTTACTGGCGGCATCATCACCGGGCGCGTCGCGCTGCGTCTGCCGGTCCGCTGGGTTCTGGCAGTGATGTTCACCCTGTCGGCGCTCTTTTTGGGTTTGCTGGCGGTCACGACCGGCAAGTCGCAGGTTTACATAGTGCTGGCCACCGTGGGGGCCGCGGCAGGCGGCGTCGTCGTGCTGCTCGACACCGCCCTCCAGCGGTCTGTTCCCGACGAGATGCGCGGGCGCGTATTTGCCCTGAACAACCTCGTCCTGAATTCTGCTCTTCTCGTGGCTCTTGTGGTGTGCACAGCCTGCCTGCACAATGGTTGGCTGGGCACGACCGGCATTGTCGGCGCAGCGGCTGCCTTTGCCGGCGCAGGCACGCTGACCGCTATCGCCGGCTTCCCGGCAGGGTTATCAGTCCACGGCATGCGCGAAGACCCACCTCATTCGGCGGAGCACCCGCCACAACCGGCCGAGTGACAAAGCGGCGCAGGATGCGGATCGCTTAGCGTTTCTTGCCGCCGGTTTTCGTTTTTTTCGTGGGTTTGCGAGCCGCCTTGCGCTTCGCCTTTGGGCCCTCTTCCTCCACTTTGAGCAACTGGTAGTCTACGGAGTCCACCAGGGCCGCATAAGACGCCTCAATAATGTTTTCCGAAACGCCGACCGTTGTCCAAGATTTTTCGCTGTCGCTGGACTCGATCATGACCCGCACCTTGGCGGCGGTTCCTGCCTTGGTGTCGAGCACGCGCACTTTGAAGTCGGTCAGATGGACCGTTTCCACTTCGGGATAATCCTGCACCAAGGCCTTGCGCAGCGCACGGTCGAGAGCGTTGACGGGGCCGTCGCCGTCGGCCACGCAGTGGCGATCCTCGCCGTTGACCTTCAGGCGCACGATGGCTTCGGCATAAGACGGTGAATCGGGGCCCCAGCGCGAGGTGATGACGCGGAAGCCCTGCAATTCGAAAAACGAGCGGTGTTGACCGAGGGCTTTCTTGACCAGCAGTTCGAAACTCGCTTCAGCGCCCTCAAACTGATAACCCTCCGCCTCGAGCGCCTTCACCTGCTTGACGACGCGCTTGGCCTCGTCACTGGCTTTGGAGAGGTCAATCCCCATCTCCTCGGCCTTGGAGAAGACATTGCTCTGACCGCTGAGTTCGCTGACCAGCACGCGTCGGCGATTGCCAACGGTTTCAGGCGGAATGTGTTCGTAGGTGAGCGGGTTGCGCCGCACGGCGCTGACATGGATCCCTCCCTTATGAGCGAACACGGTCTGCCCCACATACGGCTGGCGCGGATCCGGCGCGATATTGGCCACTTCGGCGATGAAGTGGGCCATCTGCGTCAACTGTTTAAGATGCCCCGGCGGCAGACAGCGTTTATTGTATTTCAATTCAAGGTTGGGGATGACCTGAATCAGGTCAGCGTTGCCGCACCGCTCGCCGTAGCCGTTCATAGTGCCCTGTACATGAACGGCGCCCTCGGCCACGCCCATAATGGTGTTGGCAACAGCCATGCCCGCGTCGTTGTGCGTGTGCATGCCAAGGGGTGCGCGCACCGCCTCTCGCACCCGCTTCAGGATGGCCGGGATTTCAGTGGGCATGGTGCCGCCGTTCGTGTCGCACAGCACGAGACACGACGCTCCGGCGCGCTCGGCTGCCTTCAGCGTCTCCAGGGCGTATTCGGGGTTGCTCTTGAAGCCGTCGAAAAAGTGTTCGGCGTCGTAAATCACTTCCCGGCCGCGGCCTTTCAGGTATTCGACAGACTCGAAGATCATGGCAAGATTCTCTTCGGGACTGACGCGCAGGGCCTCGCGCACATGCAGGTCCCAAGTCTTGCCGAAAATCGTCACGACCGGCGTTCCTGCCTCAATCAGGGTCAGAATCTGCGGGTCGTTGCCCGGCTTGCAGTCCTTGCGGCGGGTGCTGCCAAAGGCGGCCAGTTTCGCATGGCGCAACTTGACATTCTTCATGCGGTCAAAGAATTGCATGGCTTTCGGGTTTGATCCCGGCCAGCCGCCCTCAATGTAGTCTACGCCAAACTCGTCCAGCCGGTGCGCGATGCGCACCTTGTCTTCGAGAGAATAAGAGACAAACTCCCCCTGCTCGCCGTCGCGCAGGGTTGTGTCATAGATATATACATCCTTTTTCATGTCCGTAACCTCAATGTCTTTGTAGTGGATGGTGGGGTGGCCGCGCCGGCAGGTTGCTGCGGTGTACGCAATCCGGTTCTCCGGGGGCTTCGGTGCTCTCTTGAGCGGTTAGGGGGTATGGACTTTGTGCGAATTATTGGACCCGGGCGGGTCCAATAATAATCATGCTGGCGATGGCAATCGAGGGGGCGATGGCGCGGATCGTCTGCATTTGCACCCAATCTACGGCGCGCAGCGGCGCAGCATTCAAGTCAAAAACGGCTTGGCGGTGGGAGTGCGGGCAAGCCTTTCGCCTTGCACGCTGCCTCCGCATATCATCACCTCGGCACATGACCGGTTCCTCACCTGAAGAGCCCCGCGTGGTGGATGTGGAGGCCGTGGCCATGGTTGGTCGGGAGCAAGCGTTCGATGACGGCCGCATTTACATTGCCCAGTCCAACGCGCCTTGCTGCAGCGGCTGTGGATGTCTGCTTGTGGCCCTGCTGCTGGTGCTCCTGTTTGAATTGGGCCATGTTTTGAGTGCTGTCCTGATCGTGGTCGGTGCCGGGTGGCTGTCCGTGGCTTTGTTGCGGCTGCTGCGGATTAGCCGGTACTCGCCCGCGTACATCTATGTCATTGTGCCAATTTTCCTGTCGCTCGTGGCCGCCTTGGGCCAATGGGTGCTTGGCAAGGCTCCCTACGCAGTACGCGAGATTGTTATAGGAACGCTGGTGATTTACGGGGTGCTCTTCCTCTCCGACAGGCTTTTGCGGCGGCGATAGCGCGCGTGCCCTAGTATGCCAGACCCTGCTTGCGTCTCATCGTTGTGGCGACACCAAGGTTACGGTCCGATAGTGCGGTCGCGCGGCTGATCCTCCGGACACCGAGGGGGACAATTTTGTGCCGCGGTGACAACCCGTAACGCATTGCCCGATTGCGGCATCGGATGGCCGCCGTGTGGTTCGCGCGGCGGGATTAGCGCCGGCGTTTGCCTTAAAATTGAGAATCATGCGCCGCGATTAGTGACCATACGCGAGAGCCGGGCTGAACTAGCCTTGTGGAGGCCGGTCAGGTTGCCAGTCTGACCGAGACCGCTTTATCACATGAGAGGCCAGCGGGCACATTCTGTGTCAATACTGGGTCCCCATATTATATTGCACATGGGGGAGGCTGACACAGGCTTGGCTGCTCAGTACCGAGGCGCTGGGTCGCCCTCCCGCGGATGCAGGAGGCTTTGTTCCAGCCATGATGCGGTTCGGGCAACAAAAACACCTTGCACATGAGAAATCTGTGCAGTACCCTGCCGGATGGTGAAATGAAAGATCGTCAAGGGGGACTGGTACCATGAGACTCCTTGCGCGCGGACAGGCGACAGTCTGCGCAGCGGGTGTGCTGGCGTTGTTTTTTCTAACGGTCCGCGCGGCTGACGCCCGAGCCTACATAGTGACCACCACATCGGATGTCATTGCTGAGGATGGGCAGGTCTCGCTGCGGGAGGCCATGCTCGCGGCGGACAAGAATGTGCAAACCGGCGATGCGGAGCCTGGGGCCGTTGGGTATGACTCGATTCGGTTTTCTCCGTCGCTTGCAGACACGACCGTAACACTTTCCTCAGCCCTTTCCACCATTACCGAGGAACTCTCCATCTCCGGCTTGGGCGCAACGGCCACGGTGATTAGCGGGAATGACGCCGTCCGACCCTTTGGCATTGCGGCGTCCACCTCGGTTACGCTTGCGGATTTGACCATCGCTCGCGGTCATGGGGGTGCCATACGCAACAACGGCAGGCTGAGTTTGCAGCGCGTCGTGCTGCGCGAAAACACAAATGTTACAAGTGGTGGCGGCTTGCTGAATAATAACTATGCCGTGCTCGACTCTTGCGTTCTTACGAGCAATGCCGCCCCCATTGGCGGTGCTGTGGCCAATGTGGGGGGCCTCTATTTATCAAGATGCACGGTTTCCTCGAATCAGGCGATTACTTACGGTGGAGGGCTCTGGTCCTCTGGCCGCGACAGCATTGCCAGTCTGGTTGACTGCACCATCAGTCTCAATAGCGCACATCCAGAGGTTGGTTATGGTGGCGGTTTGGCCTTATACGATGGGGGCTCGTGCTCCCTGGATCGGTGTAACATTACAAGCAACACGGCTTCGACGGGTGGCGGATTACTTAGCATGTTGCCGTCCGCGCTGGCGGTCCGCGATAGCCTGATAGCGTGGAACCGGGCTGAGGGTGCTTCTGGGGGCTTAGGTGGCGGGGTCGCACTGATCAACAGTGGTAATGCCAGTTTTGTCAACTGCACGATCTCGTCCAACCGGGCTACGAACGATGCCGGCGGAATGTACAACATGCTTTCCGCTGCTCGCCTGGATAATGCTACTGTGTACGGTAATACCTCCAGCGGTCTTAGTGGAGGGCTTAGGAATGATACGGGTAATATAAATTTATCCAATACCATTGTTGCCGGCAATGGCACGACGACCGGAACAGAACCGGATATTAGTGGTCCGATAACATCGCACGGATACAATCTCATTGGCTCTTTGGGTACCAACGCTTTTCCGGGAAACATTGTGGGCGATCAGTACGGAGACCCATACAATACAACAGCCCCCAACCCTGGTGCTTACGATTCGCCTGTACCGATAGACCCAAGGCTGAGACCCTTGGCCGACAACGGCGGACCGACGCTGACACACATGCCGGACATTTCTTTGACGCTTGCGGGCTATGTATTCAGCCCAGCGCTCGAACGCGGAAATCCGGCCACCAAGATCCCGGCAGACCAGCGCGGAGTCTCGCGTCCTCAGGGGTCTGGTTATGATGTTGGTGCCGTAGAAGCATTCGTGCCAGACCTTGATGTTTATTATGGCTCAACTCATGTTCTATCCGGTAGTACCGGACTTAACTTAGGGACTCACCCTGTGGGTGAGAACCGCGAGGTTAGGTTCTCGGTCGGCAATGTTGGATCGGCCCCGTGGCATTTTTTCACATTTAGCCGAGATTCACAGTTTCCGATGACAGATACTCTGATTTCGCTCGGGCCGAGCCTGCCAATAGAAGTGGGCACCTCCGCTATTCTGTCATTACGATTTAAAATGGCATCTGTCGGAGTTGGCCTAACGACAATAACACTTAGCGGGGATGACCCGGATGAAACGCCGTATTGTTTTCAGGTTTTTGCTCGCGGATGTATACTGAATCCTGTAGTTACGACTCTTGCAGACTCAGGCCCGGGGTCGTTGCGGCAGGCCATTGCCGATGCGTGTCCAGGATCCGTCATCACCTTTGATCGTTCCCTCATTCCGCGAGGCGGATCGGCCGTCTTTCATCTAACAGGCGGAGAACTGGTGCTAAACAAGGAATTGACAATACGCGGACAGGATCCGAATCTTATTATAATTGACGCAGATCGTCTCAGTCGTGTCTTCCGTGTGACTCCCAACACCAGCGTGACGCTTGAAAGGATCACTTGTACCGACGGGAGAAGTTCCGGCATGGGCGGTTGCGTTTTCACTGAGGGCAGACTGACGGTAAGGAATGCTCGAGTCTGTTACGGATCAAGCGTAAGGGGTGCGGGCATTGCCGCAGTCGGCCAGACGCTCCGCATGATCGGGACGATCGTGGATCATTGCGAGGCGCAGGAGGGTGGTGGCATTTACCTTGATGGCGCAGACAGTGAGTTGATCCTGACAAACTCCTCGATCAGTGAAAATTCGGCCAGAAGCATGGGGGGAGGGCTAAGTGCGCTGGGAGCGTCCCTGCTCATTCAGGACAGTCTAATTATTTCCAATTTCGCAGAAGACTATGGAGGCGGCTTGAACACGCAAAAAGGGGCACAGGGTCTGATAGACCGAGTGACCATCGCCGAAAATCAAGCCGGTACTAACTCAACCCAAGGGGCGGGTGGCGCAGATATCAGGGACTCGCAACTGACAATCCGGAATTGCACTATTTCCGGCAATAGTGCCCGATCTGGCGCCGGGGGCATGTGGTTTGAGGGATCGCTGACTTCAGCAACACTTCAGAACTGCACTGTCACAGCGAATGGGCTGGAAAGAGAGGCCGGTGCGGAGGGCAGTGGGGGTATCGTGGCCGTGGTTCCGGTCAGTTGCGTTAACAGTCTGATTGCTGCTAACACAGAGCCGGGAGAGGAACAGCCGGACATCAACGGCCGGATCGAATCCCAAGGTTTTAACCTCATTGGCAATGTAGGCAGGACCGATTTCGCCACCAACACTGAGGGTGACCAGTACGGGGATCCCTTGGATTCCACCAAGCCGAATCCCGGGGCTACAGAATCGCCGTCGGCAATTGACCCGCTACTAAACCCGCTCGGCTACTCGGTCGGAGCGTTGCCCGTTCACACCTTGAATTCAGCCAGTCCGGCGCTCGACGCGGGCGATTACAAAATGGCGCCCGATGTGGACCAGCGGGGTGTAGCGCGTCCACAAGGAGGGCAAACCGACATTGGCGCTGTCGAGATGCTGTACGCCTTATCAGTGAGCAAAAGCGGCGAATCAGAAACCGTCTATTGTGGCTATCCCATACGGTACACGGTAACTGTCCAAAATGATGGCGAGGTGGACGCGCGGGGCGTGACCACGGTGGATGATCTGCCGGAAAGTGCCAGCATCTTGTCCGTAAGTAGCTCCCATTTGGTGCAAGTTTTGGTTCACCCGCACGGCGTCCGCGCCGAATGGCTGAACGCGGTTGAACCCGGAACCACCCGCACGCTGTGGATCAGCGTCTTCCCAAGAGAGGCCGGTCAACTCATCAACAGGGCGCGCGTCGAGAGTTCTGTTCCGGACACCTCGCCTGAGGACAACGAGACATCTTGTGTGACCACCGTGTTAGAGCCGTTCAACGCCTATGATGATGATTCGTTCACGACCGGCATGATCTGGCCGCCCGGCAGTCTCGATGGGTGGGGTGCTTTTGGATTCAACACACCGGGCTTTGCCTGGCCCGACTGGCAGGGTGCCCAAGGCGCTTATGCGGGCAACATCGTCAGTCATCCGACGCGCTTCCGGGTGACGGGGGTGATCGCTAACTGGAGCGAATGGCTGCCCTACAGTATGGTTGGGCCCGACCGTGTGGCACGGGCCAAGTACTATGTTTATGCTGGAGGTCAGCCGAATGCGGGTGATTTCAACCAGATCCCCAATTTGCGCATGCGCCTTTTAAACCGGTTCGCGGTCAACTCGATGCTGGAGGTGTTCCATCACACAGGGGACAACCCAGCCCAGACTGCAATGGATCAGGAACTGCGTCCTTCCACCGATGCAGGTCTTCCGTCCATGTACCGGGTGGATCTCGATCCGGTGGATGTCCCCTACCTGGCGGCCAATGCCGCGACGGAGGGCATCACCCGCGCGTTCGAGGCTTACGCCATCCACCCGCAGGACACGGGTTATGTGGCGATGACGGAGTCCCTCATCGGCACCTATCCGGTATCGCTGGTGGCGCCCGCCGCAGCACCCATTAAAACCTATGATGCAGCCGATCTGGCTGTGTACAACCCGCTGGAACTGTCGCTGTTCAACCTGATCCCGGGCACGCAGGAGGGAGAATTCGGACTTGGGGATGCGCTCACATCGCCGCCCACCTATTCGCAAAGCCCCGATGGTGTGACGCTGGATACGGGCAATGTGCCCACGGACCGCATTGGGCTTGGCTGCCGGGAGTTCAACCCCGACCGTAACACCATGGATTATCCGTCGCGCGTGCGAGTAGAAGCCGGAAAACAATATGTCATCCGCTGGCATTTGACCTCAACCCAACAGGTCAACCGACAGGCGCAAATCCGCATGAGGGCACGAAGTGTGAAATTCGCCTGGAGCCAAAAGTTGGAGGTCGGCGGCGCTTGGGGCACAGGCGGCGGAGGCATGTATCCGCTGAATGCCAACAATTCGATTGCTCAGCAGGCGCTGCCGGGTGTCGGTACACAGAATCCAGATAAATACACAACAGAAACCGCCGGTGGCTGGTACACGATGATGTTCCACACCCCCATGTCGCTGGATATCCGGCCAGAGTTCCTGCCGGTCACGCCGTTGAGCGTGCGGATGCCGAATATCTGTGGGCAGCCGGGACCCGGGGTCAATGCCTTCAGCCGTCGTGATGTGTTCCTTGGCCTCGATCTCGTGGATACGATCTCCGGTGGTGCGGGGCGGACGTTGGAGGCCGGTCATGTCACTGCGGATCGCGTCGAAATGCGGGCCTATATGCTCGTGCCAGATTGACAACGGCCGTGGCGGCCGACTCTGTGCCGTTCCATGAACGATGATTGGCGGGCGGTGCGCGCCGAACTGCAACGGCTGGAGACAGAAAATCTGCTGCGCCGTCAGGTTGCGGCGGATGGCCCGTCGGGCAAAATTTTCGAGAGCGGCGGACGGGCGCTCATCAACTGGTCTTCGAACAACTACTTGGACCTTGCCTGCCATCCCCGCGTGGTGGCAGCCGCAGGGCAGGCGGCCCGGCGGTGGGGGGCAGGTGCGGGCGGCTCGCGCCTAATCACGGGGGCTTTGGCCATCCACCGGGAACTCGAAGAGCGACTTGCGGCGCTAAAATCGGCTGAGGCCGCTCTGGTCTTTTCGTCTGGTTATATGGCCAACCTCGGCCTCATCCGGGTGCTGTCGTCGCCGGCGCCCGCCGTGAATGTTCCTGTTTATTTCGACCGCTTGTCTCACGCGTGCATTGTGGACGCCGCCATGACCGCCAAAGCCGGCTGGCGGTCGTTCCCCCACAACGATCCCCATGCGCTGGATCGGCTGCTTTCGCGGGCGGTGGCAACGAGGGCGGAGTACTTCTCTGCCGTGGTGGTGACAGAGGGTGTCTTTTCGATGGATGGCGATCTGGCTCCGCTGCCGGCCTTGCTTGAGGTTTGCGATCGTCACAACGCGGTGCTCGTCGTGGACGACGCCCATGCGACAGGCACCATAGGTCCCGAGGGACGCGGCAGCGCCGCTTATTGGCAGGTTACGGGGCACCCGCGACTTGTCCAGATGGGCACCTTGAGCAAAGCGCTTGGCTCGATGGGGGGCTTCGTGGCCGGCCCGCGCGTGTTAATCCGGCTCCTGGAAAATCGGGCCCGAACCTTCATTTTTGACACGGCGCTAGCCCCGCCGTGTGCTGCGGCTGCGCTGGAGTCCCTCCGGCTTCTGGACGAGGCCCCAGACCGGTGGAAGCGCCTCGTGGCCAACGCCGGTCTGCTGCGGGACGCCCTCCGCCGCAGGGGGGCTGCAGTGACATCTGGCGTATCACCTATCGTTCCTGTTGTGCTTGGGGCGGCCGACCGCACGCTTGCGGTTGACGCCGCGTTACGCGCAGCGGGTCACCTTGCTGTGGCGATTCGTCCGCCGACAGTGCGCCCGGGTTCCAGTCGTTTGCGGTTGACGGTGATGGCAACGCACGCGGAGGAAGATATCGAGTCTCTGGCCGAGGCTCTTCACGCGGCGATTACGAGGGCCGATCAATCCGAAAAGGGCCACAATCTTTGACCGGGACGCACAATCCTGTTGATCACGGGACCGTCACCCGTGTAATTTCCAGCAGATTGATCATTCGGCGTGAAAGGGGCCTACTTTGATGCGCCGCATGGAAGTATTGTTGGCGGGTTGCCTCGCAGCCTCGGCGGTTCTGCATGGGCAGATGTTGGCTGAAATGGATGCGACCCAAGCGGGCATGCAGCAACTCAATCAAATCAGCCCGACAGGCGGAGCGAGTCCGGGCGCGGTTCAGCGGGTTCAGCAGAATCTGGCTCAGCCGGGCTTACCCCAGTTCAGTCAGACGGGAACCCTGCCAAACCCGGCGGGCGGTTTCCAGCCCCAGCCGGTCATGGGCCCACCAGTGGCCATGCCTTACGCGGCTGCGGCGCCGGCTGCGGCTCCGGCGGCGGGTATGGGGCCGGAATTCGCGGGTGCGAATCCCTATGCGACGGATCAGATGGGAATGCCGGGCCAGCCAGGGATGCCGGGCCAGCCGCTCGAGGCGACGCCCACTCCTGTGCCTCTCATTCGCGTGTTGATCGGCGAGCGGATTTATTGTGCGGTGACCGGTGCACTGTTGGAGGATGCGGTGCCGCTGGATGTGTCGGCCCTGGAGCAGGAGAAATACTTAGACGACGGCATTCATGACAACGGAATCGCTGGCGACGGCATCCGGGGAAATGTCGAGACGAAGCGTGGGCAGTACATCGGGGCCGATGCCAATCTGATCAAGAATCAGTTGATCAATGTCATTCGCAACGCGGAGGCACTTGAGCCGTCTGCGGCCATAGACTACCGGTCGTTGCGCGGGCAACTGGCTGGTGATGCGTCCGCCGGTTTCTTGCAAGCGCCCTCTGACCGGGCGAAACTGCGCGAGCAATATGAGAGCGAAACGCAGAATGTCATGAGGTTTTACGGTTTGCATGTCGGAGTGATTAACCCCGAGGAGACACGGCCGGGGATGCCCAACCTGCTGGAATTGGGCCGTCAGCGCGACGAGGCTCTGCGCGATTGGAACAATAAATTCCTTGCCGACTACCGGGTGGACAAGAATGACCCGAAGAGCGAGTTTTACCAACTCTATGTGCCGAAACCGCCAGAATTGCCCAAGTATCCGGTGCCACCCGGTTATGTGGCTCCGCAACTTCGCGGTTCAGGACCGGCGGGGCAGCCCGGGCCGGGTGTCGGCGGGCCTGCAGGCGGGCCTAACATTTACAACGGCGACCCGGTCATCGGGGCGGGGATCACGAACATTTGACACTCTGCCGGCGCGTGCCGCTCTGGGGATCTCCGCGATTTCTCTATTGCGTCTGAAAAGTTTGCAGGCGAGCACTTGGATCGCCTTTTGGTCACTATCATTTAGTTTAGAGATGGACTGAGACTGTACGATGGCCGCAAAAGGGCCCAAGCCCCCCACGCCTGCGGAGTTGGCACTTGCCGAGGCCCAGAGGCTCACGAGCCTCTGGATTGCACTGCGCGGTTTTTTCGCCAAGGCCGTGACGGAGGATGCCATCACGCGTGAGGAAGAGCAGGCTTTTCTGGAAACGAAAAGCGAGATCTCGAAGTTGCAGCGCACGCTGAGTGCGAAGATGCCGGAGGGCATCAAGTTTGCGGCGGACCGGATGCAAGATCTCTTGAGGCAGTCCATCTCGCTGCAGCATCTGCGCGCCCTTCCAAAGGCGGATCGGCAAACGCTTTTGGCCTCATGGCACTATGTGTTTATCTGGTTGAGTCAGGCCACGGGGGCGCTGCAATATATTGCCGAAGGTTACAAGTATGACCCTGCCACCCGGGCGAAGAAGGCGGTTGGCACGCAGTTGTCGGATTTGAAGGGTGCGGCCTCGACTTCGAAGTCCAAGAAGGAGCCGGGCGCCTTGGCAAACGCGAAGTTATGGATTGCCATTGCGCTCATCGGCGGGGCATTGTTTTACATCGGAAAACGGCTACAGTGGTTTTAGTGTTCAGCGCGCCGGCGCGTGTTTCGGACCAACTCAATTGGTAAAGGGACAATGATGGTGAGCGAGATTCGTCGGTCACGGGCGGGCTCGATAGCCCTATGGATGCTGGTCGCTGTGATCGGTCTGTTGGGTTCAGGCTGCAGCAAGCAGCGGGCAGAACTCAAACTCAAGACGGCCGATAGCAACATCCAGAAGGCGCGCGAGTGGAAGGCGGGCGATTACGAGGAGAGCAAGGCGGCTTTTCAGGCTGCCGAGTCAGCGGCGAAAAGCGCCCGCGAGTCGCTCAGTGCCCAACAGGCTTCGCAAGCCTTGCAGCAGGCTTCAGACGCTGTGCGCCAGTCCAAGGACGCTCTGAACCAGGCGCGCGCTCGCTATGCCGATGATATCGTCAAGTCCGCCCGCAAGGATGTCGAGGTTGCCCGCATCAACGACGGTCAAAACGAAAACGCTAAACTGTTTGAACAGGCTCAGCAGAGTCTGCAGAAGGCCGAGGAGGCGTACAGCAAGCAGAAATATGACCGTGCCATCGCGTCCGCCCAGGAGACGCGGACGGCCATTGACCAGTTGCTGGCCAGCCTGAAAAACACGGCTGTCAATCGTTTGGAGGAACTGGAGCGCCGGCTGAAGGATCTCGAGGCCGCTAAGGCCAAGGAATTCCTGCCGAACGCAATCATCAAAACCAACGAGGCCATCAACCAGATCCGCGCGAAGGTGGAAACGGACCGCGATTACAAGCAGGCCATCATCCTCGCGGGCACGGCCATCACGGACGCCGAGGCAGCCATTGTCGAAAGCAAACGGCGCAACTCTCAGGAGGAGTTGCAGACAATCGAATCCAAAATTTCCGAGGCCATTGCGGAGGAAGCCTTCATCTATGCGCCGGATATGCTCAAAACTTCGCAGGAATCGTTTGAGGAGATCCTTCGCAACTACTACGAGAATCAGTTCGACACTGTCCTTGCCGCCGCCGAGGTGCTAAAACCCAAGGTCGAGCGTCTCATCGTTGTCACCCGCATCGAGGCTACCAAGGACAAGATCAACTCCGTCGAGTCGGCCGTGCGCCGTTTCCGTGATCAGGATGTCGAGCAGTACCTGCCGGGACGCATCAAGGCCATGGAGGATCATCTGGCGCAGGCTCGCGACCTATTCAACAATAACGACTACGACGGCGCCAAAGAGCAGGCGAGCCGGGCGCTCGTCGAGCAGGAGCGCATCACGGCCGCCTTTGATGCGTTGGCCGAGGGAGCCATTCAGGACGCGGAGAAAGCGTTTAGCAGCGCGCGTGCGACCTTTGACAAGATGACCCAGATTTTCGGGGGCGGCCCCGGTCAAATTGTGGATCAGCGCATCGAGGCTCAACGCCAGTCTGAAGCAGCCAACCTGAGTGCCCGCCTCGATGCGGCGCAGAAGACTGTGAAAGACGCAGCGTCCAGTCGCGATGCCAAGGAGTTCAAGAGGGCCATCGAACAGGCTAAGGATGCGCAAGGCGTTTCCGAAGCCGTGGTGAACAGTACATTTGGCATCGTGGCGCAGCATGCCGTGCTGAAGATCCAGGACGAGATCTCACAATTGGAACGCATGGGGGCAGGAACCAAAGTTCCCCAGCAACTGGCTCAGGTTAAAGACTTGGTCGAGCAGACGCAAAAACTGGTGACGGAGAAGCAAAACCGCGATGCGGCCCAGATGGCTGCCAAGACGCGGGCCTATGTGGAAAATGTGAAACAGGAACTGGCGCGCGTTGCCGTCAACGAGCGCAATCGCGCCGATCGGCTCATCCGGCGCATCGAGGGCAATACAGGGGGGGCCAGTGCCCCGGCCGCGCCGGCGGGTGGCGCTCCGCGCCGGGCTTCAGTGAACGAATATCCGGGCGGCAGCGACCTGAACAATAAGGAGGCCATGCTGGCCGAGGCTCTCGCTGCGTCGCGGTTTGAGGGTGAGCCGCGGGTGGTGGCCCAAGTGGGAGTCGGCACCCCGCCGAATGTTGACGGGTACAATGGTTCTTCGGCCCCGCTGGACAACCGGACGGTGCCGGGCGGGACCTTCATGACTTCCGACAAGCCCTCGAGTGGGAGGATCAACCCCGCTCCCGGCGCGCCAACTGGCGCGATCGTCGGGACGCGCCCGGAACCTGTGGTTCCGACCCGCGAGACGCAGGGGAATGCGTCGGCATCGCGCGGTGCCTATGAAGGTCCGACAGGGTCAGGCCCCTTTGTCGCCCTGTCCGCCGTGCAAGGCAGCGCGTCGGATGAGACAGCCATTGACGGCGGTGCGGCCGGGGCCCCTGCACCGTCAGCGGATGCTGCGATGGCGCTGAGCGCGGAAGTGGAGCGGGTGCTGGCCGACGAGATTCGTTTGGAAAACATTCGCCGGTACGAGCCTGCGGCTATCGAGGCAGCCCGGCAAAAACTCGACGAGTCGTCGCAGATGCTCCAGAAACAGGACTATCTGGGGGCCTTGTCTGCCGCCGAGCAGGCTCAGCGCATCATCCTGATGGCCGAGTCAAACGCGGCACGGCGGGCAGCCATTCAGAACCTCAAGGCTGCAAGCAACAGCATCAACCTTGCCGAGGCGGCCGGGTCGGTGATGTTCGCGCCGGCGCAAATCACGGAAGCCATCCGCTTGTATGAACAGGCTCAGGCGTTTCTCGACCGCGGCGAGAATCTCAAAGCCCTTGAAGCCTCTGAGCAGGCAATGGTGGCAGCCGACGATGCCCGCCTCTACAATGTCAACAAGGCGCGCGATCTTGCGGCACTCTCCACCCGGTATGGCGGCTGGAAGGCGTCGCATCCGCTGCTGGTCGAGGCTGAACGCTCCGCTTCGAATGCCGAAAAACTGCTGTCGAAGCCTGAAACGGCGTTGCAGGGTCAGGAATGTGCGAAACTGGCCGTTTACCAAGCCCAACTGGCGCTGGATCATGCGCGCGACTGGACTTATCAGGAGCGTATTGACAACATCTATCGCGCCTTGAACACCGCCTTGCGGGCGGGTGCCAATTATTTCAATGTCAATGAAGTCAAGCGTCTTGTCGCCGAGATCAGCGAAGTGCGCGAAATGTATGTCACGCGCAACTATGACGCCGTCGAACTGCGCCTGCGCGACATCGAGACGGGGCTTGCGCGCGTGATCGAGACGACGCCGCTGGTGCTCGAGCAGAACCTGCAGGAGTTGACGGCGAAACTCAACGCCCTCGTGGAGGCGCGCGCCGAGGAATACATGGCGCAGGAAGTGGACGATGTGAAGACCCTCATGAACCGGTCTGTCATCGATTTCCGGCGCAAGGATTACCAGTCATCGTATGTCAATCTGAAGAATGCCATCAGTCTGACCGACCGGATTGAGGAACGCCTGCAGGAGCAGGTTTACTTCGATGCCGTGACGGAACTGTTTGCGCAACTGGATGCGGCCTTCAAGGAGTTCGATGTTGTACTGGGCTATGACCGGGCGTTTATGAAGAAACTGATTGCGACGCCAACGGGTCAGACAGCCGCCATTTCGTTATCGGGTAGGATGGATCCGAACCGCTTCCGCGACACGGTGACTGATATTTACCTGCGGGCCATCCACCTGAAACCGCCTCCGGCTCAGGAAGGCACGCATCAAGAGGTTCTCGTCGCGATCAAATTTGCGCGGGCGGCCGCAATGAACTTTCAGAAACTTTACATCATGGATCAGTTGTCCAAGCCTGATGCGTACGATGTCATTGACACAGCGTACAATCAGTTCGAACGCGCGAAGAAACTGCGCGCCGAGATACAGGTCAAGTTGATCGACCCGATGGCCCGCACCAAGGTCATCCGAGCCGACAAGATCGTAAACTTCTGAACGGAACGGCTGGCCCATGTTTGGCGATCTCAGTTATATCACGAAGGTCGAGATCATCGTCATCGTCGCGATACTCATCTTTGTCGCGTATTTGTTTTACTCTCTCGACCTCTTCAAGGGGAGCCGCTAAGCCTTGGCCCTGATCAAGACACAGAAAGCCGCGCTGCGCGAGCGTGAGGCTGCTGAGAAGAAACTGGCCGTGCTGCGCGAGTATGCCCGGCTTTGGCAGGAATATTTCAAGTTTTTTGCCGACCGCATTGAAGGCAGGCGCATCACTGAGGCCGAGGAGAACACCTTCGCGCAGTTGATGAATGTCCTTGCCCTGAACCGATTCCGGTTTGTCGAAACGGCTTACCCCCACTTCAAGGATCCCGATAGCATCCTCAAGGTCCTCACGGAGACCGTCAGCCTGGCGCATCTCCAGCAGATGAGCGACGCGCAATTCTCAAAACTGCAAATTGATTGGCATACAATCTTCATCGCCATGAACAAAGCGATCGGCAAGTTTATCGCGTCCATGCCGCCTGCTCCGGAGTCTGCTCAGCAGTAAGTTTCAAGAGGGTGTTCCCCGCGTTACCCGGTGGAAAGCCGATGCGTGTTCGGACAAGAGGTTGGCCGTGAAGCGAGAGTCTGTGCTATATGACCTTGTTGTTGCCGGCGGCGATGTTGTGCTTCCCGACCGGATGCTGCGTGCCGATGTGGCGGTGAGCAAAGGTCGGATTGAAGCCGTTGGTCCGGGACTGGCGGCAAAGGCCAGAAAAATAGTAGATGCCGCCGGTCATCTGGTTCTGCCGGGCGCCGTGGATGTTCATGTTCATTTGGACCTGCCCATAGGCGGCGGCGTGACGACCTCGGACGACTGGCGCTCTGGCACGCGTGCCGCTGCCCGAGGCGGTGTGACCACGGTGGTGGACTTCGCAACTCCTTATGCGCGCAACGATGGCAGTGGCGAATACGAGTCGCTGAGCGAAGCCGTGGATCATTGGTTCCGTCGTGCCGAGGGCAAGGCCATCGTGGACTACACCTGGCATGTGTGCATCACGCGTTATGACCAGCACCGGCGCGAGATCCGCAGCATGATCCGGCGCGGATTCCCAACATTCAAGGAGTTCATGATCTACGGTTCCCGCGGACTCATGAGCGACGACCGCGCCGTGTATTGCACCTTGGAGGATTTGCGGGGCACCGGCGGACTGCTTCTGCTCCATGCCGAATCACCCATGATCCTTGATGAGATGGTATCGCGCTACCACAAGCCATCGCTGATGAAACGCTTTGGCGCACGGCTTCATGCCATGACGCGCCCCCCCGTGGTGGAAATAGACGCGGTTCAGCGCGCCGCGCTATGGTGCGAGGTCACGGGCGGCCCGCTGTACATAGTTCATGTGTCCTGTGGCCGCTCGGCGGAAATCATAGGCGAGGCGCGCCGCCGCGGTGCGCCCTTGCTGGCCGAGACATGCGCCCACTATCTCGTCCTCGACGAGTCGGTGTTCGAGCGGCCGGATGGCCATCTGTTTGCGCACAGCCCGCAAGTGAAGACGCCAGCGGATCGCCAACGGCTGTGGCGCGCGCTCAAAGAGGGCGAGTTGCTGGCCGTGTCCACCGACACATGTACCTTCACCCGCAAACAAAAGGGCGCGTGGGGGGGCGACTGGACGCGCTTGCCCAATGGTTTGCCGGGCTTGGAAACGCTCGTTCCGATCGTCTACACCCATGGCGTGCTCAAGGGCCGGCTGACGATCACGGAGATGTGCCGGCTGGTGGCGACCCAGCCCGCCCGCATGATGGGCCTTTACCCCCGCAAGGGGGCAATCGTGCGCGGGGCCGACGCCGATCTTGCCATCATTCACCCCCGCAAGCGCATGCGGGTGGATCCGGACCAAATGGAGACCAACGCCGACTGGTCGCCTTATCAGGGGTGGAACCTTGCCGGATTCGCGCGCACCACCATCTCGCGCGGAGAGGTCATCGTAGATGACTACAAGGTGCTTGCCTC
Source organism: Candidatus Sumerlaeaceae bacterium (assembly GCA_026418615.1). GTDB lineage: Bacteria > Sumerlaeota > Sumerlaeia > Sumerlaeales > Sumerlaeaceae > JAOAAY01. The sequence goes on along the minus strand of JAOAAY010000009.1, from coordinate 88,297 downwards.
CGATGGGCGCGGGCAGTGGCTTCGGCGCGAATCGGCGGGCGGCGAGCCGTAGTCAGTCCACGGCAGGCTTGCGGCGCGGCTTCCATGCGGGATCGAGGATGGCTCGCGCGGCTTCGGAGTCCTTCATCGGCAGGCTTGTGCGGTGAATACCGTCGAATGCCTCGAGCGCTCCGGCAACAGCCGGCGCTGTCGGCACAAGGCCGATTTCTCCGACGCCGCGGGTGCCGTAGGCCGTCTCCGGGTCAGGTTCCTCGATCAGTATGACCTCCACCTCGGGCATATGGTGCGCACGAAGGACGCCTAAATCCTTTATCTTTCTCGTCACCAGTTGGCCATCGCGCAGGACAAAGTCCTCGGTCAGAGCGTAACCCAGCCCCATGTGGATCGACCCTTCAATCTGTCCCTCGAGTAGCATGGGATTCATGATGCGCCCGACATCGTGTGCTGCCACAACCTTCGCGAGGCGCCCGTTGTCATCGAGGATCACCACCTGCGTCGCATACCCGTAAGTGACATGGGTTTTGGGGTTTTCCACATCGGCGCCCAGTTTGGTGGTGTATGTGAACGCACACTCACCGCGATAGACTTGGCCTACGAGGTCGGCGATCGCTTTGCCTGCGTCGAGGTCGGCTTTGAGAGCGCGGGCGGCGTTCATCACGGCCTGCGCAGCCAGCACGGTGCCGCGGCTGGCCGTTGTCTGACCGCAGTCCAAGTTCATACTGGTGTCAGTGGTGGCGGTAAAGATGCCCGGTGGTAGCCCCGTTTCCTGGCAGGCTGTCTGAATGCAGATGGTGAACAGTCCCTGTCCCATCTCGGTGAAACCCGTGCGGATGACAAGCCGGTTGGGGGCTTCGACCGTGATGCTGGCTTTCCCTTCGTCCGGCATACCGTTGCCAATGCCGGTATTCTTGATGCCGCAGGCGATTCCGGCGAAGCGGGCAGCGCGGTAGATATCGCGCACGGCCAGCAGCGTGCGTTCGAGGCCAAACGGCTTGTCCAGCACTTGTCCGGTGCAGAATCGGTCGCCCTGCCGCAGGATGTTGCGCCAGCGAATTTCCCAAGCGTCTACACCGACGGCCCGTGCGAGGCGATTGAGCAGGCTCTCGATGGCAAAGGCAGCCTGATTGGCGCCGAAACCGCGCATGGCTCCACAGGGCGTGTTATTGGTGTACACGGCCAGCGACTCGATATCCACGGCGGGGAAGCGGTACGGCCCCGTGGCATGGCCTGCCGCGCGCTCGAGCACCTTTGCGCCGACGGACGCATACGCCCCTTTGTCGCCGATCATGCGAGCGTACAGGCCCAATAGACGGCCCTCAGCGTCGGCAGCCAGCCGGACATGCATCCGGATGGGATGTCGCTTGGGATGCAGCCGCATGCTCTCTTCCCGCGTGAGGGTGCATTTGACAGGGCGTCCGGTGTGCACCGCTGCCAACGACACCTGCGCCTGAATGCTCAGGTCTTCCTTGCCTCCAAAGGCGCCACCGTTTGATACCAGTTCCACATAAACCCTGTTCCTATCCCACCCTAAGACGGACGCGATCTGGCGCTGGTCGTCAAATACGCCCTGACCTTGGCTCAGCACTCGCAATCGGGCGACAGCACCGGTGTCGTCGGTCTGCGGGATGGCGATGCACGACTCCGGTTCAAGAAACATGTGTTCGATAAACTGGGTCTGATAAGTCCCCTCGACAATGTGCGCAGCGCAACGGAAGGCGCCCTCGACATCGCCGCGACGGATGGCGGACTTCGAAAGAAGATTCCCTCCGGGGTGAATCTTGGGCGCGCCGGGAGCCAGAGCCTCTTCAGGGGAAGTCACCGGCTGGCGCACCTCGTAATCCACGGCAATCGCCGCCGCCGCCTCGCGCGCAGTATGCTGGTCCGCTGCGACAACCACGGCCAGAATGTCCCCGACACAGCGTGTTTCCTCGCCGACGGCGACCAGCACCGGCCAATCTTGGGTAATCAGCCCGACGAGACGCTCGCCCGGGACATCTGCCGCCGTGAGGACTTTGACCACCCCGGGCATGGCCAGGGCTGGTGCGGGGTCAATGCTGCGGACCAAAGCGCGCGGGTGATCGCTGAACCGCATGGCGGCAAAAAGCATGCCTTCCAGAAAAATGTCGTCCACATACTTCCAGTCACCCAGCACGAACTCGGCGCCGCGGTGCCGGGGCAGGCACGAACCCACGCGTCCGGAATCATCTCTTGGTGGAAGCGGTTCGCCGCGTTTGACCCGTGCCATCAGTTCGATGGCATCGATGATTTTTATATACCCTGTGCAGCGGCACAGGTGCTGTTTGAGGGCGTTGGCAATTTCCTCGCGCGTGGGATTCGGATTTTGTCGGATGAGAGCAAGGCCGCGTACGGCCATGCCGGGGATACAGAAGCCGCACTGGACACCGCCAGTTCGAGTGAAACATTCGGCGACGAGTGAGCGGTCCTCGTCCGGCACGCCCTCTAGCGTCACAACGCTGCGTCCGGCCACTTTGGCCACGGGCAGGGCGCACGACAGCATGGCTTTTCCGTCAACAAACACCGCGCAGCAGCCACAATTAGCCTGCGGAGCACAGCCGTTCTTCGGCGAGGTGAGGCGGAAATCCTCCCGCAGGACTTCAAGAAGGGTGCGACCTGTCCGCCCCGTAGTGCTCACCGCTTGGCCATTGAGCGTGAAATCCACCCGCTCCATGCCCGAGGCTGCCGGCGTTGCTACTGTCAATGTCATTCCTGACCTACTCCGCTTCGCTGCGTCTCCGGGGAGTTTGAATCGCGTCCAGAAGACTTTTCTGCTTATTGAAATAACACGGGCGCGTCAACACTATGATGCGGGTTTGCATCATCTTGCAGGCGAGGGTCCCCGACCGCATGGCTGAACTTGTGCCCGCACCGTTTGCCAGTCTCGTGGCACGACTTTTTCGCGAGCCGGTCGTGCAGGACAGCGTTTTTGACCTACCCCGGCGCGGCTGGTATGTCCCCCGGCATCAATCGCCCGATCTGACTGTTCGTTTCCACAGCCAAAATGCGGGAAACCCCGCAGGACCCGCCTCCGGTCCGCATACCCAGATGGCCCAGAACATCCTGCTCTGCTATGCAGCCGGGGCTCGCATCATCGAACTGAAGACCGTTCAGGTCAACGACCGGCTGACGATTCCGCGGCCATGTATTGATATGACAAATGTCGGCTACAACATTGAGTGGTCTCAGGAACTGCGCGTGGAGGAATCGCTGCGCGAGTATGTCGCGGGCATGATGCTCGTGGAGATGTGGCGCCATCTCGGCCCGGCCGCCGGTCCGTCGCTCACGGGGCCACCTGGCGAAGTCATTTACGATATCAGTCTGGGGTACGACTTGGCGGGGATCCGTTCGGACAAGGTGGCGCATTTTCTCGACGGTTTGCGCGATACCCGTCCTTTGGTGACGAGGTTGCGATCGGAAATCCGGTCTGCCTACGCGGCTGCGTGCGACCTGCACTACCCCGTGTGCATGTCCACAACGGTCACCCTCTCCACCTTCCACGGTTGCCCGGCCACCGAGATCGAGAGCATCTGCGAATATCTCATCGCCGAACGCGACCTCGATGTCGTCGTGAAGATGAACCCGCCCATGCTCGGGCGTGACCGTCTGGAGTACCTGCTGCATGAGGTCATGGGTTATACGGAGATCGCCGTAAACCCGTCGGCATACACACTGGGCCTGCAGTTTGAAGAGGCTGTGCAACTGGTGGATCGGTTGACTCGGTTCGCACAGTCCCGCGGTCGCAGGCTTGGCTGCAAATTCAGCAACACGCTCGAAGTGAAAAACCACCGTTCGTTCTTTCCGCCCGGCAACGATGTCATGTATTTATCAGGAGCGCCCTTGCATGTCCTCACGCTGGCGCTTGCGGATGAGTTCCGCAGGGCTGTGGGGCCGGCTGTCCCTTTTTCATTCAGTGCGGGCGTGGATCAGCACAACTTTGCCGATGTCGTGGCGTGCGGGTTCGTGCCGGTCACTACTTGCACCGACCTGCTCAAGCCGGGAGGATTTGGGCGCCTGCCTGCTTACCTGCAAAGGCTCGAGGCTGTGATGGGGGAGTGCGGTGCGGCGGACATCCCGTCGTACATCGTGGCCCGCGCGGGCGGCGGGATGGATCCGGACGCGGCGGCGATGGCGAATCTTGCCGCTGTGGCCGCCGCGGCCCGCGAAAATCCGCGCTACCGGGCGGAAAAAAACCGCGCCGTCCCCCGCCGCATCGAGTCTCATCTGGAAACCTTTGACTGTATCGCCTGCGACAAATGCGTGCCCGTGTGTCCCAACGATGCAAACTTCACCTATCCGTTGCCTCCGGTGGACATGGAAATCCACGACATCGTTGTTGACCCGTCCGGACAGTGGCGCTTTGCGTCCGAGCCCAAGCGTCTGACCATTGCCCGCAAGCACCAAATTGCCAATTACGCTGATTTCTGCAATGCCTGCGGCAACTGCGACACTTTCTGCCCCGAGTATGGCGGCCCGTTCATCCGAAAGCCGAATTTTTTCGGCACTGTGGCTTCGTACGAGGCGGCGGCACCGCGCGATGGCTTTGTGATCACGGATGCTGCAGGACAGGCGGGCATCCGCGGCCGGATTCACGGGCGCGAATTCTCTGTGTATGTTTTGGGGGACTGGTATAAGTTTGACGACGGGCGCGCGACCGTTGTTTTCGAGCCGGGCACTTGGACCGTAGTGGAGGTGAGGCCGCACGGCGTGCTTGACGGGAAGCACACGGTGGACCTTCACGCTTTCCACACGCTCCGCCTGCTGCGGCAGGGAGTGACCGACACGACGCGCATCAATCAGGTCAATGCGTTAATTGGCGCGTGACTGTTCGGGAGGGTTGGGCGCGATCAGTCCAGCGCGGCCATGCGCTGCCACAAGCCGCGCGCGCAATCCATAGCGGCGCGGCGCACGGCCGGCTCGTCCAGCGATACCGCCTGCCTGTCGCGAAGTTTCCATTTTCCGCCGACGAGCACATGCCGCACATACCGTGCGCCGATGGCGAAGATCAGATGCCCCGCCAAGTTCTCAGTCTGCAGGGGTGTGGCGGGCCGGTAGTCCGTTATCACGATGTCGGCCGCCGATCCGGGCTGGAGGCGGCCCAAGGGGATTCCGAGCGCAAGCGACGCGCGCCGTGAGGCTTGGGCCAGCATCGCAAGAATGTCTGCGGGTGAGCGCCCTGCGCCGCCGTCGCGCGACTTAAACCAAGCCGTCGCGCACTCGGTCCACATGTCGCTTCCGATGCCGTCGGTGCCCAATGCCACGGGGCACCGCAGACGGTTGAGAGGCGCATACCCGACCGCGTTGTTCATGTTGGAGCGAGTATTATGGGCAACGGTCAGGGCTGCCGCGTTGGCGCGCTCGATGCCCTCCGGCGCCAGATGAACGGCATGAGCGAGGATTGTCTTGCTGTTAAATAGCCCAGCGTCGGTGAGGCGCTCCACCAGCCCGCGACCATATTTTTCCCGGCAGATCGCGTCATCGCATCCGTCTTCAGCCGCGTGGATGTGGACGCCGGCATCAAATTGCTCCGCAAGCCGGCTTATGGCCTCAAGCGTGTCAGCGTCGCAGGTAAATGCGGCGTGCCCGCCCACCAGCGCGGCAAACCGTCCGTCGCGACGGTGGGCGCACAACGAGAGGTAGCGTCGGTTTTCCTCAAGGCCCGCCTCCCGACCGTCCCGTCCCTGGCGGTCTGTCGTTTCGTAGCACAGAACGCCGCGCAACCCGGCGGCCGCGATGCCGGCTTCAATGCGGTCAAGGGATCCCGCGATGGCGTTTGGCGACGCATGATGATCCACGAGCGTGGTCGTGCCGCAATGAAGAGCATCGAGGGCTCCCACAAGGGCCGACATTTCAATGCTCTCGGCATCCAGAGCGCGGTCAAGCCGCCACCAGACAAAACGAAGGATTTCGAGGAAATTTCGCGGCGCGACGGGGGGCGCAGGCATGCCCGGGGCCAGCGCCGAGTAGAGATGGGTGTGACCGTTGACCATGCCGGGCAGGACGACTGCGCCGCCGCAGTCCATCACCTCGTCGCCGGGTTGTGGTGTCAGATCTGCGGCGCGCGCGGCGATCAGGCCGTTAGCGAGGCGCAAGGCTCCAGACTCCACCCGGGGCGGATCCATATCCGTAAGCAAAGCATTGGTCAGCACAATTCCCATAAGCGGATCAGTCCTCTCCGAGATGACGCGCCACAGCGTCCAGATCCGGCGGCACGGTAAACGGCTCACCGATGGCCGACAGGGCGCCGGCAAGGTCTTTGAGGCCGTTTCCAGAAATGACCACGACGACGGAGGAATCTGCACCGATGACGCCTGCGCGCCGTGCGGCGGCGACACCGGCGACCGCGGTCGCGGCCGCAGGCTCCGCAAAAACGCCAGACAGGCGGCCTGTCTGGCGGACGGCTTCGCGGATCTCCTCGTCCGTAACCGTCACGAATCGGCCGCCGCTTTCCCGGACAGCGTTGACGGCCTTGCGCCAATTGCGCGGGACGGGGCAGTTGATGCTGTCGGCATAGGTGTCCCCTCCCGTCTTTGAACGATCGAGGCGTCCGGTGGTGAATGCCGCCGCTATGGGTGCTACACCGTGGGCCTGCACGCCGAGCATCCGGGCGGTCCAGTCCGTGATGCCCACCTCGCGCATCTCTCGGATGCCTTTCCACACGCCGGCAATCGAGCAGCCATCGCCCACGCTGACAGAAATCCAGTCGGGAGGGTCATCTGCGCATTGCTCCGCGATTTCCAGTCCCCCCGTTTTTTTCCCTTCGACGAGATAAGGGTTGACGGCGCAATTGCGGTTATACCAACCGAAGCGCTCGCATGCAGCCATGCACAGGCGCCACGCCTCGTCATAGGTGCCCTCCACCTTGAACACGCGGGCGCCGTAGGCGAGCAATTGGGCGAGTTTGCCTTGCGGCACACGGGCTGGCACAAAAATGTTGGCTCGCAGCCCTGCTACTGCGGCGCAATGGGCCAGGCTGCTGGCTGCGTTGCCGGTCGAGGCGCAGGCCACCTCGCGATAGCCTTCGGCCATGGCTCGCGTGACAGCCACGGCACTGGGACGATCTTTGAACGAGCCAGACGCGCTTCGGCCGTCATCCTTCAGGCGCAGGCGCCGGATTCCGAGGGCCTGTGCCAACCGCGGTGCTTCCAGGATGGGTGTCCAGCCGATTTGTGGCGGAGTTGGATGCGCCCCACTGGCCACGGGTAGCAACTCGCGGTAACGCCACTGGGCCGGTTCGCGCAGGGCAAGGGCTTGGCGGGTCAGTGTCTGACGGGCGGCCTGCACATCGAACTCGACATCGAGAATTCCCTCGTCAATGCCGCACCGAGGGCAGGTGAGTGCCGTCCCGTCCGGATACTTCGCACCGCAGTTGACACAGACCAAGCCCCTGATGTTTGAGGTTTCGTTGGTCTTTGTTCCGGACATTATCGCGACTCCATGGCGGAAACCTTGAAACTGATCAATACGATAAATGAAGCCGTCATCCGGCGTACGGCGGCCCGGTGCCGCGAACGCGGAATTCGCATTCCCACCTTTGCGCAAATGCGCGACCCCTCGCTTGTGCCGCCCGAGGTGCGCGAGCGTCTTGCGAAGACGGGCTTGTGGGATGTTGACCCTGTCAACCTGTTTCGTATTACTTGGAAGAACGAACCGGTGCCCCGCGGCGGCGGATTCAACACCGGCAATTGGATCGAGTTTCCGCCGGAATTGACGCGCGTGCCGGCGCGGATCATCGGCATCGTCGGCAAGCACTTTCCCACGGGAGCCCATAAGGTGGGGGCAGCCTTTGGCTGTCTTGTGCCGCGGTTGGTTTCGGGTGCTTTCGATCCCCAGACGCAAAAGGCCGTCTGGCCGAGCACGGGCAATTTCTGCCGCGGCGGCGCTTTCGATTGCGCGCTGCTCGCCTGCACGGCGGTGGCCATCCTGCCGGAGCAAATGTCGCGCGAGCGGTTCGAATGGCTGCGGGGGATTGGCGCCGAGGTCATCGCAACCCCCGGCTGCGAGTCGAATGTAAAGGAGATATACGATAAGTGCTGGGAGATACGGCGCACCCGGCCCGACTGTGTGATCTTCAACCAATTTGAAGAATTTGGCAACGCCATCTGGCACTATCATGTCACCGGCACGCACATTGATAGTGTGTTTGCTCAAATTGCGCGGCCGGGCGACCGTCTCGCCGGATTCGTATCCGCGACGGGCAGCGCCGGGACAATCGCGGCCGGGGATTATCTTCGGACACGCCACCCGTTGCTCAAGGTTGCGGCGGTGGAGGCGCTCCAATGTCCCACGCTGCTGCTCAATGGTTTTGGCGACCACCGCATCGAAGGGATTGGCGACAAGCATGTGCCGTGGATCCACAATGTACGCAACACCGACGCTGTGATTGCCGTGGATGACGAACAGTGTCTGGCGCTTATGCGGCTGTTCAATGAGCCGGCGGGACGCGAGTTCCTTGCGAAAGAGGGCGTGGCAGAGTCCGTCGTCTCACGGCTCGGCGACATCGGTATCTCATGCATCTGCAACTTGGTCGCGTCGGTTAAACTGGCCCGTCATTTTGAGTTTGGCCCGCGCGATATCATTTTGACTCCGCTGACCGATTCCATGGAACTTTACGGTTCTCGGCTGCGGGAGCAGGCTGAGATTCACGGCCCCTATACCCGTGAGGTTGCCGCGCGTCACTTTGCCCGCTGGCTCGACGGGGCGCACACCGGCGACATGCGCGAACTGACCTACCCTGACCGCAAGGCACTGCATAATCTCAAATATTTCACTTGGGTGGAGCAACAACAGCGCGGCGCGGACGAATTGCGGCAACTCTGGGATCCTGATTTTTGGACGGAGACTTTCGCGCAGGTGGACGAGTGGGACCGGCTTATCGAGGCGTTCAACCGCGAGGCGGGTTTTGCCGCATGAGCCCCGTCCCCGTGCCTCGGTCCGATACGGCGTGTATCGTCGTCGCGCTCGGCGGCCATGCGATTTCGCGCCCCGGCGAAGAGGGCAACATCGCCCAGCAGTTTGCCCACACCGCGGAATCTGTCGAATCCCTTGCTGATCTGGTCGAGGCGGGCTGGCACCTTGTCATCACGCACGGCAATGGTCCTCAGATTGGCAACATTCTGCGGCGCGTCGAACTGGCCCTGGGCGAGGTTTACCCGCTGCCCTTGCATGTGTGCGTGGCGGATAGTCAGGCCGGTATGGGCTACATGATCAGTGAGTGCCTGACGAACGCGCTTCGTCGGCGCGGCCTTGCTCAGGCGGCTGTCACCGTCATCACGCGGGTCGTGGTGGATCCCGCAGACCCTGCCATGGCCCGGCCCACGAAACCCATTGGCCGCCTTGTTCCGCATGGTCAGGCGGAGGACTTTGTCCGCCGCTATGGCTGGCAGATGCAGGATTTCGGTGCGGCAGGGATGCGCCGGGTTGTCGCTTCGCCCCGGCCGCTGAGGATTGTCGAAATCGGGGCGATCCGGACGCTGAGTGACCATGGAGCCATTGTCATCGCCGGCGGCGGCGGCGGAATCCCTGTTGCCGAGGAGGCTGACGGCACTCAGCGCGGTGTGGACTGCGTCATTGACAAGGATCGCACATCAGCATTGCTCGCGGCGGAAGTCGGGGCTGCCGTGCTCGTCATCGCCACAGGTGTGGAGCGTGTTGCCCTCGACTATGGCACACCACTTGAGCGCCCCATCCACCGCATGAACCTTGCCGAATCCCGCGCCTACCTGGCCGCCGGGCAATTCCCGGAGGGCAGCATGGGCCCGAAGATCGAAGCCGCCATTGAATTCCTCGAACGCAGCGCCCACCCCGAGCCGGTCGTGATCATCACTGCCCTTGCCTGCATCGCCCCCGCCCTAGCCGGTGAAACCGGCACTCGCATCGTGCGAACCTAAGCCACCTTCGCGCCGGATGGCTATGGGAGCCCGGGCGGGACAGACTCCGGCTGTAACTGGTTTTTCATGATCCGGACGGCAACTTGTTTTTGTTCGCTATAATAATCCTGAACGCTACGCAAGAAGGACGGCGATTAGAGTTTCATCTAATCCGGATTTTGACGCAAAATGCGTTGAAGAACCGGCAAGTAGCATTCGGCCATGCGCAGGAAGCCAAGATCGGTAGGGTGGACGCCGTCCACGGTGCCGTTCTCTTTTCCGGCGAGTTGGCCGTCCGCGGGCAACAGGTACAAGGGACCGAGACCTTCACGCTCGAGGTTTTCGCGCGCTTTGCGCAGGGCGGCATTCAACGGATTGTCGCGGGCGAGGAGCGGGTTTTCGACGAGGAGGATGGGCGTCCTCGGGCGGTGCTTGCGGAGGATGCGGACGAACGGCTCGACACGCGTCTGGACAAGTTCCAGATTCATGTTGGGCAGTGTTTCCAGTACGAATAGTGCGGGGTCGAGTTCACCGAATAACTCGGCCAGTTCCGGTTCCATCTTGCCCGAGCCGGAGAAGCCCAGATTGATGACTTCGCGGTCGAGCCAGCGCCCGAGAATCGCGGGGTGACACATGCCGGCGCGCGAAGCGCATCCGCCCTGCGTGATCGAGGTTCCGTAAAAGACGATGGGTTTGCGTCGGGCGGGACGCGCAGCGGCGGGGGCGATGCGAGCCCCGGGCGCGACGGCCACCTTCAATTCGGTGACGCGCGCATACAAAGGAAGATAAAGCATATACTCGGTGGGAACAGGTGGGAGGTTGCTCGCCACCGTGGCTGTCGTGCGAGTGGCCTGAGGGCGGCCCGTACCGCGATAGACCCATTCGCGACCGCGCCGCTCGTACAGGTCCAGCCCATGACTGCCCGTGAATGCCATGTGATTCATGCCTGTGCCGCCGTCCCATGCAGCAGCGATGGTGGGGGAGTCCGTCACAAAGCGAACACAGATGCCTGCCGTGTTTTTGCTGAGGTTCCACACGGCCGTGGTGGCCTTGCCTTCCATGCGCGCCGGCAGTCGTTCGAACGGCGTCTGCGTGTCGGTCCAACCCCGTCCCTCTACCTGCAGCAATACGGCATCAAACCACAGCATGTCTGAGCCGGGTTCGGAAGTGGCCTTGTCTGCCGGGAGCGGCGCCAGCCCCGGCGGGAAATTAGCGGTCCGGGCGCATAGGCCAGCCGGGAGCAGGAGGCAAAGCAGAACAGACAAACAGATAACTCCGGCGCGCCGGAGCAAAATCGTTTTCGGGAACAGAGAAAACACCTGTGCGAATCTTTTTGTCACCTCTGCGCGTCTCCCATTTCCCATGCTTTTGTTGTTCATAGCGGTTCACTCATAATTGATATTGACGATGTGCAAAGGCCTTGTTGTGGCGAACGCTCGGACAGTTCAAACGGCAAATGCCAAGGCCTCGGCGGACGGGGAGCCTGTTCGGAAACGCCCGTGTGATCCTTGCGTCAGGCTGCCGGTTCAGAGTTTTTCCTCGACCTCGGCCTTGAGGATGTCGTCCAGCGTTTCGCGCCGCGAAACGAGAACGGCTGAGCCGTCTTCCTCGAGCCAGACTTGGGGGGCACGGCCGACGGAATTGTAATTGCTGGCCATCACATAACCATAGGCGCCTCCGTCGTGCAGCACGAGAAGATCCCCTATCTCGGGGCGGGGCAGGGGACGGGGGGCGATGAGGTCGGAGGAGCCTCGCGTGAACACATCTCCGGACTCGCATACGGGGCCGGCCACAGCGAACTCCTCGACGGGATTGGTTGCCCCGCGCCCGACGATGGAAATCCGGTGATAGGAGCCATACATGGCCGGCCGGATGAGGTCAACAAAGCCGCCGTCAACCATGATAAAGTTTTTCCCGGTCCCTTTTTCGTTGGTGCGCGTACTCTTGATGTCGCGAATTCGCGTCACGAGGTGCGCCGCCGGCGCCACGAAGTAGCGTCCCGGTTCGATCTCGACCCGCACCTCGCGTCCCGCCGCTTCGCACAGTCGCTTCCGAGCGTCGGCAAACAGCGGGCCGAGTTGAGCGATCTCCACGGGCGGCGCATCCTCCTTGTAGGTGAAGGGGATGCCGCCGCCGAGACTGAAACCTTCAAGGTCCGGGAACGCCTTGGCCATGCGGGCAAATTCTTGCGTCAGGCGGTTAAGATTGGCCAGCAATTCCTCCAATTTCGGGCCGCTCCCGATGTGGGCATGAAGCATAATGATTTTCAGGCCTCGCCGCGCCGCTTCGGCTGCTGTTTCGCCTGCGTCCTCAAACCAGACGCCGTGCTTGGAACTCGGTCCGCCTGTATCCACGCCTTTGGAATGTCCTGACCCGAAGCCCGGATTGACCCGCAAGGCGACCGGTCCGCGGTAACCAGCGGCTTCCAACTCGCGCAGCATGCCCGGGGACCCAATGTTGACAAGAACGCGCTCGTTAAGAATCACCTCCAGCGCGTTGTCGCGAAGGACATCAGCCGTCAACATGATAACCGGAGGATTCGCACCGCCGGGAAAGCCGATGCGCCGAGCCCGCAGCACCTCGTTGCCCGATACGGCATCAATCCAGATGCCCTGATCGCGCATCTCCTGCAGCACGCGCCATGTGCTGAGCGACTTCATGGCAAACCGCGGCTGAAAGCCACACTCACCACAAACCGCCTTCACTTCGCCAATGCGCCGCCGCAACACCCCGGCATCAATCACCCAGAACGGCGTCCCAACCCGCGCCGCGAGGGATTCCAATCTCTCCCGCTCCTGTGCGGCCGCCTCCGTCTTGCTCATTGCTAATCCTCCGCTTTGCTGTTTGATCCTGCCGATGATCCGGCGTTTGGTACCCTGCCATGTCAATCCGACAGGGTAGGCGTCCCGCCATTCTAGTGTTCCATCAATTTTACCAGTTCTTGGCGGTTACTGAGGTCGGCCAGCACATCTGGTTTGACATGGGTAAACCACAGATAACCGCGGTTGCTGTTGAGTTGATATCTGGCCCCGACCTGATCGAGGTACTTGCGCACGGCTGACTCCTCGCCGGCGAGCATCAGGTACGCACGCTCGGGTGCCTCGTCCACCTCGCGCTGATATCGCTCGGAGCGGTTGTATAGCCGGTCCCCCCGAAAAGCCGGAGCAAAGATGATGGTCTCCCCAGCAATATAAACAAGTTTATATGCTAACCAGTAATCATGATCCGAGAAACGGCAGGAGACGCGATCCACTCTCGCCACGGTCAGATAATCAAGTAACTCGCGGTCGGCTCGATCCTCGCCGCTCCAACCGGCGATTTCCCTGCGCGGCATATCAAGGCACGACCAACCGTTCAGTGCTAACAACCCGGCAAGGGCGACTGCGCTTCGTTGCGGTCCCGGCCAGATTAGGTGTCCCCCGAACGCAAGTAGCCCCCCTGCCGCCAGCGCCATCATGACATAGAGGCTGAGCGCATATCTGGGCTCGGCAGCCAAGGACCCATGGGAGGACAAGGCGCATGCTACCGTTTGAACGATAACCATGGAAGCCACGAGGGTAAGCCCCGCGGCGCTTGGGCGACGGGAGGCTCGCGCGTGAACCGCTGCCAGCACGACCCCGGACAGCAATGCGATAGCGGTTGCTAGCAGGACGGTGCGAACGGCTGACGGCAAGCCGGCCGGCTCCACTCCCCAGTTGTGGAGATTTCCGGACAAGATAGGGATGGTGGTCACGATAAGCGAACGGAATTGCTGGAACGCCTGACCCAGTGTTTCAACACGGGCGGCTGGACTCATGATGGCCCGGTCTAGCACCCACTGGTGCCAAAGGACTGGAGCGGCGCCTAACTGAAGGCCCAAACCTGCCATAGGAATGGCCAACACCCGTGGCCTGACTCCTTCGCCGAGTGCAAACCCTAGCCCCAGCCGCGCCAAAAACACCATTAATGTGATGCCGGCGAGAAAAACCGGCGGATGCCCCTGCTGGCTGATGGGGAGAACGCCGGGGCCAGCGTTGCCTAGAAAAAGCCAGTGAACAAGGCGCACGAGCAGGGCGACATGCAGCACTTGAAGAAGATTGGCCGCAAGGCGTGCAGCAGGTTTGGCCGTGGTCTCCTTCGCTCTCACCAGACCGAGCAAGGTGAAGGCCGCCCGGGGGAAGGCGAGCGCGGCCAGTCCGATAACAAACACATACATGAGCCCGGCCGGGCTGCCCCAGTACCCCCACCCCAAGGCGAGACTGGCCCCCAAGACGGTTAGCAGATCAGTTGGGGTTACCTCTGCATCAGACCTTCGCGTTGCCGTTTGTAGGCGCCGGATGAGGGGAATAAGCAACCCCGCCGCAATCAGGAACGCGAGCAGCGGCGCCCGCATGATCACGCTTGATCGCATGGACAAATCCATCACGGCCGACGGGGGAAAAGCCATAACGGCAGCGGCGCCAAGTGCCCAGCGAGGATCGCCAAACATCCGTCGAGCAGCCCAGTACAGCGCCGAGATTTCGATTAAGACGATGGGGATCATGCCCAGCCGCATGACTGCAACTGACGCCGGCATCACAAGATGCAGCAGAGCAAACCAGTAACTCCAGAAGTCACCTGCGTAATTTTGCCCCGGGATAAAGATCTCGTGCCGTCCCTCCCGCAGGACGCGAAGCGCTCCGATCCCGAACTGTGCCTGATCGGCGTCGAAAGGAAGCCGCCCGCTGAGAAACAAAAACACTCGCCAAGCGGCGGCGCCAAGGAGGATGTAGGCGAGAACGGCCCGGGAACTCGGCGCAGGGGTCTTCTCCTCGACGGCACTGGAAGGTCGCGGCGGGTCAGCGGTGGACTCAGCAGATCTATCGTCCATCGCATGTTCCGTGTTCAAGGTTTTTCCTGTTTTGCCCGGAAGAATGAAATGGTTCGACTCAGCCCCTCTTCCAAGGGCACTTGCGGTTCATATCCGAGCACGCGGCGCGCCTTGGTCAGGTCAGGGCGACGGTTGCGCGGGTCGTCCACAGGCAGGTCCTTATGAACAATGGGCACCTCGCTGCCGGCAAGGCGCCGGATGATCTTTGCGAATTCGAGCACCGACACTTCAAACTCTGTGCCCAAGTTGACAGGTTCGTGTTCGTCGGCGTGGAGAAGGCGGAAGATGCCCTCCACCAGATCCGATACAAAACAGAAACTGCGCGTTTGAGAGCCGTCTCCGAACACGGTCAGCGGCTCATTGTTGAGCACCGACCTGATGAAACTGGGCACCACGCGGCCGTCGTCGAGCCTCATGCGCGGCCCGTAGGTGTTGAAGATGCGCACGATTCGCGTATCCACGCCGTGAAAACGGTGGTATGCCATGGTCATGGCCTCGGCGAAGCGCTTGGCCTCGTCGTACACGCCGCGCGGGCCGATGGGGTTGACATTGCCCCAATAGGATTCCGGCTGCGGGTGCACATGGGGATCGCCGTACACCTCGCTGGTCGAGGCCAACAGGTATCGCGCCTTCTTGGCCACGGCCAGCCCCAGGGTTTTGTGTGTGCCGAGGGAGCCCACCTTGAGCGTTTGGATAGGCATGCGCAGGTAATCCACCGGGCTTGCTGGCGAAGCGAAGTGGAGGATGTTGTCCACAGCGCCTTTCACATAGATGTACTCCGACACATCGTGATGGATAAAGTGGAAGCGGGGATCGCGGATGTGATCAATGTTTTCGATGGTTCCTGTGACCAGGTTGTCCATGCAGATGACATGGTGCCCCTCCGCCAGGAATCGCTCGCACAGGTGCGAACCGATAAAGCCCGCACCCCCCGTAATGAGAGTGGTCGGCATGACCGGCGCCCCTAGTAGATTGGATCGCTGTTGACGGGCGGTCCGGCCGGGACCCCAGGCGCGGCGGTCTGTCGCGCGGGGGGGCGGCCCGCGGCCGCGGTCGGGGTCGTGACTTTCGCGCCTTGTTCAGGGGCTTTCAGTACGGGGGTGGTTGTCGGCGTGTCGCCCCCTGCCGCCTTGCGTCTCAGCCATTCGCGCTCCTCAGCCACGGTCTTGACTTTCACCTCGGTGCCTTTGGTGCCTTCCACCACTTCGGCCACGCCCTGATTCGAGACGGATTCGATGTAATAATAAAACTTTTCGCCGCGAGGCAGCCCCTGATCAATGAAACAATAATCCTTGGGAATGTTCGTCGTGCCTTCACCCGGGATGATGGAGCGGTTAACCTTCTCGTACGGGCCATCGGGGGACTTGGCGCGGTAAATGTTGAAGCCGTAGTTATCCTCTTGGGTCTCCGTGCGCCAGCGGATATAGACGCGGCCGGGCGAGTTGTCAGGGACGAGGCGCGCCAAGTCCTCGTCCGTCAGGGGGGCGCGGGGGAATTCGCCGCAAGGGACGAGGTCGGGCTCCTGTGGCTCGGTCGTTATCGCGGAGTCCGCTTCTGTCCCGGTCGTGACTGCCTCCTCCGCGCGGGCATGCGTTGCCAGCAGAATGACTGTCGCCGCCACGCAGGCCGTTAGTCCTTGTCGTATCCAGAGCATGTGTCGTTTTCCTCCACTGGTAGCCGTCGCGCACAGGCCCGGCCGGTTAGGACGAGGCTACCTTGGGCCGCGGCAAATGTTGGTCAACGAAAAGCCGCGCCCCGGCTCACCCCCGGACGAGCCCCCGCTCGACCAGTTCCCGGTGGGCGGCGTCCACGCGGTCCACGGCTTGCTCGCGTTCAGACCACTCGGCCAGCCAGCGCAGCCCCTCATCAAGCGGTGTCTTCGGCCGCCACCCCAAGGCTGCAAGTTTCGAGCCGTCTCCGTAGCAGTGGCGGATGTCGCCCGCTCGATATTTTCCGACGATTTCCGGTTCAAGATCCGGCCGGCCAGCCAGGCGGGCCAGCAGGCGCGCGAGATCCGCGATGCCTGTGGGCGCGCCGGAGCAAACATTGTACACATCGTGCACAGCAGCGGGCGAGTTGAGAACAAACAGTTTGGCGTCCGCCACATCGCGTACGGAGATGAAGTCGCGACTCTGGCCGCCGTCCTCGTACACAAGGGGGCGGTTGCCGTTTTTGATGCGCGACATGAAAATGGCTGCCGCTCCCGTATAAGGATTAGACAGCGACTGGCGGGGACCGTACACATTGAAGAACCGAAGGGCTACCGTGGACAACCCATGCAGGCGGCCCGTGACCAGCGTGTACTCCTCTTGATCCTTCTTGTTGAGCGCGTAAATGGTTGTGCAGTGCAGCGGTTTCGTCTCCGGCGTCGGCACCGGTTCGAGCGCCTCGCCGGTTTGGGGATCGCGAACGGCGTAGTCGCCCGCGGCCATTTGCGCTTCAGGACGGGGGGGCGGTGCAACCAAGGCACCGTCGCTGGGACGGCGGTATTGGCCCTCGCCGTAGATGCTCATGCTGCTGGCCACAAGGACGCGTTCGACCTTGGTCTTTTCCGTCAGGATCAGGTCGAGCAGCGTCGCCGTGCCGGTCACATTTACCTCCGTGTAGCGGAGCACCTGATAATTGCTCTGTCCCACGCCTACCATGGCGGCGTCGTGGATGACGGCATCCACGCCTTCGAGCGCGCGTTTCAGGGCGGCGCGGTCCCGTACATCGCCCCGAATGAATTCCGCCTCCGGATTCAGATAGGGCGGGGGCGTCTCGCGGCCCCCATGGACCTGCGGTTCGAGGTTATCGAATACCCGCACCTTGCAGCCGCGCTCAATCAACGCATCCACGGTGTGGGACCCGATGAAACCGGCGCCGCCGGTAACAAGGACATGACGGAAATTCACTCAACCAATCCTTTCCGCGCTCGGGGAAGTGCCGGGCGCGCGTACCCGTGGCTGTCTTCCACGCGTGACTCAAAGTCTGTCGGAGTCCGGAACAGCGCAAGCGCGAATCGCAACCCCGGCCGCCGTCTTGAAGATCAGCGGTTGGTGCGACGGAGACGCAAGTAAACCGCTGCGGCGAGAATCCATCCAGCAAGGTACGCAAATGGGGCCATCAGGGCTCCCGCTGCCGGTAAATGCTGGAGCAAGCGGTAGGCGAGGCGTCCTTTGATGGTGAGCAGTTCGGATCGCAGAGCGTCGCATTGCTCGCGGAGTGCCTCCGTCTCGCGCCGGCGGGCTTCGGCGGCCAAGGCAATGGCTAAGCGACCCTCACGCTGGCACGGATTGGCACAGAAATCAGCCAGCGGGCCGATGGTCTTGTCCCAACTGTAATCCGAGGCGGTTGCCAATGCCGCCCGACGAAGGGACTCAAGTGGTGCCGAGGCATCGAGAATGGAACGGACGGCGCTTCGGAATCCAACTTCGTCCTCCGGGTCAAGCGCCCAGCCGCAGCCGCGCTCGCGCACGAGCCGCCCGACTTCACTATAGTTGTTGTGAATCACCGGCAGGCCGCAATACAAGTATATCATGGTTCGTGTGGTAAACGCCAGTTCGCGCTCCGGATTGCGTGCCATGAGATCCAACGCCACACTGGCTCTGCGATAAGCGGCAATCAGGTCGTCAAAAGCCACCAGCCCCCTCACGATGACGCGGGGGTGATTGCGCAAGGCTGTGGTGAGTTCGGCAAAGCGCCCGCCCGAAGCATCGGCCACCGGGTGGGGTCCGCCAAAGAATTGCAGCGTGCCCCGCCCCGCGCGCTCCAACTCCTCAAGCAACCACTGGATGGGCGTGGATGGATCCTGCCATGCCAAGAACGCTCCGCCGTACACAAACGCCAACGGGTCGCGCGTTGCTGTGGCGGATGCTGCAGCATCCGGCGGCACGGAAAAAGGAATCACTGGTACCGGCGTACGGCGCAAGTCGAAGCCGGCCATGGCAAGGAACGGATAGAAGTAATGGCGCTGGTACTCGCCCGAACAGGTGACGAAATCCGCGCGCCGGAGCGCCGCAATTTTTTCGGCCACATTGCGATCAATGTCCGAGTCGCCCCAGTAAATCCGCTCGAGCAGGTGCGGCCCCGCCAGATCAAGGGCCAGCGGCACGGTCAGTTCCGGCACATCGGCCGCCAAACCCCAATGCTGCAGGACGACTACGGACGGGCTGACATCGGCAATCAATGCGCCGATGGCGCTGCGCGGGCACGACCGCACATGCGGCGGCAGTACAGCCCCTGCGTGTGCGCCCCCCTCCTCCAACGCAGGCGACGCTATGATGACCTCAAATCCGCGACTGCGCAGCCCTTCGGCCAAGCCCCAAGCCCGCAAACCTGCGCCTGTGGTCACACAGCCGGGCAGAGGAAGCGGCTCGGTTGTTAAGACAAGCACGCGCCGGCGAGCAGATGAGCGATCCATAGGGTTCAGGTCCGGTAGGCGCCGTTGATTTCGATGTATTTCTCGGTCAGGTCGCAGGTCCACACGGTGGCGCGGCCGGCCCCGCTGCCAACCTCCACTTCGATACGGACGACTTCCTGAGAGAGGACGGCCAGCGCGGCCTGTTCATCAAGGTCCAAGGGGGCACCCAAACGGAACAGAGTCAGGTTCCCCAGCCGCACCACTACTTGCGCCGGGTCCACTGGTACGGGAGCGTTGCCCGCTGCCGAACAGATTCGTCCCCAGTTGGCGTCGCGGCCGTAGATGGCCGTCTTGACGAGGTTGGAGTTGGCAATTTGCAAAGCGATGGCGCGTGCGGTTTCAAAATCCGCGGCTCCGGCCACCTCGATTTCTATTAATTTTGTGGCGCCCTCGCCGTCGCGGGCCAATTGCCGCGCCAACGACTGGAGCACGCGAAGAAGCGCTTGCTCGAAGGCGTCGAACACGGCCGTCCCGGGCTCCACACGCAATCGCGATGCGCCGGAAGCGAAGATCAAGGCCGTGTCGTTGGTGCTCGTGTCGCCGTCCACCGTCAAACAGTTCAGACTGCGATCAATGGCGCGCCGAAAGACAGCGTCGAGGGAAGCCGGGTCTATTTCGACATCCGTGGCAACAAACGACAGCATGGTCGCCATGCGCGGGAACATCATGCCGCTGCCCTTGGCACATCCGAGGATCCGGGCGGACCGGCCTTCGGCGTTGACGGTTTGCCATGCGATTTTCTCGCGCGTATCGGTCGTCAGAATGGCATGGGCGAAGTCGAGAAAACCTTCACGGCTCGGCGACAAACCGGCGCGAGCCTCAGCCAGACCTTTGCGGATGCGGTCCATGGGTAACTGCACGCCGATTGTGCCAGTGGAGCAAACCAGGAGCGGGTGGTTAGAGGACTCGGCTGCCTCGACAGCCATGGCGCGGGCGTTGGCCTCGCCCTGAGGGCCGGTTGCAGCGTTGGCGCAACCGGAATTCACGACGACGCCGCGACTCAAGCCGCCTGACTCGGCCAGCATCCGACGGCAGAGTAATACGGGTGCGGCTGCAAAGGCATTGCGCGTGAAGACGCCCGCCACAGGGCAAGGTTGATCAGCAACCATCAGCCCGATATCACGCTTACCCGGCTTCTTGATGGCGGCGGCGACCCCGGCCCAACGAAAACCTGCGGGAATTTGAAAATCGAGTTCGGGGGCAGGCGATTGTGTGCTCATCATTGCCTTAGTCAATGTCCTTGCTGGGCCGAGGTCAGATTAAATCCGCACTTCGCCCAGCGCGGGCCGCAGTTCAAATCAAATCAGGGGGGCGATGATTCCGGTTTTTAACGGTGCGGGCGGATGCATGAGTATTTTTTCTTGCAAGCATCCGGCTCTTCCGCCGACAACACTTAGCGTCTAAGCATAAGCAAACCTGCGGTTTGCCTTTGTGAGGCCGAGTCGCGGGTTTCAACAGTGGTAGTTTTTGCGTCGCTGAGCCTGGTGGGAAAAGAGGGATAATCATTGGCGCTGAACCCTAAGAAGGTCGTCGGTCTCGACATCGGTTCCAGCGTGGTTAAGGCGGTCCAACTACGCAAGGCCGGGCGTACCCTTGAGTTGGAGAAGTTTGGGGTAGCCGAGATTTACGCCGGCATGGACAAGCGCAGTGAGGCCGGGAACCGTCGCGAGGCCAAGGTGGACGCGATTCGCCGTGCCCTGGCTGATGGCGGCATCAATGCCAAATTTTCCATCTCGGCCATCAGCGGCGAATCAATTATCGTCCGCTACATTCAACTGCCCGAGATGCCTGAAACGGAACTCAAGGGGGCTATCCGTTGGGAGGCTGAGGACTATGTGCCGTTTGCGCTCAACGAAGTTAACCTCGACTCGATGATCCTGGGGCGGAGCGAGGCCGGGGGGTCCGCCAAGATTGATGTGCTGCTGGTGGCTGCCAAAAGGGAGTTGGTGGCCGAGCATGTGGACCTTCTCAAGGGAGCGGACTTGCAGCCGGTCATCGTGGATGTGGACTCGTTCGCGTTCCTCAACGCGTTTGAGATGAACTATCTGCCCAATGCCTCGGAGGTCATTGCTCTGCTCAACATGGGCGCGGAGATCACGGGGATCAGTATTTATGTA
This sequence comes from Candidatus Sumerlaeaceae bacterium, assembly GCA_026418615.1. Taxonomy (GTDB): domain Bacteria; phylum Sumerlaeota; class Sumerlaeia; order Sumerlaeales; family Sumerlaeaceae; genus JAOAAY01. Next base: position 67,045 of record JAOAAY010000009.1, on the reverse strand, counting down.
GCCGGGGTCTCGCGTTTTTCCCGCGACATTGCGGTGGGCGGCGACTCAATCACTGCCAACATCCAGCAGCGGCTCAATTGCACTTGGCAGAGGGCTGAGGAACTCAAAATCAAGCAAGGGGCACCGCGCGTTTCCGAGGCGGGCTATGGCGATGAGCCGATCGGCAGTTCCTCGTTGCTGGACACCATCCGGGGCACGGTCGAAAGGATCACGGGAGAGGATTTGGCGGAGGATTCGCCGGAACTGGTGGCTGACTCGGTCATTAAGCAGTCGTTGGGCAATCTCACCAATGAGATCAAACGGAGCATCCAGTTTTTCGAGAACCAGCCCAACGGCAAACCTGTCCAGCGCGTGGCTATCGGCGGCGGGATGTCGCGAATGGCCGGGATAGACAATTATCTGAGTCGTGAGTTGGGTTTGCCTGTGGAAATCGTGGATCCGTTGCGCAACATTGGATTTGCGGGCAACGAGGCAGCCCGAAAAAAACTGGACACTGTACGGCAGCAATTAGGGGTGTGCATTGGATTGGGTCTGCGAGCCTTTGACTGAGACGCGGGAGTTTACGAGACGATGATCCGAATCAACCTGCTGCCTACCGAAGGCGCCAGCCGCAAAGCGCGGATGGGTGGTGCTGCTGCCAGCGCCCCGCCGCCAGCACCGGGCTTCTCGGTGGGGCTTCTGCTGTTGCTGGTTCTATTTGGGGCTGTGTCTTGGTATGGCTACATGGCTTACATGCGAGTCGGCGATGCTGAGCAAAAACGCAAAGCCGCCGGGAACAAGCGCGATAAACTCAAGATAGTCCTTCAGCAGAAGGAACGCGAATTTGAGAAATTTGCGGCTGAGAGCGAGGAGGTTGATGAGAAATACGCGGTCGTCCAAGGCCTCAGCCCGCACAATCGCATCTTCTGGTCCGAGAAACTCAACATGATCGCGCGGGCGCGCATGGATCTCGCCGTGTATATCATGAAACTCACGCTGACAGAGAAAATCAACGAGATCGAAACCCCCGAGTCCATCAAGCGCCGCGAAGAGTGGAAGAATCGAAAAAACAAAAAGCCTGAGGATAAGGAACCTAAACCCATCAAGGTCCCAATTATCAATCAGACGCTGACGATCGAGGCGATTGCCTACGGGCAGAATTCCCCGGAGCGGTTGAGCCAAGTTACCGGTTTCAGCAATATGCTGACCACCATGACATGGAAGCGCGACAATGGCGAGGTCGTGCGTTTCATGGATGGAATGAAACCCGAATTCCGCCAATTGCCGCAGAAAATTGAGAAGGTGGGCGGCGTCGAGGTGTTGCGGTTTGGTTTTGCGTGTGAAGCGGAGCCGCAGCGTGACCGCACCACGACGGCGCCCGCCACGCTCCTGCCCCCAGTCTCGAGTCGCCCGCAGAGCGCTGACGCGAAGGGAGGCAAAAAATAATGTTTCAGAACTTGACCCCCAAGCAAAAGGATATTCTTAGAGCGCTCGCGATCCTGGTCGTGGCGGCCGCCGGAGTTGTCGCTTTTTTGGATTTCGGCCAGTGGAGACCCAGGATCAAAGATGCCGGTCAGAAAACCGCGACAATTGAGAAAGAAATCAAAACCATGGAGGCGCGCATCAAGGAGATTGATCAGGCGCTGGCCAATGTGGACGAGTTGCGCCGCAAACAGGAACTTCTGATGCAAATATCCAAAAAACTGCCCGACTCGCCGGATGCGCCGGGGTTCTACAATGCACTCGTCCAGATTCTCCAATCCACGCGAATCAATTACACCGCCCTTGAGCCAAAGCCTACAGCAGAGCGCACGGCTTATATGGAAATTCCCTACAGCATCACCTGTTCCGGGCGTTACCATGACTTCGGCCAGTTCCTGAACCTGATTGAAGAGAACCCGAACCGCTTCATGCGCGTCAAATCCTTTACCATTGATAATTCGGATAAACGCCCGAGTATCCACCCCATCACGGTGGACATCGCGACATTTATGTTCCTGAGGAGGTAGGGCTCCCGTGACTCCGACCCTGCGGATGCTGCTGAGACTGGCCCTCGCCAGTGTGGTGATGGCTGGCTCGGCCGTCCATGCCCAGACCCCGGCGGCACCTACGGCAGAGCAGGCCGCGCTCAGGATGGTGGCGCCCTCGGAGGAGAGCGGAGAGACGACACCGTCTGAGGTTCCGGCTGAGGAAGCCGCGCCGGCGGAGTCGTCTGCCCCCACGACTGCCCCCGCTGCGGTTGCCCCCGCCCCGGAAACCACCGCCTCCGCTCCGGCATCCCCGCCGTCGGGCGACACGCAGTTCGATCAGGTCACCATTGAGAAAGCGGCCCAGATCATGAAAACCTTGGGACTGGTCCGCCCTCCCGCGGAGCGACTTGCCGGCGGGTTGGAAAAGGATGAGACAACGCCGACCGAGTTGTTTAACGAAAAAGAGGTGCGCCAACTGTTATCCGCAAACCCGACCGTGCTTTACCAGGTCGTTTACGAGGGCAAGCCCTTGCCCGATCCCATGATCGTCCCATGGATTCGCAATTTGCGCGTGGTTCAGGAGCGGTATGACGAGGCGGTTGATTTGCTGGCTCAGGGACGCATCGCCGAGTCTAAGGAGCGTTTTGAGTCCATCGTGCAGGATTTTCCCGAGGCGGATGTGGCCAAACAGTCGCGCGAAATTCTTGCCAAACTGCGGGCCATCGAGGCGAGCGAGCGTAAAGTCGTGCCGCAGGAAGTGCTGCCCAAGGCGGTGGCCAAAGACAAGGCTCCCGATATTCAACTTGACCCGCAAGTTCGCGTGACTGCTGTTGTCGTTGATACGCTGAACCCAGCAGAGAATCGAGCCATGGTGAGCGGACGCACCTATCGCGCTGGCGAAACGATCCGCGGCTTTGCTAACCATAAGATTGTGAAGATCGAGGATACCTCGGTCGTGATTGAGGTGGAACAACGCGGGCTGACCAAGCAGTTCCAAATCCCGGTTCAGGCCCAGCGCGGTTCTAAATAAGGAGAGAGGGACGTCGCTTATGCGTACCAAAGAGGTTGTGCTTTCGCTCGCTGTGGTCACGGCGATGTTGCTTGCCGGTGCGTACCCGGCGGCTGCCGAAGACAGTGCCTCTGGTTCGGCGATGGATGGCGCCGTCATGGCGGCTGCTCCCGGTTCCAGAACCGGAGGCGGACTGAAACTTGACGATGTCAGCGTGACGACGGGTGCGGCTGAGGCTGCCCCGAAGAGCGAGGCCACCGCCGAGTCCGAAGCCGAGGAGTCTGAGACTGCGGCCGCCACCGGGTCCACGCCGGAGCCTGCGCCGGCTCCCGCGAGTACCACTCCGCCGCCCTTCCCCGGCGACGACATCCTGCCGTCTCTTCGCGAGGCCTCCAATAACCCGTATTTGCAGACGGAAAAGGCTGCCGGGGAGCCCGGCGTTGAACAGGCGATGCGGGCATTCGTGCCGCCCACGGTACAGCAGTCCGCGGAGGAGCGCACCCGCCGCGCGGGCGAGGAACTGCGCGATGTTTTGGGCGACGAGGTTTTCAATCAGCGGGTAAACATTTCCACTCCGCCCGATACGGAAATTGCCGAGGTTATCCGGCTTCTGGCCGAGCGCGCCCAGTTGAACTTCGTCGTCCCTGCCGGCGTCATCTCGGGTCGCGTAACCCTGAATCTGCGCGATGTGCCTCTGGGGGTTGCCCTCCAGAGCCTTTTGGCCGCGCAGGATCTGTCCTTGGTGCGCGAGGGCGAAAATGTGCTCCGCATCGTGCCTCGCAAGCAGATCCAACCCGGTCAGGTCGAAACCCGCACCATTTACATCAAGTTGAACTGGGTGACGGCTGATACCGTGCTGACGGCCTTGCAAAACTTTTCCGGCAATCAGCAGCAAGGTCAGGTGAAGGCGCACAAGGAGTCGAACACGCTCATCATCACGGACACGCCCACGAATGTCGCCCTTCTGCGCGACATCGTCGCCCAACTTGATGTGCCTCAGAAGCAGGTCCTGATCGAGGCCCGTCTGGTGGAACTGATTGTGGACAATGCGCGCCGACTCGGCTCAAAGACGGTCGTTGAGCGGCGCGACAGTTCCGGCAACAGTCAGGCCACTGGTCTGCTCTCGAGGAACTCCGCCCGAACGGAGACGCGCACCCGCATTGAGATTGATGACGAGGGCCGGCCGGTCACAGTGGAGGAAACGGTCAATATCCCGGCAGCGCCGGTGGACCAACTGTTGTCAAGTCTGCTCGTTGGCCAGGGATCCCCGTCGCTCAGTTTCGGTACGGTCATCTCGATTTTTGGAAAAGAATTTGATGTGGCCGCGACTCTGGACGGTTTGGAAAACCGCAATGTGATCAACACCCTTGCCAATCCGAGAGTCATCACGCTGAACAACGAATATGCCTTCATCGATATCACCCGGAAAATCCCGTACATTGAAGCCCAGCAGGGAGTGAGCCAGAATGTGACCGCTGCCACGGTGAAGTTTGAGGAGGCTGGCGTAAGACTGGCCGTTCTGCCCAACATCACCAATAATGGGTTTATCCGGATGAAACTGGAGCCAGACCAGAAAATCAAGGGTGCCGACTTCTTCAACCCGACGACGGGTTCCAATGTGCCGGTCATTGACCGCCGTACGGCCGTGACAAATGTCATCGTCAAGGACGAGGACACCGTTGTCATTGGTGGTCTGCGCCAGATTGAGTCCTCAAGACTCAAGGCGCAGGTCCCCTGGCTGGGTCAGGTTCCTGTTCTCGGCTGGTTCTACAAGAACGACGCAAAGTCCCACCGAAAGAACGATCTGATGGTCTTTGTTACACCGCATATCGTGAAAGCGCCCGTCCTGACCACAGCCGAGAATTACAAGTACTCGCGGATCGACGCCCACTGGGATCTGCCGGATTATTTCTTTGACGACTCGGTCGAGTCGCGCGAGGCGCGCCACCGCGGCGAACTCGACATGACCTCGCGCAACTATTACCCAAATCTGATGAAGTTGCCGCCCGTGCAGGACGAGGAAGAAGCCGGAGCGGTCAAGAACTGACGGTAACGCAAATCCTTTTGCCGACTGTGCCGGTGCCCGCGGGCGGCAGTCATGCCCGGGGCACCGGTTGTTTTTACGGGGTCAGCCGCGGACAGCCTCGCCCGCGCGGCGCACCTGTTCGAGGAGAAGCGGCAGCAGGTCCAGCGGCAAAGCATTCGGCCCGTCGCTGAGGGCTCGGTCAGGATCGTCGTGCGTTTCCACGAACAGTCCGTCAATCCCTGTAGCCGCAGCGGCGCGGGCCAGCGGGAAGATATACTGGCGCTGACCGCCGCTGCTGGTCCCCTGTCCGCCGGGCAACTGCACCGAATGCGTGGCGTCAAAGATCACCGGATACCCTAATTCGCGCAAAACCACGAGTGAACGCATGTCGCTCACAAGGTTATTGTAACCAAACGATGCGCCCCGTTCCGTGAGAAGGATATTAGGGTTTCCGGCGCCTGCAATTTTCTCACAAACATTTTTCATGTCCCATGGGGCGAGAAACTGCCCCTTTTTGACATTGACCGGCTTCCCTGTGGTGGCTGCGGCCAGGATCAGATCCGTCTGGCGACAAAGGAAAGCCGGAATTTGCAGGATGTCCACTATTTGAGCGGCAACGGGTGCCTGTGCCTCTGTGTGAATATCTGTCAACACCGGCAGGCCCGTCTCGCGTTTGACCTCGGCCAGAATGGCCAGCCCTTCGTCGAGTCCGGGACCCCGGTACGATTTGGCAGATGTCCGGTTTGCCTTATCGAAACTGGCCTTGAAAACGACGGGGACGCCTGCGGCCTCGGCAATGGCAGCGATGCGCCCGGCAATCATCAGGGTGTGGTCGCGGCTTTCAATGACGCAAGGGCCGGCGATCAGCACCATGGGATTGTTTCCGCCAAAGGTAACCGACCCGGCTGAGACCGCTCGAACGGGTGTTAGCGTTGTGTTCATGTCATGCAGCGTCAACCTGGGAGGGGCACGGTCAATGGAATCTGCTACACGGGTGGCGGGGCGAATGAGGCTTCCAGCCGCGAGTTAGCCGTAGGGGTCGGCCCGTTACTTCTTTGGCTTTGGCGTTTCGATTTTGATGTCGGTGAGGTCCTCGCCGCCCGATTCCTCAGTGTCGCGTTCGCGAAGGGGTTTGGTCGCCGGTGCATCAACGGTGGCTTCCTCCGGGTTTTCTGCGAGCCTGCGCGACAGATAGGGTCGGTCTTGCACGCCTTCGAAGCGTCCTTCAAGTACCAGGCGTTTGCGACGCGATGATGCCGGCGGTTCGACCTCAATCCTGTACTCGCCCTGCTTAGGCAGCCATTGCGCGCGGATGACGGGCGCGGCGCCCGACTCTGGCGTTAACAGCACTGCCTGATCGCGAGGAATCGCCTGCCGTTTGACGCGGGCCAGCAAGTCGTCTGTCGAGGTTGCGCCCGCGGGAAACCAGATGAGTTCCGGTTTGCCGTCAAGGGCCACGGCCACCACGGCACCCCACTCGGGTTTCACCGCCGGCTCGCAAAGCAGGTCAAGTTCGCGGAATCCGTGCTTTCTCCGGAACGCAAGGTACGGCTCAATGGCGGCGCGCAGCCGGGCGGCAAACTGCACGGTGAAATATTCCGCTTCTGTCTCTGGCGGGTCGCGCAGGACGATAGGAAAGACGCTGTCGCGCCCCGAAGAGTAGGTGGCGATCGTGGCGCTGCTCAGGTCGTCATTGGTAGCGAACCCAAACTGCCACATGTTTCCCGACGACGACTCAAAAATCTCGATCAGGTAGCCGCGGCGTGAGGGAACATGGACATAGAAGAAGGCTCCGGCTTTCGGGCCTAAAAACGACGCGCAAGCCACCCAGTCATTGTCCAACCATTGCAGGCTGGCCGGCTGTGGGTTAACCTCGGGCACTTCCACATGGAACGCTGGTTTCCCATCACGGCCGCCAATAACCATTCGAATCACGCCAAGAAACCCGACATCTTCCCATTCCACATTGGCGGCGTGGGCCTTATCGGGCGACGGGACGGGAGCCTCGCGCAGCACATTCGCACGCGCGATGGCTGTTGATTCGGCCAAGAACAGCCCGATCAGCGCGAGAGCGCCCACGGCGGCCCGCAGGGCGCAACGACCCAATAGGCAGAGAGAATACGGCACCACCGCCATCTTTTAGCGTCGCCGTCCGATTCTCGTCATCCGAAATCGTCGCACGCTGAAATCAGTGCACTCCTGCTGCGCCATCTGCCCGCCCCGTGGCCCGTTGGGGGGACGCGGCTAATCCCGACTGACCGCCTTACTCGCCGCTCCGGCCGGGCGTGACAGTTACCTCGTGCAGCATGGGGCCGCTCTCGAACACGAATTGGGCGTTCTTGATGGTCGGTGTCGTAGCCTCGTCCCCCTCGCCCGGTTTGGGGCGGGTGGCCAGGGCAACTACCGTGTACATCTGCGGGAAGACATCGTAGAAAACATACTGCCCTGGCGTGTTCGCCGTGGGATTGTGCGGTTCATAAACATCGCCGTTTTTGCCGCGGATTTTCAACACCGCTGGGAAATCAATGGGATTTCCGGCTTCGTTCAGGGCCAAAACGGTCACACTGTTATCTTGAAGAAGGATCATCTGACCGAAGTCCGTCAGCGGGGGCCGCACGATCCGGTTTTCGACGACGAACATCGTCGTCCCGAGCATGCCTTCTGCTATGGGCAAACCTTTTTGGGCATTTTCCTTGATGGCTGCGATTCGAGCCTTCACGCGCTCCGGATCGCGCTTTTGGACGACAGCCATGCTATCGGGACCGGCCTTGAGAGCGTCCGGAGAGGCCTTGGCCGACGGATCGAAAAACAGGGCATAGTTACCGGGCGCCATTTCCAAAGTGAAACTGCCGTCCTGATCCACCTCGACGACATACTCGGCTTTGTCGCGCACGGCTTGCTCGGGATTCGTGTGAGGAATCTCAATGATTCTGTTCTGGAAGACGAAATAGGCAAGTCCGCCGGTTGTGGGGATGTCCTCGGCGAACAGCAGGCGCCCCCGGACTTCCGTCAATTCAGGCGGTTTTCCGGCGTCCTCAGCGGCCTTGGCAGCGGCGGGGATGGGCGGTTTGGGCTGCTCTTGGGCTACAACGAATGAGGCACAGGCCGCCGCGAAGATCGCGGCCGTTAGCACGAGAGGATAGCGCATGTCGAGTCGCTCCCGGTAAAATGTGTACGCTCAGCCATCAAGGCGAGGCTGACCAGCAATGTCAATGCAGCGCCACAGGATGGCAGCAACTCTGGTGCCTTTTTCCAGATCGTTGATTTCAATGGATTAAAGCGGCTATGAGCCCGGTCCAACCGGCCGAAATGTCCACATTCAGCACAGATCAACGGACAACCTACCGCAGATTCTGCAGCCGGTAATCCCCCTCAGGGAACTCCACGGGCACACACATCTCGCATATCCGTGACACGATGCGCGGTCCCAGTTGCTGGCGCAATTCCTCGATTGAGCGGTTAGTCGTGATCACCGTAGCCAAATCATTTTCGTATCGGCCGTTGATTAAAACATAAAGGCGGTCGAGCACATATTCCGAGGTTTTTTCGGCGCCGAGATCGTCCAGCACGAGCAAATCGGCCTTGCGAGCCTCGTCAAAGATGTCGGCCTCAGTGGATTCGCCCTCGCCATTGATGATGCGCCGCAACTCGAGGAACAACTCGGGAACATTCCAGTACAGGCCGCTACATCCTTTTTCGATCACTCCGCGCAGGATGGCGACCGCAATGTGCGTCTTGCCGGTGCCCTCCCGTCCCACGAGAAGCAGTCCGCGCTCGGACGGCTGACTTTCGCGGCGGGGAAAGTTACGAAGATAGTCTCCAGCCAAGGCGACAATCTGACGCTTCGCAGTGGTGGTGGCTTTGAACGCTTGGAGCGTTTTGCCCAAAAACTTTCGCGGAATGCGCGCACGACGGCAGGCGCGCTCGAGTTCCGCCTCGCGCGAGCACTGGCAGGGACGGGCACCGTCGTCCGCGATGATGTAGCCCGTGCCCTCACAATGAGGACATGTCTCAGGTGGTGTTTTGACCTTTTTTGTCATTTTTCCGCGTAACCCGGACGAGTTCCCTCACGACCCACTGCAACGAACGGATTTCATTTTGCTGAGCACGACGGAAGGCTCGTCGAATTGGCTCGATAGGGAAACGATGGCGGATCAGGCGCAGTTCGTCGAGTACAAACGCGTTCATTTTCAACCCTACAGTGTTGAAGTACAAATCCACGATCTCTTGCAAGAGCCGGTCGTGAGAGTCGTCGGAGTCTTCCGCCTCGATTGTTGGCGGATCGAGATACCGCAGCGAAGCCGGCGGCGGAAAACCAGCCTCGGTGAGGCGGCGGATGACCTCGCTGCGCTCAACCGGCACAGGCAGTGGGATCTGCACCTTGATCAGAGCCGGCTCTTCGTCATCATCGGGCAGAAAACAGGCGAGGAGACGATGCTTGCGCAGAGCGCTGATGGCCTTGCGCGCACTGCCCCGGGCCAGACCGGCCCGGTCCTCCAAGTCTGTGAGGGTGATTTCAACCGTCCCCGGCAGGGTGTGCAGACTGCAGTCGATTTCGACGACCGTTCGGAAAACTGCCCAAGCGACGGCCCCCTTCGTCTTGTCGGCAACCAATCGCGGCAAACCGCACAAATCCAGCCAGAGCGGGTGCCAAACGCGCGGTTCGGGCGAAGTCACGGCGTACCTTCACAAGTCTGAAAAAGGTGGACGCTCAAACATCGCCGGCCATGGCGGCGAGGTCTCCCGACTCGTCCCGGATCTTGACATCGCGGGGGTAACTGCCCATGATTTTCATGGATCCGGTAAGGCTGCGCACGATCTCGAGGGCTTCCGCCACGGCGGGATCGCTGCGGTGTCCCTCCATGTCGATAAAGAAGACCAGTTCCCAGGCTTTGCGCCGCGTGGGGCGGCTCTCGATCTTGGTCAGGTTGATTCCGCGGTCGTGAAACGGCCTGAGCAATTCAAACAGCGCGCCGGGACGGTCGTGGATCGAGACCATAATGCTGGTCTTGTCCTTGCCGGTGGGCTTGGACAGTTGTTTGCCGATCACAAGGAAACGGGTGGTGTTGTCCTTCATGTCCTCAATGTTGGCCGCGACGATGGGGACATTGTACTTGCGGGCGGCTAGCGCGCTGCCAATGGCGGCAGCATAGTTGCGGTCTTTTGCCATCTCCACGCCCTTGGCCGTGGTGCTGACCTCGATGAGTTGCACTTTGGGCAGGTTCTCGCGCAGCCAAGTCTGGCACTGCTGGAAGGGTTCGGCTTTGCTGTATACTGTTTTGATGTTTTCCAGCGGATTGCGCGAGATCAGGTTGTGATGGATGTGGAGAAAGACCTCGCTGCAAATGCTCAACTCAAAATCGAGAAACATGTCGAGCGTGGTATGGATCACACCGCCCGTGGAGTTCTCGATCGGCACCACACCGTAATCAATGCGCTCGCGATCCACATCCACAAAAATGTCCAGGATGGACTCGTACGGTTTGTGTATGGCTGTGCTGCCGAACTCGCTGAGCGAGGCGAGATGGGTGAAGGTGGCTTCCGGTCCGAGATAGCCTACGGTGGGCGGCTGTTCGCGGGCAAGACAGCCGGACATGATCTCGACGAAGACATTGCGGATGGCTTCGCGCGGAAACTCGCCGCTACTGGCCTCGAGGACTCGCTCCAGCACCTGCTTCTGACGCGACGGATCGAAGAAGCGCTGGTGGCCCTCGACTAACTTGGCCCGTCCAATCTCACGCGCCAGCCCGGCCCGCTTGTCGAGCAGGCGGACCAGTTCCCGGTCAATCTCGTCAATTCGCGCCCGGATCTGCTCGATGCTGCCGGGTTTGCTTTGTTCTTCCGTCATGTCTTCACGCTCCCTGATGCGACTCACCCGTCTTTGCGAGCCCAGTCGTATGGAATTTCGGGCGAGTGGGGATCAATCCGGTACTCGTCCGGATTGTCATAATTGTAGGGTTCGGTCACTGTGTTGATGACTACGGCCTCATGTTCCGAGATGCATTTGAAGCCGTGGTAAACCCCCGCGGGGATCTGAACGAGCAGCGGATTGTGGTCCCCGATAAAGAACTCATTGACGATTCCCCGCGTGGGCGACCCTTCCCGGGCATCGTAAAGCACCACCTTCATCATTCCGCGAACACAGACGAAATTGTCCGTCTGGAGCCGGTGATAGTGCCAAGCCTTGACCACCCCCGGATAGGCGGTCGTCATGTACACTTGGCCGAATTTCGAGAAGAGGTCCTCGTCGGCGCGAAGCATTTCCATCAGGCGCCCGCGCTCATCACAGTGAACCGTGAGGCGCTTGGTGCGCACGCCATCTATGAGTTTTTGCGGCATGGTGGGTTTTTCTTTGCTGCGGGCGCCAAGCCGGTTCAACCCCGAAAAGCACGGGGGTGGTGGCACGACCGTAATTCCCGCTTCACAATGCAGCCGGCCTTGTCCGCGAATCGTGCCATGCGCGAACCCGTGGATTTTTTGGGCATCCCGATCGTTCCGTGGACGACGGACGAATTCGAAATGTGGATCACGGACCGTGCCTCGGATACGAAAGGGCAACGCCCGGTGTTTGTGACTTATCTGAACGCGTGGTGCTCGAATGTGGCGGCGCGCGACCCCGAATACGCAGACATCCTGCGTGCCGCGGACGCCGTCTATGCCGACGGTCAGGCTGTGGTTTGGGCTTCGGCCCTCTTGAGGCGTCCGGTGCCGGAGCGCGTGAATGCGGCGGATTTTATCGTGGACCTGTGCCAACGGTTTGCGCGTGCGGGAGTGAGCATCTACCTGCTCGGGTCGCAAGACGGGGTCGCGGCGCGCGCTGCTGAGGCGCTGACCCGTCAAGCGCCGGGACTGCGCGTGGTGGGCGCTGCGGGCGGGTACTGGAGCGACAATGGGTCTGCCGCGGCTGCTGCCGTTGCCGCAGCGCGACCGGATGTGCTGCTGGTAGGGCTTGGAGTGCCGATGCAGGAGAAGTGGGCGTGGAGCCGTCGGCCGGAGTTCCATGCCCGTGTGATTTGGTGTGTCGGCGCGATGTTCGAGTATTTTGGTGGCGCCCGGGCCCGTGCGCCGCGCTGGGTGCGTCGGGCAGGGCTGGAATGGCTGTTCCGGCTGATTTTGGAGCCGCGGCGGCTGTGGCGGCGTTACCTGGTGGGCAATGCCGTGTTTGTCTGGCGCGTGCTTTGCGGCTGGCTGGCTGGGTGAAAAAGAACGCGGGGGAGCGGTGTGTCGCCCGCATCCCCCGCGCCGTTACAGGGTGTTCGGAGTGGTGGAAAGGTTCGTGATTAGTTGGCTGCCGGGCCGCCGGGGCCGTGGCCGGTCACCCAGCGATCCCATGTGCCGCTCGTGAACGAGCCGCCGAAGCGATAGATATCGCCGGCGCTGACGGTGCCGTTTGTGGGGTCGTAGTCAATGTAGGGGTTGGCCTCGCTGGAAAGGGTGCTCTTGTACGGAAAACACTTGTATCCCATGCGTTGACGCTTGGCGGTGGGGCCGGGGCTGAGCATGACCCACGCCATGGCTTTGCCGTTCGCTTGCATGACGGCAAAACTATTTTGTGAGTCAGCAGGGGCTTCGCTCTGCGGACTGCCGGGCGTGCTGCCGTAAGACCATGTGCCGGATCCAATACGGTAGCCGACTGCTGCGCCAAAGGAAGCCGTGGCCGGCTGACCGGCAGAGAAGGGGTCGGTCAGCAGGCTGCTGAGGTACGCAATGGGAGTCGTCAACTGAACGGCACCGTTGGCCTTCCATTCGAATTGGTAACTGCCCATCGCAGCCTCGCGGTCGAGGTCCGAGTCGCTGTCACGAGTCAGCGTGTTCCAGTCCACAGCATAGGCCTCGAGCGCAGTGGCTTGACTGCGGAGGTCGCTCTTGACGCGGGCCACTTTCGAGCGGGTTTGCGCCTCGAGGAAGTTGGGAACCGCGATGGCAGCCAGAATGGCAATGATCGCAACCACGATCAGCAGTTCGATCAGGGTGAAACCGGTGCGGGAACGCAGTGACATGATGCTCCTCTCTTGTAACGGATGATGGGACGACGCGCGGCATGAGAGCCAGAGGACGGCTGAGGGTCACATGACATGTTGATTGCATGTCTGTGTCACTGTCATGTCATTTTCAGACCAAATCGGTTCCGCTTTGCCTGATTGCTTTTGTGTGGCGTGGTGTAATGTGACGAGGGCGCTTTACGGCTTCTAAATTCCACTTTTTCCTTTGGAGACACAGACCTGTGACGGACGACAAGCAGTCCACGCCCGGCGCCGATTCGCCGGGTACAAGCGCAGAGGCAACCACTGTTCTCGACGAGGCGGTCGAGCAGGCACGCCAGCAAGAAGAACTGATCGCTCACACGGTGGTCGAAGAATCGGATCTGCCCGACTCCATCCGGCAAATCACGGTCGAGGTGCCGCGCGAGGCATGGGACGCCAGACTCGAAAAACTCTTTAAAGAGTGGCGCCGGGAGGCCGCTGTGGAAGGTTTTCGGCCGGGCAAGGTACCCATGAAACTCCTTCAACGGCGGTTTCAGAAAGAGGCGGCAGACGACCTCGTCAGCAAAATCGCGCCGCCGATCATTGCTGAATATGAGAAGGCGCGAAATCTGACCGTTTACGGAGCGCCGGCTGTGGACCCGGTGACGGTGGAACCGGACAAGCCTGTCCGCCTCGTCATCCGGCTCGAGATCAAGCCGGTAGTCGAGCCCAAGGATTATACGGGGCTGACCGTCGAAGTGCCAAGTTATACGATCACGCCTGCCATGATCGAAAGCCGTCTTCTGGGGCTGCTACACGACAACGCCACCTACGCCGAAGCGGACAAGGCATGGGAGCCGGGGCTGGCGCTGGCTGTTGACATGAAAATTGTGGACGCAAAAGGGCGTACCGAACAGCAGGTGAGCGACCGCTTCATCCAGCATCCAGAACATTCGCTGCCGGACAAGTTGGTTGACGCGTTGAAAGGCAAAAAGGCCGGCGATACCGTGGAAGTCCGAACCACGCTCCAGCCGGACCAAAAAGATGTCAAAGCGTTCACAGTGACGATACGCTCCGTGAAAGAACTCCGGGTGCCGGATCTCAACGACGAGTTTGCCAAAGATCTTGGCTACGAAAACCTGGCCGCCCTTCGGGCATCGGTTGAGGCCGAGGAAAAGAAGCGCGCCGATGCACTCAGCAGCGAGGAAGCGTTTGATGTGCTCATGACGAAACTGGCCGAGACACACGATTTTCCGGTTCCGCCAACGCTGCTGGCCCATGTGGCGGAGGACATCGCGCGCAGTGACTACCGGTTCATGTATTACACCGGGCAGCGCCCGCGCCGCGCAGAGGGCAAGTCGCGGCAGGAGTATCGTGAGCAGTTGCAGACCGATGCCCGAACGCGTGTGAAAGGCTTCCTCCTGGCGGAGGCCATTGCTCGCAAGGAGAACATCGAGGCCACGGAGGCGGACATTGCGGCTGCTTTGGAGCAGCGTGCCGCGGAGGAGGGGCGCAAGCCGTTGGCCATTCGCGCGGCCCTCGAAAAGGAGCGCAAGTTTGACCAGTTTGTCGAACAGGTTCGGTTCGACAAATTGCGCGCGTTTCTTCTGAGCCACAACACGATCAAGTATGTCGCCTCAGCGGCGTCCGAGGGAACCGACGAAAAAGGCTGACAGCGGCTGAGGGCTCAGTCGGCCTTTTTGCGCCGGCGGCGTTCCTCCCACCAAGCCATCCGGCGGGCGATCTCCCGTTCAAACCCGGTGTTGCGGGGCTCGTAAAATACTTTGGTTTCAAGCCCCTCGGGCAGGTAGTCCTGACCGGCAATGCCGTCGGCGGCGTCGTGGTCATACTGATAACCGGCGCCGTATCCAAGGGATTTCATGAATTGGGTGGGGGCGTTGCGGATGTGGGGCGGAACGGGGAGCGAGCCGGTGCGCTCGATCTCCGCCTTCAGGCGCTGCTCGGCCGCATAGACGGCGTTGCTCTTGGGGGCTGTTGCGAGGTAGATAGCGCATTGCAGAAGAGCAAGGTCACCCTCCGGAGATCCGAGCACCGAATAGGCCTCGCGCGCCGCTAGGGCCACCATGAGGGCTTGCGGGTCGGCGTTGCCAATGTCTTCACTGGCAAACCGGATCATGCGGCGGGCCAGGTAGAGCGGGTCCTCGCCGGACGAGATCATGCGCTGTGCCCAGTAGGCTGCCGCCTGCGGTTCGCTGCCTCGCATGGCCTTGTGCAATGCGCTGATGAGGTTGTAATGCTCCTCGCCGGTCTTGTCGTAGATGAGTTGCTGTCGTTGGAGCACCTGCCGCAGACTGTCCATGGTCACGGTCCGTCGGCTGGTGGCGGGGTTGGTCTCGGCCGTGCCCGCGGCCAGTTCGAGCAGATTGAGTGCGCGTCGGGCGTCGCCATCCGCGAGCGCGGCTATGCGCGCCAAGACATCATGAGGGATGTCCAGGTGTTCAGTGCCTAACCCGCGCTCGCCATCCGCCACCGCGACTTGGAGAATTCGGATAAGGTCGTGCGTCTGAAGTCCCCGCAAGACAAACACCTTGCAGCGCGACATGAGTGCGCCGATCAGCGAAAAGGAGGGGTTCTCAGTCGTTGCCCCGATCAGCACGATAGACCCATCCTCGATAAATGGCAGAAAAGCGTCCTGTTGGGCCTTGTTGAAGCGGTGAATCTCATCCACAAAAAGGATGGTCCGGCGCGCTTGCCGTTGGCGCAGCAGGCGCGCCTGCTCCATAATGGTCCGGGCCTCTTTGATGGAGGCCGTGACGGCGCTAAGGGGAACAAACTCTGATTGTGTCCGCCGGGCGATGATCAGGGCGAGGGTGGTTTTGCCGCATCCGGGCGGTCCCCAAAAAATCATGGACCTGAGGTTGTCCTCCTCGATCAGACGGCGCAGTGGTGATCCCGGGCCTACGAGTTCTTCCTGGCCTACAAACTCGTCGAGCGTTCGCGGCCGCATGCGGTCGGCGAGAGGCGACTCGGGCGCCGCGGGCCTTCCGTCATGTTGTGCGAAAAGGTCGTCGTGGGTTGTCACGCGCCGAGCATCATCAGGCGTTGCAGCAAACGCAATGCGCGAGTCGCGCTTGCAAACAGGGCCGTGGTTCGTCTGGTTGGTGCGGGTATGGATTGCCGGGAACGACTGCTGACAGCCTTGGAGAGACGCCAGCCGGACCGCGTGCCCATTTCGACCTACGAGTTGTGCGGATGGAACTCGCAGGCTTGGGAGAACCAGGATCCATCCTATGCGCGCCTCATGGACATCATCCGCGAGCGCACGGATTGCGTGGCCATGTGGAATCCGCGTTGCGACGCGACAGTGTTTGCCTCGGCGGCGCCGGTCGCCATCGAAGAGGAAACTTGGCGGGACGGCGACATCGTGTACCGGCGCCGCACGCTGCACCATGAGGGCTGGACGCTCACGAGTGCAACACGGGAGACGCAAGGCGTGCACACGGTCTGGCATACGGAGCCTTGGTGCAAGTCACCGGAGGATGTGGACCTTGCCTTGTCCATTCCCTATGTGCCGCTTGCGTTTGATTTCTCGGATCATGCGCGGATGGCGCAGGAGGTCGGGCGGCACGGCATTATCATGGCGACAGTACCCGACGCTTTGCTGCTGACGGCGGATTTGATGGAGTTCAGCGAGTTCACGATTTGGGCGCGAACGGAGACGGAGCATTTTTCTCAAATCCACGCCGAGATGCATCGCCGGAACATGGAAAATTTGCGCCGCATGCTCGAGGCGGGTACGGTGGACC
>JAOAAY010000009.1:0-50321 GCA_026418615.1 Candidatus Sumerlaeaceae bacterium | reverse complement strand
CGGTCCGGAATATGCCACACCGCCAATGCTCCCGCCGTCCTTCTTTGAGCGGTTCGTCGTGCCGCAGGTTTCGGAAATGGTGAGCCTGATCCACGCTTTTGGCAGCCGCGTACGCATCCACTGCCACGGGCGGATCGGCCCGGTTCTCGACATGATCCTTGCGACAGGGGCGGATGCGCTGGATCCGTGCGAGGCCCCGCCGGACGGCGACATTGAACTGTCCGAGGTAAAGCGCCGCACGGCGGGGCGAATGTGTTTGTTCGGCAATGTGCAGTTGAAACTTTTCGAGACGGGAACGGAGGACGATGTAACGGCCGCCGTGAAACGGTGTATGGAGGAGGCCAAAGAGGGCGGCGGCTATGTTATCATGCCGACCGCCGCGCCCATGAACTCGCCGCTGTCACCGGTCGTGGAGCGCAACATGGTCCGTTTCATTGATGCCGCACTCGAGTACGGGCAATACTGACCGCCTATTTGAGCGCGTGAGCGATGCGATGGGTGAAGCGCTTGGTGATCTCCTGCGGCCGGGTGATGGCACCCCCCACCACGACGGCATAGCATCCCAATTCAAGGGCGTGTGCAGCGTCGTCGGGCGTGTGGATGCGTCCCTCGGCGATGACGGGCACGGATAATGCGCTTAGTAATTCCTCGACCAGCAGAAAGTCCGGCCCTTCCATCTTGCGGCTGTAGGCGGTATAGCCAGCAAGGGTTGAACTCACGACATCGGCACCCAGCCGCGCCGCGACCAATCCCTCCTCGAGGGTGGACACATCGGCCATCACCGGCTTGCCGAGTTCGTTATGAATGCGTCCGATGAGACGGTCCAGTTCCTGCCCGGGCGGGCGGGTTTCGGCGGTGGCATGGATAGCGATCATATCCGCCCCCGCCTCGGCGACCTCGCGGGCGCTGTCAAAGGTGGGGGTGATGTAACTTTGATACCCGGGAACATCTAACTTGTAAATGCCGATGACCGGCAGGGGCACGGCAGCCTTGATGGCGGCAATGTCCTCGGGACCATTAGCCCGGATTCCGACGGCACCGCCCTCGTAGGCTGCGCGCGCCATGCGCGCCATGATCTCCGAGCCGTGCATGGGCTCGTGAGGCCGGGCTTGGCATGACACAATCAGTCCGCGCGGAAACAATTCCTGGATCGTTTTCACCGTTTCGTTCACCTCGACGCTTGTGCCAATGCGTCCTTCACAGGAGCATGGTTCAGTCCCTGCGCACCTGACGAGCGAACCCGCAGTTCTTCAATGGGCCATCGCAGCACTGGCGGCAACATGACTGCGGCGCAACAGAAAAACAGCCGGAATCAGTGACAACACGATGACGGCCATCAGTGAGTAAATGTCCACATAAGCCATCATCGTGGCCTGCTTGCGAACGAGGCCGTAGAGAACCCCGAGCGACTGCGTGGCTGCAGGCATGTCTGTGTCCGTCGCAAGGCCGAACAAACCGGCACCGGCCTGATCGAGGAACTGGCGGACAGAAAAATCGTACGGTGTCAAATGCTCCACCAGCCGATGTTGATGGAACTGTGAGCGCTGCGACAGCAGGCTGGTTGAGACGGCAATGCCGACGCTGCCGCCGATATTCCTCAACACATTGATCAGGGCCGAGGCATTGTTGGTTTTGGTGCGCGGGATGTTAACGAACGCGGCCGTGTTGATGGGCACGAACAGAAAAGCCAGCGACGACGCCTGAAGGATGCGCGCCGCCACAGCGTGGTGGTACATGATCTGATCGTTGAAGCCTGACATGATCCAGAGAGCGGTCGCCTGAGCCAGAAGTCCAATAATAATCAGGTTACGCGGTTGGGCACCGGCTTTGCCCAGAAGGAACCCGACGACAAGCATGGCAACGATTGTGGACAGTCCCCCCGGCGTCATGGCCAGTCCCGCCCATGTTGCCGTATAGCCCATCAAAGTCTGCAACATTTGCGGCAGCAACTGAGTGCTGCCATACAGGATGAACCCGATCGCAAACAACATCACGGCAGCGGCACCGAAACTGCGATCGCGCATCAGACGAATCTCGACGACCGGCTCGGGATGAAACCATTCCCAGAAAACCAGTGTAACAAGTGCTATGGCGGAGGTGATGGCACAACCGAGGATGAATGGCGACGAGAACCAGTCATTGCGCTCGCCCTCATCGAGGAAAAGTTCGAGCGCTCCCAGCCCGATGACGGTGAGAGCGAGGCCCACACCATCAATCCTCAAGCCGCCGCGCAGGCGCCGGTGGCGCTCCGCCTGCAGAGCGGGGGGATCGGTAACAAAAATCTGCGTCAGCACCAGTGACAACAAGCCGACGGGCACATTGATGAGAAAAATCCAGTGCCAGGAAAAGTTGTCGGTGATCCAGCCGCCCAGCGTTGGACCGACCGCCGGCGCCACGACAACCGCCACGCCGTACAGGGCAAAGGCTTGGCCGCGTTTGTGAGGCGGAAAGGCATCGCTCAGAATGGCTTGAGCGCTCGGCTGCAGCCCGCCGCCGCTGGCACCCTGAAGAATGCGAAATGCGATCAGGGCAAACAGAGAAGGCGCCGCGCCGCAAAGCAGCGAACTGAGCGTGAAAAGGCCCGTGCAAACCATGAAGTACCGCTTGCGACCTGCGATGGTCATCAGCCACCCGCTGACGGGCATGACGACGGCGTTGGCCACAAGATAACTGGTCAGAATCCAGGTGCTTTCGTCGAGGCCCGCACCCAGCGAACCGGCGATGCTGCGCAGGGATACGACCGCGATGGTCGTGTCCAAAACTTCCATGAAAGTGGAGATGGCCACCACCATGGCAACAATCCATGGATGGCGATCACCCCCGTCTGAGGCTATAACGGCGATGGGCGCCTGGTCCGTGTCGCGATGGGAGATCGTTGCCATGCAGTCATCCTGCCGAAACTTCCCGTTCAGCGCAGAAACACAGTCGGCACCACGCTGAGTCCGGGAGCGAGAAACTCGGCCGCAACCTGAGGTTGTGGCGGGGGATCGAAAACGATCTTCACCGGCACCCGTTGCACGATTTTGACATAATTGCCGGTCGCATTCTCCGGAGGCAACAAACTGAAGCGAGCACCGGTGCCGCGCTGAATGCTATCCACGCGCCCTGAGAGCCGCAGGTCGGGATAGGCATCCACCCGAATCTTCACCTTTTGACCCGGCCGGATGCCGGCGAGTTGGCTTTCTTTGAAGTTAGCGACAACCCAAGGTTCGGTTCCTACCAGCGCCATGAGGGGCTGGCCTGTGCGGACATAATTGCCCGGTTCTACGGATTTCCGGGTGACACGGCCATTGCATGGGGCCGTGATCCGGGCATAACTCAGGTTAAGCCGGGCGTTTTCGACCCGTACCTCTTCGATGCGAACTTCCGCCTCTGCGGCGGCAATGCGACTTTGTACGGCCGCCAGTTCCGCCTCTGCCGCGTGCTGAGCCTGCCGTGCGGATTCCTCCTGCGCTTGAGCCCGCTCGAGGGCCAGCCGTGCATTGTCTACAGTTTGGGCGGATATTGCGGCGCTATCACTCAGGGTCTGGTAGCGTTCGAGATCCAGCCGGGCATTGCGCGTGGCGACTGCTGCGGCGGTCACCTGCGCGTCTGCAGCACGCAGCCGCGCCTCAGCGGCCTCGAACTCGCTCCGGGCCAGACCGACCCGGGCAATAGCGGCCGCACGGGTCGCCTCCGCCGCTTTGAGGGCCATCTCGAGGTCCGCCGTATCAAGGGCTGCAAGCAGATCGCCTGCCCGCACAAACTGGTTGTCCGCAACCGGAACCTGCGCGATTCGGCCGGAGATCTGGGGCGATACCTGAACCACCGTTGCCTCAATGAATGCGTCGTCGGTACTGACCCGACCGCGCATCGAGTACCATACGGAGACTCCCACGGCAACGAGAGCCGCTACCGCAGCCAGAATAAGAATAGCCGATGGCGGGCGTTTGCCGGCTTTTGAGTCCTGCGGTTGAGCGGCTGATGAATCCGCTTCTTTCACCGGTGCGCCGGTAGTCGCTCGGAGGCTGGCTGCGTCTGCATTGTCATTCGTTTGCATGGTTCAGAGCCTCCAGCCCTTTCATGATGGTGGCGAGAAGTCTCGCAAGTGTCTTTCGCTCGGAGGGTTTGAGCGGTTTCATCAAGGCGGATACGCGCTGCAAGTGATCTGGCATAACAGCCTCCATCTTGCGGACACCTGCCGGTGTCAGCCGCACCGCACGGCACCGCCGGTCGTCGGGCGACACGGGCAACCGTTCAAGCAGCCCCTCGCGTTCCAAACTGTCGAGTAGACCCGTCATGGTGCTGCGCGTGACGCCCAGTTGATCAGCCAGTTCCGACGGGGTGGCCGTTTGGTTGGGGGCATTCAGGAGCGAGACCATCACGACAAAGCGGCCCGAGGGGAGACCGTGAGCCGCGTAATGCTTTGACAGTGCCCGATGGAGTTCTGTGGAGGCCGTAAGGAGCGCCAGATAGGTTTCGGCGGTCTCGATTTCGAGTTGCGGGAAACGAACGGCCATCCGCTCCAAAGCCGCGCGGTCGGGAACATGGCGCGGCATGGGCCACTGGCTGATGGAAAGATCGGTCTTCCTCGCCATTGCTTCGTTTCCAGATAATTTGATTCCGAATCATTTACCATGCGCCACGATGCTTTATGCAAAGGAACCCCTCAACCGGAGGAAGGCCGGGGGCTTAGCCCATCAGGACCTCGACTTTGACGACCGGCCATTTGCTGCGGTGCTTGGCCGCTGCGGGCGATGCGGCGGGAACCCGGATCAGATTCCCCGCAATGACTTTACCCTCCACGCACAATTCCTTTACGCCTTTCTGCACGCCGTCAGGGTTGCGCACGGTGATATCGAACAAACGACCGCGGAATCGGCGTTTTACACGGAACTGTTTCCAAGCCGAGGGGATACAAGGATCAATGATGAGTCCGTCATAGTCCGGTCGGACACCTAAAATCCAGTCGGTGCAGTCGCGCAGCATCCAAGTCGAGGAACCTGTCAGCCATGCGTGGCTGGCCTGCCCGAAGGTCGGGTGATCCGGGCTGGTGACATATTCGGAGTAGACATAAGGCTCCATCTCGTACCGGTCTATGTCCACCACCGGATTCATCGGCAGCGCTTTGCGATAGTAGTCATAGGCTTGGTTGCCATGGCCGAGCATGGCCTCTGCCAAGACGGCCCAACTGACCGGGTGGTTGAACACGGCGGCGTTCTCTTTCTTGCCCGGCACGCACCGCGTTGCGAGTCCGATATTGGGGTCAATCGTGCGAAACGCCGGATCGAGCAGTTTCGGCCCCTTGGGTGTGTCCAGATATTTTTTTGCATTCTGCATGGCTGTCACCGCGCGGTCATGCGGCGCCACGCCGCTCATGACAGCCCATGTCTGAGTGTTAAGATAAATCTTGCACTCGCGGTTACGCCGGGATCCGACAACCTGGCGCAGGTCGTTAGTGCCCACGATGTACCAACCGCCATCCCAACACAGGCGGTTAACTGCGTCGGCCACGCGCTTGTACGCAGCCTCGTATCGCTTGACGGCGGCCCGGTCTCCGATGCGCCGCGCCAGTTCCGTCGTTTCACGCATGGCGTAACACAGGCACAGTGCATTCCACACGCTTTCGCCGCGACCTTTGCGGCCCATGTAGTCCAGCGTATCGTTCCAGTCCCCCGGGCCAAACTTCGGGAGGTCCCGCTCGGTCAGATTGGAGAGCGTATAATCGAGGCAACCGTAAATATGGCGAAGGATGGTGTCCTTGCCGCTGTCGCGGTAGGGGGTGACCTGCTTGAGGAAGCCGAAGTCGCCCGTTTCTTTGACATACATGGCCACTGCGATCGGCAGCCACAGGGGCGTATCGCTGTGGCCTGTCTCCGTGTAGGCATTGCGCTCCGGGTAGTAGCAGTGGACAACGCGTCCGTTGCGGAACTGGTAGGTGCTCATCTCGGTCAGGCGTTGGCGCACCCATTCCGGACGCGTCATCAGCGGGCCGAAAGTGTCCTGGCACGAATCCCGGAAACCACGGCCGAACAGCAGACCGCCATGGTAGTACCCGGCATCGCGGGAAAAGCGGAAGGTACAGGCCGTCTGCCACTGGTTCCAAACATTGACCATGGTATTCATGTCTTCGTCGGGCGTCTCGACCTGAACGCAATCGGTGTAGTCGCGCCAGTCGGCGAGAAGGGCCTTAAAGGCCGCGTCAGCCGCGCGCACGCTGCGGTACTTGCGCATCATGCGCGAGGCGTGTCCGCGGGCACCCGCTTTGGGTACGATGCCGAGCACGACCACAAAATCCTTGGTTTCGCCTGATGCCAGGTCGAGCGCCATCTGCAGGGCTGAGCAGGCATCGCCAGCCGTGATTTCCGTGTTGCCGCAGGCCCCGCGCTCGACGGCCTCCGGGTTCTGTTCGCTTCGCCACCGGCCGATAAACAGATTCTTGCTTCCGTCAAAACCTTGGATTGGCAGCGTGGCGGCCATCACAATGTGGCGGTCATAGGTAACATTGCTTTGCTCCACAGTCGCGCTGCCAAAAGTGTTCCAGTAGCGCTTCGTCGCGTGGAGGATTTCCTGACGGGCGTCGAAGGTCACCTCGTTGAAGTGCTGGTCGTTGGGCTGATTCACGAGGTCGTTGAGAGCGTTGCCGATGCAGAGTTCGGCGTAAGCGAAAAGATCCAGAGTTTTGCGGGCGCGGCTGGTGTTGCGTACGGTGACCCGCCAGATTTCGCAATCCGCGTCGTCGGGGACGAACGACAGCACGGAGACCTCGATGCCGTTACGGGCGCCGGTAATGCGCGTGTAATTGAGGCCGTGGCGGCATTCGTAGGAGTCGAGCGGCACGGCGCAGGGCTGCCAGGAAGGGCTCCAGTAGTCGCCGGTTTTTCGGTCTCGTATGTAAAGGTAATGTCCGGGGCGATCCGGTGGCAGGCAGTTGTAACGGTGGCGTGTGATCCGGTGCAGGCGCGGGGTGGTCCAGTAACTGTATCCGCCGCCGGTGTTGGAAATCAGGCGGGTATAGCGTCCGTTGGACAAGAAATTAATCCACGGCGCAGGGGTGTCGGGACGGTGGATAATGAACTCGCGGCGGTCCTCGGAGAAGCGGCCGTACTTCGTGTAACTCATGGGTTTCCTTGTCGGGTTAGGCAGTTTGGTCGTTTGACCAACGCCGGATCTCGGAGGGCCAATCGGAGTCGGTCAACACTTTCTCAACGGAGGCCGGCGGGTCAGAGGCTGGATCCCTCATCAGGGTTGTCGTCCAGCGGCGGCAGGAGGTCGCCGGTGGATTCCTGCCCGGAATCCGGGGCGGATTTTATCGTTTTCAGCGGCGCAGTGGACAGCGCATCGGCCAAGGCGTTGTGCTCGCGACCGATATAATCAATTCGGAACTTCTCGAAGGTGCGGGCAAGAGCCTGTGCCTGTTTGGCCTTTTCAAACAGGTCCGCACTCTTGATTTTGTATGCGCCGGTCATCTGCCGCACCATCAATTCGCTATCGCTCAGGATGTAAACCTGTTGAATGCCCATGCGTTGGGCGAGGAGGAGGGCCTCGATGAGGGCCGTGTACTCAGCCATGTTGTTCGTCGTGGTTCCGATGTGGCGGGAGATCTGGGCGATTTTCCGTCCGTCCATGGTGAACGCCACCACACCAATCCCAGCCGGACCGGGGTTTCCTCTGCTCGCCCCATCCACATAAATCTTGGCTATCGGAACAGCGCCTCGCATCGTTTCGTCCTCGAACGGCTGAAGATCTTCGGGGCGGAAGCGAGGGGATTTTTTCGCGCTCTGTTTTGACGGCGAGGCGGGTTTGGCCTCCTGCGCAGCGTCGCGGGAGATTTGCCTCGTGGCCCCGTCGCCTTCCCACGCGGGTCGCAGTCCGGCCTCGGCCTCGAGAGCACGCAGCAGAAGTGCACAATGGTGAAAGGCGCGCCGCAGGTCCGGATCCTTGATGTCGCGGAAACGGTTGACGGCTTCGCTGATGTCACCGTCTGGCGTGGCGAGGATATCGAGCACGCGGTGCAGCGGGACTTCCGAATGGCGGATCTTGAGAGCCTGCTGAAGGAGTTTGCGCGTTTCGGGAGTGAGTGCCATAGGCGTCCATTGCAAAGATGACTGAGGGCGATGCAAAGCAAAACAGTGCACCGCCTGTACGGTAAAGCGCCACCGTTATGACCGGCCCTGATGCCATCCTTGTTCGCGGAGCAGGAGAACACAACCTCAAAGGGTTTGATGTTTCCATCCCGCGCAATAGTTTATGTGTCATCACGGGCCTCAGCGGCAGCGGCAAGAGTTCGCTGGCTTTTGACACCATTTACGCAGAGGGGCAGCGGCGTTATGTCGAGTCTCTTTCGGCTTATGCGCGGCAGTTTCTCGACAAGATGCACAAGCCCCGGGTGGAGCATATCGAGGGCCTCTCGCCGGCCATTTCCATCGAGCAAAAAACCGTCAGCCGGAATCCTCGCTCGACGGTTGGAACCGTCACGGAAATTTATGACTATCTGCGCATACTTTACGCCAGCGTAGGGCGGCCGCATTGTCCCGAGTGCGGTTTGCCCGTGGAGAAGCAGACGGTCGACCGCATCGCTGAGACCATTGAGTCCTGGCCGGCTGGCACGCGGTTCCTCCTGCTTGCGCCGGTTGTCCGCGGCCGAAAGGGCGAGTACCGCGAAGTGTTTGAGGATGCGCTGCGTCATGGCTTCACCCGGGCGCGCGTGGACGGGCGGATCGTGGATCTCGACGACCCTCCTAAACTCAGGAAAAACCTTAAACATGACATCTCGATTGTCGTGGACCGGCTGGTGGTTGGGCCGGGAAACCGCGGGCGGCTGACTGAATCGCTGCAACTGGCACTCGACAGGGCCGAAGGTCTGGTGGAAATAGAACTTTTGGACACTGCCGAAACGCGGCTTTTCAGCCTGCATTATGCGTGTCCCTCCTGTGGGGTCTCCATCGAGGAACTCACCCATCGTCTCTTTTCGTTCAATTCGCCCCAGGGTGCCTGCCCGAAGTGCGAGGGGATCGGCACTTTTCTCGAAGTGGACGAGTCGCGTCTGGTGCCCGACCCGTCGCTCTCGATCAATGACGGTGCACTTCTCCAATGGATGCGGGCCACGGAGTCGGATCGCGACTCGGACCGAGGCCACGGCAAGTGGGAGCGTTTGCTCCTCGAGTCTATGGCGCGCAAGCACCGCTTTTCGCTCGATACGCCATTCAAGCGTTTGCCGCAAAAAGTGCGTGAAATCCTTTTGTGGGGAAGCGGGTCGGAGACTTACCCGGTGGAATACCAGTCAAAATCCGGTCACGCCTATGCGCTTCGCGACGCTTGGGAAGGCATGATCCCGCGCGTGCGGCGTCTGATGAGTGACGACGAGGCCCTCGATCTGGAGCAGTTTGTGCGGGAGCGCCCGTGTCCGGCGTGCCGGGGTCAGCGCCTGCGTCCGGCGGCGCTGGCAGTTCGTCTCGGGGGACGAAATATCGCGGAGTTTTGTCAGATGAATATCCGCGAAGCGCGCGCATTTCTCGACGCCCTCCAACTGACGCCGCGCGAGCGTCAGGTGGGTGCGCTGGTGCTCAAAGAAATTGCCGAACGACTGAAGTTTCTCGATGATGTCGGGCTCCATTATCTCACGCTGGATCGTGCTGCAGGCACGCTCTCGGGAGGAGAGGCTCAGCGCACGCGGCTTGCGACGCAGATTGGATCACAACTCGTAGGGGTGCTCTATGTGCTCGACGAACCGTCCATCGGTCTGCATCAGCGCGATAACCAGCGGCTGATCGCCACGCTGAAAAACCTGAGAGACTTGGGCAACACGGTGATCGTGGTGGAGCATGACGAGGCGACCATCCGGGCGGCCGACTATGTGGTGGACCTTGGCCCGGGAGCGGGGCGGCTGGGCGGCGCCCTCGTGGCTGCCGGGGCTCCGGGCGAAGTGGTTCACGCGCCACAATCGCTGACCGCCCGCTACCTCAGTGGCGACGAGCGCATCGAGATTCCCGCCTGTCGTCGCCGTCCGGATCCCGAACGCAGTCTTGTTGTGCGCGGTGCCGCGGAGCACAACCTGCAAAATATTGATGTGGTTTTTCCGCTGGGTCTGCTGGTGTGTGTGACGGGGGTGAGCGGCAGCGGCAAGTCCACGCTGGTCAATGACATCCTCTTCCGGGCGCTATCCAACACCGTTTACGGGACCATGTACCGAACGGGCGCTCACCGTTGCATTGAGGGCTTGGAACACATTGACAAAGTGGTGGATGTGGACCAAAGCCCGATTGGCCGCACCCCGCGTTCCAACCCGGCGACCTATACGGGGCTGTTCGCGCCCATCCGCGATTTGTTTGCGCAACTGCCCGAGTCGCGCCTGCGCGGCTACAAGCCCGGCCGCTTTAGTTTCAATGTCAAAGGCGGACGCTGCGAGGAATGCCGCGGCGACGGACTCGTCAAAGTCGAGATGCATTTTTTGCCCGATGTTTATGTGGAATGCGAGTTCTGTGGCGGGCGCCGCTACAACCGGGAAACGCTCGAAGTGCTCTACCGCGGCAAATCGATCGCTGATGTGCTGGACATGACCGTTGAGGAAGCGTGCGGATTCTTCTCGAGCGTGCCCGCGATCAACCATAAATTGGCGACCCTCCGCGATGTCGGCCTTGGCTACATTACGCTTGGCCAGAGTGCCACCACTCTGAGCGGGGGCGAGGCGCAGCGGGTGAAACTTGCCAAGGAACTCTCCCGACGCAGCACCGGTAAGACCGTGTATATTTTGGACGAGCCGACCACGGGATTACATTTCGACGATGTGCGCAAGTTGCTGGCTGTCCTGCAGGCACTCGTCGCTCAGGGCAACACGGTGATCGTCATTGAGCACAACCTCGATGTCATCAAGTGCGCCGACTATGTGATTGATCTTGGCCCCGAGGGAGGCGACGCCGGCGGAAGGATCGTCGCCACCGGTACCCCTGAGGAGGTTGCCGCGGTGCCGGAATCGGCCACCGGGCGGTTTCTCGCCCAAGTGCCAGGGCTGACGCCAGTGGTTGCCCGGAAGCCGGCGCCACGAACTCGACGGCCATGAGCCGAAACTGCCTGATCGGTCTGGCCGTCGCAGCCGTTGCGGTGGGGTTCCTCGTAGGCGGTTGCGGACGCGCTACGCCTTCTGCCGCCGGTGACAAGGTTTTCAATTTCTCGCTTAGCGACGAACCGCGCCGGCTGGACCCTGCGTTTGTCAAGGACTACCATGAAGGGGTGGTGAGCGGACTGGTCTTTGAGGGGCTCGTCGTTTTCGGGACCGGTGCCGAAGTCGAGCCCGGTCTAGCGGAGCGCTGGGAGATCTCGCCAGACGGCCGCGTCTACACCTTCCATCTCCGGCGCGACGCACGGTTCAGCGACGGGCGGCCCGTCACCTCAACCGATGTGCGTTACTCGTTCACTCGGGTTTTACGGCCCGAGACGGGCAGCGATCGTCGCTGGGTCCTCGACCGGATCGAGGGGGCTGACGAAGTCATTTCGGGAACGGCGCCTGACCTGCGGGGACTGGAAACGCCAGATGCTCACACCGTAGTCCTACGGTTGCGTGCAGCGTATCCGGTTTTCCTGACCTTGCTGGCGATGCCGACGGCCGCCATCATTCCGGACGGTTCCGCCGGTACGGGCAAGCCAGACCCTGTCTTCACCGAGCGTCCAATTGGCAGTGGCCCGTGGGTGCTGGATCGTTGGCTCCGTGACCAGCGACTCGAGTTCCGCCGCAACCAGCACTACGCGGGCACGCCGCCATTTTTCGAACGAATCAACTGCTTGGTTCAAGCCGAGGACAGCGTGCGCCTGCGACAGTTCGAGGTCGGCAATCTCGACCTCTATCAGGTCGGGTTTCAGGTCTGGTCATCATGGAGCGCGGATCCGCAACGGCGGGAGCGCATGATGCCGCTTCAGGAACCGCGCACAGAGTTCATCGGACTC
Source organism: Candidatus Sumerlaeaceae bacterium (assembly GCA_026418615.1). Classification (GTDB taxonomy): domain Bacteria; phylum Sumerlaeota; class Sumerlaeia; order Sumerlaeales; family Sumerlaeaceae; genus JAOAAY01. Next base: position 38,402 of record JAOAAY010000009.1, on the reverse strand, counting down.
ATGTGCCACAAGGAGCCGTTCTCCGATGCTCGCGTTCGTCGGGCCGCGCGAATGTCGGTGGATGTCAGCGGCATCTTCGAGCATGTTCAGAAAGGCCGTGGCGTAGTTGCGCGCGGGCCGGTGCCGCCGGGCATCGCCGGATATCGCGCCGATCTGCCGGCGCCGCTGCGCGATTTGGAACGCGCCCGCGCATTACTGGCCGAGTCGGGCGTCAATGCGGCGTCGCGCGAACTCAGGTTTTTCTATCGCGATGAGGCGCTCAATGCCGAGATCGTGCGTTTCGCTGCATCCAATCTGCGAGAGGCAGGTTTCACCGTCGTCCCCGTGCCCGTGGATCTGGCTACCCTGCGACAGTCCATTTGGGACGGAGTGCCAGATCTTTTTCTGGGATCTTGGCATCTTGACTATCCGGACATTGAAAACGCTCTTGTCCCGACTTTCCACTCGCGCAATATCCCGCGGCAGGGAAATCAGGTTCGGTTCAGCGATCCGGAGACTGACCGGTTGCTCGAAACGGCGGAGCAAGAGGGCGAGGCCGCTCGCAGGCTTGCGATTTTCCAGCAGGCTGAGGACCGCATCAACAGTTTGGCGCCATGGATCCCCCTGTTCCATCGCCGGTCCTATCACATCGTACAGCCCAATGTGATTGGCTACACCCCAAAGTTCATGTACAATGCCGAGCGCTTCATTGGCGTCAGTAAAGCGGCTCGCCGCTGATCCGAGGCGAGTCGCCTCCCAAGCCTGTCCGAGGCAGGCTCACAGAGCACTACTGCGAGTGGCCGCGAACTTGAGGGTGTAGCGACCGGGCCGCTCGAAAGGCCTATCCCTCCAAGGTCGCGCAGATCTCCGCCAAGGTGTCGGCTGCGAAATCTGCTTGCTCCTTGGTCAAACAGAGCGGCGGGCAGAACCGGATGCTGTGGGCTCCGCAGGGCAGGACGAGCAATCCGCGGTGATACATGGCGTCAATAATTTTCTGGCGAATGGCCGGCGATCCCTTGCCCTTGCGGTCAATGGCGTCAACAGCCACCATGAGACCTTTTCCCCGTGCGCCAATGAGCCATGGCGTGTGGTCGCACACCTCCTCGAGCCGCGCGATCAAGTGCTCGCCCACGACCCGGGCATTGTCCATGAGCGACTCCTCCAGCAGATCCAGGGTGGCATTGGCCGCGGCGCAGGCCACGGGGTTGCCGCCGAAGGTGGACGCATGCTGGCCGGGGCCCCAGTTCATGATTTCGGCCCGCGCAATGACGGCGCCCAGTGGCAGGCCAGAGGCGATGCCCTTGGCCGTGCAGATGATGTCCGGTTCAACCCCAAAGTGCTCGATGGCGAACATTTTTCCGGTTCGCCCCATGCCGGACTGGACTTCGTCCACGATCATGAGCGCACCCCAGCGGTTGCAAAGGTCGCGGATTCCTGCCATCCACTCCTTGCACGGCACGATGTACCCGCCTTCGCCTTGAATTGGCTCCACGAACACTGCGGAGAATGCCCGCTCGTCCACATATTTCTTGAGGATGAAATTCTCGATATCCTCCACCTTCTGACCATAATTGGCGTGGACGATACCGGCGAGAAACGGGGCAAATCCCTTGCGCTGGATGGATTTGCTGGCGGTGAGCGATAGTGCCCCCATGGTGCGGCCGTGGAAGGACCCGGTGAAAGCCAGCACCTGCGGCCCGCGGTAATGCCGGGCAAGTTTCAAGGCGCATTCGATAGCCTCAGCGCCCGAATTGGAGAAGAAAACCCGCTTTGCGCCCGCGATTGGGGCATGAGCAGCGAGCCGCTCAGCGAGCCGCACCTGCACCTCGTAGTAGAAATCCGTCCCGCTCATGTGAAGGAAGCGCGAGGCCTGCTCCGTGATGGCCTTCACCACATGCGGATGACTGTGACCCGTGGCGCAAACTGCGATGCCGGCCGCAAGGTCGAGGAACCGGTTGCCATCAGCATCCCAGACCATGCAGCCCTCGCCGCGCTCGATGACCAGCGGATAATCGCGGGTGTAGGAGGGCGACATGATCGCTTCGTCGCGTTCGACAACGGCTTTGGCACGAGGTCCGGGCAAAGGCGTAACGAGTTGCGGAAACAGGGCGTTGTTGGCGGCGGCTGCCGTCTTCGTCGAGGCCATGGGCGCTCCTCTCCTATGTCAGATTGATCGCGTCTTGCAAATCCCCGGCGGGAGTCACTAACCGCGGACAAACCGTCTGAAAGCCACTACACCGCGTGGCAATCAAATTCGCTGCCCGCAGATCATTTTCCACCGGTCTCCATGACCTCGATGTAGCGTTCGATCTTCGCGCGGCGGCGCATGGCCGCCAGTTCTTCGGCCAATGCCGCCCGCGCGCGCTCGCGGCGCAGACGCGTCCGGATGTCCCCCTCCCTACGATCGGTCAGAGTCAGAATGTGGCAGCCGACCGGCGTGCGAATGACGCCGGAAATCTCGCCGACTTGCATCTTCGCCACCGCAGCCTGATATTCAGGCTGAAGCATACCCGGCACGAAATAACCGAGATCTCCCCCCGTCGAACTGGTGAGCGGGTCGTCGGAGTAGTGTCTGGCGGCTTCGTCAAAAGGCAGTCCCGCTCGGATTTCAGCCAGAACAGCCTCAGCCCTGCGGGCGGCTTCATCTGCCGCTGCGGTAGTGGGAACATCGAGCGGCGGACGAATGAGGATGCGCGACAAACGGACTTCCTCGGTTCCCGTTGTCACGGACATGCCTGACTGCAGGCGCTGCTGCACCTCCAGTTCGCTGGCGGGTTTCACCAGAAAGAGCATCCGGTCCTCGCACAGTTCCCTCAGGATGGTATCTCGCAATTGCTCGCGGATGTCGGTCATCGTGCGGCCGAGGCGACTCGCCTCGTCCTGGATTTTTCTACCCGGGGGCAGTCTCTCGTTTTCGGCGCGAAGGCGCTCGGTGATGGCGTCTTCTGTGACGCGTATGGCTTGGGAGCGCGCGAATTGGCGCAGCAACTCGTCGTCAATGACCTCATCGAGCACGCGGGCTGCCAAAGCCGCCCGTAGCCCCCTGCGTTCGTTCGGTGTTATCATGCCTTGCTGCGCGGCAAAAGTCGTCTCTTTGCGTTGGAATGCGGCAAGGGTCACCCCTTGGCCATTGACGCGGGCCACCAGCGGCTGCCCGTTCGAGTCGCGTGGAAGGCGCGAGGTGTCCGGATTGGGAAATTCCCCCAATTGAATGCGCGGAAGCCCGCCGATGACACTCGTGGTCTCGGGGGATGCAGGCGCCAGCCGGCGCGGAGCAGGAACGCTGAGGCGAGGGCGCACGGGTGTGGCGCGAGGTGGAGCCGGAGCCGGCTGCACAACCGATGCAGCCAACACCGTGAGGACACTCGCAAAGAGCATGGTCTTTTTCATGACGCGCGACTGCTACGATGCTCGGATGAGCGCGCTCAAGGTGCGATTTGGACCGCCGCCCGCCCGGCGCGGTGCATAAAGGCAGTCGGGGCGGGTAGCGGGCACGGTACAAAGAAAGACATGGCCGCTTCTCATTTTTCCTCCGAAGACGACGCCCGCAGCGCGTCGGTGACGGACCGGCGCCTGGCGTTACGGCTTCTTAAGTATGTGTCGCCATACAAAGGGTTGATCGTCGTCTCGAGTCTCATCTCGCTGGTCATGGCGCTGCTGCAACTGGCCGGCCCGTACATCGTGAAACTCACGATAGATGTTTACATCGCGGCGGGCGACATGCCGGGCATTGCCCGCATGAGCGCCCTGTACATGGCCACGGTGCTGGCCATGTTCGGGATCGAGTATGTCCAGAGTTACATGATCGCCAGCGTGGGGCAGAGGGCCATGTTCGACCTGCGGGCTCAACTCTTCGCCCATCTGCAGCGCTTACCCGTGGCATTTTACGACCGCAGCCCCGTCGGGCGGCTCATCACCCGGCTGACAAGCGATGTGCAAGCGCTCAACGAGATGTTCTCTCAGGGTATCATGACCCTGGCTGGCGATGTGTTCCTGCTCCTCGGCATCGCGGCGATCATGGTGTGGATCAACCCGTGGCTGGCGCTCCTCGTGTTTCTGACGATCCCGCTGCTTCTCGCCGTCGCCGAACTTTATCGCCGGCATGCCCGGCAGGCCTACAGCGATGCCCGCGCCCGCCTGTCCAAGTTGAACACATACCTGCAGGAAAACATCAGCGGCATGCGCACCGTCCAGGCATACAACCGGGAAGCGTCCAACCTGACCCGCTTTCGCGAACTCAACGACGACTATCGCGAGGCCAATGTCCGGGGTGTTTTAATTTTTGCAGTGTTCGTGCCAGCCGTGGAACTCATCGCGGCTCTCGGTGTGGCGCTCATCGTTTGGCGCGGCGGAATCTCGGCCATGAGCGGAACCATCACGCTGGGGACGGTCGTTCTTTTCATCCAGTACACGCAGCGACTGTTTCAACCGATACGGGATCTGACGGAAAAGTTTAATATTTTTCAGACAGCCGTGGCGGCCAGCGAGCGCATTTTTCAATTGCTTGATACCCCCCTGTCCGTGCAACCACCGCGAACCCCCCGCGCCTACCCGGGGTTGAAAAACGAGATCGTCTTCGATCGGGTTTGGTTCGCCTACGACGGCACGCAGTGGGTCATTCGGGATGTCAGTTTCCGTGTAGGCCGGGGTGAGACAGTGGCGCTCGTAGGGGCCACGGGCAGCGGCAAAAGCACTCTGACAAACCTTTTGTTGCGTTTCTACGATGTCCAGCGCGGCGCGATCCTGATTGACGGGACCGACATTCGGGAATTCGACCCGGCCGATTTGCGCCGCAGCATTGCGACCGTGCAGCAGGATCCGTTCCTTTTCACGGGAACAGTGGCCTCCAACATCCGGCTCGGGAATCCGGCCATCACCGACAGTCAGGTGCGCGAGGCCGCACGGCTGGTGAACGCTGCTTCGTTCATCGAAGCCCTGCCCGGAGGCTATGATGCTGAGGTTCGCGAACGCGGGGCGACCCTATCCGTCGGCCAGAAGCAGTTGCTGTCGTTCGCGCGGGCTCTGGCTTATGACCCGCAGATTCTCATTCTCGACGAAGCCACCGCAAGCATTGACACGGAAACCGAAGCGCTCATCCAGGACGCCTTGTCAAAATTATTGCAGGGGCGCACGGCGATCGTGATTGCCCACCGGCTGTCCACCATTCAGAGGGCCGACCGCATCATCGTCATGCACCACGGCCGCGTGCACGAGAGCGGCACCCACGCGGAGTTGCTCCAGCGCGACGGCCTTTACAGAAAACTGTATGAACTCCAGTACCGCGAAAACGGCCGCCGCCCTGCCGCCTGACAACAAGCGGCTTCGGGCCGGGACACCAACTTGCTCACCGCGAAAGCGCTGTGGCGCGAGGCCATGAGAAAAGGGTTCGATTCCAATGCAAACGCTTTGCGCCCCGCCCCAGCACTCGCAAAAGGTTGGATCATCATTCCTTGGGGCAAAAACACTTTTTCATGGGCGGCCAGCGTTTGGCGGCGAGTCACTTCTGGTATCCGCTTGAGAAGCACCGTTCGCACGGTTGCCCAGTACGGCGGGCTCCAACCGTGAAAATCGTCCCTAAGAATGGGCTTCTGGTCACCGCCCGAAAATGCGGTCGCGACGGCGAAGGTTGTAATCAATCTTCTCGAGCGGGCTCAGCGCCGCGATTTCGTCGGTCGTGAGTTCGCGGTCAAAATCGGGTCGGGCGCCAACAGCCGGCGCGGGCGTTGTCGCGGGTTTCACTATGGTGGCCTTGGGCTTGGAACCGCCGTAACTGGTCGCCTGCACGGTGGCCTGCAAATCCTCCTCGAGGGGGCGGTACGGTTTGATTCCCAGTCTCTGCAGGACCCCATGATAGGCTTTCACGGCTTCCGTCGGGCCCACCTCGTCGTCGGCGATTAGCCGCAGGAATTCAATAAAGGCCAGTTGGTGCTCGGCATTGTTGATTTTACGGCCAAACAGGGCTGCACGCGCGCCGTACTTTTTGGCCTCGTACAAAAGATTGAAGGCATCGAAAGTCGTTCCGGAGGCGCCACCGAGCACACCCGGGACGAGATCCGGCGCGTAACGGGCCAGCGCCTCCATGGCGCGGGGGCCGTGGTAGGCAATTTTAAGGAAAATCGGCCGCCCGGCGGACGGTACGCCCGCCAATGTCCGCGCAATGTGATCGTTGATGAAGTCGCCCAACTTATCCGCGTCCACCGCACCCGCGGCGTTCGGGTCGAACACTTCAAGAAAGTGGCGAAACCCCTTGCGCTCGGCTTCGAGGCGGAATTCCCGATAGCGCTCGAGCATCGCCACATCGCGCGGCGGGTCGTTATTAAAGGTCAGCGAATAAAGCCCCAAATCTGCACCGAGGGCTCGCTCTGCCACCTCGCACTCCGCCTTGCCGCACTGGATCTGGTCAATCGTCGCGGTCCGAAACGGAATGCTCGGGTGCGAGGTATAGGCTCCGCCGCGCACCACAAAAATATCTGAAGTGTCATTGGCGCGCGCGGCCGGCGTAATGTGGGAATTGTCGAACAGTCGCTCGCGAATTGTGAGCACCTCGTTGGAACTGGCACTCATCAGCATGATGTCCACCAGTCCCTGACGCACCACATCCCGCATCAATTGCCGATACTCTTCCAAAGTCCGGAAGCGCCCCTCCTGCCCGTGATACTCGGGTGATTGTCCCGGCGCGGCCAGACCGTAAGCCATGTCGGCGTCTTTGGCATCCGCGATAATGAAGGCTTTGGAGCCCGAGGGATTGGCCCTGATTTCTGCCAGTTTTCGGTCGAGGGATTTCTGAACGCTCATGATGGGCGAAAAGTGGGGGAGGCGTTCGGCACGCTCAATAGGAATCCGGAGCGGACCCCAGATCCGGAGCCGTCCGGACCCGGCATAAAACAGAACTGTTGCGGTACAACTTTTCGCCCACGGTTTGAGGGCACTCCGGCGCCGGGCATCCGGTGGCCGGTGTGCCCGCAGGCCTTGTGCAATGCCCCGTGTTCACAAAGAGATACTCCGATGATTCGACATTTCTGGTTTTTACCCGTTTTGACCTTGGTCAGCCTGTGTCATCAGACGCTGGCTCAAACGGTCGTGGATCCGGCGCTCACAGTCTCACCGGTCATCACCTCGGGCGGTCCGATCACACGGCCTGTGGCCTTCACCTTCATTGGGCCGAATGATCTGCTTGTTTGTTCCCAGCATACCGGCCAGGTGCGGCGGGTCACCAATGGGGTTGTGTCGCCTACCGTCGCCTTGGATCTGCCCGTGGCGACCGCCAACGAACAAGGCCTGCTCAACATCGAGTTGGATCCCAATTTTTCCAGTAATCAGTTTGTCTATGTGTACTATACTCGCGCCACCATGGATGGCGGCCCGGATATTGACCACCGGGTGAACCGGTACACTTGGAATGGTTCGACGCTCACCAGTCAGACGACCATCCTCATTCTTCCGTCCACTCCCGGTGACAATCATAATGGTGGCATCCTGCGGTTCGGTCCGCCAACAAGTTCCACGGCGGAGCAGAAGTTGCATATCGTCATTGGAGATCTGAACCGCACAAGTCAGTTGGAGAATTTCGCTTCAGGCCCGGCTCCGGCCGATACGGCGTCCATCTTGCGGGTGAACCCGGACGGCTCGACTCCGACGGGAGCCGAGGCCGGCCCGTTCTTTGCGGTTGCCGGCAGCAATGCCTCGCTCCAGCGGCTCTATGCTTACGGAATCCGCAACAGTTTCGGCCTCGATTTCGACCCTGTGACGGGTCATCTGTGGCAAACGGAGAACGGCCCCGGCGAATATGACGAGGTGAACCTCGTGCTGCCCGCTTTCAACAGCGGCTGGCGGCGCAACATGGGCCCGCTTTCGCGCGGCCAGTTTTATACGGCGCCCGGCTTTCACACCTTCAGCGGCGTCGGCACCTACAGCGACCCCGAGTTTTCCTGGTTCTCGCCGGTGGCTGTGACGGCTATCCACTTTGCGAGAGGAACAGGCATGGGAGTGCAGTACCTGCACAACTGTTTTGTGGGCGATGGGAACAATGGCCGGATCTACCGGTTTCCGCTCAACCCCGCCCGCAATGGTTTTGTCCTGACGGGCGCTCTTGCCGATCTCGTGCTGGATACGGGCGACTCCAACTCGCAAATTCTCTTCGGGCAGGGATTCATCTCCATCAGTGACATCCGCACCGGTCCCGACGGCGCGCTGTATGTCAATTCGTTATTTGGCAACCAAATTTACCGAATCGCCGCAAATGCAGGGGTCGGGGATTGGACGCTTTACGAATAACATTTCGTGTGCGTCGCAAATCCGGTCAGCCGAACCGGATACGCGGATCAAACCAAGCGTAGAGCAAATCCACGACAAAGTTCATGGTCACGAAGATGAAGGTCGTGAAAAGCACCGTGCCCATGATCACCGGCAGGTCGCGGAAGAGGATGGCATTCTTGATGAGAAATCCGAGCCCGGGCCATTGGAACACGGTTTCGGTCAGAATGGCGCCTGTGAGATAGTCCGCAAGGCTGAGACCGATGACGGTGATGATAGGGATCATGGCGTTCTTAAGCAGGTGCTTGAGGACGACGGTGTGTTCGGGCAACCCTTTGGCCCGTGCCGTGCGCAGGTAATCGGCCGTGCTGACCTCCAGCACGCTGGCGCGTGTCATGCGCGCCAAATAGGCGATGCTGCGCGAGCCGAGTGTCATGGCCGGCAAGACGAGGTAGCGCGGATCGAGGCCGTCGCCGGGGCCGGTCCCGCTGATGTGGCGCCAACCGAGCGCCACGGCGATGAGAATAGCCCCAATGCCCACAACGAACACTGGCGTGGAAATGCCGAGAAGCGCCACGAACATGCACGCACGGTCCACCCATGTGTCTTTCATGAGCGCCGCCAATATACCTATTGAAAGCCCGAGTGTCACGGCGAGCACAAACGCGGCAGCGGCCAATTGCGCCGTGCGCACGAAATAGTCGAGGATCAGATCCCGCACCGGCACCCCGAGTTTCATCGAGACCCCAAGGTCAAGGAAGGGCACTCCTTTGACATAGTGCCAGAACTGCTGCAAAGGGGGATCATCCAAGTGCCACTCGGCGCGCAGCCGTGCGCGCACATCCTCGCTCACGGTTTGGCCAAACATGAGTGTGGGATCACCTGGCAGCACGCGCATCAGCACAAATGTCAGCACGGCCACTCCGGCAAGAGTGGGCAGAACTTGCAGTAGGCGGCGGAGGATATAGCCGGTCACGGGAGGGTCAGTGCCTTTTCTTTGCGAGATCCACATCCACCTCCGTGAAGCGGTCCGCATTGTACATAATGGCTGGCTTGTAGCCGGTGACCCACGGCTGCACCATCACATAGGAGCGGCGATGATAAAGGAAGACCCACGGGCAGTCGTCGCGGACAATGTCTTCAACCTGCTGGTACAGGGCGATGCGGCGATCGGGGTCTGATTCTGCGCGTGCCGCGTCCATCAAAGCGTCGGCCTCCGGGTTGCTGTATCGCGCACCGTTTCCGCCGAAGGGGATATTGCGCGAGTGAAATGTCGGTTCCAACGCATTCTCAATGTCCGGGTAATCCAGCCACCAAGACCAAAAGTAGAGGTCTGGTTCGCCATTGTAAATCGCTTGGCGCAGCGACGGGTTGTCGCGTCGGACAAGGTTAACCTTGAAGCCTGCCTCCTCCAGTCCCGCGCGGGCAGCGGCCACGATCTCGGCGGTCAGGTTTTCCTGCGTGAACCAAAAATCGAGGTTGAGGCCTTGCGCCCCGGCCTCGGCCAACAGCGCCCGGGCGCGCGCAATGTCCTGACGCCGCGGGCTGAGGTGCTGCCGGTAACCGGGTACCCCCGGGACGACCGGGCCGGCCGCCCGAATGCCCCGACCGCGTTGAAGATTTTCAAAGATTCCGTCGGCGTCAATGGCATGGGCGATGGCTTGACGCACCCGGCGGTCGGCGAGGTGCGGTTTGGAGCACATAATGCCTATGTAATAGGTATTCAATTCCTGAACGGGCATCATTCGCTCGCGGCGGGCGGGATCAGCGCTCCATTGGGGCCACGCGGTGAAACTCACCGTGTGGATGTCAAGGTTGCCCGCCTCGAAACCTTGCTGCATCACGCGGTCGTCGGTCTGAATATGCATGAGCAGCCGGTCGAGGGGGAAACGCCCGCCCCAATGGTGCTCGTTTCGCCGGAACTCGAGGCGTCGATCGCGCAGCCATTTATCGAGTCTCCAAGGTCCGGCTCCTACCGGCGCAGTATCGTATGCCCGGTCGGGCGCGGTTCGCCCGGCCGAATCTTCCGGGATGATCGCGGCGTTGGGCATGGCCAGTTTGGTGAGGAATGCGGCATCGGGCCGCTTGAGGCGGATAATGACTGTTCGTGGATCTGGTGTTTCGAGACCGCGCAAGTCGGTAGCGGTGCCCGAGGCGACTTCGTCCGCGCCCTCCACCGAGTCAAAAAGCCATTTGCGTTCGCTGTTCGTAGCCGGTCGCAAGATGCGCGTGAATGAATAGCGGACATCCGCGGAGGTCACCGGCCGACCATCGCTAAAGAAAGCCTCGCGCAGGGCAAAGGTGTACGAGCGCCCGTCCGGACTGATCTCCCATCGCTCGGCCAGACCCGGCAGAATCTCGTTCTCCCGCCCAAAGAAAACCAGCCCCTCGTGGATAAGACCGCTGACGATCCCTTCGTACAGGTCGTAACAAAAAGCCGGATCAAGGCGCTTTGGCTCGGCCACCATCACGGCATTGAACACTTTTTCCGTGGCAGATGCCCGAGTGTCGTCGCCGCCGGGACGGGCGCAGCCGCCCAGCAACCCAGCCGCCGCGAATGCGGCCGCAAACCGGATCAGCCTTTTCAACCATGACATGGGCTCATATGCCTAATACCGGCCGCCGGAAAGGCAAAACAAACCCGACTGCGGCCCCATCCACCGCAATAAAGCGACCCGTACCCCCGGTGGTTACTGCGTCAAGGCATCCATCGCGTTCAAGACATCCCGCGGGTTGATCTCGTTGCTGAAAGAACTAACGACTGCGCCCTTTTGGCTGAGGACGATCAGGTGCGGTACCCGATAGACGCCAAAACGATCGGCAAGGTTGCGCTTTTCGGCGACATTTTCGCGCAGGCAGACGAAGTTTCCGGTTCGTCGGATAAAATCATTTGTCAGTAAACATGCGCTTTCAAATTGGGCGCATTTGGGAGTCTCTGTTGCGTAAAAGTAAATGATAACGGGTCGCCCGGCTTTGAGAGCGTTCTCGAGTGCTCCCGGTCCGGATTCAACCCATGCGACCGTTGTGGGGATGGGCACGGGCGGCGTTGGTGTCGCGGGTGGCGGTGCCGGCGTCCGGCGGGTTGTGGCGGTTGCACCAACGGGATTGGTTGCCGGCATGGTCGGCGCCGCGAAGTCAATCCCAACGATGACCTCTTCAAATCGCACTGCAGCGTTTTTCAGCGGGTAGCCGCTGCCGCCGGTCGCCCGAAAGCCCAGTTGCAACTTGGCGATCCGCGTCATGTCGGTTTTGGCCTGAGTGGCGCGTCCGGGTTGGTAGGCCTCGCGCCAGCAACTCATTCCGCCAAATTCGAGGGCATCAGGCCGCTCGGCCGTGTAGCGCTCCACGCCGTCGCTCAAAAACGGCAGGTGCATGAATGACCATTCCGGTTCGGTTGCCCATCCCCAAACAATGCCTTCGGCGCAGTTGCCGTTCATATCGACAAGTCGCACCAAACCGATGCCGTTCACCGACGCGAGCGAGGATTCTCCCGCCATGACCAGCCGCACAAAACGCGCCGTGGACAGATCCATCGGCGTATCAAAGGCCATTTCTGCAAGGAAAGTGTCGCCCGGCTGAGACACGGTGCCTGCCACCTGCATGGCCTTCGTACTGGGTTGGCTGCCATCGGTCAGCGATATGACTGTCCCCGGGGTAACCGGTTGCCAGCCATTGGCGAGTGCTTGTGGCGTGGCGTAGCGCTGGAAATTGATTAGGGACTTACTTCCGCCCGGCGCGACGCCCGTCTGGGCGCGAAGGTTGTTTAGCGTGAAGGTGAACGAGCCCGATGCAGGCAGCGCCTCTTGGGCCATAACGACATACGCCACCTTGACGATGCGGTCGAGGTTGACAGCACGCCCCTCGCCTGCCCACCGGCTCTTATCCAACCTCGACACCGACCACGCCCGCGTCGTCCAACCATTGGTTTCCTTCGAAAACAGATCGTGGCTGACAATCCGGGCTTGGCAGCCCTTTTCGTCAATGAAATCAATGGTCATCATGAGCGCTGGTAGAGCCGCGGGCACGCTGATGTCCACCAGAATACGGTCTGCCTCTCGGAGGCTTATGGGCGCCGCAAGCGACCGAACGACTCTGGTACTGGCTGTGTAGGCGGCGGTGGGCGGATACTCATAGGTCACTTGAAGGGCCAAGTCGCCGGTGGAGGCGCCAGCCATGGTGGCCAATCGCGCCGTGTTGGCGTGCCCCGTTGGTGTGCGAACTTCGTACTGTGGATCGTCGCAAGGATCGATCACCAAGTCCCCAGCCCGCAACGAACCGCTGAGGCCGAGCATCGCGAAAAATATGAAAATGCACCGTCTCATGCAGCCCCTACCCCTTTGAGAGGCCAGCCCGGCTCCTCCTAATAGAGGTCAGCAGCCGGCTCCTGATGACTCTCGTCATTTGATGGTGACACGCGTGCGCTTTTGTCAAATGTAAAGACCGTACTCCCACATGTCCGCGCAGGCGTGGCTGAGCGGGAATCGCCCACAAAGAGGTCCCTGCTGCCTAAATTTGAGCCTCATTGCCGCCGAGGACCTAATCTTTGTCGCGCCCCGCAAGGCCTCTCGTCAGGAAACCCGCGACGGTGCTGCTCGATGACCCTCGAACGGCTCGGGTGGGACGCCAGATTTGGCAGCGTGCAGAGACCGCCACCGCGTCACGGCTTCCTCAAGACCCATGCGTAAAAAGCGCCCGCGGAATTCGGATATCCCGCGGGCGCCCGGAACCGGATGAGCCGTATGCAGCCGACCTACCGCGCCAAGTCAAACCGATCGAGATTCATGACCTTGTTCCACGCAGCCACGAAATCGCGGACGAATTTTTCTTCCGCGTCGTCCTGCGCGTAAACCTCGGCAATGGCACGCAACTGGGAGTTGGAGCCAAAGACCAAATCTACGCGGGTTGCCGTCCACCGAAGTTCACCCGTTTTTCTGTCCCGGCCCTCGAAGGTTTCCCGCTCTTCCGAGGTTGGTTTCCAGACCGTGCTCATATCGATCAGGTTTGTGAAGAAGTCGTTCGTGAGCACACCCGGCCGTTTGGTAAACACACCGTGAGGCGACTGGCCGACATTGGCACCCAGCACGCGCAGCCCGCCAATGAGGACAGTCATCTCGGGCGCGCTGAGGGTGAGCAATTGTGCCCTGTCAACCAGCAGATGTTCAGCCGGTACGCTGAACCGCTTCTTCAAGTAATTTCTGAAGCCGTCGGCTTGAGGTTCAAGCACGGCAAACGACTCGGCGTCAGTCTGCTCTTGAGAGGCATCAGTGCGGCCGGGAGTGAAAGGCACCGTGATGTTGTGGCCTGCCGCTTTGGCCGCCGCCTCTACGCCCGCGCAACCCGCCAGCACGATGAGATCCGCAAGCGAGACCTTTTTGCCATTCTTTTGGGCAGCGTTAAAGTCTTTCTGGATGCCCTCCAGCACTCCCAACACTTTGGCCAGTTGGGCAGGCTGGTTGACCTCCCAGTCTTTCTGGGGGGCGAGGCGAATGCGCGCGCCGTTGGCACCCCCGCGCTTGTCCGAACCACGGAATGTCGAAGCAGATGCCCAAGCCGTGGAGACCAGTTCCGACACGGTGAGCCCCGAGGCCAGCACTTTTGCCTTTAGGTCGGCAATATCCTTGTCATCCACCAGCGGGTGATCCACAGGGGGGACTGGATCCTGCCAGATGAGGTCTTCTGCCGGCACTTCCGGCCCAAGATAACGGCACTTCGGCCCCATATCGCGGTGTGTGAGTTTGAACCAGGCGCGGGCGAAGGCGTCGGCAAACGCCTCCGGATCCTTATGAAAGCGGCGTGCGATCGGTTCGTAGATCGGATCAAACCGCAGCGAAAGGTCGGCCGTCGTCATCATGGGAGGATGCTTCTTCGTCGGATCGTGGGCGTCCGGAATCATGTGTTCCTCTTTGACATTCTTGGCCTGCCACTGCCACGCGCCTGCGGGACTCTTGACCAACTCCCACTCGTAACCAAACAGCATGTCAAAGTAACCCATGTCCCATTTCGTCGGATTGGGTTTCCATGCGCCCTCGATGCCGCTGGTGATGGTGTCGGCGCCTTTTCCGGTGCCATGTCGGCTGATCCAGCCCAGCCCCTGTTCTTCCAAGGGCGCTCCTTCCGGCTCCGGTCCGACCAGGGCAGGATCCCCTGCGCCATGGGCCTTGCCGAAGGTGTGCCCGCCCGCCACGAGGGCGACGGTTTCCTCGTCGTTCATGGCCATGCGGGCGAAGGTTTCGCGGACATCCCGGCCTGAGGCCACCGGGTCCGGCACGCCGTTAGGCCCCTCGGGATTGACATAAATCAAACCCATCTGAACGGCCGCGAGGGGTTTTTCCAGTTCGCGGTCGCCGCTATAACGCTTGTCGCCAAGCCATTTGTCCTCGCTGCCCCAATAAATATCTTCCTCCGGCTGCCAGATGTCCTCGCGCCCGCCGCCAAAACCAAAGGTTTTGAAACCCATGGACTCAAGAGCGCAGTTGCCCGCAAGGATCATGAGGTCAGCCCAAGAAATCTTGTTGCCGTATTTCTTTTTGATGGGCCAGAGCAGCCGGCGTGCTTTGTCGAGGTTGGCGTTGTCCGGCCAACTGTTGACCGGCGCGAAGCGTTGATTGCCGGTGCCGCCGCCGCCTCGGCCATCCGCAGTGCGATAGGTTCCCGCTGCGTGCCAGGCCATGCGAATGAACAGACCGCCGTAATGACCCCAGTCAGCCGGCCACCAGTCCTGCGAGTCGGTCATGAGCGCGTACAGGTCCTTCTTCAGGCCAAAGTAATCGAGTTTCTTGAACTCCTCGGCATAATTGAAATCCGGCCCCAATGGGTTTGATGCCGGCGCGTGCTGGTGCAGGATGTTGAGGTTCAGTTGGTTTGGCCACCAGTCACGATTGGACATTCCGCCGCCGGCCACGGCCATGCTGATCCTGCCGGTCACCGGACATTTGGTAACTTCGCTCATGTTTGCTCTCCTTCACGCGAGGATGGTGAAACAGTAATCTGCCCGCCCTGACGCAGGCGGGGCGCTCCGCGCGGTTTTCAGGAAAACGAAAGGTCGGACAAGGCCCGGCTCCTGTTTCCCTGCCGTAAGCGAGGCACCGTCGGTTCGCACCCGCATATCCCGTCATTCCTCTGTCGCTACTTATGGTCAAGAACTCAGCAATGGCACCCGCTCGACAAAGCACCCGGTGCGCCGGACGAGTGAACCGCGAGAATGGGCGGGGAATAGAAAAAAGCCCGGTCCAACCATGTAAGGCAGGGCAACGGCCGTCAGAGATCAATCGCAGCCGGCCGACATCACCGTGGGAGATGAACCTGTTGGCAAGACCTTGCCACAGTCGGTACAGAGGGAAGGTTGTCGCCTTACTGACACAGCACGGCAAGGAGCGGGTTATTGCCCCTGTTTTGGAGGCAGCCTTGGGCTGCGCCGTGGTTCGGGTCTCTGGCTACGATACGGATCGACTTGGCACATTCACCCGCGAGATCCCGCGTGCCGGCACACAACTCGAAGCCGCTCGCAAAAAAGCCCGTTTGGGGATGGAACTGTCTGGTTTGCGGCTGGGCGTGGCGAGCGAGGGCGCCTTCGGGCCGGATCCCGTGATCGGTCTGACGCCATGGGATCTGGAACTGATCGTTTTTATTGATGATGAACTCGGCTTGGAACTCGTGGGGACTGCCCAAGGGCAGGCTGTTTTTGGTCACCAGTTGGTTGCGGATTGGGAATCTGCTCGGAGTTTTGCGCGGCAGTCGGGGTTTCCGGAGCATTTTCTCGTTGTCCGGCCAGAGTCGGAGAATGATCCGCGCATTCGTAAAGGGATTTCCAGTTGGAACGAACTGCAAGAGGTCTTCTCGTGGGCGCTCGAGCGGTCAAGCAACGGGATGGTCTGTCTCGAGACGGATGTGCGAGCGCACGCCAATCCCACACGGATGCAGATGATCGCGCAAGCCGCCGAGGATTTGGCTCAAAAATTGACCTCTTGCTGCCCGGAGTGCGGGGTACCGGGGTTCGGCCCGGTCGAGCGGGTCGCAGGTCTTCGTTGCGACTGGTGCGGGTTACCCACTAGGGAAACGGCGGCGGAGATTTGGGGGTGTCCGAAATGCACACATCGAGTCACGCGAACCCGCGACGACCGGATGGCCGCCGACCCCCAGTTCTGTGACTACTGCAACCCTTGACCGGGGCCCCACCCGCTCTGCCGAATAGGGATTTTGCACCGCGTTTAGTGTAATGACGGCTGGCAATGTGGAGATCCGACGCAGCCAAAAACGGTCGGCAGGCGCTGCGAACTGCGGTCGCCCGACGAGGCAGGATGGGATGTTCACCGGATTGATCGAGGAAATGGGAACACTGACGGCGCTCAAGCCGCTTGCGGACGCCGTGGAACTGTGCGTCCAGTGTCGCGATACGGTCAAAGGGACACGGCTGGGCGACAGTATCGCCGTAGACGGGATCTGCTTAACCGTGACGGCGTGCACGGCCGATTCTTTCACGACGCTGGCCTCCGCCGAGACGCTGCGCCGCACGAATCTCGTATTCAAACAGGTTGGCGACCGCGTCAATCTGGAGCGTCCCCTGACGCTGGACAAACAACTCGGGGGGCACATGGTTCAGGGCCATGTGGACGGCGCCGGGCGCGTCCTGAGCATCAAACAGGAGGGCGAGTGCCAGATGTGGACCTTCGGCATCGCGCCCGAACTAGCCAAATTTTTCGTGTCAAAAGGCTCTGTGGCCGTTGACGGCATCAGCCTGACAGTGGTGGATGTGGGACGCGATTTCTTTACCGTCTCCATCATCCCGAAAACGCTGGCCATGACGACATTTCAATTTCGCAAAGTGGGTGATATCGTGAACATCGAAACCGATATCATCGGAAAGTACATTTACCGGTTTCTGCATCCGGACGAACCGATGCAATATGTTCCGCCCCCGCCGGTGGCGGACATTGACCTGTTTGCCAGAAAGGGAAACAACTGAAGGGGCGCCTCAGGCCCCCGAGCCAGACCCATGACCGCAACCAAGACCAGCGCCACCAAGCCCGTGCGGGCGACCGTTGAAGAGGCTCTCGCGGAGTACGCCGCGGGCCGCATGATCATCCTGACCGACGACGAGGACCGCGAGAACGAAGGTGATTTGTGTTTCGCCGCGGCGCATGTGACTCCGGAAAAAATCAATTTCATGGCCAAATACGGACGCGGGCTCATTTGCCTCGCCAGCACGGAGGACCGTCTCCGGCAGTTGGGGCTCAAGCCGCTGGCTTCGCGCAACACCTCGCGCTTCGGCACAAACTTTTACGATCCGATTGACGCCGTCGAGGGCACGACCACAGGCATTTCGGCGCGCGACCGCGCCACGACCATTCGCAAATTTCTCGCGCCTGACACGCGTGCCGAGGATCTCGCGCGCCCGGGCCATGTGCAGACGCTGGGCGCGCGCCCGGGCGGGGTGCTCGAGCGCGCCGGGCAGACCGAGGGCACGGTGGATCTCGCCCGTTTGGCCGGTTTGCCGCCCGCAGCCGTGCTGTGCGAGATCATGAACGACGACGGCACCATGGCCCGCATGCCGCAATTGGAGGTGTTCGCCCGCCGGCATGGTTTGCGCATCGTTACGATCGCCGACCTGATCGAATACCGGCTGCGAACGGAAAAACTCGTGACAGCCATTGTCACCGTGCCGCTTATCAATCCGTTTGGCGAATGGCGACTGACCTACTACGAGGCGTGGAACGGTGAGGGCCACGTGGCGCTGAGCATGGGCGATCTGTCGGCGGCGGCGGAGCGAGGCGTCCTCGTGCGCGTTCACTCGCAGTGTTTCACCGGAGACACGCTGCAGTCGTTGCGCTGTGATTGCGGCCCGCAACTCCATGCTGCCATGGCGCGCGTGGCGGAAGAGGGCGTGGGAGTCATTTTGTATCTTCACCAGGAAGGCCGCGGCATCGGCCTGAAAAATAAATTGCTGGCTTACAAAATGCAGGACGAGGGCATGGACACGGTCGAGGCCAATACGGCACTCGGCTTCAAGCCTGACCTGCGCGAATACGGCATCGGGGCGCAGATCCTCGTGGATATGGGGCTCAAGCGCATCCGGCTTATGACGAACAACCCGCGCAAAATCGTGGGCATCACGGCGTACGGACTTGAGGTTGTGGAGCGCGTGCCGCTGGAAGTGGGCAAGGGAGAACTCAACGAGCGCTACCTCCAGACCAAGCGCGACAAACTGGGCCATTTGCTGGCAAAGTAATTATTGGACCCAGTCAGGAATCGCCGCCATGGGGGCGTGGGCCGGCAGGTGTGCTTTCCGCCGGTCGCGGGCGCAGCCCGAGGGCCACGGCAGCCTCGGCCGCCAAGCCCCAGGCAACATAGCCGACAAACCCGATGAACATGAGCGCAGCCAGATGATTTTTCAAGGCCACGCCCATCGCGACCATGAGGACGATCAGCGGCAGCACATCGAAGCGTTTGCGACCCTCCATGCGCAACTGTTTGAAACTCGGGTAGTTGACTTTGCTGACCATAAGGTATGACAGCCCCACCATCATGACCGGCAGGATGTTCAGTACGAACTGCTTGTCCCAGTCCGGGTCAATGCTCTGGAAAAAAAGAAAACCCGTTACAACCGTCCCGGCTGCAGCCGGGATGGGCAGGCCGGTGAAACTCAACTTTTCGGTTCGCGACTTCTGCACATTGAAACGCGCCAGCCGGAGCGCACCACAGATGCAAAAGAGGATGGTGATCACTTCGGCAGCATGACGGTTCTCCATCTCGGAAAGCCGCGTATAAATAAGTATGGCAGGCGCTACCCCAAACGATACAACATCGGCCAGCGAGTCGTACTGCACGCCGAACAGACTTTCGGTCCGCGTCATGCGGGCCACCCAACCGTCAAGCAAATCGAGGACCGCTGCGGCGATGATCAACCAGCAGGCCAGTTCGTAGCGGTGAGGGGTGAACAGGTCGGAGGTCGCCACATTGAAAACATGCAGAATCGCCAGCAGGCCGCAAAACAGGCTTCCGGTCGTAAACAGGTTTGGCAGTAGGTAAATCCGTTTCATGTGATTGTTGCCTCCCCGGATTGTGCTGCGACTGATGGCAGGGTGGCAAGCACCGTTTCTCCGCCGCGGACGCGGTCGCCTTTGGCCACTCTCAATGTCGCGTCCGCGGGGAGAATCACCTCCACGCGAGATCCAAAACGGATCAGTCCGATCTTTTCGCCTGCGGCAACGGTGTCGCCCGGCTCGAGCGGACAGACGATCCGGCGCGCAACGAGGCCCGCAACAAGGCGCACGACAAGACGGCGACCGTCGGGACGCTCGATCAGGAGCACTTTGCGCTCGTTCTCGGCCGAGGACTTGTCGTCCATGGCATTGAGGAATCGCCCGGGGACATGCTCGGCGCTGACAACGCGTCCGGCGCAGGGCGACCAGTTGATGTGGACATCGAAAAGCGACATGAAGACCGCGATGCGAAGCGACGGAGCGCTGAGGCCTGCCTGATCCCCCGTTGGCCCGCATGCAACCACCACACCGTCCGCCGGACAGAGAATTGCATCGGCATCCGCTACTGTCTTTCGCGTGGGATTCCGAAAAAACACCAAGGTGTACAAGAATAAAGCCGCGAGCAAGACCGCCAGTCCATACCACCCGGCCGCGAGCGAAGCCATCGTCAACAGACCCGACGGCAAAGCAAAGGGCAGCGCCTCGCGGGCCACCGGCCAATCAGTCGGACGCCACTTCATCAGCGCGATCCCCCGCAGAGCACGATATGAACAGGCAACCTCACGGCGTCACCGCCGAGCAGGGGAGTCTGCTTTTTTCGCCCGGGTCAGCCCGCCCGTTTCGGGCGCGTCAGGCGGCTCCGTGCGCAGGTAGAGGCGGATATTCTCTTTGTGCTCTTCGTAGGTCCTCGCGAACGCGTGATAGCCGTCGCCCTTGTGGACATAATACAGATAGTCGGTCTTGGCCGGCGCATAGGTCGCCAACAGCGAGTCGAGCCCCGGACTGCAGATCGGACCGGGTGGAAGGCCTTTGTGAAGGTAAGTGTTATAGGGGGAATCAACCTGTTTGTCCTCCGGGCGCGGCGGCCGGCTGTAATCCCCGAGGGCGTATTGCAGCGTCGCGTCCACCTGCAGCGGCATTCCCTTTTCGAGGCGGTTGAGCAGCACCGAGGCGATGAGCGGGCGCTCCTCCTTCTTGCGTGCTTCGCGCTCAATCAGGGAGGCCAGGATGACATGTTCGTGGAACGACAGGCTGTCCTTGGGCAAATCCTTCAGATGGTTCTCGGCCATCTCGCGAAACGAGCGCACCATCATCCGCAGCAACTCGTCCTCGCCCATGCCGGGACCAAAGAAATACTTGCTCGGGAAGAGATAGCCCTCGAGCGACGGCAAATCAAAGCCAAGGCTCGCAATGAAGGCCGGATCCTCCGCGAGGGCCACGAACCGGTCCTCGTCAAAAGAGTCGATCTTTTTTCGGACTGTTGCGGCCACATTTCGGATGGTGCGGCCCTCAGGGATCACGATGGTGAAGTCCTTCGATCCTTCCAGCAGGCGGCGATAGACCTCGCCGAGGCTCATCCCCATGCTCAACTGGTAGGCCCCTGCCTGAATCCGCTCGGAGTTGCCCTCCACTTTGGTTAGATAAAACATGAGCAAGCGGTCGGGGATCCCCATGAACCGCCCCAGCAAACCGGCGTCCTCCATCTTCCGGACGATCGTCTGAAAGCGGTCGCCCGCATTGACTGTCAGGACGATGAGACGCTCGTCGCCCTCGCGCGGGTTGTGGAGACGGTCGTAGGCATACCGCAGGTAAAACACGCCCGCGATCACCACGGCGAAAACCGTCAGCAAAAACATCCACGCCGCGACATTAACCAAACCGACGAAACGACCGCCTCGGCGGCGCTTTCGGATCCGGCGCCGCGAGCGAGGCACCTCCTCCGTGTCTTCCACGGGGATTTCCGGTACATGGTCTGGTATAGGGAAGAACGGCTCGGCTGGGGCCGGTTGGGGGCGCTTAACGGACTCACTTGCCACTGCCGCAATCGTCGCCGCCGCCGCAGCCGGAATTGAACCGTCTACGGGCGCATCGGCTGGCGCGGCGCAAGCAGGAACCGGAGAATTCCTGCCGGGAAATTTTGGAGGAGCCGGCTCTGACCTTGCTTCTTCGGCGCGGGGTTGCGTCTCGGTGCCGGTCAGTTCCTTGGCGAGAAAGGAGGAGATTCCCCGCAGCGATTCCTCCGCAGGATCCGGCGGCGTCGCGTCCAGTTGATCACCGGAGGCTGAGGCAGGCTCGCCGCCAACCTCTGGGAGTCCAGATAAGGTTTCCATTTTCGGCTGCTCCGGTGCCTCCGCCGGGTCGGTCCCATCGTCTTCCGCTGTTGGAGGCAGCCCGGGAGGGGAGACGGGCGACGCTGTGTCCCGCGGCTCTTCGACCTTGGTTGATGCTGACAGTTCGGCGAGTGGCAGCGATTCGGCCGCTCTCGGCAGCAAATCCGCACGGGGTTCCGACTCGAGAGGCTCGAAGATTTCGTCGAGGTCTTCTTCCCAAATGGCGACGGCCTCGTCGTCGGGGTCGTCGCCCAGAAGCGCGGGCGCGGGCGGCTGGGCAGGGTTTTGCAGGATTCGTGCAAGAATCTGCTCCCGCGGCAGTTTAGCCGTATCCTCCGACGCGCCAGCGTGAGCCGGCTCAGCGACAGCATCCTCGCCGTCGCGCGAGCGTGCCCCGCTGACATTCGGGTCTTTCTGGGGATCGGATTCAGTCATCGGCCCGTCGAAGATTACTAAACTCTCAAGTCGTTACGCAAACGGGATGGGGGTGTTCAACACAATTGGTTTGACCGTCCCGGCACGCAGGGTAAGGAGACGAACCCCACTTCATAGGACGGATGCCCGAGCCATGCTGAAACGCGCCGATTTGGAACGGCTTGAGGAGGCGAGTCTTGCCCCGTACGCCATGCTGAGCAGCCGTACGCAAGGACGCGATTATCCGATCGAGCCGGATGACTTCCGGACCGAGTTCCAGCGAGACCGCGACCGAATCATCCATTCGGCCGCCTTTCGGAAACTCGAGTACAAGACGCAGGTTTACATGGTGCACTACGGCGATTACTTCCGCACGCGGCTGACGCACACCATCGAGGTGGCGCAAATCGCCCGGACCTTGGCACGCAACCTTCGGCTAAACTGCGACCTGACAGAAGCCATCGCACTGGCGCACGACCTCGGGCATACGCCTTTTGGCCACAGTGGAGAGGCTGCCTTGAAAGTCCTGCTCAAGGATGACGGCGGTTTCGAACACAACGAGCAGGGACTGCGCGTGGTCGAGTACCTTGAAGAGCGCTATCCCGATATTCCCGGCCTTAACCTGACCTACGAGGTCCGCGAAGGCATCATCAAGCACGACACGGAATACGACTCCCCGAACATCGAGCCTCGCTTTCACCCCGAGCAGGCACCGCTTTTGGAATCGCAGGTGTGCGATCTCGCCGACGAGATTGCGTACAACAACCACGACATTGATGACGCGCTCAAAATGGGGCTGATCGAGGAAAACGACCTGCGCGAAGTGGACTGGGTGTGGGAGGTTTACAGACAGGCCCGGGAGTCTGTGGCGCCCGGGACGCCAGACAAGTTCGTCAAATATCGCATGATCGGCACGCTGATCGACATGCTGGTCAGCGATGTGCTGGAGACGACCGAGAAGAACCTGGCCGCCGCCGGCATCCAATCTGTGGACGATGTCCGGCGCGCCACCGGCAGCCGGCTGGTGGCCATGTCGCCAGACATGAACGCCAAAATGCGAGTCTTGAAGGATTTCCTCATGCGTCGGGTTTACCGACATCCGCGCGTCGTTCGCACGAACCACAAAGCCGAGATGTTTGTCACGCGCATGTTCAACCTATATGTGGAGATGCCGGAGCAACTTCCGCTCAAGTATCAGAGCCGGATTGGGCGGGACGGCTTGAAACGCGTAGTAACGGACTACCTCAGCGGCATGACAGACCGTTATCTGCTCGACGACTATGTGCGGGCTTTTGAGCCGACGCCTTATATTCTTTGAGGCAACGCGCCGCGGACGATGCCGCTACTTCCGACTCCTCCATGTGATGAGTATGTGACGCTTGAGGGCATCATCGCGTCGTTTATCGAAGATCCGTCGTTGCTCGACGAAGAAACATTTGACTCACTTGCCCTGCGGGTCTTCGCGCTTCAGTTCGAACGCAACGAAGTTTACCGGCGTTTTTGCGAAGCAGCAGGGCGGACCTCCCCGACATCTTGGCGCGACATACCTGCCCTGCCGACGGAAGCCTTCAAGCGCGCCGAAGTGCGCTCGTTTTCACCCTCTGACACCGTGGCGATGTTTGAGACCAGCGGGACGACACGCGGGCAGGGGGGGCGCCACTATTTCCGCTCCCTGCGGCTTTACGACGCGGCGATCGTGCCGGAATTCCGCGCCTACCTGATGGGCACCGCTCACCGTTTGCCCATGTTTATACTAACGCCGACCCCCGCAGAGGCGCCGCGGTCCTCGCTCGTTCACATGATGACGGTTGTGGTCAAGCATTTCGCAATGGGAGCGCCAAAGTATTATATCTCCGAGGGGCATCTGCGAACGGCTGCGCTGATGGCCGATCTAGAGGAGTGCTCACGAGCCGGCCAGCCCGTCATGCTACTGGGGACGGCCTTTGCTTTGGCGGCTTTTGTCGAAACGTTGGGCGCGCAGAACCGCCGTCTCCCGCTGCCGGCCGGTTCGCGCATCATGGAGACAGGCGGCTTCAAGGGCCGTCATCGCGAGATTCCGAGGCCGGCATTCTATGCGATGATGGCTGACATGTTCGGCGTGCCGCTGCATCACATCGTAAACGAGTATGGCATGACAGAGTTGTCCTCGCAGTTCTACGACACAAGCCTTCGCGACGGAGCGCCTACGGCGATAAAAAGTGTGCCGGCGTGGTCGCGCGTGGTGTGTGTGGATCCTGCCACCGGCCGCGAAGTGGATAGGGGAGCGCGCGGCCTCATCCGTATCGTAGATCTCGCCAATCTTGGCAGTGTGATCGCTCTGCAAACGGAGGATGTGGGCGTGCGCCACGCCGACGGCCGATTCGAGATTCGGGGCCGTGTGGCCGCCGCGCCGCCGCGCGGTTGCTCGCTGGATGCGGAGGATCTTGGAACGGAATGATTGCGTCTGAAGGTGACCCGCAGAGGTGCTGTTTACGGGGCGCGGTCAGTTCGTGCCCAAATCTCTCAAAATCCGCGTGACCTCAGCACTGTCGGGCTGCTCAGCCAGCATGCGCTCGTAGTGCGCCCGCGCCCGCCCTACCGCGCCCGTGCATCTCAGCCAATGGGCGAGGTGACCGCGGAACCACCAGAGGTCGGGAAATTTGTCCAGAAGCCGTTCCCCCTCGGCGATGGCCGTGGTCAGTTGCCCCGCGGCGGCCATGCTCACGATGCGCCGCGCCCACACATCAGGCGCGTCGTCGTCGTTGGCCTCCAACCATGCCGCTTCGATTTCCTCGGCGGTAAATTCTTCCTCGGGAACGGCTGGTGGCAAATCCGGCAGAGCCTCACGGAGCAAGGCCTCGGTACGGGCGTAAAGAAAATTAGCCAAAGGCTCGGATTCACAACTGTTCCGTCCAATCCTCGCACCCGACAGGACCGCCCCGCGGTAGCCGTGGTGGGCGATCATTGCGTGAATGTGGCGGCCGAGAAAACCGTGCTGGGCCAGAGCCTGTTCGTTGAACTCGACCAGAATATAGTCCGGCCGGATGGTGCCAAGGGTGTAACGGGCGCCCCGCAAAACGAAAACCTCGTGACCCTCGACATCAATCTTGAGTAGTCGCACCTGCTCGACCTGTTCCGCCTCCAGAACGGTATCAAGCGTCGTCAGCCGTATTTCTGCCGTCGGTGCTGCCTTGCAATGGTTGACGGGAGGCTGGCCCTCGGACGCGCGCGCAACCTGAGACCAGCCCATGACATTCAGCATGTTGATATGACCTTGCCCAACATGGTCTGACAGAGCCTCGCAAAACAGTTTGGTCCGGGGAGTGCGCGACGGCCGCGCGCTGGCCAGGTGCGCAGCCAGCCGAGTATATGCGCGCGGATCTGGCTCAAACAAAAACATTTGCCCTGTGTGCCCAATATGGCGCGCTGCCTCCGCCGCAAAATAGCCAAGTTGGGCGCCGGCATCCACATAGGTCTCACCGCTGCGCAACACGCGCTGGAGAACCGCCACGAAATCGGGCTCGTATACGGCCAGCGCCATCATGGCCTCAAAACGCTCGGTCATGTCAAAGGTTAGTCGGTAGGGACCGATGCGTCGCTGCGCGAATGGCGCGATGCCGAAGCGTCTTAGAGCGTCGCACAGCCGTCGTGACGCACCTAATCGTCCGCGCGGCAGCAAACGGAGTGTTGCGGCTCCAACAGACGCGAGCCAAGACGGGCGAGGAATGCTGGCTTGTTCGTCCCCCATTTATTCGGACGAACGCTTTCCCGCGAAAATCACGCCCGCAAGCCCTAACCCGCGGGGTTCGGCGGCGCAGCCTGCGCCCGGCGTCTGATTTCCGGTTAAGTTTCATTCATCAACCATTCATAAATCCCCGAACCGGGCTGCGTGGCGCCGACAAGCGGTTTCCTCCACTGTACAGAGTTGCTGGCGCCATCCACGGCCTCAGACATGGCCGCCCCCGAAGACAATGCCACGACCAAAGTTGCCCCATGCCCAAGCGGTCGTTACATGTCCGGACGAGCACACCAAACCGTAGCCGGCGCTGTCGTTCGCAGGCTATTATGTCACGATGTCACTGCACTCGTAGCCATGAGGCCGATTGCGCCGTTGCGCTTCGTCTCGCGGTCGGTCACCGATTCGGCCGTGATGCCGATTCCAATGTTATCGGTGGCGCGGCAGTCGCGGCCCGCTGCCATGGTAACAAGTCCAAGCGATCGGTTGCCGCATCCCGTGCAATCCACTGCGGGACGCGTCCCATGCGCCAATCCAGTCAAACGGTTGATCCGCGCTGAGCAGCGAATTGGAGGGCCTTCTGCGGGAGACCGGTTGAACTCGCAGTCTGCCTATGATGCCGGGGCAAGCCCGACCCGACCTCCACCTGTCCGCGCTAAACGGGCAGCGGGCCAGCGACGCAGCCGCCGCTAGCAGCGCCCCGGCCGGCTGCTTGGCTGTCAAATGCTCGGCACTCAAGGTGTCGAACAATCATTCGTCCGGCAGGTGAAAGAATTGACACTGTCCATCGCGGACGCTCATGAGCGCCCCTGATGCGGTTTAATTCGGGGGTTCTGGAATGAGACTCATGAAATCGCGCCGCGCGAACACTACTTTCAGTTGACAGCCCGACCCCGCAAACGGGGCCGTTCAGTGCTGAAGGCATGTCGGAAAAGCCGCTGGTTTTTCCCATGCGCGTTTCGGGTATTGAATCTCCGAAGCGGAGCATCGTAGCGTGCAGCATTCATTGCTGATGCAACGGACCGTCCAAGATGAGCCGTATACTTGAATTTGCCAATCGCTTGAGGGCGCAAATAGACATCGTGCAAGTGGTGCAAGAGCATGTCCCGCTCAAGCGTGTCGGCATCAATCTCAAGGGCCTGTGTCCGTTTCATAAGGAGAAGACACCGTCGTTTTCCGTCAATGCGGCCAAGCAGATATTTCATTGTTTTGGATGCGGCAAAGGCGGTGATGTCATACGGTTTGTGCAAGAAATCGAACGGCTCGATTGGATGGGAGCCGTCAGGTTTTTGGCCGAGCGCCATGGCATCCCCATGCCGTCATTTGGCCAGGAGGGCCGGTCGGCCGTCACGCGCAGCGAGCGAGATCGCCAACATCAATTGACCCGCGAGGCGGCAGCCTTTTTTGCGCGGCAACTGGCTGCTGCGATGCAAGACCCCGCGAGCGAAATAGCGCGCTATATGGAGCGACGCCAGATTCCCATGGAATTGGCGGCACACTTTGCTTTGGGCTTGGCTCCCGACCAGTGGACAGGACTTTTGGATCATGTCACCGCGACAGGGTATGAGCGCGAGTTTGTTGCGAGTGCCGGACTGGCCATTCACAATCAGGATAAAGGCCGTTTCTATGACCGGTTTCGGAAGCGGCTCATCTTCACCATTTGCGACGGACTCGGGCGACCTGTGGCATTTGGCGGGCGGGTATACGCCAGCGATGCCGCCCCGGACGAACCGAAGTACATCAACTCTCCCGAGACCGCTCTGTATCGCAAAGGGGAGCACCTGTACGCGCTTCACCTTGCGAAGGAGCGCATAGTGGCTGAGCAGCGCGCGCTGCTCATGGAAGGCTACATGGATGTCTTGCGGGCTCATCAGCACGGTTTCACTCATGCCGTGGCGACCTGCGGCACCGCGCTGACGGACGAGCAGGCTCGCACCCTCAAAAAATTTGCTCGCGAGATCGTCTTCGTTTATGATGGCGATGCGGCTGGCCAAGCCGCGATGCTGCGCGGTACGGAAATTCTGCTCGAACATGAACTCGCCGTTCGCATCGTCGTCCTGCCCGACAATCACGATCCGGACAGTTACCTGCTCACGCACGGTGCGCAGGCGTTTCAGGCGGCCCTCGAGGCCGCAACGGATTTTCTGACCTTCTTTCTCGAGGTGGCCAGCGCCCGTCACAACCGACACACAACGGAGGGGCGTGTCCAGATCGTGGAATTCGTCGTGCCGCTGCTGCAGAAAGTGAAGAATCCCATTATGCGGCGCGACTTGGTGTGCCGAACGGCCGATTTCCTCTCCATCGACGATTCTCTCATCGACCGGCAACTCGAGCGCCGTACCCGCCGGCGTGCCGAAGAACTCAGGCAGGAAATCGGCGAAGCGACCTCGGCGGCTTCGCGGCTCGAGGCGCAAATGCTCCGCCTCGTCGTCGAATCGCGGGTGGCGCGCCCGCTTGTCCTGCGCGGCTTGAACCCCGAATGGATCCTGAACGGCAACCTGCGCCGGTGGTTCGAATTTGTGCGCGAAGCCGCAACCGAGGAGAACCTGTCGTGGGATACGCTACTCGCCGCCTGCCGGGACGAGGAAGAACGAGCCATGTTGACCGCCATCGCTATGGACGAGGAGACGCTGCCTGAGTGCGAGCAGGCGATTTCGCATTTGCTCGCTCGCTTGCGAATGCGCTATTCCAGGCATCAGGCTGCCCAAGTGGCTCGGCAACTGAGTGATGAGTACCGCCGAGACCCGGACGCCATCGCCTGCAGCACGCTGATTCAGGAACTGGATGAACATGCTCGCACCGTCAGCCATCTGAGCCGGAAGGTCTTCAAGCCGCGTCCGGACAAAAAGGCGGTCCCCCGATGACACCGGTTCGCCAACGGGGTGACGCGAATTCTGTTGCGAAGTCGGGCAGGTCCGCCCGAAACTCTTGTTTCAGTGCTTGCCAGATAAAGGCTATCATACCGGCTCCGCTGTTTCGGGCCTTTAGGGGTGTGCCCTCCCCAGAATGAGACTGCAATCGTTTGGCATAACAGATGTCGGGCTCAAACGCTCGCACAACGAGGACAACTTCTTTCGGTCCGACGACATGGGCCTGTATCTTGTCGCGGACGGCATGGGCGGGCACGCAGCAGGCGAGGTGGCCAGCGGATCGGCCATTCAAGCCATTGGCGAGTTTTTCGACCGCCACCTGCGCGATACCAGCCTGACTTGGCCCTTCGGTTACGACAGCAATCTTTCGGCTTCCGCCAATGCCCTCGTCAATGGCGTGCGGCTGGCCAACCAGCGCCTCTATGCCCTGCAGCAGGAGCGGACGGAACTGAGCGGGATGGGCACGACCATTGCGGCCGTGGAACTGACCGGGCCGGCAGCCACGATTGCTCATGTGGGCGACTCCCGCGTGTACCGCCTTCGTCGCGGGGTTTTCGAACAACTGACGACGGATCATTCGTGGGTGAATGAACAGTTGCAAAAGAATATTATCACCGCTGACGAGGCGCGAAACCACAGGTACCGGAATGTCATTACCCGCGCCCTCGGCAACCGGCTGGATCTGGAGATTGATGTCCGGGTCGAACCTATCGAACCCGGCGACCTCTTCCTCATCTGTAGCGACGGGCTCTCGACCATGGTCGAGGACGACGAGATTGCTGCCATCCTGCGGGAAACTCCCGATTTGCGCGAGTGCGCAAACAAACTCGTTGCGCGGGCAAACGAGGCCGGCGGCCACGACAATATCACTGTCGTGCTGGCCCGCGTAGACGGGTGAGACGGTTCCGGGCCGCTGGCCGTCCCATGCGTCTTGCGGCCCTGACAGCGGGGTTGCTGGCGATTGCTGCGCTGGTTGTTGCGCAAGGCGGGGACCCCAAGTCTCAGACGGCGGCGGTACGCGGTGGTCTCACGGATCCGCTGGCCGCAAGGCCCTTGAACCCGAACTTCGACCTCTATCCCGATTCCTCCTTGGCGGACTTTTCGGTTCTGCTGGATCCTCCCGCCGGCAAGCGCGGTTTCGTCACGGTGGGCGACGATGGGCACTTCCGTTTCGCTGATGGGACGCGAGCGCGGTTCTGGGGTGTGGTCATCACGCAGGAGCACATCGACATCCCGAAACGGCGCATTGACGAGGTGGTGGATGCTCTCGCGCGCGCCGGCTGCAACATGGTGCGGTTCCATTCGCTCGACAATCGCGCTGGTTATGAGTTTGGTTTTGTCAGGCGCACGATCATTGACGATGCGCCCCCTAACGACCGCGACACTCAACACTTTGACGCCGAGTACCGCGACCGGCTCGACTACTGGATATCACGCCTGAAAGAGCGCGGGATCTACTCCTTCATCGTGCTGCGGGCTTTCCGTCAGTTTCGCGAGGGGGATGGCGTGGAAAATGCTGCGGCGTTGCCGCGGGCCGCGCGCCCCATGGCGTTCTTCAACAAACGCCTGATTGAACTGCAGGTGCAGTTTGCCCGCGATCTCCTGTTCACCCGGAAAAATCCCTATACTGGACTGCCGCTGGGGGCCGACCCGGCTGTCGCGCTCATAGAGTTGTTTAACGAGGACTCCCTTTTCTCGCGCCCCAATCTCTGGCATTCGATGCCTGAGCCGTATCAGTCGGAGTTTCAGGGCCTGTGGACGGATTATCTGAAGCGCAGTTACGGCTCTACGGCGAAACTTGCCGAGGCGTGGACAGACGCAGACGGCAAGACCGCGTTGCGGCCGGACGAAACGCTCGAAGCCGGCAACATCGCTCTGCCGGACATGACGCTGAACGAGTCCTTTGCGGCGGCTCAGGGCGCGGACCACGCAGATCCAGCCAAGTCGCCCGCGCGCCGGCGCGACGCCATCCGCTTTGCCGTCGAACTTCAGCGCAACTACTTCAAACAGATGACCACGGCTCTGCGCGACATGGGGCTCAAGGTGCCGTGTACGGGGGTTGTGTCCGGTCCGGTCATTCCCGACACTTTTAGCGTAGCGCAGGAACTCGGGTTCACGGCCGAGAACATGTATCAGGAGCACCCGCACTTCGAGCCGGGGCGGGAGTGGCTGCCGCCCTACTATTATGGAAATCAGAATTATGTGAGCGAAGTGTCTCCCCACAACGGCATGCCGTTCATTGCGCGTTACCGCTGGAGTGGGAAACCGTTGGCCGTTCGGGAATGGGCCACTTGCTGGCCCAATTCGGCTCGCGCGACGAGCATGATGGAAATGGCGGCGTATGGGCGCCTACAGGATTGGGGCGCCTTGCTTTATTTTGCATATTACACCACGGGCGATTTCACGCGGCTGGGTCCTTTCACATTGGGCAACGACCCGTCGCGCTGGGGACTGTTTGGTGTCGCCGCACAGGTGTTTCTCGGCGCTGATACGGTCGCACCGGCGCAGCGGACCGTCCAAGTGGCTTGGTCGTCCGAAGACATGGCCGCGCACGGTTCGTGGGTCGAGCAATTCCACAATCTGGCCTATGTCCACCGGGTGGAGAACACCGTCCTTAAACCAGACGGAACAAGTCCGGGTGCCGACCTGACGATCCTTGGCGGGCGAAGCCACGCAACTGGCTGGAAGGGTGAGCGGGCACTCATCTGGTCGGCCGCAGACTTTGTCACCGCATCCCGCCGGGAACGCGCCGTTGGAGACGCCACCGTGTGGGCCCGTTCCGGCTACAAGTTTGATGCCAGCGCCACCTCCGGCCTGACACTGCAATTCAATGGGATTGGCTTTGGTGATGGTGAGACAACCCGTGTTGGAGACACCACGGTCTTTGCCGTGCCAGCCCTTCGTGCCGCCCGAATGCATCCCATTGGCGTGTCGCCAGATAAGCAGTGGGCCATGGGGGGCTACCATGAACAGCGCAAGAATCTTGTCTTCGGGAAACTCCCCGCAGACCTCGTGGTCCGCTTTGCATTGGACCTGACCAACCACTGGTACGACACGCCGATGAGCCATGTGGATCTCGATCGCGGCATCTGGCGCAGCGACACGGGGCAAATCGTCCGCAACACGCGGCAGGGCGTGCTCACCGTGGATGCGCCCGCCGTTCAGGTCATTCAGGGCGAGTTCACGACCAATACGGCCGTCGAAACGCCAAGCGGTTACCTGCAAGTGGTGTCGCAATCACCCCTGGGTGTGATCGCTGTTCTGGCGTTGGACGCCAAGCCACTCGAGGAGTCGCAGCGATACCTGATCAAAATGGTCACCGTGGCGCGCAACCGCAAGGAGACCCTCGTCCCGGCCGCGCACCCCGCCATGAAGGGCAAGTGGGTCATGCAGGCTGAAGGCGGTGCACCCATCGTGACCGAAGGACGGCCGCTGGAGGGACGCGCCACCGTGGTGGCGCTGGGGGGACACGAGATCGTTGCGGCGGGGCTTGAAAACGGGACATGGGAACTGCTCGTTGATGAGGCCGCGAAAAAGGCTTATCTGTCGTGCGACACTCCCAACACGCCTTTTCGCGTGTCCCTGCCCCGAGGAAGTGCGCCCGCCAGCGTACTCCGCATGAGGCGCTTTCAAAACGAAACACCTGTCCCGGCGGAAGAGGAGCGCGTCAGCGGGATGTTCAAGTATCCGGGTTGGGCGAAATATATCAGTCTCGAATACTGAGTCGCACGCAGCCGATGTGACCCGATGCGGATCATGAGACGCGGCGGGAAGCGTTGTGGGCCGCTTCCCGCCGCGGGTGGTGCAAAGGTCGCCTTGGGGTTGGGCGACCTAACTGAGAATCACTCGGCGCCCTCAGGCGGCGGCGGTGGTGGTGGTCCGTCCGGTACACCGGCCGGCGGGCCAGGGCGAGGACCGCGCCCAAAGCCGGGGAATCCGCGGCCTGCGCGCCCGTCTGGACGGGCAAAGGGGGGCTCTTCCCGGTCACGCCATCGCTGCTGCGAACCTCCTGCGCCCCATCGTGGACCGGCTGCAGGGCCGCGGGGCATCTTCTCGAGTTGGTTCTTCAACTGCTCGCGTTGCTCGGGCGTCAGGATGGACTCGAGTTCTTTCTTGGCCTCCTCGCGCAAGGCCTCGATCTTCGGCTCCAATTCTTTGCGCAGAGCCTCGCGTTTGGCGCGCATCGCCTCGCGGTGGGCTCGCAGTTTTTCGCGTTGTTCCTCGGTCAGATCCAACGCGGCCATGGCCGCCTGCATGCGGAACTCCGGCCCGTCCGCTTGAAATCGGCCTCTGACAGCCGGACCTCGGGATTCGGCAAAACCCTTGAAACCGGCTAACAGTGCCATGGCACCTTTTCCGAGTTTGTTTCTCTGCTCCTCGGTCAGAACCTTTTCAATGCCTTCGCGCGAGGCCTGCAATTTGCCGCGGATCTCCTCGGCTTGGGCCTTTAACTCAGCCTTGGTCTCGTCCAAAATTCCGCGAATTTGTTTTTCTTGTTCGTCGGTCAAATCCAAGCGTCGGTCGAGCATATTGACTATGCGGGTGGTATGGATGTCGGCCGCTTTGCCTCTGTATAGGGCCGGGGCGAAACCCTCGCGGTCCGGCTTGTTACCCTTGTTGCGGCCTTGAAGGGCGTCAGGCCCGGCGCCCATCAAGGGCACAGCAACAATGACGGCCACTCCGGCAGCAACTCCCATCAATATCTTTGCTATTCTTGTCATGGTGGTTACTCCTCTGGGGGCTGGTGCTATCTGAGAGCACGCAACCGCAAGTGGCGTTCCGCCATGGATGGGGGCGCTGCCGCGTCGTGCAAACCGACCAAAATCAAGGAAGGGTCAGGTCTGCAGGTCGTTTGGCGCGAGTCGCAATGTTCTCTGGGGTGTACGATTTGGAACGGCCGGAACCGCGTTTGTGGACGGGCGCGTCCGGCTGAGAGAGGCGACGGGGACCTTAGGCGACCGGAGTGTGGCGGACCGCATCCTTTTCCAGATAATAAGTGGTCGTCCCGGGATGGGTTCCGGCTTCGCCCGGAGTCATGCCTAAACGCTCCAAGACGCGGATATAGGCGATGTGCTGCGCGAAGGCCTGTGCCATCACGCGCTTGACGCCGGGTTGGCGAAACACCCAGTTCACCAAAGCCTGCGCCGCCTCGGTGACATACCCCAAGCCCTCAAACTCCGGAATGAGCGCAAAGCCCAAGCGTACCGTGCCCGTAGAATCGGGTCGTCCAGCGAAGCAAACAATTCCTGCCACGGTGCGCC
The DNA here is from genome assembly GCA_026418615.1 of Candidatus Sumerlaeaceae bacterium. Lineage (GTDB taxonomy): Bacteria > Sumerlaeota > Sumerlaeia > Sumerlaeales > Sumerlaeaceae > JAOAAY01. Next base: position 4,601 of record JAOAAY010000009.1, on the reverse strand, counting down.
CACCGTCCGCGTCGCGCACAATCACGATCCAAGATAACCATCCATGGGCCAGCGACGGGTCGTTCTGTAGCAGCACCATGTGCATATCCAAAGTATCCAACATGACCGGAGGCGGCCATGAGCGGGGAACGGCGGCATTGAGTTCGGCTGCAAGTTGCCTGCGGTTTTCGACAGCCATCTCGAGGATGCGCAAATCTCCGGCGACCAATTCCAGTCGCTCAGTCCGAATGGTCAATCGCTCGCTCATCTTTTTATTCCTTACCGGACTTGTCCCATTTATAGAACAGACGGGCAGCCATCAGGCAAAGATCGTCGAGTACTCAGGCCGCAATCGAAGACCTAAACCAGGTAAGTCCTGCAAAGTCAATCGCCCACGAGGGTCGGATCGAACCCCCTCAAAGGGGTCATTGGTGACAAGGAGATTTCCGTCAAGGTCAATATAATCCGCGAAAGGTGCCAGGTGCGCCGCAGCCGTTATGGCTACGGACGACTCGATCATGCATCCGATCATCACGCTGAAACCCAGCGTCCGCGCCACGGCTACCATGCGGCGCGCCTCGGTCAGGCCGCCGCTTTTCATCAGTTTAATGTTGATGCCATCGGCCACCCCGACCAACGCAGGGAGGTCGGCGGCGGTGACGCTATCCTCGTCGAGGATGATGGGCAAGGGAGCGGTTTTGCGCAGCCGACGCACCTCTTCGTGCGCGCCCCGGGGCAGTGGCTGTTCGATGAACTCGACGCCCAGATCGGCCAAGACCGGCAGCGCGCGCCGCGCCTCAGCCAGAGTCCAACCGCCGTTGGCGTCCGCCAGCAGGCGTCGCCGGCTGCCCACTTTCCGCCGTATCGCCCGCATGATGGAGAGATCGTGGCCGATGTCGCGCCCAAGTTTTATCTTGAGAATATCAAAAGTATTTGCGGCATCTACCTTGCGCATCATGACTTCAGGCGTGTCGATGCCAATGGTGAACGAGGTGGTCATGTCCGGACGGGGCCGTCGGCCGAACAACTTCCATAGAGGAATCCCGAGGCGGCGGCCAAGGCGGTCGTACAAGGCGATGTCAAAGGCTGCGCGCGCGCTCGGATGCCCCTTCACTCTGCGCCGAACAAAAGCCTCCACCTCTTCGACGCAATCGAGATCCGGTAGGTCGAGAACCCCGATGCGTTTCAAGGCATTTTCGGCCGTTTTCCTGCTTTCCCGCATGTAAGCCGTGGGGGCAGCCTCGCCCCACCCGCCATCCAATTCCACGAAAACATTGTCACAATGCAGCCCCGTCGAACGGGAGATGCCGAACGGGTCGCGAAACTGAAGCCGGTAAGTCCGTATCTTCACTTCGTCGCAGTGTCCTCGTATTTGATTCCCGTGCCGGGGCCATGCCCCTCGACAGAAAACCGGGGGCCGTCCAAGGTAAAACCGCCTTCACACTCGAAAGGCTTGAGCAGGTAGATGGAATCGAGATCGCAGTGGGAAAAACAGCCAAGCCCGCAGGCCAGATGCACTGAGGCGGCCAAGCCGATCTTGGATTCCATCATGCACCCGATCATGAGGCCAAGATTGGCCGCGCGGGCGATGCTGGCGATGTCGAGGGCACCCACGAGCCCGGCCTTGGCGATCTTGATGTTGATGACATCCGCGGCGCCCTCGCGCACGACGCGGATGGCATCCTCCGGTGTCATGACAGTTTCATCAGCGCCCACCGGCACGCGACAGTGCTCGCGAACATAGCGCATACCCGCAAAGTCGTCGCGGCGCACCGGCTGCTCCAAAAGCGTCAACTCAATGCCTGCCTTCTCGATGCGCCGCGCCAGTTCGACAGCCTCCTTGGGAGTGAAAGCCTGATTTGCATCTACCGCAATCTCGCAGCGGGGCGCCGCCTCACGGACGGCGATCACGCGTTGAGTGTCGGTAGTGACGCCCATGCCCACCTTGACCTTAATCTTGCGGAAGCCCTCCCGCGCGGCTTTTGCGGCAGCCTCGCCCGTATCGTCCGGGGTGCCGAGGGAAAGCGTGTAATCCGTTTCCACGGATTTGGCCACACCCCCCCACATGTCGGCCAGTGCCACACCTGTATGTTTGCCAAACGCGTCGAGCACGGCAATTTCCACGCCGCTGTGCGCTGCGAATTGATGCCGAAGCGCTTTGCGTGTGGCCGCAAGAATGCTGCGCCACGACCGGATGTCTTGCCCGACCACCGAAGTTTTCAGCGCTTCAACCACGGCAATCGCCGTGTCGCGCGTGTCGCCCGTGGTGTAAGCCGACGGGGCCACCTCGCCGAAGCCTGTGGTTCCGTCCTCGAGGACGCAGCGAATCAGGACATTGTTGGCGAAGTCCTTTCGGCCGGTGGCAATGATGAAGGGCTCCTTGAGTGGCAGGTCCAGGGGGGATGCGGTCAAGTCAACAATGCGTGCCATGGGTTTCTCCGTACAATTTGAGTAATCCGGGCGGGCGGTTACTTCGCGCCGACGCGTTTCGCCACAACCTCGTCAGCGACTTGGAAGTCGTTGAATTCGATGGTGCGGTCCTTGAGCGTCTGGGTCGTCTCATGGCCTTTGCCGGCGATCAGAACGAGATCGCCGGGCTGGGCAATCGCGACGGCGCGCTCGATGGCTTCACGCCGGTCATGAATGGTCTCGACCTTTGCACGATCCTGGATGCCGGCGAGAATGTCCTGCATAATCTTTTCCGGATCCTCCGTGCGCGGATTGTCATCGGTTATGATGACGAAATCGCTCATCTCTGTGGCGATCTGACCCATAATCGGGCGTTTGGACGGGTCGCGGTCGCCGCCGCACCCAAACACTGTAATGATCCGCCGCGGGTTGGTCGCCCGGGCGGCATTGAGCACCTTCACGAGGCCGTCGGGCGTGTGGGCATAGTCAATAATGCACACAAAATCCTGGCCCCGTTCGACGGGTTGGAACCGGCCGGCGACAACAATGGGTTTTTCAAGACCTGCCTTGATGGTCTCAAGGTCTTCGCCGAGGCCGTAACAACAGGCGGCGCCAACAAGCGAGTTGTACACATTAAACTGTCCACGCAGCCGGCTCTTGATGGGTACAGAACCCTTGGGCGTCACGAGGGTGAACTCTGTGCCGTTGACGGAATAGCGGATGTCTTTGGCCATGATATCGGCGGGATTCTCGATGCCGATACGGATTACCTTCGCGCGGGTGGCCTCCACGAAATACGGGCAGGTGGGGTCGTCTGCATTCACCACGGCGTGCTTGTCCGGCTCAAGCCAGCGGAAAAACCGCAATTTGCACTCGCGATAGGCCTCCATCGTCTTGTGGTAGTCGAGGTGGTCTTGGGTGAAATTGGTCCAGGCGCCCACCTCGAACTGGATGCCGTCCACGCGGTGAAAGTCCACCCCGTGCGACGAGACCTCCATGACGACATGGGAACAATTGCCTTCCACCATTTGCAGGAAGATTTCCTGCAGGTCCGGAGGTTCAGGAGTGGTGTCTTTGGATTTTCTTATTTCTCCAGCCACCTTGTAATAGAGCGTGCCCATCAGGCCCGTCCGGTGGCGCATACTGAGGATGCTCTCGACGACATGGGCTGTGGTGGTCTTGCCGTTTGTGCCAGTGACTCCGATGACCTTGAGTTTTCGCGAGGGATGGCCGTAGAACTCGCCGGCAACGCACGCCAGTGCGGCGCGGGTGCTTTTGACAAGAATTTTCGTGATGCCATCCGGCACCGGCATGTCGCGCTCAAGCATGACGGCCACAGCGCCGTTGGCGATCGCCTTGTCCACGAACTCGTGCCCGTCGGGCAATTCGATCTTGTCGAGTTGCGTGTAAATGTTTATGGCGACATAAAGGAAACCGGGCTTCACGCGCAATTGGTCGTACACGACGCCCTTAATTTCGATGTCGGCAGAGCCCGTGACATTGGCGTCGGGCACAGTGGCAAGCAACTGACTGAGTTTCATCTCTCTCGTGCGGCTCCCAAGCGAAAGTTGGTTGTCTGGACAAACGGCTACCGCATTGCCGGTCGGCGGTGGCATTGCAACGCAAAACCGGGCGGTTGGGACTCGTGTGCCGCTCATGAGACAAAAGGCGGGGCAGGCAAAACGCCTGCCCCGCCGATCTTTAAGCCGCGCTGAGCCGGCAGCAGATCACCGAGGAACAATACGCACGGCGTCTGCCATGACCACACCGCTGGCCGCGGTCCAGACGGAGACCCGCACGGTGTTTGTGCCAGCGTTCATCGTGTAGGTGCCGAGGCTCTGCCACTGCCCCCCACCCGTGCGCTGGTCGCGATACACCGTCACCGTCCCCGACTGCGTCGAGATGTCAAACGGCGTGCTGGAGCAGCGGTTCGTCCCCTGCGGCCACCACGCGTACACCTCGTACTGCCGGGTCTGCTGCGCCGTCCAAGTGAAGGTGGCCGGGTCATGCACACCGTTGGCCGCCGAGCGCCACCGGTAGTCGGCACCGTACTTGTCCGTCGCGGAACTGGCGGTCACCCAGTTCGAAGACGCCGAGAACTGGGCCGAGGTGTTGTCAATGATAATCTCGGCCGGCCAAGTCAGCGCCGAAGCCTGATTGGAATTGGCCGAGCCGCCACTGGCGTTCGTCGCCCGCACGACATAGTAGTAAGT
>JAOAAY010000091.1 GCA_026418615.1 Candidatus Sumerlaeaceae bacterium | reverse complement strand
GAGTCGCCCCGCTCCGCCCGCCTGTACGCAAGTCGTCAACCGTTCACGATTAAAGTCAACCGTCCCCGTTTCTCCAACCGTCCCCGTTTCTCCACAATTTGTCAGCCGCCCCCGAATCACCCGGCACATCAAAAACTAAAACCGTCAAAATAATCTCGCGTTCAGGATCATCTTTACTACAGAAAATACACCGGAAGCCAGTTGGACTCGCGAAATTTATCCTCTTCTTAAAGTTGGCATGGCACTCGAGGAGTTCTGGTATCTGCTTTAACATTTCAGTAAGATTCTTATTGCGATTGAATACAAGAATAGCCGTCTTTGTGTCACGCCAAGTAACATAACCGAGCAATTGGTCAATGGCCTTGCTCAACGATTTAGGACCTCGCCATATCTTGCACTCTGCAATAAAAACGCTTCGGTCGCGATCTCTGATCAGGATATCTGTTTTTCCGCAACGATTGAAAGTCTCGCCAGTGGCTTGGCCCTCATAATGGGTATTCAGTGGAACAAGAAATAGATCGCGAAGATGTTCCTCATTCATTCTACGATAGGCTTGCGGACTTCTCTCCAGCATAGTCGCCGTTTTTTGAATGATCGAGAGGATATTATCGTACTCTTCCAGTTCAAGCGTTGGCTCTGGAATGTAAGCCTTAGTACTGCTTGGGGGTGGTTTTGGTGTGACCTTGCGGCGGACTTCAGGCGCAATGTAGGTTGTTGGTGCATCGTGACGCTTACGAAGACGAAAACCCAGACTGGCAGCAAGTTCTTGGTCGTTGAGCAACTTCTGTCGGCGTGCCTCAATGTGATGACGCGCCAAATCCTTAAGAGCGGCATTGAAGCCGGTCAAATCTCGTGTAGCCCAACCCAAGTATTGCCTAACTTCCTCAATAAGGCCTTCGAGTTGACCCTTCGTGCCTTGAGCATTGCGATCGGTTACGGCAATTGAAAGTTTAAGCGTATTGTCATTAATACGGCCGCGTGGACGCGTTGACGAGAAAGTAGAAGGTCTACACATGAATATGTCGGGGTCACCCTCGAAGGGAATTGACAAAGTGATGAGCGTTCCAGACTTGGAGAGTGGACCATCACAATTTGGTATTAAATGCAAATGATCTAGTCCTATGTC
>JAOAAY010000090.1 GCA_026418615.1 Candidatus Sumerlaeaceae bacterium | reverse complement strand
AAGACTTGAGACGGCGGCCGATATTGACCGCGGGCCGTGATCGTGCGAATCTTGCCCCGTACCTCGGCGGAACATGAAACGAAGTGAAATGTCGGCTGATTCATCGGGTCGGGACCAATGGTGTAGGTTGCCGATGTCACATCACTGGAGGGTGTGTGCGGCAGCGAGGTCTTGCTGTAGGATCCGTATACGGAGGTGACGGACTGCGTAGGCGGCACCTCGGAGATGCGCTGCACTCCCTCGAGCAGTCCGTTCTCGGCCGCATAGTAGGCTTCCGCCCAAGCCGTGTGGCTGTATTGCTTCGCGTCGTTGTAGCGCGCCAAGGATAGGAACCCCATGGACACCACGAATAAGATGAAAGCAGCCGTCACGGCCTGAATCAGTGCAGATCCGCGGTTCCGCACTCCCGGGGCGATCCTGCTTGCTTGATAGGTCATGTCAAATCCCCTCTCTCAAAGAGAAATGATTGTTAGTTTTTTCTCAAGTTTACGGCAAACGACCGTGTGGCGAGAATCTGGTTGCGGCGATGGGCGGTGTTGCGATAACTTCGCTTGGTGCGTCCGGCGTCGCTGACCTCGAACTGAACGAGAACAACCGAACTGTCCGGTGCGCCGGTTGCCTGTATCCCTGTGGCCAGCCAGAAATACTCGAGCCGTGTCAGGTTGCTATTGGCCAAGTTGCCCTCGACGGGCACTTCGTTATTGGCCACTGCGCGGTTGGGATCGTAGCGTAACTGGCGAGTGGCCGGGAAGTAGCGCAGTTCCTCGTTGGGCGCGTTGTCGCCCTGCCGAAAGATGATGCGGTAATAAAACACGGGATTGCTGCCCTGATTAGGGACGGCGTCACTGGCGGAGAATTGAACAACATTTTGTCGGGACGCGCGCCGCAGGATGCGGATGACCTCCTCCTCGATACGGTCGGCGCGCTCGTTGACTTTCGTCTCGACATACACCTCGCGCTGCAAGCGGGCAGCCGCCACCAGCAGCCACATGACTACGGCGCCCACCAAAACGGTGATGCCGCCGGCAATGACGAATTCAATAAAGGTGAAGCCGCGACGCTGCGAAGAGAGGGAAATATGCGGGCGGTTCATCAATTGAACTCCGGATACACGACGGTATCCATTTCCAGCGTCTGCCAGTTGCCGCCGCTCATCACCAACGGCGCCCGCCAACGGGTCTCGAGCCGGATGCGCCGGGCGCGGGGTTGTCCTGCCGTGGTTTGCGTGTCAATGCGAACCCGGT
>JAOAAY010000089.1 GCA_026418615.1 Candidatus Sumerlaeaceae bacterium | reverse complement strand
CTATATTAACAAATGAATTTGAATCTGATGTTAAATAAATTCTTTCTTTATTTAAAGGAAATCTTTTCATTTTTATCTCCCTCTTTATCTTTTTGCTATATTATATAATTATTATATAACAAACTGGGTTTATTTTTAACTGATTTATTTAAGTTTTTCACGTAACTTCATTAGACGGCTACAAAACTCTTTTCTGGTTAAAATAGTTTCACTATCGTCAGTATTACCAATTGAATGAGTTAATACTGCATTACCAGTTGCTGCCAAAGCGTTTCTAAAACTTTCACTTTGCTCAAACATTGCATTATATGCTCTATCCAATAAATCTTGATATTCTTGAGAATGCCTGTTAATTGCTTCGCCTCTCCAATATAAAGTTTGTAGTACTCTCCAATTCTTTTCCATACCTTTCATTTTAGCGCCCTTACCAATTAACTTACATACTTCTACTTGCATATCTGGATTTTTAAATTTTAAAGATTGTAGAAATCCTTCCATGCTATTACATTGTACTCCATCCAGAAAGAATCTATGTCCAGCAAAATTAGATAATGCACTGGATGGGTAATCTCCACCACTTCTAATATCCATTATAATCACCTCCAAAAGTTATAAAAAAAGGAATACGTAAAGTATTCCTTAGTGCAGAGAAAGGATTCGAACCTCTGACCTTTGGCTTATGAGGCCAACGAGCTACCAACTGCTCCACCCCGCAATATAAAAACATAGTTTTGTTTGTAAGCCATAGAACTACCATATTACCCTTTATTCAAGGATTATTTCAATCTTGATTTGGAATTTCTCTTTCCACTTCAATATTCGTAACTACGAGCAAACCAGGCAGCTTCATATTATCTACTTCAACTATAAAAGCTGATAACACGCGCGGAACCGACGGATTCTTCAAGGCTAACGTCTCTTGCCATCAGATATAACCCTCCGTCCGTCTTCTGAATTATATCCTATCCAACTTGTTTCGCCCCCACCCTTGGTAGGTTTCAGGCTATCTCCCATCTAGAACGGTTGGTATGGTTCACCCCTACATTTTCTTTTAGCTTTACAGCCTATTCAAGTTGTGGTAAATGTATAACCCTTATAAAGCTAGTAAGAAACTTTATCTTGAAACAATTTCTTACATAAATGCTTATGCCGGTTCCCATTTGACCCGAAGGCGTTATTTCTAACTTAACAACACCGGCAAGCGGATTTATAGGTATTAAGTTGTCCAGTCCGCTCGATTAATTACTTATTCCAAGGTTTAAAAT
>JAOAAY010000088.1 GCA_026418615.1 Candidatus Sumerlaeaceae bacterium | reverse complement strand
ACAAATTCACTGCTTCCACACGGGCGACCCGTGTAGGTGCAACGACGGATGCGTTGATAGACCTCCTCTTCGAGGCCCTCGGCCAGCCAATACGCCCAGTCGCTGATCCCGCCGGGAAACGGTCCTCCGGGCGTCAGCAGCGGATCGCTCGTCGTCAGCCCCGCATGGGCCCGCGCGCTCGACCATTCGTATTCCTCGGCGCGCCCCACCAGCCCCGCGCGCACCGGGTTCAATTCCACATATTTGACCGCATGCCACAAGTGCAGCGTGTCCAAGGGCGTCGAATAAAACCGGTTTGCCCACAGATGCCCCGTCCAGCCGTGCTGCTCGTTGATCACCGCCGCGTAGCGCTGATGCGCCAAGCCCACGCCCCGGCGCAGCGAATCTTTGTTGCGCGGAACAACCAACAAGTGGACATGGTTCGTCATCAGGCACCACGCCCAGATTTCCAAGCCCGCCGCACTGGCGCACTGGGACAAGAGGCGAATATAGCACTCGCGTTCCGCCTGACTTAGGAACACATCCGCCCGCAGATTGCCCCGATGCGTGACATGATGCGGCTCGCCGGCCACCACAACTCGCGCCATTCGTGCCATAACCGCAGATGCCACCACACGATTCCGCCTGATTCAACCCCAAAGAAGCAGCATGACCGCCGATAGTCATGACCGATCAACGGCCACGGGGGCAATGGCCTGAGACCGGCGCGACCACATGACGCCGTTGCGCAGCCCGTGCGCCCACGAGCAGCGGCGCGCAGACCAACACCGGGTCGCTTTCGACATAACAGGCTTCACCTCCTTTCGGACACGTGCGCCCACGAGCAGCGGCGCGCAGACCAACACCGGGGCAGTCACTGATCAACGCGGCAATATCCCCCCATGCGCAGGCCGTGGTGGCGCTGAGTGGAAACTGTACCGGCAGTTTCACCGAGTGTCAAAGTCCAATCGGCACCCGCAAGCGCACCGGCCAACCACCATCACACCCGCTGGGAACCCCCGCAGCAAGGCTTACGCCACCGACATTCATGAGCGCTGGACGAGCGATCTCCGACTCCCCCGAAAGCGGACCTGACCTCTCTTAAACGCGATCTAATTAGTCAACCGTCCCCGATTTTCCACGCGGCAATATCCCCCCATGCGCAGGCCGTGGTGGCGCTGAGTGGAAACTGTACCGACAGTTTCACCGAGTGTCAAAGTCCAATCGGCACCCGCAAGCGCACCGGCCAACCACCATCACACCCGCTGGGAACCCCCGCAGCAAGGCTTACGCC
>JAOAAY010000087.1 GCA_026418615.1 Candidatus Sumerlaeaceae bacterium | reverse complement strand
GTGCAGCACGCTCCACGGTGCAGCATCCAGTTGTTCAAGCGTGGCCGCCGCAAAATGCCCCCCGGCGCAACCACATACCGGTAAGACCCTCCCGCATAACCCGTGGAAGTGCTGGTCGTCCACAACCCAGTCTCTGAGTACACTGGCCAACCGGCATCGTTATCCGCCAACCACTCCCCCGCCGATGCCATCGCAGCCAAGGCCATCGCCAACACAACAGCCGCCCCGGTTGCGCAACTCCACTGAAACCGCATCGCTTGCCCTCTCTTGCGCCGCCCCAACCAATATTTGGGACAAAGCAACTCTCACCCCTGCGCCCAAATCATTTGACCGTCAAGCCCAACTGCGTCGGGGATTGAGTCGGTCAGCCCGACTGCAGATGCCGTCTCGATGTTCAGGACATCTCTCAGCATGCCTGTCTGACGCGGATGTCCCCTCCCGTCCTTTTGCCTTGCGGGCACGAACCACGGACGGATTAGTGCGAAGCAACCATGAAACGATTCTATGTGACCACTGCCATCCCCTACGCCAACGCCGAGCCGCACCTCGGCCATGTGTTTGAACTCGTCGGCACGGATGTCATCGCGCGTGCCAAGCGATTACTGGGCTACGATGTGTACTTCCAGACCGGGACGGACGAACACGGACAAAAAATGCTGGAAGCGGCCACCAAGGCCGGACGCACGCCACGCGATTATGCGGACGACATCGTTCCGCGTTTCCGCGATTTGTGGCGCGACCTCGACATATCGCACGACTACTTCATTCGCAGCACAGACGAAACCCATAAAGCGGGAGTCGAGGCATTTTGGCGCGCCGTCCGCGATGCCGGCGACATTTACCTCGGCAAATACGAGGGTTGGTACAGCGTGTCCGAGGAGGCGTTCTACCTCGAGACGCAAGCCGTTCGCCGCGGCGAGGACCTCTATTCGCCGGAGACCGGAGAGAAACTCGTGTGGCGCAGCGAAGAAAGTTACTTCTTCCGCTGGTCGAAATACGGCCCTGCGCTCGAACGCCTCATTGCCGACAATCCCGATTTCATCGCCCCCGCTTTTCGTGCAAACGAAATGCTGAATTCCTTCCTCAGGCCGGGCCTGCAGGACATATCCATCTCGCGCACTTCCATCTCATGGGGCATTCCTGTGCCAGACGATCCAAAACATGTCATCTATGTCTGGTTCGATGCGCTGCTCAACTATATTACAGGTGTAGGCTACGGGAGCGACCCGGATCGCTTCGCGAAATGGTGGCCATGTGATGTCCATGTGGTGGGCAAGGACATCCTCAAGTTTCACACGCTCCTCTGGCCGGCCATGCTTATGGCGGCAGGCGTGGCTGTTCCCCGACGCGTTTTTGGCCACGGCTTCGTCAATCTGAAAGGCTCGGACGACGAGGCCGTGAAGATGTCCAAGTCCAAGGGCAATGTGGTCGATCCGCGCGACCTGCTGGAGCATTT
>JAOAAY010000086.1 GCA_026418615.1 Candidatus Sumerlaeaceae bacterium | reverse complement strand
TCTCCAACATCAAGTTTCAGGATGTCTTTGCGCTTACAACTGATTCCCGGTGCGCTCTCTTCGGCGGTCCCGGAGGCTTGTGCCTGACGCCGCCGGGCTTGTGTGACTACTAGGGAGATTGCCTGCAGGAAATCGTCGTTTTGCAGGGTTCTCAGAACCGGGTGCTGGCTTTTCAGTCGCTGTTCACGCGCGTTCCAGTCGTCGCGGAGTTGAAAATCGTCGGCGGCAAAGGACGCGGTAAGCAGTTCGAAAACATTGAGAGCGACACCACCCGTGTTGACGCGCTCGAAGACAAGGCAGACAGCCTCTTTCGGCGTCTCCTTCTTGAGTTCGATGACCGGCACTTGGTACTGTTCAAAGCGTTTAATGACCTCGCGCTCGAACTCGTCGAAAAGCCGGATTTTGTCACGATCGAAGTTCCAGTACTCATTGTACGCATGGCGCCATTCCGCGCTCTGAAAGATGCGATTCACAGGAAAGACACTCGCCGTATACTCGTGCTCTGGCGTGGACAAATCCAGCAAGACATCCCCGCCGAAGGTCCTGACTTGGCGATCTTCGGGCACGCCCAGCACTGCATCCTCTCGGTCGTCGCCATTCGTGACGGCCTTTTTCATGTCAAAATAATACCAGCGCCGAATGGGTCGGTTCTTGGCATCCTTGGTCACCACCACTGTCGTGCTCATCAGTGTTTGGTAAAGCGAGGTTAGGCGCTGTTGGCCGTCAAGAATCAGTGCTTCCGGCGAAACTTCACTCGACTTGGCAGGTGTGCCGGCAAGCGGGCGCGGTTTGAAACGGACATGCTCCCCGCCCGTCTGCAAGAGCATCACGGCACCAATTGGAAACGAAACCGATACACTGGCCAGTAGGCTCCTTACGCGGTCGTCGTCCCAAACCCAGCCACGCTGAAAATCCGGAAGTTGCAACTTGCCGCAATCTGCGCGAACCAACAATTCGTGCAACGGGGTCTTCGTACTGTCAAAACTTGCACCAATCATGCTCGGCTTCCCTTTCTGTTTCCGATTCGGGTGCCAACGGAAAACCCAGAGGCTTTCCCTTCAGAGGCGTAGACTCTGCAGGCCTAAACATATCCGCCGACATCTGTTCCCGCGGGCAGGACCTGACCTTGAGCGCCCGCAGGGCAGAATTCTCGCACTGTGTCGCAACGATCATCCGCGGGTGTCAAGACGATATTGGGGTTACAGGTGGTAGCGCGTGGCGGCAACGGCCCTACCTTCCGTCTCCTGCTCTTGCGCTTTATCACCATCCCGTCAGTGGTGTGTCGGAGTTCTGCAAAATACCCTGATCGGGCAGCCCCCTACAGGCTGACGAGTATTCTGGCGTCGCGCCTCGGGTCTGCAAAATACCCTGATCGGGCAGTTCCCCACAGGGTATCTTGTCGGGGGCTACCAAGGTACCGTGCGGGACCTCACCAGTGTCCCCTCTTCGAGCCCGACAAGCCTTGCCTTCGAGTTCGGGCAGGCCCCGTTGCCGGCCGTCCACACGCTATGTTGTGGGCTTCGAGCAGCGATAAGGCTTCGGTCTCCCGGCTGCGAACACCGAGTAGAGGCGGCTGCGCAAGTCTAACAAAACGACCGTGAAGCCGCGAGTCCAGGCTCTCAGCGTGGCCGCGGTGGTGGCGCAGTATTGATACGCTGGTCGTTTCGCCGCGAAATCGCCGCCCACCGCTTGCTAATTTGGGCGCGTTCCCATCCGACTTCCATCCTTGCGGCCAAAGATGGGAGTTGCATCGGAGTGGGACCGGAAATGGCGTCGTGGCGCTTCGGAGGCTGGGAGGATGAGGGCTCGCGCCGAGGCGCTGAGGAAGACGCGGAAACATGGAGGCGCAGAGGGAAATATGGAATGTGACAGGTGACCGG
>JAOAAY010000085.1 GCA_026418615.1 Candidatus Sumerlaeaceae bacterium | reverse complement strand
AGATGTGTATAAGAGACAGGGGTTATGTACATCCTCGGCTTTCTTGCCGGGCGCTTCATCCTGCGCCACCTGTGCCGACGCGGGTTTCTCCGCATGGCTGCAGAAAAAGTGGACGATTTTCTTGTCGCCCTCTTCATCGGCATGCTGATCGGCGCACGCACGGTCTACATGCTCGTGTATTACCGCTCCTCGCCAGAGGACCCGTTTATCTGGTGGTACACACCGTTTGCCGTTTGGGAGGGCGGTCTGGCGTTTCATGGCGGCGCCCTCGGGATGTTTCTCGCAGTGCTTTTCTTTGCGCGCCGGCACGGCGTCCCCTATTGGAACCTTGCGGACTCCTTGTGCCTTGCGGCCCCCGTCGGTCTTTTTCTTGGCCGAATCGGAAACTTCATCAACGCGGAACTCTACGGCCGCCCGACCGATGTGCCATGGGCTATGAGTTTTCCGATTCGCGACTTCGATGGGACCGTACTCGGCTGGACGGAACCCCGCCATCCGTCGCAACTGTACGAAGCGTTTGGCGAGGGATTGCTGACTCTGCTTCTCGTGTGGTGGTTATTGCGACGAGTGAAGCATCAGGGTATCATAACCGGGGCTGGCGTATGTGCTTACGCGGTCGTGCGGTTCCTGGTGGAGTTTTTCCGCGAAAAGGATGCTCAACTCGGCTATTACTTTGGCTGGATGACGATGGGGCAAATTCTATGCGCGTTAATGCTCGCCATTGGAGCCGCAATACTTGTCTACAGCCGCTGGCGGGCTATGCCAATCTATCCCAAGGTCTGACTACCGGGTAGCCAGCCGAACCAGAGCGGCAGCAAGGTCGCGCGCGGCGCAACGGCTGTCGAGTTCCGGCGGTACCGGCTGGCGCTTGCCCGGGGCAAGGCGCGCCAGCAAGCCTACGACCTTTTCCCGGACGGCTTGGGGTGTCAAATCGGCCTCCGCAATCCAGTCCCCTGCTCCGCAGTTTGCTGCGCAGATAGCGTTACGCGTCTGGTGATCGTGGACGGCGTGTGGATACGGAACGAAAAGAGTCGGGATCCCGCACGAGACCAGTTCAGCCAAGGTGCTGGCACCGGCGCGCGCGATAGCACCATCGGCGATCGCGAGGGCAAGATCCATGCGCGAAATAAACGGCACCACGGTTATCTTGAGATGCCTTAGGGGCTGAGCGTCGAGCCGCGCAGCCAAAGACTCTGAGTTAGCCTGACCGGCAGCCCACAGGACTTGAGTGCCAGAGTGCTCGGCGCAATCGAGCATGGGCAGCGCCGCCATCAAACGGTCATACAACGGGCGTGCGCCCTGACTGCCGCCAATAATGAGTAAGACCGGACGCAAGGGATCCAGACCGAAATGGTGGGCCGCGTCTGAGCGATCTGCCACACCGAGACCTTCGCGAATCGGCATGCCGCAACGCAGCACCTCCCGCGCATTGAGACGGGGTAGGGTTTCGGCGAAGTGTAGCGCGCAGAGATCGACAAGCGGAGCGAGCCAGCGGTTCGCGCGACCTGCGACGGCGTTCGCCTCATGGATAGCAGTCCGGCAGCCGGCCAGACGCCCTCCCAAGACTGCCGGTCCCGAGACATATCCGCCCATGCCGAGCACAACGCGAACCCGCCGTTCGAGTGCCAAGCGCCGTGCACGCAAAATATTGCCGCATGCAGCGGCCACCCCACGCGTCATGCCGAATATGCCCCCGGACAAAGTACGCGCCGGCATAACGATGGGTGATTCGCCGTGATTGGCATAAAGAGACTGCTCAAGGTCCCTTTGGCCGCAGAGATAAACCACCTCGACGCCCGGATGGTAGCGCCGCAACGCATCGCCCACCGCAAGCGCGGGCATAATGTGTCCGCCGGTGCCTCCCGCCGC
>JAOAAY010000084.1 GCA_026418615.1 Candidatus Sumerlaeaceae bacterium | reverse complement strand
CCGGAAACACCAGCCGTAAATGAACATAAAATTACTTGTCAATCTCTCGGGTGTGCGGAGCGGTAACCTATGACCGTCGAGCGTTCCCGCCCTGCCCCGTATGCACTCGTGACCATCGGTCTCGTCTGCTGCTCCATGCTCATGCTGGAGATTTTGCTCACGCGCATCTGTGCGTTGAGACTGTTTTTCCATTTCGGGTTTCTGGTGATCAGCAATTGTCTGCTGGCCATCGGCGCCAGCGGCACGGTCGCGTTTCTGCTGCAGGAGCGGCTGCGCCCCCGGGCCCGAGAGGCGGTTTTCGGTTTCACCGCTCTTTACATTGTGTCCGTGGTGCTGACCTATCTCTTTCTGATCTCCTTCCGCATCCGCTACGATTTGAACTTCTCGAACCGCGCGGATGTGTTGCGGTTCACGCTGTTCAACCTCGTTGCCGCGGTGCCGCTGTTCTTCGGCGGCATGGTGGTGAGTCTCTTGCTCACCTTCTTCCGCGAGCATGTGAATAAGGTTTATGCGGCAGACCTGCTTGGTGCCGGTTTGGCCTGTCTCCTGTGTCCGCTGTTCCTCTGGTTGTTTGGAGCCGGCGGATGTGTGGTGATCATCACTTTGCTTGGCGTTGTCGCCGCGATGTCGGCCGCGCCGCCGAGGGCGGCCCGGCGTACGGCGCTGGCCACAGGTATCGTTCTGCTCGTAGGCGGGGCGTTTCTTGCGCCCCGCCTTGACAAATTATTACCTGTTCCCGGAAAGAACCGGCTCGACTTCACCGATCGCATGAGTCAGGACATCGCGTTGCCGGAGTACTCCCAGTGGAGCGCAAACAGCCGCGTTGATCTGATTCCGTGGAAGCACGAGCCTTGGATTTTTCAGCGCGGCACGGCGGCATTGAACATGCCGCTACCGGAGCAAAAGTATATTCTTCAGGACGGCTCTGCCGGCACTTTCATTCTGAACTTCTCGGCCCGTCCCGATTTACTGCCGGTTCTCAAGCGCACCTCTTACGCGTGTGCCGTCCAACTGAAGGAAAAGCCCCGTGTTTTCATCATTGGACTGGGGGGTGGATTGGACGCTTGGGGCGCCTACATCAGCGACGCGTCACGCATCCGGGCCGTGGAATTGAATCGCCAGATAGTTGGCATTCACCGCAACATCCTGCCCGAATGGTCGCGGTTGCTGCTGGAAGCGCCCCATGTCGAGTTCTTAGTGGAGGAAGGCCGGGCGGCGCTTATCCGCGAGCGCGACACCTACGATGTCATCCAAATGTCGGGCATTGACACCTGGACGGCGTTGACCTCCGGCGCCTACATTTTGGCAGAAAACTACCTGTACACCCGTGAGGCCGTCGTCACGATGTACCGCCGGCTGGCGCCCGACGGCATGATCCAGATTTCCCGGTTTGCGGCCGACATGGAGGCGCTGCGCGTGGTGTCGAATGTCTTTGCGGCGCTTGAATCCCTCGGCGTTGGCAACATCCCGGCCTCACTCGCCCTGATCAAGACGCCGGATAATATCATGACCACCATCGTGCGCAAGGGGCCGTTCACGCCGGAGGAGATCAGCCGGTTGGAAGCCTACGCGGCGGATTCGGGGCTCGAGACCATTTATCTGCCTGGCAAGCCGGGCGATAATATCGTCAGCAAGTTCATTCTCGCACAGGATCGCGCTGCCTTCATTCGCGAGTTTCCGCGGGATATCTCGCCGACGACGGATGACAAGCCATACTTTTTCAATTTTACGAAATGGCGCAATCCGCTGGCTGCGCGACAGCACCTGTGGGAGCCTGCCTCGGCCTCGCAGGGAAATCCGTTGTTCATTCTATCCCAACTGGCTTTTAGCGCGGTTCTGGCGGCTCTGTTGATTGTGCTACCGTTAGCCATATTCCGCCGCCGGGGAGCCAGGGGCGCACATGCGGGGCGCTTCTTCGTGTATTTTGCTGGGCTTGGGGCGGGCTTCATCCTGATTGAGATTGCGGTCATGCAAAAGTTTGTTCTGTTTCTTGGTCACCCGCTTTATTCGTTGACGGTCACGCTGTTTGCCATGCTGGTGTTTACCGGACTTGGGAGTTACCTGTCCGAGGGCTGGTTTGGTTGGTTGCGTACACGGCCATGGGTGATCCCCTTGGCCATTGCGGGTGGCGTTTTCTCGGTGCTGCTGTCGCCCGTTGTCGTTGAGCCTCTTATTGGGCTTCCGCTTTGGGGGCGCGTTCTGGTCGCCGGTGTCTGGCTGGCGCTGTTGAGCCTGCCGCTGGGCGTCCCGTTTGCCTACGGTGTCCGGCTGCTGAACTATCACAACCCCAGTTTTGTGCCGTGGGCGTGGGCCGTGAACGGCTGCCTGAGCGTCATCGGCTCCATCTTGACCGTCGTGCTGAGCATGAACTTCGGATTCAACGCCGTATTAATCTTTGCTGTCGGCATCTATGCCGTTGCGTTTTGGGCCGTCCGGCACTTGGCGACGCAAGTCCCCGTCGCCGCCTGATTCCATCCGTCAATGCGTTGTCGCGGCGCGGGGGCCGGTGCTGCGCCAGCCGGAGAACAGGCCGTTGCGGGTGGGGAGC
>JAOAAY010000083.1 GCA_026418615.1 Candidatus Sumerlaeaceae bacterium | reverse complement strand
GTGCTCCCTGGGGAAGTCATCTACAGGTGCGTGGATGCGATGCAGCAGGGTGCTATAGAAGCCTCGCAACTTCCCATCATCGAGCATCTTATTGTCGACGAATTCCAAGACTTGAATGCTTGTGACCAGGAATTTGTGAGATTGCTTGCCTCCCATGGCGCGGTCTTGTTTGTCGCCGGAGATGACGATCAGAGCATCTACTCATTTCGGCACGCAGATCCGAAAGGGATCGTACAATTTCCCAGCGATTATAAATCATCGTCAACCCGTATCCTGACAGATTGTTTCCGTTGCACTCCAAATATTCTCGCAGCTGCAACTCGTTTGATCGCGTACAACTCAAACCGCGTGCCGAAGAACCTCATCTCCCTCTACGCAAACGCAAGCCCTCCTGTTCAAGGAAAACTTTTGGTCTGGTCCTTCCAGATGGCACAAGAAGAGGCAAGAGCCGTCGCGGGCTCTTGCCAGGCGCTAATCAAGGCCGGAATGGCTGGGAGGGAAGACGAGATCCTAATTTTGATCTCAAACCGCAGGGTCCAGTTGGACATCATCGAGCAAGAACTTCGAAACCTTGGATTGCCGTACGATCTGCCCCGTGGCTCAAACTTAGTAAACGAACTTGAACCACTCCGGGCTGTCTATGCAATTTTGAGGATCGTTAGGGACCAAGTAAAGGGAGAGCAGGACTACCCGGCGCACCGCGACATCCTAGGAATCCTCGATGGCATAGGATGTGCAACGGCAAACGCCGTGGCGGACGCTTGCATCGCCCACAACCAGAACTTCCGACAACTGTTCTATCTAGATGCCTGTCCGACATGGCTCACGGGAAGACAGGCATCTGCCGTCCAGCGAGTCCAAAGTATAGTCAAAGCCGTCGGCAACTGGAATATGTCAGACACGCTCGCGGTAAGGACGGCAGACATTGCCCGCACTCTCTCAGATCATGTCTTCACATCGCGTAAGAACGCGACTAACCATGTGACAGAGTGGATCAACCATGCCAGCGGTTTACCGGCCCAAATGTCGTTGGAGGAGTACCTTCAATATCTGGCTGCTGACACCGAGTCAGACCAACAGACGATCGTTGACCTTGTCATTCAACGAACCGGCGAAATGGCAGCCCTGGCTCCAACTCCGGTACAGAAAAGGATCAGAATCCTGACGATGCACGGCGCAAAGGGGCTGAGTGGAAAGGTTGTGTTTATCCCGTCAGCGGAACAGGGCATAATGCCAAACTTCAAGGCTTTGCAGGCGACAGGACTCCTCATAGAGCAACGGCGCCTGTTCTATGTTTCGGTAACCCGGGCGATGGCGTGCTGCATTATTTCACATGCGGTTAAACATACAGGGGCGCAAGCAAGAGCGTTGACCCAAAAACCTGTCGCGCAACTGACACGGTCTCAGTTCTTGAACGAGATGGAATGCCCCAGTGCTTCGCGCACCTCTGGCCTGACTGATGACGAAGCCGCTGATATCGTAGCCGAGGTAACGAACCTATGACCGACGACCGACGACTGATTGAGGACTACCTGCCGATCAAGGCCATCAGCGCGGAGGCCTCGCGGGAGAAGTCCGTGCGCAAGGGACACATCTCGACGCTGCACCTTTGGTGGGCGCGGCGTCCGCTCGTCGCCTGTCGCGCGGCGGTGTACGGGGCGCTTGTGCCGGCGTCCCGCTTCCGGCCGGCGAACGGACCGGAGGAGAAACGCGACAGCCTCGCCCGCGCTAACGCGGCGAAGTTCGTGGAGCGGCTCTGCCAGTACCCGGGCTCGCCTAAAGATATCGCCGAGGCGCAGAGGCACATCCTCGAGGCCCACGCAGAGCGGCTCTCGAAAGAGACCGGCAAGCCGGTGACGCCCGAAGACATCGTTCAGGGCCGCGCGCCGCGCCCGAAGGTGCTCGACATGTTCGCCGGCGGCGGGGCGATCCCGCTCGAGGCGCTGCGGCTGGGCTGCGAGGCCTATGCGCTCGACCTGAACCCCGTCGCGCACATCATCGAATTATGCACACTCGTCTATCCGCAGAAATACGGCAAGCCCGACCCGAACGCGCCCGGCATGACCGGGCCGAAGAACGCCGGGGGTGAATCCACCTGGGGCGGTCTCGCTAAGGAGGTCCGCTACTGGGGCGAGTGGGTGCTGGAGAAGGTCAAAGCCGAGATCGGCGACCTCTATCCGCCCATCCCCGATCCGAAAGCGAAGGGCGCAAAACAGTATCACCAAATGGAGAAGTGGCAGGCAAAGAAAGAAGTTCCGCCCGGCTACCTCGTGCCGGTCGCCTACCTATGGACGCGCACGGTACGCTGCAAGAATCCCGCCTGCGGGGCAACGGTGCCGCTCGTGCGCCAGACCTGGCTCTGCAAGAAGAAAGATCGCTACGTGGCGCTGCGCATGGTCGCGCCGAAGAACGCAAAGCGCGTGCGCTTCGAGGTGGTGGAGAGCGCGACCGAAGAGGGTCTCGGCTTCGACCCGGCGGCGTTCTCCAAGGGCGGAAACGCCACGTGCCCGTTCTGCGGGACGGTGGCAGATAGCGACTATGTGAAAGAGGAAGGACAGGCGGGACGCCTGTCCCACCAGATG
>JAOAAY010000082.1 GCA_026418615.1 Candidatus Sumerlaeaceae bacterium | reverse complement strand
TATCCGTTCCGACCGGGTCCGTGTTGTTGCAGTGGCCGGCCATGCGACATGTACAACGATGACGACGCCCCGGACATGTAGCCGTAGTATTCGTGTCCCATCTGCTACCGGCTGCGGACCCGACTCAAGCCGCACCTTCGCCCGTGGCATACCTGCTTGCAGCGAGAGCAAGGCCGCGCAAAACGACAAAGAGCGGCACCAACGATGCCGACAGAAGTGTCTGGCGACATGGTAAGATGATCATTTCAGTACCTCCATTGTTCCGGATGGCACATGGAAAGGCATGCTGCCTAGTGACATTTTGGATCTCGTGGCCCGCGCGATGATGACTCTAATCGTTATTCTTCGGGCAGCGCGCCCCCCGGCATAATCGGTGATCCTTACCAATCGCGGAAGTAGTAGGTCGGCGTTTTCAACCGGTTTATAATCATCCAGTTCCCAGATCGCTGACAGATCCTTTCCCTTCTTCGTCAGTTTTTCATAACGGCGCAGCATTCTTGTGCCGAGGTCAAAGTAGTACCGGCAATAACGGCCGACACGGATCGCATGATAGGAACAGTCGTCCACTTGACGCATGCCCTCGTCAACCACTTCCGGCAGGGCAAGAGAATTGTACAGGCGAAATTCCAACTCATCGTCCGAGTCGAACAGAAGATCAGCCGGGCTGATGTGCACGCGGGTAAAATATGCGTACAGGGGTAATGCGTCGTCTCGAAGCAAGGATTTCCCCGGGCTTGTCATCAAGTAGGGGGGCGTGCCCTCCGGAGGTATGTACAGTTCCCTGCGCGATGAGTCGTCTATTGCTATGTCCTTCAAGGTCACGCCACCAGTCCGGAGGTTGACTTCTTCAGTCCTAACCCTCCTGACTTTCCCCTCTGTCATGTAGCCATACACGGTGGACGACAACACAGGAACATCTGCTGTGTCCAGCGTGTATCCGGGCGCCTGATTCGATTGCGCAATCCGCGGTTGTCCGAGCAATTCCTGCTTGATCTCCATGAGAATTTCAAGGCAGGGTAGCGGGCGGTCTATGTTCCGGTATTTGCTCTGGTATTCGTCAACGGACGGCAGCGCCCAAGTTGCACCTGTCATCCATGTTGTCATGAGAATGCACGCAGTAACGCGACGCATGCTGCTGATGCCGCCGCAGGCGGGAGTCGTGTGCATGGTTACCTACTCCCCGCGTCCCAATGTCATTGTGGTTTGTGTTTGCCTTATGACGGGAAAGACCGAGTAACGAACCCGGATATTTTCTGCTTCGACACTATCCCCGACAGCCAGCAAGGCATCATACAGGCGGCCGGCCAGCACACGCCGGCGGGCGTGGTCATAATAGGGGCATAGAACCTCTTCCTGTAGCAACCGAATAGCCTTGAAATAATCGCCGCTCTCAAACCAGTAACGGGCCGTCTCATCAACAAGCACATATCGGGAATCTGCAGGTGCTGTGGAGTAGTCCACCGACCGGAGAAGTGCCTCGTGTTCGGCAAGCGAGACAGGATCGTGCAGCCTGTGAGACATCAGAATACACTTCCGCAGCCACCCGGCGTTTCCTGTTGCGGCAGCATAGGCGAAACACTCTGCAAGCAAGGCCCGGGCTTCGCTGCTCATTCGCTCGTCGGACTTGGTCGTTTGTGCAAGAGCGGCGGTGTAGAGGTAAGTCTCCAACAAACTTTGCCTGAGGATCGGAATCCATTCGTCAGACTTGGGGTGCTTTGCAAGTTCGGCCAGTATTGATCTGGCCTCAATTCCTTTGTTCCTGCGGGTCAGTAAGCACGATTGCAAGTATCGGGCCTCAAAGGCCCACGACAGGTTCGGGTTCTGTTTGATTGCCTTTTCAGATTCCTCGACGAATTTATCATCGAGGCCTAAGTCGTAAAGGATTCGTGTTTGGTAGAACATGGCTGTTTCGACCCGCCAGTTGTTGGGGAAGTCAGCGAGAAAGTCCGTAAACATGCGCCATGCGGGACCATATTCTTTATTATGATAGGTTTTCAGGGCTTTGGCGTATGCGAAGGCTGCCTCGTCTTCGGTTCGGCCAGCGGAGCCACCCATCTTAGAGGCAAATGTGGTGTTTGGACAGAGGGTCACAATGCTGTTTGCTACTGTCCGGGCCTCATCATAGCGCTTAAGTTTGCGCAAGCAGAGCATTTTCGTGAATAACACGGAGGCCATCGCCTCGGATCCCGGTTCTGCGCCGACGAGCGTCGCATTGCAGGCTTCGACGCATTGATCATACTTCCCGCTGCTCCAGAGAGCCTCGATGTGGTTGCCGCCTAAGCATTCGAGTGGGCATATCATCATGCAGGCCAAGATGGCCCGAGAAGCCCAAGACCGTAGAGAAGTTCGGCTGGGCACGCAATGGTAGGCCCGAGACCCAAGCGGAAGGCGGCTTGATGTTGGATGACCTCGCCGCAGATGGAAGAATGGCAATTCCCACGCCGTGTGTAGCCGACCGCGCGGTAGCAACCACGGAGGAAGCCGAGATGCGTTGTTCTTGCGCCGAACGGAAAACCCCACAAACCGTGCCAGCATAACCATCCTCTTCGGAGCCCGCGGTTTTTACGACAGGTGGGATCCGATCTCCGCCGACAAGAGACCTGATTGCCGCGATGAATGTGCCAACCAGTAGTCTCGAGTCAAGCACAACAGGTAGGGTCTCCCCTTTCGGCCGCTTAACCG
>JAOAAY010000008.1 GCA_026418615.1 Candidatus Sumerlaeaceae bacterium | reverse complement strand
TCCTAATGCTAAGGACAGTGCTGCTGACATGGCCACCGACGCCAGCCAAGAAAATTCGGTCCTGCTCCTCGTAATCCAGTCTGGGATAAAGCCCGCCATCGCTGCGCCTAAACACACGACAACCGCTACAAGAATCATGCATATTGCCAAGCGGCCACTATGTACCCGGCCTGCAAGAAAAGCACCTAAACCGCTACCTGCCAGTAAAGTTGTCAGGATAATACCGATTGGATACAATGGATGCCCAGTGATTCGCAATCCGACATGCATCAAGGCAATCTCCAATAAAACATATCCTACACCACATCCGGCAGTGATGAGGAGTGTGCAAAACACGCCCATGTATGAAAAAGATTCGGCATTTGTTCCCCGTGACACCAACGCGCGCACAAGCAGCGGGAGAATAATAAGCACCCCGCTCAGAGCCAACATCATCCACAACAAAGGCTTTAAAATGCGCGTGCCTACCAGACTGAACGAATGAATTTTTGAGACAAGGGCCGGATTGGTGCCCCACCTTTCGAGTTGGAAGACGAACGGATTGTCGTCCGTGGCGGCAGTAACAAGTAGCGGCTGGTTTGCTTGGAAGAGTTCAGGATCTGAGAGAAAGGTGCGCCATACTTGCGTGGTTCCTCTACGATCGCCTATCAAAAATTCAAATCCAAGTTGCTGGCACATTGCAATAGCGTTGTTTCTTTCTGTATCAGACCATGGCTGCGGACTCAGCAGAAAGGTGGCCACAAAACCGTTTCGGAAGAGCAAGATATGCGGCTCAACATCCCGTATGCCTCTCGTGCGTAGCGCCCGAGCACCTGCGTCGAGCATCCGCATAAGCAATGCAGGAGGCTCACCAACATAATACCAGGAGATGCTAATAACGCCGCCTGGCGAGAGACAACGCATGTATATTTCAAAGGCTTCGCGCGTATAAAGCAGGTTTTCTGCGAGAACAAGGCCGCCCCCTGCTGTGGCCGCCTGGGAATCTACAAGCGACACCTGAATCAGATCGGTTTGCGGATTATGCTTTGCAAGTGTCGTACGGCCTTCTCCCGTGATGACCTGCAGATTTGGACATTTTTTGAAGCCCGTGAAATCAGCCAGTTCGTCGCGTACCACCCGAACGGACGCTGGGCTTAGTTCGACACCTGTTACACTATCGGCACCAGAAATCAGTGCTGCAAGAGCATCGCGGCCCCCACCAAAGCCTAAGACCCATGCACTGCGAGGAGGGCGAATCCAATATACGACAGATGTTATGTCCCAGAGAATGTGCTCAAGCGATTTTGTGGTTACTCCGTCCCACCTTGTTATGGGAGTACCTGCAGACGCATCCTGCTCCATCCAAAGTTCCTGCGGTGGTGGCGCAGTCCAGTTGCGCGACATACCCCACCCGAAGCCAGTCTCTGCGCGCAGGGGCAT
Source organism: Candidatus Sumerlaeaceae bacterium (assembly GCA_026418615.1). Taxonomy (GTDB): domain Bacteria; phylum Sumerlaeota; class Sumerlaeia; order Sumerlaeales; family Sumerlaeaceae; genus JAOAAY01. The sequence goes on along the minus strand of JAOAAY010000008.1, from coordinate 120,824 downwards.
GATATCATCACGGTTGAATACTGTGATGCGAGACAGCGGAGTCCAATGTTCGATAAGAGGTTTCGGCTCTTTATAGTATTTGGCATATCGAATGCGCACTGGGGCGTTATGGCCTAACATGGCATTAAGAATTGCAAATAGTGCGATTGCGCCGCCACCGCCTAAAGCCAGCCAGCGAACGATGTGTTGTCGGTTAGTAAAGCAGGCGGCGCTGCCAGTTAGGAGGGCCGCAGTTAACAATAACCCTGTCACGGCTGATGTCACGGACAGTATTGCAAAATACGCGATTCCACCGACTGCAGCACCAAGAAGATCGTAGGCATAAACGGTAGGAGCCTTAAGTGGAAATCGAGACATAAGTAAGGCAGGGACAAATCCAGTTGCAAGTGGTGGTAGCAACCAGATGAAGGCGGTAATCAAAAGGTTTCTACGCCCATCAACTCGAAGCCACTCTCCGGGGTGAGGCGAGGCAACATCAAGGCGGACAGCCAAGTATAATGAGAGGATAGTAAGCAGGAGCAAGCCGCCAGCGCCCATGGCCAGCGAACAAATACGCTGTGTTCTTGCCGCAGGGAAAAGCCGGGGAAACGAATATACGATGGCGCCGGGGGCCGCGAGGGAAAGCATCACGCCGCTGACCACTAAAAACGCAAAGTGATAAGTGAGAGTGATGCTAAAAATCCGCAGGAGCAGCAACTGAAATAAAATGCTGCTGGCACCATGAATACCCGCTCCAAGAAGAATCCTGAAAGGGAGCGGGTGGTTGTCTCTTGCCGCGCTCAGTGGTCGCTTCCGAAAATTTTTGGATTATCGAGCGAGATTTTTCGCCTGACGAACGGCACAAACATAGCATTCGGTCCCGGTTCAAGCACAATAAATCTCAGCCCATCCGTCAATGCGTTGTCGCGGCGCGGGGGCCGGTGCTGCGCCAGCCGGAGAACAGGCCGTTGCGGGTGGGGAGCATGCGGCGGAACCAGTTTTTGGCGCCGAAATACAGGCGCACGGCGCGACTGCCTTTGAGGCGGGCGAGTTCGCTGGCCAGTTGTTCCTCGCGATCGCGGCGGCGCAGGCGGGTTCCCGGAATATAGGTGGCCTCGATGAGGGCCTTGAGCAGGCCTTCGACGATTTCCGGATGCTCGCGCAAGTGCGGGTCATGGGCCATGGCCAGAATGGTCTCGCGATCGAGCGCGGCAAATTGCGGCAACTGAAGCAAGGCGTTCCACATGCGGAATTCGCCCGACTCCGTGGCCATGGCGAGGTTGCGCCCCTCGATGAAGGGGTTTAAGCATTCCATCCGAGCGGCCATGTTGGTGATGGGATAGTTGCGGTAAAAAGCGAGGCTGTTCGTCTCGTGCAGGATAAAGGAGCCTTTGGGCAGGTCGAGGAGCAGGGTGAGGGTCTCGAGCCGGTCTTCGTCGGTTTCAAAGGGATTGCTTCCGATCAGGTCGAGGACGACCGGGATTCCGGCCTTGTGGAGGCGTTCGACGGCCTGAATGGTCTTGTCGCGTGGGGCGTTGCGGCCGTACACCTCCTTGAGGATGCGCTGACTGCCAGTCTGCAATCCCATGGCCACAAATCCCACGCCGGCGCGTTTGATGGCGTTGACGAATTCGGGGCGTGCGATGGAGGGGTAGGTGTAGCAGAAGAAGGGCAGGCCGACGCGGGCCGGGTATTTGTCGGCAAACTCCTCTAACCAGTCTTGCCGGACGCCGAACACATCGTCGTGAAATTCGACGCTGAGTGTGCCGGGGTGGGCGGCGATGTACTGCTCAATCTCGCGCAGAGTGTGTTCCACAGAGCGCACGCGGACATAGTCCTTGTTTCCGTACATGTCGCGGTAGAGCGAGTTGCAGCAAAAGGTGCACGAGTAGGGGCAACCGCGTGTGGCCATGATGGGGAAATTGGTGGCCAGGTGGCTGCCATCCGGCAGCGCCTGCGCCATGGCGCGCCCGCGGCTGATCCAATACTTGTCTGACTCGTCGAAGTCGCAAAACGGCAGGGAGTCGAGGTTCTGCTCGAGTTTGCGAATATCGTTTTTGCGGATTTCGCCGTTTTTTCGAACCCAGAGGTTGGGAATATCGTCGTAGGGCAGCCCCTGTTCGAGTCGCTCAAACAGGTCGGCGACGGCGCCATCGCCCTCGCCCACACACACCACATCGGCGTGCTCAATCGAAAGGTCGGGATTGGCCGTCGTGTCTGCGCCACCCCAAACAATCAGAGCATCGCTCACTGTTCGCAGGCGGCGTGTCACCTCGACGGCAAGGCCAAAAAGATGGGAAAACGATACGCTCACCCCGATGACCTCAGGCTTGCACCGGGCGGTCAGATCGAGCAGGGCGCGAAAATCGGCTCCGGTCACACTGGCAGGCGGAGCATGATAGCCGTCAGGATCGCCGACCGCGGCCTCGTCGTTCATTTCCGGCATGCCGCGCAGGTGGGCCATCGTCACTTGATGACCGCGCGTCCGGATGACCGAGGAAATCGCCCTCAGCCCCAGACACCACTCATCAAAAAGGGATATGAGCAGGACACGCATGACCGGAACTCCATCGTTTCTGGCCCAAATACAGGACGAATCTGGTACGCCTTTGCAATAATAAAGCGAAACGCGAAGACATCGTCGCCATCGCCAAACTAATTACCGCGGGTTGAGGCGGCCATTGCGTGCGAGAGGACGGCGCGTTCACGCGGGCGCTTCGATCTCCTGCAGGATGCGTTTGAGGGCTTCCTCCTCTTCGCTGGAGAACAGGCCGTCGTTGTCGAAGGTACGCACGACCTGCAGGCGGTGAGCGCAGACCGGGCCGACCATGGTTTTGATATCGTGATCGGTGCAATAATCGCGGCCCTCGTAGTAGGCGCGGGCTTGGGCCGCCCGGCGCAGTGCGAGGGCTCCGCGCGTGCTGACGCCGAGTTCAATGAGGCGCGACCGCCGTGTCGCGTTGACGATTCGGACGATGTAATCAATCAACTCATCGCTGAGGCGGACATTTTTGACATCTTCCTGCATGGCGAGCAATTCTTCGCTGGTCATGACGGGCTGGATGTGTTCGATGTTGCCGATATCGCGCTGTTCGCGGAGAATGGAGGCTTCTTCCTCGGGGTCGGGGTATCCCACTTGAAGGCGAAGGAGGAAGCGATCCATCTGGGATTTGGGCAGCGGGAAGGTGCCGTGAAATTCGATGGGGTTTTGGGTGGCCAGCACCATGAACGGTTTGGGCAGTCTGTGAGTCTCCTTGTCCATGGAGACCTCGCCGCTGTTCATGGCTTCGAGCAAAGCCGACTGGGTTTTAGGCGTTGTCCGGTTGATCTCGTCGGCAAGCACCACATTGCTGAACAGCGGTCCGGGTTTGAACTCGAACTGGTGCCGGGTCTGGTCGTAGGTGGTGACGCCGAGGATGTCAGAGGGGAGCATGTCGCTCGTGAATTGGATGCGCGAAAAGGAGAGGTTGAGGGAACGAGCGATGAGATGGGCGAGGGTGGTCTTGCCGACACCCGGGACATCCTCGAACAGGATATGTCCGCCGGCGAGAACCCCGATCAGGGCGCTTTTCACCACCTCTGTCTTGCCTTTGATGACGCGTTCGATGTTGGCCTGAAGTTTCTTGATTTCCGGGCGAATCGCGTTGCTCACGAGGGATACTTTGCCTTGTTAAAGAGGTTGTTGCACCGATTATGATAAGGAAATCGGCGCGGGTGACGCCCGTGGCGCACCCCGCCGGGTGACGAGGCAAGTTTAGATGTTCAAGCACTCCCTGTTTATTCTCTCGGCCACAGTGCTGATGATTTCGACCGCTTCGGCTGAGGGCGGATTTTTGTCGTCCCTGCGCGAACGGGCCATGCCCGGTCCGAATCAGGGCGAGCAGGCTTCGGCTCCTGCGGGCGCTCAGGTAGCGCAAAAGGCCGGCCAGCAGCCAAGGCCGACGCCTGAGGAGCAGGCCGCCATGAAAAAGCAGGCTGAAGCCTCGGCCCGCAAGATTGCGCGGCAGATGAGTTGGGATGCCGTGCCGCGGGATCTCTTCCGTCGGTATGCCGGCCGCTGGGAAGGCAATTTTTGGGTTTACTCGCCTGTCGGGCGCAAGAAGCAGTCGCAAAAGGTCGTGGTCGAGTACACGCCCCAAAGCAACGGCACGCTGTTGATGGAGACCCGCAGTCTCGATCTGGTGTCGAAGCAGTGGATCGTGCAGGAGAGTGCTGTTTATTCCGTGTCCGGAGACACGGTGACCATCACTGTGACCCGCCCGAATGGCTCCAAGCAGACGCAAACGGGCCATTATTCCGACGACCAGTTATTTGTGCGGTCCAATATCAAGGACGGTGTCGAACATTATCGCGAACGCATCCGCGGCAATGAACTGCTGGTGGATGGTTATGGGGTTTACGGCAAGATTTCCGGCGATGACCACAATGTTTTCATCGGGCGTTTGCGGCGTGTCCAATAATTAAGCAGGGATAATGTTCCGTGGGATGGTCGCTGGAGGAGCACTTCGCGCAGCGTTGCCTCGAGATTGAGCGGGCCATTACGGATTTGCCGGCGGATGGGCCCGGGGCTGTCGTGCTGCTGGGCGACAGTCTGACCGAGGCGCATCCGGCCCGGATACTGGCTGGCCGGCCTGTCGTGAACCAGGGCATCAGCGGTGATCAGGCGGCGCATCCGGTGTGTGGTGTCGGCCGGCGACTCGAACTCGTCGCGCGTGCGCGTCCCTCTGCTGTTTTTCTGCTCATCGGTATCAACGACCTGGCAAACGAGCGCAAGAGTGTCGGTGCTCTCGCCCGCGACTATGCCGCGCTTTTGCCGCGGCTTACTGCGGGGCTCCCCGGGGTTCGGCTGGTGGTTCAGACGCTGCTGCCGGTTCGCGACGGGCATTTGTGGCTGCTGCCGCTGATTCACGAGGTCAACGGGCGGCTCACCGACTTGTGCGGCCAGTTTGGAATAGAAATACTCGACACTCACGCGGCCATGACGAATGCTGCCGGCCACTTGCGTGAGGACTTCTCGGCCGATGGGGTTCACCTGACAGGCAAGGCGTACGAGGTTTGGACGCGACTTTTGGAGCAAGCGCTCGCGTCAGGGCCCGCCGACGGCGGGTGAAAGCAGGTCTTTTGGCTGCCGGCTGTTTAGTTGTTTGACGGGCGGCTGGCGAGGCGGGCGCGCAAGAGTTCGGCGCGCAGGGCATCGCGCTCGGCCGGGCCGATGGCGCCCCGCCCGTACTGCAAATGGCCCGGCTGGACAGCGATGATGAGCCGGTTGAGTTCGCCATGGCTCAGGGCCGGGAAAAAGCCGCGGTCCACACCGTACCGCAGGCGACTGAGCAGACGCACGGCTTCGTCGCTCGACATCGAGCGTGCGTGCGTAAGGATCCCGTAGGCCCGCCACACCTCGTCTTCAGCGGCCCCACGCGACTGCTCGAAGATGCTGCGACGAGCCTGCTCCTCACGCTCGATGACCCGCTCGACAACATGGCAGACGGCCTGAACGATCTCCTCCTCGCTCTTACCGAGGGTGATCTCGTTGGAGATTTGGAAGAAGTCTCCGATGTGATCGGAGTTCTCGCCGTAGAAACCACGGACTGTCAAACCTAATTGAGGCATGGACTTGGCAAACTCGGCCATCTGTTTGGATGCCACCATGCCGGGCAGGTGAACCATCACACTGGCCCGCAGTCCTGTGCCCGTGTTGGTGGGACACGCGGTCAGATAGCCAAACTTGGGCGAGAAAGCGAAGCCGAGGGATTTGGCGAGGTCGCTTTCCAAGGCAATGACAGCATTGAGCACCTCGTTGAGGCGGAAGCCGGCATCGAGGGCATAGAGTCGCAAATGATCTTCCTCGTTGATCATGACGGCGAGGGCAATGTCGGGCGACAGGAAGATGGCGCGGTGCTCGTTGCCCTTTTCCATTTCCGGCGAGATCAGGAGGTTTTCTTTCAAATAGGTTCGCTCGCCGGGGGTCAGCCCCGGCAACTCGAGGTGATAGCCGTCGCGGAAGCGCGGATGCACGCTGACGGCGGCGGCGACGCGCTCGGCAACAGCGGCGAGTTCCTCCGGTCGGGCGCGCATGGGGAAGGGGAGCCCGGGCAAATTGCGCGCGTAGCGGGCGCGGCTGGACACCACGACATGCTCCTCGGGACCGGTGCGTGCCAGCCAAGTGTCACTGGCGAGGATGGGATCGGCGGCGGTCATAGGTTTGCGCGGCTCCTTGCTCTCAGTTGCTTCCCCCCTCGGAGGTCTGCAGGCGGCGCAGTTCGTCGCGCAGGCGCGCAGCCAGTTCAAAATCCTCCGCCTCGACAGCCTCCCGCAGGCGTCGTTTGAGTTCCTGCGGGCTTCGATGCAATTCGATGGGTCGCGGCGTTCCCTCCGGCACGCGTCCGCGGTGAACGGTACTGCCGTGAAATTTGCGCAGATCCGTGATCAGGTATTCCTCGAAGTCCTCGTAGCACTGACTGCATCCGAGCAGCAGGGTCGAGCGATAAGTCTCGAACGGCAACCCGCAAGCGGAGCAGGTGGCCTCGATGGAGGGGCGAACGGGTTTGGCTGCCGCCTCGGTGGCGTTTTGGTTCAGCAGTCCCGCGAGAATGGCTTGGACCGACAAAGCACTGATTTTCTTTTGATAAGGGCTTTCCTCGGCGGCGCAGTCGGAGCACAGCCACTGGACTTCCATCTGACCCTTGATGAGTTTGGTCAGTTTCACGCTGGCGGCAGCCTGACCGCATTTCGTGCAGAGTTTTTCGTGCATCATGGTGATTGTCCCTTGCCGTCAGAGCGCTTTACACGGAGCGCGCGGGGCTATTTCTGCCGCGAGGTGCGGCGGACGAGGCGTTCCGCTTCGCTGGGGCTGACCGGCCGCGCCTCGTCACTAATCTCAATCACCACCAAATACCCCTTGGGTTGGCTGGCAGGCCCCGGGGGAGCGCCGGAGAGGTCGCGGTTGGCTGCGGCGGCCATGAAGGCCTGTACGAGGGACAACTGGTCGCTGCGCAAGGCCCGGCCGCTGGCACCGTCCCACAGTTCCAAGGCTGTCAGACACCCCAGCGAAGGCGAGTTGGGGTGCCAAGGCATGCCCTTGTAGTAGTCGGGGTCAATGCAAGTCCCGTGGGTGAGCATTTCGCTGCGGCCAGCAGTGCCGGCGTACCATGCTTCGAGCATGGAGGCAGCCACGCGCCACTCGCCGGGAGGCAGAAAAGACAGATACATTTCCAGCGTCCAAGAGGTGCCGGCGAGAGCGGGGTCGTGGAACCATGTATCCGGGGTCGCTTCGACGGGCAGCATGGATTCGAGGAAAGGTGTTGGGCCAATGAATTTATTGGTTCGCGCCACGCCCAGCCCGACAATCGTGAACACGCCCTGCGGTGTGTTGCCGTTGGTGAGATAACCGGGCAGGTTGGAGTTCGAGCGCGCCATCTGGCCAACGCTGAACAGCGAGCCGTCGGGGTTACGGACAAAGCGGCCATCCGCGCGTCGCACGATGGCGCGGCCTTCGTAATCGCGGTTTCGCCGCTGAAGGCTGTAAATCACGGGCCGGCCCGGAGCGAAGGATGGGGCGAGAAGCGGCTCGAGCGGCGGCGGTTTGCGCATGGGCAACCCGGACGCGCGCCCGCAGGTGGCATCCGCTTCCAGCGCGAGCAGGATGGGCTCGGTCCTCCACCGGGGAAACTGTTGGCGCATGAGTGCTGCGACATCGGGCCATGCTTTGCGTCCCGCGCCACGCTGGCGCATGAGGTGGAGCGCCGCCATCGCAAACAGTTTCGGGTTGGTCGTTGTCTGGACGACGGATGACATTTCATCGGCAAACTCGGATGGGAACAGCCCATACGCCGTTTCCAGGGCCTGTCGTTGAGTTTCCGCACCGAGCGAAGCATGGGCGCGAAGAAGCGTGCGGAGGGCCTCGCGAACGGTTGCATCGCGTTGTTGCAAGAGTCCGGCGGCCCACAAGCCGCCGCGCCAGCCGGCCTCGGTGGCCGTTGTGAGCGGCTGGGCGAATGTATCGCGGATTTTTTTATCTTTCAGTTCCCTCAGGAGGGCGGCCCGCTGTTGTGCCAACACAAACGATGAATGCAGGTCGCTCAGCCGGAGCGGCCAGGTGGCCGGTTCGTCGGCCGCCGTGACCGCAGCCTCGGCGGAGGACACGGCGCCGCTCGCCGAGATCATCAGCCACAAGCCCGTCCCCATGGCGAGCCATCGTTTCATCTCCGTCCCTCCCTGCGGGCTTCTGGACCCGCTCGTCAGCCTTTTTTGGCCTGATTTTCGAGTTGTTCGACGCGTGCGCGCAGGTGGCGCAGTTCTTCCAAGATCTCCGGCAAGCGCGCCTCTGCCGCAAAAATCTTGGCCTGAAGCCGGAATGGCCGCGCCGGCATGCCCACCACCGCCTCGCCGTCTTTCAGATGATCTTTCACGGCTGCCCGGGCCATGACGGTGACGCGCCGTCCCAACTTGAGGTTGTCGGCGATGCCAGCCTGCGCGGCCAGAATGCTGCCGTCGCCCACTTCGGAAGACCCGGCCACGCCCACCTGACTGACTAAGATGCAGTCGGCACCCACGACGACATTGTGGGCTATTTGCACGAGGTTGTCTATTTTGGTCCGCGGCCCGATGCGCGTCTCGGTGAAACTGGCGCGATCAACGCAAGCATTGGCGCCGATCTCCACATCATCTCCGATGACGACCCGTCCCACCTGCGGAATTTTGCGCAGGGTGCCGCCGATTTTCTCGTACTTGAAGCCGTCGGCGCCGATCACCGCCCCGGGATGAATGATCACGCGAGCGCCCAAGACGGACTCAGCGCAGATGACCGCACCGGCATGAACAAAACATTTTTCGCCCAGTTGGCAGTCGGGGCCGATGACGGCGGCAGGCCCGATGACCGAGCCGGCCCCGATGCGCGTGCGCGGTCCAATGACGGCGTTGGGCCCGACGACGACATCAGGCCCGAGAGATGCCGACGGATCCACCTGCGCCGAGGTGTGGACGCCGGAAAAATAGACGAACCGTGCAGCAGGATACAAGGCCTCGAGCAGCAGCAAGACGCCAGCCCAGGGTTCTGCCATTCGCACGAGGGTCCGTCCGGGCAAAACTATTTTCGGGCCGACAATGACCGCCGATGCGCGGGTCGAGGCGGCCTGCGGCAGATATTTCTCAGACGCAACGAAAGCAATCTCGCCGGCTCCGGCGCGCTCGAGAGTCGAGACGCCCCGGATCTCGAAATCCTCCGCGAGATTCTCAATATGTCCCCCAGTCGCCGCTGCAAACTCCGTCAGACGCATCGTGTCCTGACCGCCGCCGTTCTGATGTGAATCAGGGATCGTGTCGTGTGGTGCTGGTGCTGTGTCACGCGAAAACAGCGTGTGTCCGTGAGTAACGGGTTGACTCGCGGCGCTGCCATCGCCTCTAATCCCCCTCCAATGATCTCGGGAGGATTCCCATGAGGATTGTCCGCGTGATGGTGGCTGTTGTCGCAGCAGCGACGCTTGCGTCGTTGTGTGCGGCGCAGTGTTCAGTGCAGGGCGTCTCGGAGAGTCCATCGCTCAAGCCGTTTCCCAACCCTTGCGATGCCGACGCCGGATCGGATGTGCTGGCTGCTGCGGGCAATGCCGTGACGGGCTACTACGCTGCTGCGGGCGCTTACGGGGTGGTCAATTATGTGGCGCCGCGCGTTGCCGATGCGGCTGCCATGTCCTCTGTGGGGCAACTCCCGGCGTACGGCGCCATCGCCTCGAATGTGCCTGTCATCGGGACTGCCGCGGCCGCCGTGCCCATTGTGCCGACGACCCTCGGCCAGACGCCGTTCCTTGGCCCGCTGGTCTCGAGCGTGCCGGTGGCGGGGCCTATCGTGGCCGGCCCGCCGAATCCGGTTGTGCTCGGTGTCGTGACGGTGGACTCGTTTGTACTGCCCAAGTTTACGGCGGGCGGTTACACGGAGAGTTCGATGTTCACGATGACCGATTTTAACTCGCCACCGCGCCTGCGACATTATGTCAATTATCTCGCGCCTCTGCCCTATACGCATCCCCCGATCTATGCCCCATCCACCGGGCTGCAAACCCAGACCGCCGTTCCCGGGGCAGCCGAGGCGTCAGCGGGCGTGGTGACCATTCCGTATTAGGCGCGCAATTCGCCTCAATGGGGGCGTGCAACACGCTACCTGCGGGATCCGTTCGGGTGAGAGCCTGTTAGCGACCGACTTCCCCCTGAGCGCGGTTGCCTTCAAAAGGATGATAAATCCTCGCCACAGCGAGTGCGCCCCATGGGATTGATGAGGTGCGACCCCGCGCACCCGTGAGTCATTGCTGTGGAGACAGAATCCCGTTGCAGGTGCAACCGCTTGCTACGAGTTTTTGATCCAATGCGGTTTTGACCTGTAGGAGGGAACCCCATGCGCCTCATCATCGCCTTTTTGACGATTACACTCGTTCTGGGACTTGGATGGCCGTCGTCCGTCTCGGCGCGGCGCATCACACCCGATTTCTTCGGCATCAACGGCGTGGCGTTTTTGCATTACCGGGATGCGGCGGATGCCACGCAGACGGCGGAGCGCCGCATGGCTTTGATGAAAGAGATCGGGGCGACATGGGACCGGACCGACATGTGGTGGTCGCTGGTGGAACCCGAGCCGGGCGTGTGGAATTGGGAGAAAACGGACTGGGTCATGGATTTTTTTGCCCGAAACGGCATGCGGGTACAGCCGATTCTGAATTATACGGCGAAATGGATGGAGCCGAATGCGCCCGCGTCACAGCGCGATTTCGATCAGTTTGGCGAGTATGCCTATCAGGTCATGAAGCGCTATGGCAACAAAGCCAAATGGTTTGAGGCGTGGAACGAGCCGAACATCCCGACCTTCTGGCACCCGCAGCCCAATGTTGAGCATTATTTTGGGGTGCTAAAGGCATCGTACCGGGCCTCGCGGCGTGCGGGAGGGGGCGCGCGCATCATCGGCGCCGTGACCAGCATGACGGATATTGTCTGGATCGAGCGCCTTGCCCGACTGGGCGGCCTGACATATATGGACGCCATCAGCATCCACCCGTACTGCCTTGCGGGCGGCGTGGACGAGATGGACTTCACCCGGCAGGTCCGCAATGTCCGCAAGGTGCTGGCGCGTCATGGCCGCCCCGACATGCCCATCTGGATCACCGAGATGGGCCGTCAGGCGGACATTGCCAAACCCGCACAGGTGGATGCTCAGGCGCGTTTTGTCGTGCAGGCGTACACTGTTGCTGCCGCGGAGGGCATTGAGCGCCTCATCTGGTTCTGCGTGCAAGACTGGATGGAGGGCAAGGAACTTTCGGGCTACGGTTTCATGTCGCCTCCGCCAGACAACAAAGTGAAGAAATCCGCGAAAGCCTACCGTGCCACAGTGGATGCGCTGACCGGCGCGCGGTACCGGGGTGTCGTGCCGCTGAAGGACGGCGTCGTGTATGTGTTTGACAAGGGCCGTGGCTCGCTCGCCGTGGCGTGGGCTGACCGCTTCCGAACGATCCAGTGGGCGCCTGAGGGCGCGCCATCAGCCACCGTCAGGAATGTGTTTGGTGAAACGCAACCCGCCGCACCCGGCCAGCCGTTCACCCTCACCGACATGCCTGTGTTTATCGAGTTCGCGAAGCCTCTCCGGCCGGGAGGCTTGGTAGCCGCCCGTCCCGAAAGGGAGCAACTGCTGGTGAACCCATCGTTCGAGGACGGCGAGGGACGCGACCTTTACGACTGGGAGCGGGGCGCCTTCAACGCGGGGCATAAGGACGGGCAATTTGGTGTCATGTCGGACGGGGCTGCCGATGGCAAGCGGGCGGCTGTCATCACGGCTGGCAAGGATGCCATGTACATGTCCGCGCCGGTGCCGGCATTGCCGGGAGAGACTTACCGCCTGTCGGCCGCGATGAGAACGGAGGCAGCCACGGGTGAGAACTGCGTGCAATTAATGTGGTACGGCAATTCCGGCTGGCGGTTGATCGAAGGGCCTAAGTCGAAGAGTTTGACTGGCCAGTCGGGCGGGTGGACGACGGTCACAGTCGAGGGTATTGTGCCCGAAGATGCGGATGTGGTGCGCGTTGCGCTTGTGAGCAAGGGCAATACGGGTCGGGTGATGTTTGATTCGCTTGACCTGCGCCGCAGCGAGCCGCAAGTCGGCGAGTCGCGCGGCAGCGAGTCGAAAGGCGGCGAGCCGAGGCCGACACCAGCCATGCGGACCAAGTCGGCGAAACCCAAAGCGAAAGCGTCCGGCAAGCGTCGGCCTGTCCGGGCCAAGCCTGTCAAAACGCCGTGCCCGACATGCCCTTTCTTCAGCCAACTCCAGTAGTGATGTGCCTCATCCGGACGCTGTAAGGTTGGTGCATGACTAAGATTTGAGAGGAGACGGCCATGACCTCCCTTGCCGGCCGCAGGGTGCTCATCCTGGCTGAGGACTTATACGAAGACCTCGAATTGTGGTATCCGAAAATCCGATTGATCGAGGAAGGAGCGGAGGTTCATGTTGCTGCGCCGAAGGTCCAACCTTATCGCGGCAAAAACGGCTATCCGCTTGTCCCGGATCTTGCTCTGGAGGATGTGCGGACGGCTGATTATCACGCGCTGGTGATTCCGGGCGGATTCGCGCCGGACAAGTTGAGGCGTTATCCGCGCGCGCTGGAGATCGTGCGCGATTTTCACGCCGACGCACGACCCATCGCCTTCATTTGCCACGGGGGATGGGTGCCGATCAGCGCAAAGATTGTGCGGGGCTATCGGGTCACAAGCGTCAACGCCATCCGGGATGACTTGGAAAACGCCGGTGCCGAATGGGTGGACGAGGGGTGTGTGGTGGACCGCAACCTGATCACGGCGCAGGTGCCAAAGGATTTGCCAGCCTTCTGCCGTGCCTTGATCGCGGCCGTCGCCAAGCGGTGACTGCGTTGTGCCGCTGACCGGAGCCCGCCGGACATCCGGCCGGTCCGGGGCCGGCGGACCCCTCAGTCGAGGTCTTCATCCAAAGGATCAGTTGACGGCGGCGGCGAGGTGTTACTGTTCACCGATGCCAGCAGACGCCGGACGGTCTCGTCGAGTTCGGAACTGTCGACGGGTTTGGAGAGGTGGGCGAGCAGCGGGTCTTCCTGTTTGATTTTCAGGCGTGTGGCGCTGCACACAATGACGGGCAACCCGGCACCAACTTTTTTGCGGATCATGGCATAGACGGCGCCACCCGTTGAGCCGGGCATCATAATGTCGGTCACGACAAGGTCGGGCTGGAATTCCTGAATGCAATCGAGCGCGCGGTCGCTGCGGTCAAGCACCCTGACTTCATGACCCTGCCGGCGAAGCAATCCGCGAAGGATCGTGAGCGAAATTTCATCGTCATCTATGACAAGGATTTTGGCCATTGTGTCAGGTGCCAAACACTAGACAGATGTCAGGCTGTCAACAACCTCTGTCCGGTTCCGCCCGAGGCGTTTGGCTTGGTAGAGGGCGCGGTCGGCACCATTGAGAAGGGTGGAATGGTTGGTGATGTTTCCCCCCAAACGGCTAATGCCGACGCTGCATGTAACCTGCAGCGCAGCGACTTGGTCGCTAAAGGTTGCGTTGGCCAAAGCCTTGCGGATCCGCTCGGCCAAGGCTCGGGCGCCCTCGAGGTCGGTCTGGGGCAGTATGATGCAAAACTCGTCCCCGCCGTATCGGGCGGCGATGTCCGATGTCCGGATGATATCGCGAATGATGACTCCGGTGCGGGCCAGAACGGCATCGCCGACCGGATGCCCGTGGGTGTCATTAATTTGCTTAAACTCGTCCACATCCAGGATGATGAGACTCAGGTCATGATTATACCGATGGGCGCGCTCCACCTCGACAGTCAGTCTGTCGAGGAAGTCGCGACGGTTGCGCAGGCCTGTGAGCGCGTCCACGGTGGCCAGCCGCTCGAATTCCGCGGCATACTGACGGAGTTCATCCTCGAGCCGGCGTTCTGTCGTCCGATCGCGGAAGAGGCTCAGGAGCACACGGCCCTCGGAGGTTGACACAAAAGTATTAGCCACTTGAAACCAGATGGTGCGGCCGTTCCACAGGCGCAATTGGCGCTCAAGTTCCGGCGGCACCGCCTGTTCCCGGAAGCGAGCGCGGAAGGTGTCGAGCACACCGGCCTGCGATTCCGGCGCGTAATAAACATCGAGCGGTTTGCCGACGAGTTGGTCGCGTTTCATGCCGACAAGCGCACAAAAGGCCGGGTTGACATCCACGATCGTGCCATTTGCGTCGGCGATTCTCATGCCGCTGGGAGCGGATTCCCAGACGGCACGGAACCGCTCTTCATTGGCGCGCAGGCGTTCGCTCAGGGCGGCCCGTTCGAGGCCGGCGGCGCAATGGTCTGCGAGCGTCTGAAGCACTTCCAAGTCGGCATCCGTGTAATTATTATATCTGTAACTCTGGAGTGTCAGATAGCCCACGGCGCGATCGCCCAGCCGCAACTGGGCGGCGATGACAGATGCCGATTCGCGAGATGTGTCGCCGAAGCGATGTCCCATGAGATGATCGCCGGGCTTTAGCAATAGCAAGACTTTGCCATTATTGAGAACCTGCTGCGCAAGGGAGGAGAGGGGTATGTCCGGACCCGACGGATCCACCTCCCGACGAACACCCTCGAAAGTGTCGGACAGGTAAACGGTCCGCATTGTCGTCATGTTTTCAGCGAACAGCACGACGGCGCACGCGTCATGATCGATGAGGCGTCCCGCCGCGCGTGCGATCACGCGCGCCGCGTCGAGTGCTGTATTGGCCGCGTTGAGTTCGCGTCCCAAGTCGGCGTAAACCCGCACGCGCTCCTGAATGCTGCGGGCCTCGGTCACATCCTGTAAAATGCCAAAGGATCGCGTGAATTTTCCGTCCGGAGCGAATTCCGGAGTCGAGGCGTCGAACAGCCAGATACGGCGGCCGTCCTTGCGCTCAAAGAGGTAATAGGCCTGCAACTTGTCGGGACGCCTGCGCAGAACTTCCTCGCGCGACAGTTGGCCGGTATTGGTCTGGAAATCCATGCGGATGATTTGCCGCTGAAAGCGCTCGGGCGTCAGTTCCTCGGGCGTGAATCCGGTCATCGCAGCGATATTGCCGCCCAAAAAGTCGTAGCGTCCGGTGGCGATGTCGACTGTGTACGGCACGCCGCCAAATGCCTCAATGCCGAGCATGTAAACCTTGTGAATTCGCTGCGCCTCCGCGGCGGCCCGCTCGGCCTCGCTGACATCGCGTGCCACGCCGACGATGGTGGGCTGTCCCTCGTACTGGATGAGGGCGCCGCTGAACTGGACTCGGATGCGGGTGCCGTCGCGCCGCACGACCGTCAGGGTGATGGGAGGCAGCGGGTCTTCGCCTTGCAGGCGCCGGGCCAGACGCTCTTGCAGGGCGGGCCACTCCTCAGGAGCGATGAACTCGCGCAGGTCGCGTCCTGTCAGACGCGCCGCGCTGTCCACACCGACCATGCGGGCCAGTGCGGCGTTGCCCAGCACGAGGCGCGAGCCTTGAACAAGATAAACTCCGTCAAGCGTGTTGTGAAACAGCGCGTGGTAAAGATTTTCTTTTTCCGAACGCACCGACGGACTTTGTCCTGTTGTGCCGGTTGTGCGTGAACCGCGCAGCCAGGCGGCCAGCCTGGCAGCGGCGCGACTGACAGATGACGGTTGGCGGGTAGGAGACATCTAAAACCCAACGACCACTAGTCGTCCCCCAAAAAGTTCCCATCCCATCGGCTATTAATCAAGCGGATGGCAAATTGGTGGTCAAGCACTCATGCGGCGTGCTCCTTATGGACACGCAGGCGGGGAATGATTCTCGTAAATCCGTAAATCATCGCGAGTGTTGCCGCGACCAGAACCTCAATGGATGGCGGCAGGCCGGCTACGACCAAGGGCCATAAAACCAGCGACAGTCCGCCCACCACCATTGCCTCGCGCGCAAGCGCGGCCCATGGCAGCACCTGCCCCCACGCCACCCCGAGCGCCCGGCGAATGCCCGCAAGGTAAAACCACGCCTGCGCGATGGTTGCGACAACCGTCCCCACGGCCGCGCCAGCCATGCCCAGCGGGGTGAGGCGTATCAGTGCAACGGAAAGGATGAAATTGAGCAGAATGTCGAGCGCCGACCCCGTCACGACATAGTTGCGCCGCCCCAGTGCGAACAGCAGAGGCATGAACGACACGGTGCGGATGGGGATCAGAAACAGGTAGATGCGGAAATACAGGGCGCTGGAGCGGTAGCGCTCGGAGTAAAGAAGCGCGAGGAAAGACGGCGCGATCCACAGGAACAAGAAAAACACGGCGAACAGAACCATGGCCGTCTTGCAAGTTGCCCGGTGCCACAGGTCCAGCACGGCCGAAGTCTTGTCGCGCAGCGACATCTCCGAGAAGCGGGGCAACAACACAGGCATGAGCGAGCCCATGAGGATTGAGATAAAGGGGATTTCCATCGCACCGTAAACATAGACGGCGAAGTCCTCGTTGCCGTACCAGATGCTAATCAGCGAGCGGTCGAGATAAGTGGAGAGGACATCGAGCAGCGACACGACACCGACAGGCAGGATGTACGCGGCTTGCTCGCGCAGCAGGTCCCGGCTGGTCAGAATCCAGGGGTGTCCCCGCGTGGCAAACGCGGCGTAAATGAGGGCGGTGGCCAGGCGGACAATGGCAGCCAAGACCAAGGCGAAAAACACGGCTTCATGCGGCCACCCCGCGCCGATGACCGTTGCCACGACGATCAGTTGCACGGCGGTCGCGGCCCCTGCGGACACGGCAGCCAGCCCCGCGCGGCCTTGTGCGATCAAGATCGGGTCGGCCGCCATGGCCGG
This sequence comes from Candidatus Sumerlaeaceae bacterium, assembly GCA_026418615.1. Taxonomy (GTDB): domain Bacteria; phylum Sumerlaeota; class Sumerlaeia; order Sumerlaeales; family Sumerlaeaceae; genus JAOAAY01. The sequence goes on along the minus strand of JAOAAY010000008.1, from coordinate 104,041 downwards.
CAAGAGAGCCAGCACGCTGAGCGCTGCGGCTTGGAGGATGGGCCGCAAATCGGTATCGTTCATGCGGACCGCCAGCCATCCGGCCGAGGGGTAGACCACCGCCGCTGCTGCGCATGCAATACCAAGCAAGAGGGCGACTCCCTGCCCGGCAAGGGCGCGCCGTTGTCCCGGAGTCACGCGCGGGAGGAAGTAATAGAGACTCGTTTGGATGCCGAACGCGCCGCCAGTGACAATCAATTGGGCGACGAACAACCCCTTTTGCATGCGGCCGGCGTCACTTTGGCTGAGCAGGTGGGCCAGCAGCATGTTGGTGCCAATGCCCGCGGCCGCCGTCGCCAGCCGCGCCGCCGCCACTGTCCCCACCTGCCGCGTCAGCGTGCCAAACATGTCCGGCAACCGCTACGGCGCCTCGGCGGCCGTGGGAAGCGGAAAAGCATGCCGGATGATTTCACCCAAGTTTGAACAAGTCGGGTTCAGCGGGTCGCGGCATGAATTTCGCAGATCGTTTTTGGCCCAATGTGGTATACTTTTTCGCTGTGAAGCGTTGGCTCGGCTATGGTCTTTTGCTGGCGATCGCGTTTGCGGTCCTCGTCTCGATCCCGTTTGGCATCCGCCACTACGGCCCCATCGAGAAAAATAATCGTGCGGTGGAAGCGCTCGAGCAGCAGCAATACGACCGCGCCATCGCCCTGCTGAGCGAGGCGGCCGCGAGCGCCCCGGACAACGAAGTCATCCGACGCAACCTGGTGGCGGCGTACAATTCCAAGGCTGTGGACCTTGAAAAGCAAGGCAGCGATCTTGCCGCTGCGGACTGGTACGAAAAAGCGTTGGCTCTCGATCCGTCGAATCAGACGATCCTGCGGAATTATGCGGCCACGCTGAACAACCTGGCCGTGGGCTACTCCAATTCCCGGCGCTTTTCGGAATCGCAGGCCCTGTTTGAGCGCGCAGGACGCTGGTTGCCGAAGATCACGGAACCCAAAGTGCGCGCCGATGTGCTGCACAACTACTCGGCGCTCCTGACGCTTTGGGGGGCCGAACTGATGAAAGCCAACCAGCCGGCCGAGGCACGCCGCGCGTTCAAGCAGGCCTTGGCGCTCGAGCCTAAAAACTCGGTCGCCAATATTTATCTGGGGGACCTCTACTACGAGGTCAACGAGTACGATCAGGCCAAAACCTTTTATACCGCCGCTCAGGAGGGGGCGCGTCCGGAGAACAGGGAGTATATCGAGGGGCGGCTCGCGATGATCCGCGACGAGGCGCGCCTCGAGCCCCATTTCCGCCATGAGACCGACCCCGAGGGGCGCTTCAATATCAGTTATGTGCCATACTCGGGCGGTGTTCCGGTTCCGGAACTGTTTGTCATCCTGGCCGAGGCCCGCGAGACCATCGGCCGCAAACTGGGCATTTATCCGGCGCGTGCGGTCAATGTAAAAATTTACAACACAAAGGATTTCTACACGGTTTCGCGTCTGCCGCTTTGGGCGATCGGCATCTTCGACGGCAAGATGCGTCTCAAGGTGGACGACATCCAGTCCGCGCGTTCGCAGGTAAGAGATCTGCTCTTCCACGAGTACACGCACGCTGTCATCGCGATGAATGTGAAACAGGAACTGCCTGCGTGGTTCCACGAGGGCATGGCGCAACTCATGGAGCCATCTTTTGCCGAGAATCCGCGCGAGCAGGCGCGCATGCGCGACGCCCTCGCCGTGCGCCCGCTGGATTTCAATGCCCTGAAGGAGTCGTTCAAGGATTTTGATTCCAAGACCGACGCCGAAACGGCCTACCTGTTGTCCAAGTACTTTCTGGTTCATTTGAACCGCACCCATGGCGAGGACAAACTGGTGCAGTGGATCGGGCGCCTGACCAAGGAGGAGGATTTCGCCTCCGCCTTTGAAGCCGTTTACGGCATGCCGCTTGCCCGTGCGCAGGATTCCTGGATCCGCACGCAGGGTGCACGCGCAACCGCACAGCCGTAGGTTCACTGCCCCGTCTGTCAAATGGTTTTGTTGTCGCAGACTAGTGCCGGCAATTTCCGGGCTGGGACTGATGGCCCCCGTGAGTGTGGCGCCTGTTGTTGAATGGTCGGGTGCCGCGAACCGCCACGGTGCCCCGGTTGCCGGCTTCCGCCAGACCCCAAAAACACTGCGCTCGGGCGCGGCGGTTTCGGAAAACACTTGTTCGCCTTGCGGGCTACTGTCGTAATTGGCGCAGTCGGGCGAGGTTGCGGCGCAAGTCGTCAAAGTTGGCGTCGTTGGCGGCCTGCAGACGGGGCAGGTCGGGGCGGCCGGTGAAAAACTGGCGCAGGGCATCGCGAAGTTCCCGTCCGAGTTCCGAATTGCGCGGCAGCCAGTCCGTGCGCACAGCCACGGGGTCAGCCGGGATCGGGTCTGTCTCCAACACGACGCGTAAGAGCGCATCGCGTTGGTCGGTGAGGCCGGCGGCTGCGAGCACTTCCTCCAATACGCCGGCATCGCACGCGCCCGCGTCATAGACCCCGTTGACAACATGCTTCACGACCTCTTCGGGCGAGTCGCAAAACACAATTCTTACGGGCAGGGTGTCGCTGGTGAGCGAGGCGAGGCGCAGTACCGGATAGATATAGCCGGCGGCGCTGAAACTGCTGACCATGGCCATGTCTGTGTCCAGCAGGGCGCGCGCGGCTTTGGCGGGTGCGATTGCGTCTTCGCGAAACAACGGGTGGCGGTAATTAACAAACAAAATTCCGCTGTGATACACGCGCTCGCCTTGGGGGTCGAAGCGGTCCCGGGGGCGGCGTAACTGAAACAGCGCTTCGTACGGCCCGACCTGTGACACATAATCCATGGAACTGGCGAAGACGAGGTCAAACTCCCCGGCGTCCATGCGCTGCACGAGATCCTGATGCGAGTCCGAAGCGAGGACAACAACGCCGTCGAGTCCGGCCTGAGGCAGCGTGCGGGTCACGCCCGGGTGAGCCAGCAGATGGCTTCGCAGGGCGCTGAACACAGCCGGCGCCAGTTGGGCCTCGGGATCTCCGCGCAGGTAGCCGATGCGCAGTGCCCGGGAGGATGTGCCTGATTCGGCAAAGGCGAAGGCGGACAGGGCGAAGAAAAGCAAGATGGCACCCATGTGACGAATGGGGGTAGCCGCGATTCCACGGCGCCGGTGCTGACCTTTGGATTTGACTTCCCGCATTCACGCGAACCAATCAGCGCCATATTCCGGCGATTGATCCGGCATTGCAAGGACTGCCAATGCAGGTTTGCCCGAGACAACGAGGGGTTTCGATCATCGAGATTCTTGTGGCGCTGGCTGTTTTGTCAGTGGGCATCTATGGTGCCGCGGAATTGCTTGTCACAGCGCGCCACTCCGCCGTTATTGCCGATCGCAAGGTGCGGGCCTCGGGCCTCGCGCAACTGAAATTTGAGGAACTTCGTGCGGCTGGTCCGGCGCTGGCTGGTGCTTGGGCGTCGGCGGAGCGGGCGGGTGACGGTTCGGTGCGTTGGCCGAAAGACGGGCCGCAGCCTGTCGCGCAAGATACGCGCTTTGCTTGGCGCGCCATTGTCCGGCCTGGAGCCGACGGGCCGGCACACCTGACGGTGGAGGTGTTCGAGTCCGGCCGCGAGTCGCCGCTGATGGCTCGCATTTCGGGATGGGCCTTGGCAACGGCCAGCGCGGGAGGCGGCTCATGAACCATTCGGTCTTCCCAGGCGGTGCGCGCCGCCGCGCCATGACTCTTGTCGAGGTTTCGGTGGTTGTCGCCATCGTTGCTATCGTGCTGGGCCTTATCCTGCAGGCGATGACGGATACGGAACGGGCGACGAACGATCTCGACCGCGGGCAACTGCTTCGGCAGGAGGCCCTGCTTATCGCGCAAGCCGTGGACAAGCAGTTGCGAGCCCGCGTGGCGCCGGGCGATGTCGGCGCCGCGGCAACCGCCGGCATGGACGCTGAAAAGTTTGCCGCTGACCAACTGCGGGTGTGCACGCTGGCCGCCGGCGGCGTGAGCGACAAACTGTTTGCCACCATTGGCACCGTCGCCGACGCCGACGGAGCGCGGCGGGTGGCTATCGAATACGGGCTGGCCGGAGCAGCCGACAAGGGCGGGCGTGTCATTCCCGGGCAGAACCCGGACAAAGTTCAGTCACAAATCACCTTCCGTTACCTTGCCCCTCCGGTGACTGGTGAGCCGCAATGGACCGACGAGAGCAGGGCTGCGCCTGCCGTGGTCGAATACACCATCCGTTTGTGGCCGCAGGACAAGCGATACGGCGATTATGAGGCTGCGCGAAGGGCGCTCGGCGTGTTCGGCGTGTTTGAATATGTTTCGGGGGTGGCCCTGCCATGATTGCCAAGCCGCGCCGCGGATTTGCCCTCATCGCCGCCCTTGGCGTCCTGGCTGTTTTGACTATTTTGGTTTTTGGCGCTGCTACGCGCGCACATGTTACGCACACGCTCACGGCGGCAGACCTCGCGCAACACCGGCTGGCGAGTGCGTTGAACGCCCAGGCGCGCCTGCTCATGACCGGTGCGGATCCGGGGAAACCCTTGGCGGGCGATGACGATCTGACGCTGACGGTCCAGATGCTTGCCGAACCGCCGGCATCGCCCGCGGTTGACCTGCTGGGCAAGCGCGAGGGCGACCTGTTCGCCGAGATACAGGTGTCGTCCCGACGCCTGCAAGGCGCCGGCCGCAGGGCCATCTATCTGGTGAACACGAAAGGCCAGCGTTCCGCCCCGATTTTGATCGCGGAGAGCGGAACGGGCGGCGGCAAGCAGACCGACAGGGAGACACGGTCATGACGGCCAACCTTACCGACGAAAAGACGATGCGCATTGCGCTCGTCCTGCGCGATGCGACCGTGCTGGACGAGCCGCACTGGGAGGCCTTCGTCAAGGCGTCCGGCGCCTCGGGGGAGAAATCCCTTGGGCAGGTCCTCAAGTCGGATGTGTCTCTGCGCACCTTTTACGAGTTGTTCACGATTGATGTCGTGACGCTCAAGACAAAGGCCGAGCGGCCGGACGCTCAGGAACTGGCGCGGGCCTTGAGCGCGCCGATCAGCATCACGGCTTCGGAGATTGCGCACATTCTCAAGCAGAACCAGCCCGATGTGGCCCGGTTGTGTCACGCCCTCATCACGCAGAATTTGATGAAGACGGACGAACTCGAGGCGGCTCTCGACCTTGCCGAGAAAAACGCGCTCAATGTTTATGATGTTCTCGTGGCTCAGCGGCTGGTGACGCCAGAGGTGGTCAAGGTCGCCACGACCGAAAAGATGTTGGAGTTTGCGCTGGACAACCGGATCCTGCTGGCTGGCGACATCCTGATTTACAACAATTTGATTACCAAGGATGATCTGACGCGTGCGCTTGAGAGTCGGGCGGTCACGCGTGCGCCGCTGAGCGCCACACTGGAGCAACTTGGCATCCTGACGCAGGAGGACCTGTTTGCGGCCCTGCAACGCGGTCTGGAATTGCCGCTGGTGGAGATCTTGGCCTACGATGTGCCTGCGGATCTTGCGGCGCGGTTCCCGGCGGATTTCATGCGGCGCCAGTTGTTCGTGCCGCTGTCGCTGCAGGACCGTCATTGGGAGATCGGGACGGCGGATCCGTTCAATCTGGCACTGGCCGACACGATCACCCTGCTGACGGGGCGGCGTGTGTCCATGATTTATACGCCCCACCAAGAACTGCTGACGAAACTCGAGGCGCTGTTTCCGCAGGGCGCGGCGGGCGGCGGGGAGGCTTTGAGCGCGATGCCTGCGGCGACGGCGCCGCGTGCCGTGCGGGCAAGCCGGGCCGCCGAGTCGGGCAAGCCGAAGGCCGCGTTTGCCGACACAGGCGTGCGCGCCTCGGGCGTGGATGTCCGCCCGGCGGGCCAACCTGAGCCGTTTGTGGACAATCTTTCGACAGTGCAACTTGTCACGCAGGTGATCGAAAGTGCGCTCGATGCGCGGGCCACGGACATTCACATCGAGCCGCAACTTGACGTGGTGCGGGTACGCTACCGGGTGGACGGGCAACTGCACAGCATCATGCGCGTTCCGGCGGAGATGATGCTTTCCATCACCTCGCGCATCAAAGTGCTGTCAGGGATGAATGTCACAGAGCGTCGCCGGCCTCAAGACGGTCACTTCAGTTTCGAGACGAAGTCCGGTTCGTACGATTTTCGCATTTCGACGATGCCGTCGGCATACGGCGAAAAGATTGTCATGCGCGTCCTTGACAGCAGCCGCGTCATGACCGGGCTGCCCGAACTCGGGCTGGAGGAGGAGCAACTCACGACACTCGACCGGCTGTTGCGCCGGCCACACGGGCTGATTCTGGTCACCGGCCCGACAGGCAGCGGTAAGACGAGCACGCTCTATGCAGCGCTGTGTACGGTGAACACGGAAAGCGTAAACATCATCACGATCGAGGATCCTGTGGAGTACATGCTGCCGGGCATCGCGCAGGTGCAGGTGGATGCTACGGCCGATCTGACCTTTGCCAGCGGTCTGCGCGCGGCGTTGCGGCAGGATCCGGACATCATCATGGTTGGCGAGATCCGCGATGTGGACACGGCGCGAACAGCCGTCCGCGCTTCGATGACCGGGCATCTGGTGCTTTCGACGCTGCACACGAACACGGCCATAGGTGCGATTCCCGCGCTGTGCCAGATGGGCATCGAACCGTTTGTTCTCGCCTCGGCTGTGTCGGGCATTGTCGCCCAGCGTCTGGTGCGGGTGATTGATCCCGAGCACAAGGTGCCGTATAAGCCGCCCAAAGCGGTTCTGCATGCGCTGGGCCTGCCGGAGAACACGCGGCGGAAATTCTTCCGCGGCGAGCCGGCCCACTCAAACATGGGCACCGGTTACCGCGGGCGGACGGGCGTGTTCGAGGTGGTCGAGGTGACAGGTCCGCTGCGCAAGGCGATCGTCGAAAACGCGGGCGAGGCCCGCATGCAGGAACTGGCGGCCGAACGCAGCATGACGCTGTTTCAGAGCGCAATGGAAAAAGTTTACAAAGGAATCACCAGCCCCGAGGAGGTTCTGCGAGCCGTCGTCACGGAAGTGTGAAGGGCTCGGCGGAGGGAGACGGAGAGCGATGGCTGAGAAGCAAAACGAAAGCACGGGTCCGACTGGCAGAGGATCCCTGAAAGACGAGATCATTCAGCGCATTCGCGAACAGGACGCTGCGGGTCGCGATGCCGCAGGAGGCGCCCGCGGGGGCACGGTGCGCAGTCCCGGAGCGCAGACAGAGGCGCCAGTGCCGCGTGCCGCGCGGAGGTTTTTCGGCACGAATGTCAAGCAAATGGCCGTCTTCATGCGTCAGATGGCCACGCTGGTGGATGTCGGCATTCCGTTGCTGAAATCGCTCCAGATCCTGGCCGAGCGCAGTTCCGACCCTCACATCAAGAAGACCACGCAGGACATTGCGCGGCGTGTGGAAGAGGGACAAAGTTTCTCGTCGGCCATGGCTGCGCACCCGCGCACTTTCTCGCCCATGGTCGTCGGCGTGGTGCGAGCGGGCGAGGCGGGCGGCATTCTTGAGGAGTCGCTGCGTCGCCTTGCCGATATGCTCGAGCGCCGCAACGAACTGCGCCGTCGGATCATCTCGGCCGTCATGTACCCGGCGTTTGCCTTCATCGTCGAGGTGATCGTTTTGTGCGTCGTCATGTTTTACGCCATGCCGCGCATGTTGAAGGCATACCCGGAAAGCGAGCGCGACCGGTTGCCGGCCGTCACCGTCTGGCTGATGAACACCTCTGATTTCCTCACGGCCAACTGGCTGAATGTGCTCATTGGTCTGATCGTCGTGGTGTTCCTGCTGATGCTGGCGTTGCGCACCGAGGCCGGTCATCGCGTGTGGCAGAATATCCTGCTGCGCCTGCCCATCCTTGGCAATGTGGCGCGCAAAGTGAATGTGGCGCGCTTTGCCCGGACGCTTGGAAGCCTGCTGACCGCAGGGATTCCCCTGATCGCCTCGCTGAAAATTACGGCCGAGAGTTCCGAGAATGCGCTCGTCGAGGAGACGCTCCTCAAAGCCCGCGACACCGTCGAGACGGGCGGCAAAATGGAAGGGCCTCTGCGCAGCAAGCCGGTTTTCGATCCCATCGTGGTGGACATGGTCATGGTTGGCGACGAAGCCGGTGCTCTGGATGTCATGCTGACGAAAATTGCGGACACCTATGAGAGCGAGGTGGACTCGAAACTCAAGGCGCTGACGAGCATTATCGAGCCGCTTTTGGTCGGCCTTTTGGGCTTGGCGGTTCTTTTCGTGGCGTTGGCCGTTTTTGTCCCCTACTTCCGCCTTGTGGGATCGCCGACGCTGGTCGTCGAATAGCGCCCCCCGCGCCGTCAAAGGGAAGGCGCGGCGGACGGTTCGCCAAAGTATGGACCCTGAGCGGCGTGAAAGCCCAACTGGCGACAGACCTCCATGTCATCGCCAAAAGCGATCCAGTCGGCTATGCACCGGATACCTGTCTCGGAGGCCAGACTGACGAGCATCCCGACCATGTCGCGATCCTGAGGGTCCAACTGATTGATGCGGTGCGTCAGGCGTTTGTCAAACTTGAGAAAGTCCGGCCCGAGACGGACAAGTTCGTCGAGCCGTTCGGCTGGCCCGCGAAATCCCTCGAGGACAAGGCTGATGCCCAGCGGTTCCAAGTCACCCATCAGATTTGCCATGGCCTTGATGTCGGTGACCAGCGCCTGATGAATCTCGAAGGCAACCGGGGTTTCGGGAAATTTTTCACGCAATTCCGAGGCTGATTTCACAAGCCGTTCGGGATTTTCGAACTCTACCGGATGGACCCGCAGGAACAACAGCGCGCGGGCTGGCAATCGGTGGGCAAACTCGGCGCCTTTAAGCCGGAACAGATGGCTCAGGCCTTCCTCAAGACCGAGGTAAGCGGCCACGAAGAACAGGTCGGACGGGGCGGAAATGATACCGCCGGTGGTGCAGCCCCGGCCGAAGACATCGTAGGCCAGCACGCTGCCATCGGCCAGATCCACCACCGGATGGTAACGCGGCTCCGCAGCCCCCGAGGCCATCAATTCCCGCACCTGCCGAGTGCCGAGTTCGAGCAGGGCCGAAGTCCGCTTGGCCGGCTCGATGCGCTCGAGCAGTTCCTCGAGAGTCTCGATGTTCTCGCAAACAATGCGGAATTCGTGTTTGCCGAGCGTCAGGACATCGCCTGAGCGGACAGCGACGGGATCAGTCACGGGACTACCGTTGAGTTGCGTGCCGTTCTTGCTGCCGAGATCGCGCAGAAAAAGGGCGTTGTCGCGGAAAAAGAATTCAGCGTGGCGTTTGGACACATCGCGGAATTCCACCGTAAAAGTCACATCGTCGCCGCGGCCGATTACAAACGGCGAGTGGACGATCGACACGCGCTGGACATGTCCCTGCTCGTCCACAGCGCCCTCGATATTCCAGATGCGGGCGGGTTCGATCGGAGGACTATCAGGTTGATTGCCCATGGTTGGCTCTTACAGCCGCCGCAGGTCAGACCGTCAATGCAAATCACGGTTTAGCGCCGCGGCGCAGGGCGTCGAGCCGCCGCACGAGTGCATAAAGCATTTGCATGCGCGGCACTGGCACACCCGCTTTACGGGCGCGCCGCACAGGTTCGCCGAGAATGGACTCCACTTCAAGCGGGCGCCCTTCCTCGTAATCAATTTGCATGGATGTGCGGTAGCCGCCCATCTTCGGCGTCACTTCAATCATCAGATCAATGAAAGATGGTTCGATTCGCACAGCATCCGACTCTGCAGCCGCCACCACTTCGCCCATGAGGTCGCGGACAAGCGGTGCCAGTTCGTCGTCTGCCAAAATGTCTGCAGTGTTTGCGCGGCCTGCCGCCACACCGAGGCCGTTGAACGGCACATTCCAGACGAGTTTGTGCCATCGGATACTGGCAACGGATTCGCGCACTTCGCACTGGATGCCGGCGCTGGTGAACATGGCGGCGATGGCGTGGGTGCGCTCGCGCGCGGGGCCGCGGAACTCTGCCAGCCGCACCCATCCCTGATCCATGTGGTTCACAACCCCCGGAGCGATGCGGTTGCTGCAGAGAAAGGCGGTACCACCCAGCACGCGCTCTTCGGCGTCTGCACCTCCGCCGAGTGCCGCCGCGATGGCCTCCTCGTTGCCGAGACCATTTTGCAGGGTCAGTACCAAGCCGCCGCCCGCTGTCACGGGACGCAGCAGCGAGGGCAGGGCCGCGTTATCAGTGGTTTTCAGCCCTACGATCGTCAGGTCGCACGGGCCCATTTCCTCCGCCGTCCGGTACACGGGCGGTCGCAGGTGGAAATCGCCCTCGATGGACTTGACCGTCAGCCCGTTGGTTCGCACGGCGTCGTAATCGCGCCGCATCAGGAAATGCACATCGTGGCCGGCGCGGGCCAGCCGGGCGCCATAGAAGGCACCCAGTGCGCCGGCGCCCACGATTCCTATTCGCCCGGAAAACGGTTCCATGCTTTCTGCGATTGCAAACAGGTACGGCGGCCACGCAAGAGTTTCCCGCTCCGCTGATGACAGACATTTCCGCCACTGCCCGTCTTCTCCGCGGCCTTGTGCACGGCGCAGGTTTGGTCGTGGGGGATTTCTGTATTCTTGGCACCCCTCCCGCGGGCTTTGCCGAAGGCGAACTCGGCACGGTCATTGGCGATCATGCCCTGATCCGCTCGCACACGGTCATCTACGCTGGAAATATCATTGGCAACCAATTCACCACAGGCCACGGCGTCCTCGTGCGCGAATGCAACACGATTGGCAACCGGGTCTCGATCGGCTCGCACAGCATCGTCGAGCACCATGTTCAGATCGGGGACCGGGTGCGGATTCATTCCGGCGCCTTCATTCCCGAGTTTAGCGTCCTTGAGGATGACGCGTGGATCGGCCCGCATGTCGTGTTCACCAATGTTCTGCATCCGTTGTGCCCCGAGGTGTCGCAGTGCATCAAGGGGCCGCGCATCGGGCGCGGGGCCAAGATCGGGGCGGGTGCGCGCGTGTTGCCGGCGGTCGAGATCGGCGAGATGGCCATGATCGGTGCAGGTGCGGTGGTCACAGCCAGCGTGCCGGCGCGTGCCGTAGCCGTGGGCAACCCGGCGCGGGTGGTCAAGATGATAGACGACATTACTTGTCCGTGGGATTACATAGCCCATCCCTATCCGCCGCCGCCCGGGGCGGACGGGCCTTAACTCAGAACGGCCGCTCGCGCATCACTGAAGCCATGATAGCCTTGGCCGTGTGAAGCCGGTTTTCGGCCTCTTGGAAAACCACGGACTGCGGGCCGTCAATGACGGCGTCCGTGACTTCGTTGCCGCGGTCGGCCGGCAGGCAATGCATGTAAATGGCTTCGCGTTTGGCCAGTTTCATACGCCGCTCGTCGCAGATCCAGTCGCGATATTTTGCGTTGAGTTCGAGGCAGGCGCGCTCGTTTTCCGCCAGTGCCTTTTGCGAGTCGAGCGACAACCGCTCCATCATGAGATCATAAGCGCCCCAACTCTTGGGATAAACGATGTCGGCGCCCTCGAATGCGGCGTCCATGTCGTCCGTGACCTCGAACTTTACGCCGGCCTCGGCGGCATTGCGGCGCGCGTCTTCCATGCACTTGGGCATCAACTTGTATTCCGGTGGGTGCACGAGCGTCACATCAAGGCCGAAGCGCGGCATGAGCGTGATCAGCCCCTGCGGCACGGAAAGGGGCTTGGCATAGGAGGGAGCAAAGGCCCAACTGACGACGATGCGGCGGCCGCGCAGGTTGCGCCCGAAAATCTCCCGAATCGTTTGGAGATCGGCGAGGGTCTGGGTGGGGTGGTCAATGTCGCACTGCAGATTGATCACGGGCACATCCGTGGCCGCGGCCACCTCGCGCATGTAGGAATTGCCCGCGCCGGGGATCAGGTCGTGGCGGATGGCAATGCCGTGTCCCATGCTGCCGAGGATGATGCCCGTGTCGCGGGCTGTCTCACCGTGGGCGATCTGCGTGGCGGACGAGTCGAGAAAGTGCGCATGCGCGCCGAGTTGTGTGGCGCCCGCCTCAAAGGCGTTGCGCGTGCGCGTGGACTTGTCAAAAAACAGCAAATAGATGGTCTGGTGCGGCAGATAAAGCGTTGGCCGTCCGTTCTTGAAATCGTCTTTGAGCCGGTCGGCCAGATCGAGCAAATACTCAATCTCCTCAAGAGCCCAGTCTTGCGTCTCGATGTAGTCGCGTCCCTTGAGATTCATCGTCCAATTTTGCCTTTCTTCGATTTCACAGGTTTGGGGTTGGCGGCGCAGTACACGCCGGGATAGGCCGCGTAAAAGGCGGCGCAGCGGGTGAGATGCTCGATGGGAACACGGTCGTTGACGGTGTGGGCCACGGCCTCCTCGGCGGGACCAAAGCCCACGCATGGGATGCCGAACATGCCGGCGATGGCCACGCCGTTGGTGCTGAAAGTCCAGCGGCCGACCTTGGGTGGGCGGCCGAACAGGCGCTTGTGGGTGTCCACCGCAGCCGCGACCTGCGGCGCATCCTCGTCATAGCACCAGGTTGGAAAGTATTTATCCGTCTCATAAACCAATCCGGTGTAGGCGGGGGCGCTGTAGCGCAGGAGTTCGACTTTGGCCTGCTCGCCTGCACGCCGGACCGCGTCGCGCACCTCGGCCAGCGCCTGTTCCTTGGTCTCGCCGGCTGTCAGGCGGCGGTCGAGGTGAATATAGGCGCTGCCGGGCACCGCGCACAGGCTGGGGGTCTGGCAGTCAATGTAGGAGACCGTGATGGTGCCTTTTCCCAGAAAATCATCAGACTTCAGGCGTTCGTTGAGTTGCTCGATCTCGCGGATGATGCGGGCGATCTTATAGACGGCGTTGACGCCCTTGTGGGGCATGGAGCCGTGGCATGACTTGCCAAAAGTGCGCACGCCGATTTCCATGCGGCCGCGCTGGCCTCGGAGCACGGCGCAGTTGGTCGAGTCCGTGATCACCACGCACTCGGGCCGCAGTTTGTCCTCGCGCACGATGTATTGCCAGCAAAGCCCGTCGCAGTCCTCCTCCATCACCGTGCAAGTCAGCAACAGGGTCCACTCATCGCTGCGCAGGCCGAGATCCTTGATAATCTTTGCCGCGTAAACCATCGCCGGCACGGCGCCCTCCTGATCCCCGGCGCCGCGACCCCAAACCATCCCGTCCGCCACCTTCCCCTTGTACGGGTCATGCTTCCATTCGCTCCGGGTCCCGACTCCGACCGTGTCCACATGGGCGTCCACAGCGATCAGGCGCGGTCCGCGCCCCACGGTGGCCAGCAGATTTCCCAAGCCGTCCACCCATATCTTGTCAAAAGCGCCGGTCTTTTTCATCTCGGCCCGGATGCGTTCGATCACGGCTTTTTCCTGTCCACTTTCGGACGGGATCGCGACAAGGTCGCGCAGGAAAGCCACCATGTCCCGTTCATAGCGTGCGGCTTGGGCGCGGATCGCCCCGAAATCCGTCACTTCATGCCTCCATCAACAAGTGATGCGTTCACGGTAAACGGGGCGGCATAGGGAACGGCCCGGTTCGAGTCAAGGGCTGTCGGAAGCGTTAGCGTTGCCTTGCGGCGTCTGCGTTGGTTGCTCGAGGGAGCGGATGACGCGGTCGAGGGGCGGGAAAGTCTCCATCCGTGACCGATACTCGCGTGCGAGTGTCAGCGCCGCCTCGCGTCCCTTGGTGTCGCGCTCGATGAACACCGAAAGCAGGATTGCGGCCGTAATGTCGTCTTCGTTGTATGAGGTCCAAGTCGGCCCCTCTTTGCCGTCTGGGGGGCGTTGGGCAATACCCAGGTCTGCCGCGCGGCGGAAGGATTGCAGGGCTTCGGCATCGCGCTTGAGCGCGCGCAGAATGTGGCCGCGCATCAGGTGCAACTGGAAGGCGTTCGGATTGTTGGCGATCCCTTCCTCGATAAACTTCAGAGCCTCCAGGGTTTGCTCCTCGGTGCGCTGCTTTTTCAGCCACCAAGCCCCGATAAGGTATCCGCGCACAAATTGCGGGTTGCTCATGGTGGCCAATCGGTACCACGGCAGGAGTTCTGTGCCCGCCGTATGGCGGTGGGGCAGGCGCGGGTCGCGCCATGGCTTGACCCGGCGCTCGAGATGGCCGATGAAACCGCGGAAATCCTTTTCAGCGGTTCGGATGATCGTATCCACAAATTCGTGGGTGTGGTCGTGTCCCGTCGTCTCGCCCGGTTTGAGAGCCGCAGCCTCTCTCATCTTGGCCGTTGTCAGCCCCTGCTCCACCTGACGCTGCAGAGCCGCTACGCTGTCTGTCGATTCATGGTCCGTTTCGCTCGTTGCGTGGTCGTGGTCGTGATCGTGGTCGTGGTCGTGATCATGGTGATGGGATGGGTCGGTGCAGGTTGTGGCGTCATGCCCGGCGGGCTGCCGTCTGCGCGTCTCGATCTCGCCCGACTGGGCCATGGCATCTGTGTTGATATGGGGCAGGTAAGCAATGCCGCTGTCGAGGTAGCGCTCGGTCTTGATGAAGATCATGTCGCTGACATTCGTGCGAAACTCGCCCAAGATGATAGCAAAGGCGCTGGCGTTGCGCTGTTCGGCTGCTTCGACACTGTCGCCACGCCCGCCGCCCACTGTCTGGGTTGACAACTGCAGGGGGAGGATCGGGCTGACCAGGAAAAGGGCCAGTGCTGCAGCGCTGGCGACGCGCGCAGTGGCTTTCATCGCCGCCCCCTCCTCACACTGTGCGGCGGTTGAACACCCACACCGCCGCTGCCAGATAGATTGTGCTCAGGACGGCTGCGTAGGCCAGCCGCAGCGTGAAGGTTTCGAATCCTACCGGTTCCACACCGCCCGTGTAGGCCTGCACCAAGTTGAAATGGCTGAAGTCGGGAATGTATCCCGTCAGCCAGCGCACCACATCCTCCAAGGCCGTCCCAGCCGCACGCGCTTGCAGGAATCCGATGATCGTTGAACTCTTGAAGACAATGATTGCCAGCAAAACCATGTTCAGCATCTTGGGAATGAACAGGGAAGAGAGCAAAGCCAACGCTGCGATCACGCAGAATGCCGCCACTTGCAGCACGAGCGCCTGAAGAAGCGTCAGGTCGTAATAGCGTTCCATCTTGGGCGCGGGAACCCAGCCCATCAAAAGCATGACGCCGAGAGCAAACACTCCGACAAAAACCGACGCCAGCCATTTGCCCATCAAGCATTGACCGCGCGAGACCGGCTTGGCGAGCAGCGGATGCAGGGTCCGCGCCTCGAGTTCGTCCGGGATCTGACGCGCGGCCGTCAGCAGCGTGACAAGTTGCGAGAACACGACGCAGAGGCTCAGGCCCAGATCGAGGATAAAGGTGCCGGTTGCCGGATTTTCGATTCCCACAATCTCAGCAATCAGTGCGCCGGCCAGAAAAATCCCCATGAAGATTGCCAGCACATAAAACTCGCGCCGCCGCACGGTTTCGAGGACCACGGCACGGGCCACAAGCGCAACCGGCCGCAGCGACGACTCGGGCGCGGGGATGGCGGCCGAATCCGTGCTCATAGCGGCTTCCTCCGGAAAAGCAGCAGGGAGAGTCCGAAGTACACGGCGGCAAAGACAGCGCCGTAGGCGGTGAGCATGGCCATGGTCGGCGCGTCGAGCGCCGTCCAAGTCCATTCGCCGCCGAGTGTCACTCGCTCGGCATGAACGGTTTTCTCGGACAGATCGAACAGGGGCAACTGGGGCAGCAAAATGGTGAGCGCCAGCAACACGACTTTGCCCACCGCGCCGACCCAGTCGTAAATATACGACACCGCACTCATCAGCACGGACGAGAGCGCGTAAAAAACCGCGCCGAGGGTGATGGCCGCGTCGAGATTCATCAGCAGCGACAGCAGGAAAGCCATCGTGGCCAGGACGAGCATCTGAATCATCTGGAGGTACAAATACTGCGCGTACAACCCCGCGTGGAGCCCGGATCCGAGATAGAGCGTGCCCGCAAGGAATACGGCGGAAAACAGCGTGAAGCAGAATCCGGCAGCGAGCATGACGCCCAACAATTTCCCGAGCAAAAAGGTGGTTCGGCTGATGGGCTTGGCCAGCAGGGGATAAATGGTGCGTGCTTCAAACTCGCGCGGCAACTGGCGCGCGGCCAGCACGATCACCGTCAGGGCCGTCGCGACGCCCATGATCTTGAGTGCAATTTCCCTGTAGAACTTGGACAGTCCCTCGAGGCGGAAAAAATCCACCGTCATCACCGCACCGATGAGCCCAAGGGATGCGAGGACGATGACATAGATCTCCTTGCGGCGAACGGCCTCGACGAGCACAGATCGCGCAATGAGCCAGACAGCCCTCATGACGCATCGCCTCTGCCGCCAGTGCCGTCGCCGCTGCGCACAAGGCTGATGAAGTAGTCCTCGAGCGAGCGCGTTCGCGACGCGGTGCTGACGATACTGGCCCCGGCGGCTGTGAGAGCGGCCACCGCCGCCGCATAGTCGGCTGGGTCGCGGATGGTCACCCGCCAGCGACCGCCGTCGCACTCGGGTTGGTGCGCGGCCACGGCTGGCGGCATCTCGCGTCCGTTGGGCATCTCAAAAATGACGCCGAACTCATTGAGGGGTTTCATCAAATCGCGCACAGTCGCTTCGGTCACGATGCGCCCTTTGTGAATCATCACCACCCGGTCGCACAGGCTCTCGACCTCGGTCAACTCATGCGAACTGAAGAAAATCGTGCGCCCCGCGCTTTTGAGTTTGAGCAGGACCTGACGCAGGTCGAACTTGCCGACGGGGTCGAGTCCGCTCGACAGTTCGTCGAAGATGAGCGCCTCGGGGTCGGCGATGATCGCCTGTGCGATGCCCAGACGCTGCTGCATCCCCTTGGAGAAGTTGCGCAAAAGTGTCTCGCCTTTTCCCGCGAGGCCGACCTCCTCGAGAAGCATCGGGATTTTTCGCCTCAACTCCGAACGCGACAGCCCCTGCAACCCGCCGTACAACTCGAGCAACTCGCGTGCCTTCATGAACGGGTAGTACAGGGCCACCTCGGGCAAGTATCCGATACGCCGCCGGCTTTCGACGGTTCCTGCCTCGCTGCCGAATACGCGCACCGTCCCTCGCGTCGGGAAGATAAATCCCATCAGCGTTTTGATGGTCGTGGATTTGCCTGCCCCATTGGCGCCGATAAAGCCGACACATTCGCCCTCGTTTACCCGCAGCGAAATGCCGTCCACTGCGCGGGTCACCTTGCGGCCACGCCCGTACTCGACGACCAGATCGTCAATTTCGATAACCGGTCTCCCCGCCATCATCTGCCCTCCGGTCGGGTCGTTTACTCCGCAGGCGCAGACTGACGGCGCGCCTTGAGTGCGGATTTGATCATAACCAATTCTCCGATATTCTCGGCCGTAAGCAAGCCCACTAATTGACCGTTGCGCGTGACAGGCATGGTGCTCAACTCCGCACCGTCGAGACGCGCCAAGACGCTGTCGAGCATGTCGCTGGCGTCGGCCGTCTGAAACTCGCGGTTCATCACCTCACTCACGCTGGCGTTTTCTCCCTTCTGGGCGAGGCCGGTTATGAGATCTTTGCGCGTGAGAATCCCCAAGACCTCGTTGTTCCACACGACCGGAAAATCATGCTGGGAACCCGCGATGACAAGTTCACAGGCACGACGCAGCGTGTCATGCGGGTGCACAACATGAAAGTCGGTGATCATGGCGCCCGACACCGGGATCCCGCCAATGGCGCTCTTCATCTGGGCTGCGCCCGCTTCCTGAGCCGCACCGATCCACACGAAGAAGGCGATGAAGAGAAGCATAACCTGGCCCGACAGCAATCCCCAACAGCCGAAGAGTACAGCCATGAACTGGCCGAGCCCGGCCGCGATTTGTGTGGCGCGCTCGTGCTCGAGCCGCGTGGCCAGCAACGCCCGCAGAACGCGCCCGCCATCCATCGGGAACGCGGGCAACATGTTGAAGAGGACCAGGAAAATATTCACCATCATCAGGCGCTCTAAAAAGGGCCCCTGAGTCACCGTCATGCCGCCCATAGGCTGCATTTGGCCTTGTGCCATTAAAATGCCATACAGGGCTGCCGCTAAGACAACATTCACTGCCGGGCCGGCCAGCGCCACCCACAATTCCTGCAAAGGTTTGTCCGGCATGCGTTCCAGCCGCGCCACTCCGCCGATGGGGTAGAGCGTGATGTCGCGGGTCTTGATCTTGAATTCGCGAGCGGCCAGCGCGTGGCCCAACTCGTGCAGAAGGATGCAGCCGAACACCGACAGCAGGAACATGACGCCGTCGGCGGCCGCACGGCTGCCGCCGGCTTGATAGAACACCAAACCAAGGAAGGCAACGAGCAGGACGAAGGTGAAATGGATGTACACATCAATACCGGAAATCCGGCCTACCCAGAGCGACCATTTCATCGTAGCACCCTTCCTGTTTCCTGCTGCCGAGATGCGCCGGCGGAAACCGCGCCAGCGTTTGACATCTACAACTGGCCGGACCGACGCTATGCCTTATGCTGATTTTGGGGATAGAAACCTCGTGTGACGAAACCTCGGTGGCGCTGGTCGAGGACGGGTGCCGCGTGCTTGCCAGCCATGTGGCCTCACAGGTGCGCATTCATGCCCGCTTCGGGGGCGTGGTGCCGGAGTTGGCCTCGCGGGCCCACATCCAACGGCTTATCCCCATGATTGATGCTTGCCTGCGCGAGGCCGGCGCCTCGTTGGGCGACCCCGACGCGGTAGCAGTGACGCAAGGTCCGGGGCTTGTCGGCGCGCTGCTGGTGGGCGTGGAGACGGCCAAGGCGATCGCGTTTGCCCGCCGAAAGGCGCTCATCCCGGTTCATCATATTGCGGCCCATCTTTATTCGCCCTTCGTGGGTGGCGGCGGCGCGGCGTGGCGGCTGGTGGTGCTTGATCCGGAGGCAACCGACGGCTCCGGCCGCGAGAGCGCTCATGCCCCGCCAGAGGCCGGGCAACCGCTCGAGTATCCCTATGTCGGGCTCGTCGTATCCGGCGGACACTCCAGCCTGATCCTGTGCCGGTCGCCGCGTTGCCATGAGGTGCTCGGCGAAACCGTGGATGATGCAGCCGGAGAAGCATTTGACAAGGTGGCGAAGTTATTGGACCTCGGCTATCCCGGCGGGCCGCTTATTGACCGCGTCGCGGCGGACGGCGACCCGGCGCGTTTCGACCTGCCGCGCCCGATGCGCTCGAGCGGCAATCTCGACTTCAGTTTCAGCGGCCTGAAGACGGCCGTCCTGCTGCTTGTGCGCGAACTCGGCGCCGACCGAGTGCGCACCGACCCGACGCTGCTGGCAGATGTCTGCGCCTCGTTTCAGGAGGCGGTCGTGGATGTGCTGCTGGCCAAGGCGCGCGCAGCCTTGGAAATGACTGGTTGCCGGCATCTCGCTATTGTCGGCGGTGTTGCCTGCAACCGCCGCTTGCGCGCCGCTGCGGCCAGAGCCCTGCCCCATGCCCGGGTTGTCTTCCCGCCCCCCGTCCTGTGCACCGACAACGCCGCCATGATCGCCGGCCTTGCCTACCATTTGCGCGATGATCACCGTACCTGCGACCTGCGCCTCAATGCCGACGCCGCCCTTGCCCTGCTGTAATCGCCCGGCCTTGCGCTGCCCAGCCGGCTACAGTGATCGGGGCTCGGGCGTCATCAGGCCAGTCAGCCCCTTCGACTCGTGACCGGTCCGCAGGCTGAGGCCGCTTGCGCCAGTTGGGAACAGACCGGCAAGACCTCGCATCTTCAGCGGGGCAGGAGATTAACACTTGACATCCTGACCCCAATGAGTGAGTGATACAGGTTGGTCAGATTAGATCCATTTACAGGGGGATTTGCCATGAATGTGGGTTTGCTAATCACGATTGGCGTGGTGGCCGGCGTCGTGATCCTTGTCCTCGTCATCTTCCTCATTGTTCGCACGGCTTCTGGCGCGATGACGCGGGCGTCTGGTCTGCCGGTGCTGATTGAGCGCTATCGCACCGATTCGCCGCCGCCGCCCAATGCGCTGCGGCGGCAGACTGTCGCCGTCGGCAAGGTGAACTTCAAAAACTGCGTCCTGCTTGGCTTTGGTGACGCGGGGTTGTATCTCGACTTCGGAGGGGTCCCTATCATCATGCCGCGTAAGCCGCCCATCCTGATTCCATGGGGCGACCTGCGCAAAACGGGGGAGCGCCGGCTGTTTTGGAAAGCGTGCTCAGAACTCTCCATCGGTCAGCCAACATTAGGTACGATCACCGTATTTGATGATGCTTTCCAGCGCATGCGCCCCCATTTGAGCGCGTGAAGCCAGTTCGGGTGCACAGCCTATTTTCCTGCTGACACGCCGCTACCCGTGGCGTGGTTCTTTTGCAGATATGACAACACCAGACGAGACGAAACACCCGCATCCGGACGACACCGGCGACATCCTCGAACCCTTTGACGACATTTTCGAGCGAACCGAGGAGGCTTCCGGCGCGGCTCCCCAACCCGAAGACCTGCCGGAGGCCACCCTCGAGACGCTGAGCCCGCGCTTGCGCGAGGCAGCCGCGCGCGCCGGTTGGATTTCTCTCATGCCCGTGCAGGCGCGCGCCCTGCCGTACATGCTCGCCGGGCGCGACCTGATGGTGCAATCGCGCACCGGCAGCGGCAAAACGGGCGCTTTCCTCCTTCCCATCTTGGAACAAATTGACGAGCGGCAAGCCGAGTGTCAGGCGCTCGTGCTCGTCCCGACGCGAGAACTCGCCCTGCAGGTGGCCTCCGAGGCCACGACGCTGGCGGGCGACACCGGTATCCGCGTCGTGCCTGTGTACGGGGGCGTAGGCTACGGGCCGCAACTCGACGCTTTCCGCGCCGGCGCCCATCTGGTCGTCGGCACTCCCGGTCGGATTCTCGACCACCTCATGCGCGGCACGCTCCATGTCGAGCGTGTCCGGGTGCTTGTCTTTGACGAAGCCGACCGTCTCATGTCCATGGGTTTCTACCCCGACATGGTCGAGGTGAAATCGTACCTGTCGCCCGAACGCACCAGTTACATGTTTTCGGCGACTTATCCCGCGGGCGTGATGAAACTGGCGCGCCAGTTCCTGCGCGACCCGGAGTTTTTGTCGCTCAGCCGCGACGGCGTCCATGTGACAGAGATGCAACATGTCGTGTACGAAGTGGCGGCGATGGACAAGGATCGTGCGCTCGTGCGCATTATCGAGATCGAGAATCCCGCCTCCGCCATCATCTTCTGCAACACCAAGGCCCGCGTGGAATATGTGACCACCGTGCTCCAACGGTTTGGTTATGACGCGGATCAGTTGACGGCGGACTTGGCGCAGACGGCTCGCGAGCGGGTGCTCGGCCGAGTGCGCCAGAAAAACTTGCGCTTTCTCGTCGCCACCGACCTTGCCGCCCGCGGCATTGACATCTCGGACCTGTCTCATGTTATCATTTACGAGTTCCCTGAGGACCCCGAGAGTTACATCCACCGGGCCGGGCGAACCGCCCGCGCCGGCGCCACGGGCACGGCCATTTCCCTCGTCACTATGCAGGAGCGTGCCGATCTCCAGCGCCTTCTGCGCCAGTATGGCATTCCCATCATCGAGCGCCCGTCGCCCACAGACGAGGATGTGGCGGGCGTGGTGTCGCAGCGGGTGACGGCCCTGCTGGAACAGCGTTTGCGCCAGCGCGACCGCCTGCGCCTCGAACGGATGCGCCGCTTCATACCGCTCGCGCGCACCTTCGGCGAGAGCGACGACGAACTGGCCATTATCGCCATGATGCTTGATGACTTCTACCAAGAGTCGCTCCACGCGCCGCAGGTACCGCCCGACGAACCAGATCGCATCGCTCAGGCTCCTGCAGCGCGCGGCCGCAGCGGCAAAGTGGGAGGCAAGCCCGGAGGACGGCCCCGAGGCGGTGGCCCGGGTCGCCGCCGCAAACGGCGCTGATTCGGGCTGGTTCCATGACCTTCGTGACGGATGCTACCATCGCAGCGTTGCTTGATCGGGCGGCAACAGTCGCGCGTGCCGCAGGCGTGCCCTGTGCGATGGAAACAATCGGTCGCTCGCGTGCTGGCCGGCCTCTTTACGGCATCCGCCTCGGCCGCGGACCGGCGCGCGCCAGTCTGACGGCGGGAGCCCACGCCGACGAACCGGCTGGTCCTATGGCGGCTTTTGACCTCATCCGCCGCCTGTGCGAGGAGCCGCGCGGCAAACAATTGGTGGACCTGTATAGTTTTTATCTTTGTCCGCAGGTCAACCCGGACGGTGCGGAAGCCAACTCGGCGTGGTTTCGCGATCCGGCCGACCTTGCCCTCTATCTGCGTCATGTTGTCCGCGAGCAGCCGGGTGACGATGTCGAGTTTGGCTACCCCGCCGCAACCGCCGGGGCCGAGGTCGGCGCACCTCCTCTGCGGCCGGAGAACGGGGCTGTCGCAGAGTTTTTGCGCCACGGCGCGCCCTATGTTTTCCATGCCTCGCTCCACGGTATGGCCTTCGCGGAGGGTGCGTGGTTCCTGATTGGCGCGCGTCATGCCGGGGGGTCCGCTGCGCTTCGGGCGCGGTTGGCCCGCATGGCGCAGGCGGCGGGTCTGCCCCTGCACGACATGGATCGGCACGGCGAAAAAGGGTTCACGCGGATCGCGCCGGGATTTTGTACGACACCGCACTCTGAAGCAATGCGCGAGTTTTTCCTCGCGCGTGGCGACCCGGCCACAGCGGCGCTCTTTCGGCCGAGTTCGATGGAATTCGTCCAGTCGCTTGGCGGCGACCCGCTCGTCATGGTCAGCGAGATCCCTGTGTTTCTCATCGGGGGAGCGGCGGAGCGTCCGGACCCGCCGCCGCCTGACACGGCTTATGCCCGCCTGCGCGAGGCGCTGCCTGCCGCCCGCGCGGCCGCGCTGGCCGGAGACTCGGCCGACATCGAATCATTTGCTCGCCGATTCGCTGTGCGCCCTGTTCCGTTCGCAACCCAAACGGCACTCATTACCGGCATGGTGATGGAAGCCCTCGACTACGCCGCCGGCTCCTGAGCCGCGCCGGCGAACTTTCGCCGCTCGTGGCGGTGGGCAGCAAAATCCACGCCCGTCTTGAGCACGACAAGCAGAGCCAAGGCATAGGTGGGCGACCCGAGCGCCTGCACCAAAAATGCACCAAGGATGATCGTCAGGTGAAGCACCGCGATCCTTGCGTAAGGCTGAATCATCAACTTGTCCACCGTGGCCCGCCGGAATTCACCATCCAGCAGGTAGTTCGTGTAAAATGAAATCCCGTGACTCACAGTCAGCGCTATGAGCGGCACGGCCAAGGTCCCGAAGAAATCCTGTACCAGCCGCTCAAAAGGGTTGGGAAAGTCCCCTCCCTGCAAGCCGCCTCCGAACATTGCCAAAACAAAGATGCCATGCACGAAACAGAATCCGCCATAATGGACGACGAAAAACGGGATGAGAATGAGTTTCATCGCTTGGGCAACGAGGTTGTCCGGAGGTGAAGCCGCAACCATCCGAAGCACATTGAACGCGCCAAGGATGACATTCTCGGCCCAGAACAAAAACAAAATGGTGAACACATCCCAGCCGAGGAAGGCCGCGCCAAACAGGGGAATCGCATTGGAGACCAGGAGCGCCGTGTACGATGCTCGCCACCGGCCGGGGTGCGAGGGCGCCACGGACTGTCCTCCTGCCGAGTCACGGCAGGCTGGATCCGGTGGGGTGCGCAGCAGCGGCACCTTGACGCGAAACCGGAAATTTGCGCCCTGTTTGTCATCCATGGTCAATTCTCTGTATCCTGATCTTGGTTTTCCCGCCGATGCGAATGGCTGACATCAACGGATCAGCCCTGCCAAAGGCAAAGACGATAAAGCATCCAAGCCGGCCTGTTTGCCTTTGTTTAGCCACACTGGAATCTTGACCCGGATGGTTCCACGCGGAGTATGGGGCTGGGCTGCCAGATGCGCCCATTGCATCGCGGGAGGGCTGCAGACACCATGCGGATTCTTTTTATTAGACACGCGGAGGCGGAGGAAGCCGGTCATGGCCTGCCGGGCTTGGACGAAAAACGCAAACTGACTAAGGCCGGTCGCAAGCAAATGCGCGAAATGGCAGACGCTCTCGAACACCTCCGCCTGCGTCCCACCATGATTTTGACCAGTCCCCTGACCCGTGGCAAGGAGACGGCGGAGGTGCTTTGCAGTCGCATCCGTCGTGCACCCGAGCCTGTGAAGACCCCTGCGCTTGCCCCTGAGGCTCGCTGGCACGAACTGCGTGGCGATATCCTGCGCCGGACGGCCCCGCCCGGCGGACGACGCAAGAAACGCGAGTCTGTGGTCTTTGCAGTCGGCCACCAGCCTCACCTCGGCGAGATGGTGGCTGAGGCTCTTGCGGGTCGCCCGGGACCTGTTGAGATAAAAAAAGGCGGAGTGGTCGGGCTTGCCTGGCGAGACGAGGACATGACGGGCGGCGCCGAAATCTTCCTCGCCCTGAGTCCTGACATGGCCCGCGCTCTCTTGCGTGCTTAGTGGTTGCCTCGGCTCACGAGGTGTTGCACTAACGACTCATGGCTCCGCAGGTCTCGATTGTCCTGCCGACATTCAACCGTGCGCATTTGTTGCCCCGCGCGATTGATTCCGTTCAAATTCAGACATTCGACAATTGGGAATTGGTCATCGTAGATGATGGCTCCACGGACTCGACGGAGCATGTCGTGGCCCGCTACGCGGCGAGCGACCGGCGTATCCGCCGCCATTACCAGCCAAACGCCGGCCTTTCCATGGCTCGCAATGCCGGCATTGACCGCGCCCGTGGCGAGTATATTACTTTTTTGGATTCCGATGATGAGTATCTCCCGACGCATCTCGAAGCCCGCGTCAGGCACATGGAAGCGCACCCCAGGATTGACATGCTTCACGGGGGGCTGGTCGTCGTCGGCGGGCCCGACACGGTGCCGGATGTCCACGACCCCTCGAGGCAAATACCCATCGCCGATTGCTTCGTGGGCGGCACCTTCTTCATGCGCGAGTATGTTCCGCGCCGTCTCGGCGGTTTCCGAAAACCGGATTTTGGCGACGATTATGAGTTCATGCAGCGCGCGCTTGCGCTCTTCTGTGTCGAACGGTTTGCTGAAGCCACCTATGTCTATCACCGTGACGCGCCCGACAGCATGTGCAATCAGGCGTCGGTGTCATCCGACTAAGACGAACAGCGCCAAACGCCAGATCCCGCCTTGCGGGCGCGGTGTTTTGCCGGCCGGCTTGGTGCGGGCACAAAGTCCGGGACAGGGGAATTTGCGTTTCCGGGGAGATTGTGTTTCCGCTCGATGACGGGGGGCGCGGCGGGACCCGATCCGGCCCGGCCGGTCGTTGCCATTCCGCTGTTGCGGACGCCGTGCTCCTGTGATTGAGCCGCTGACGCCTGAATGGGTAGCCGGGCCTATGAACCTCCGTCGAAAAAGACACGCGATCTTCAAAGGGGCGAGCCTCGTCGTCGCCGCGGCTAACCTCGCCATTGGCGTGTTGTGCCATTACATTTGGAGTGGTGAATGGGGCGACCCATACCTGCGCGATGCTCTGCTGCCCACCGGTTTGCTGTGGCCGAGTGCCGCTTCGGTCGTGACCGCGCTGACATACCTGCTCAGCCTCGACTCTCGCGCATCGCGTCGCCCGCGCTTTTTTCTATTCGTGCTTTTTGCCTCGTTTTTTCTCATGATATCCGGATATATCATGGGCAGCCGCCAGGTCACGCTCGATAATTTTCCGGTGTTCATCGGCGCCGCGGTCGCAAGCCTTGCCCTGGCCGGCCTCTTTCTGTTCCTCGAATCAGTGCTTGGCGGTGTCCTGACGCGGATGGCCGGCCCGCTGTGTCGCAGTGACAAGCCGGCGGCAGGCCTGTGGCTGCAGCGTCTCGGTCTGGCATGGAGACCCGGCGACGGCGACTCTTCCCTTAACCTTGGCCTGGCGTTTGCCGGGTTGGGCCGATATGAAGAGGCGCGGCCGCACATCGAAACGGCTTACGACGCGGGCGACCACAGTCTGCCCTTGGTTCGGGCGCTGTTCCATATTTACCTGGATGCCGGCGAAAAGGCGCGCGCGGCAAAATTCGCTGAAATGCTTTACGAGGCTGAGCCCTCGCCCGACCTGTTCAAGCGGTTGATCATCCTGTGGGAGGAGACGGGACAGAAAAGGCTTTTGCTCGACACGCTGGACAGCCTGCCTGCGGAGGAACGCGCCCACTATCTGGAAAAGATGCGCGACCTCGCTTTTGAACTCGGCGACCGCGACCGCATCCGCGATCTCGCGCAAGAGTTTGAGCGCGACGGCCCTCCGTTCACCCGCGCCAAATGGTGTTACTCGCGCCTGCTCGAGTCCGACGCGCGTGATACCGCGGCCTTGCGCGCACTCTTACGCCTCGCCAAACGCGTCAACGACTGGCACCATGTTGGCGACCTGCTCGAAAAACTCGTTGCCATCCACCCCAACGACGCCTCCTTGCGCCGCGAACTCCTGGAGCACTACCGGTTCCAAAACGAACCCGACGCGGCCTTCCGGCAGTTGATCATGTTGGTGGCTTCGGGCCAGGCTACCTTGGCCGAAAAACTCGAGGCTGCCGAGCAGCATTTTGCCGTGGCCGACTACGACGAGGTCGAAAAACTGATTTCCAGCGACGACGAACTCGCCAACCATCCGCGTTCGCTATGTCTGTTGGCGGAGACGAAACTCGAAATGGGCCTGCTCGAGGAGGCTGAGGAACTCATCAGCCAAGCCCGCGAACTGGATCCCGATGCCGAAACGACGGTCGGCCTTGGATCGGTGGAGGCCAAAATCCGCGCGAAGATTCTGGAACGGGACCTGGAGGTGTTCGCGCAGCGTGTCGAACAGAATCCCGGCGACTTGGATCTCAAATTCGAGTATTTTGACCGGCTGGCGGCCGCTGGAAAGGCCGACTTGGTGGTCATCTCGCTGGAGGACCTGCTGGCGCATCAGCCCTCTGTTGCCCAGCGTGTGGTCAAAGAGGTCGAGGGTTACCTTGGCAGGCACGGATTCGAGGGGCGGCTCGCGCGCTATCTCTCCGACCTTCATGCGCGCGAAGGCCGCTGGGATGAGTGCTTCGCTGTCTTCGAGCGGATGGCAGGCGAGTCGCTCCACCCGGCGGAGATTTTGCGGGAGGCGGCAGAGCGGATACTCGCCACCGTGCCTGATCATGTGCCGTCGCTGCTCGCCCTGACGCGTGTGTCGCACGAGACAGGCCGCCACGCCGAGGCGCTGGCCTGCCTTGACCGACTTGCCGCAGCGGGATTTCAGATCACGCGGGACATGCGCCTGATTGAGTTCGAGAGCGGGCTTGCGGTCGGTGATCTCTCCCGGGCCGCCGCTGCCGGCAGCGCGCTTTTGTCGGAGACACCTGACGACAAGGACTTGCTGATGCGTATCGCCCAGATGGAGGCAGACCTCGGCCGGTACGATTCAGCCATCCGCCATCTGAAGCATGCGCGCGCTGTCCACCCGGACGACCATACGATTGCCCTGTTGCTGCGCAGAGTTGAGGATCAGCGTAAGAGCGCCCGGATGGAGGAGATCCGTCGCCGCCTCGAGACGCATCCCCGCGACGATGGCTTGCTCGAAGAACTCGGCGACCTGCACCACGATTTTTCGCAACTCAACGAGGCCATCGTGGCTTACCAGCGGGCCGCCCATGCGCGGCCGGATAATCAGGTCGCGCGCGCCAAACTCGGCTATGTTCTTGCGCGTAAAGAGATGTTCTCCGACGCTGAGGAAACCTTTGCCGAGGTGATCCTCAGCGTAGAGCAGGACGACCATGTGCAAACGCGTCTGAAAGCGCTTTTTTACAAAGCCGCCGAAGTGGCCGAGGACGAGAATCAGTTTGATCTGGCACTGGCCTTGTACAAGCGCGTTTTCCGCGTGGACGCGGGATACCGCGATGTGGTGACACGCATCGAGCGGCTGGAGCGTCTGGCTAAAGGCAAAAAAGCCTGAAAGGAGGCCGGCTTTGAGCCGCCCCTGACGCAGGATTCGGGTTGAATTGGAATTTGCATGCGACGCATTGTTGTATGCCTACTTGAGGGTCGCGCGAGTGTGCGTCGCGGTGGAGTCGGGATTGATGAATGGGCAAGGACATCGGGTTCGAACGAGGCTGCGACTGGCCGCTATAGCGGTTGCGGCAATGCTGGCGTGTTGGCCAGCGCCGATCTGTGCGCAAGCGCCTTCTCGCACCTCGGGCGTATCGGACAGCCTCACCCCTGAGGAGCAGCAGCGACGCCGCGCCAAACTGGCGATTGACAAACTCATCAACCAGATTCGCGACGCCTACATGGCGGGCCAATACCAGCAGGTTCTTGAGTTGGTGGATGAGGCCGAGAAGACGGATCCGGATAACAAGACCTTCCTAATGTACCGCGAATGGGCGCGGGAGAAATTGCTGGCCGGCGAAACCGGGCCGCCCAAACCGCGATTCGCTCCACCGACGCATCAGGAGGAACCGTCCACTTTTCCTGTAGCACTACCTGTGGCGGCAGCCACACCAGCCCCGCCGGCGGCCACTCCGGTTCCGACCCCCGTGCCCACACCAGCGACGACGCCTGGTGTTGTAACCTCGGATGCGACAGACTCGAATCTCTTGACTTACATCCTTGCGTCCGTTTTAGGCCTTGTGGTCTTGATCGGCGGCGGTCTGTTCGCGTACGGGCAATTGATGGGAAAGCGCCGGACTCCCGCTAAGCCCCTGACCCCTGCCGCGAAACTGAAAGAGCCCGACCAGGACGAGGAACCCGCTCCCAGTGCATCGCCACTGCCTGCCCAATCGCCTCTGGCCCCGGCGTCCTCTCTCGGTGCGCCGGCTGCATCTGCATCGTCGAGCAGCGGCTTAGCCTCCGCGCTGGCCCAGCCGCAGGGCGGCGGCCTCATGTTTGGCTCCGCTCTGTCGTCGCCGCTCTTTGGCACCGCCACGGCCACGGAGGCCGTGAGCCCGGAGCAGGGATCTGCGCCTGCAGCCAGTCCGCCGGCAGCCGAGGTTTTTTCATCAGCGGCTCCTGTGGCCGTCGCGCCTGAGACGCAGGAACCGTCCAAGCAAAGCAACGCAATAACATTTGACTTGCCGCCGGTTTTGCCGGACGACTCGCCTGCAACGCCGGCCGGTCGGCCTTCTCCCCCAAAGACCGAGCCGCGCAGTGGAGAAACCATTTCGTTTGGCTCGCTCGGTCTCGTGGACAGTAGCGGTGTTGTCACGCCACCGCCGCCCGTAAATCTCGATGAAGTTCGAGTGCCGCCTCCGCCGCCGGCCTCCTCGACTCCCACGATTAGTCTCGACGACATCAGTTCCCTTGTGCCGCATCGCCCGGAAGACAAACCCGAGCCGCCCAAACCTGTTGCTCCCGCAGTGGCTCCGCTCTCGCTGGACGAGGTCGCAAAGCCGCGCTCCGCCGGGGCTCCCCCCTCGGCGCCGCCGGCCGCTTCATCTCCTGCCATGATATCTCTTGACGACCTGATGGCCGGACCCGCAACGCCGGCCCGGGCGGTGAGCGAGCAGGATGTAACGGAAACAAAAATTCCTGTGTCTGCGCCGCCGCCAGTATCGCCCGGTCCTGTGCCGCCGGCGCCCGTCGCGACGATTCAATTGTCTGACGACACGCGTCTGCCTTTAGGCGTTCAGCCCGGCGAAGACACGCTTCATGGACAGGAAACCATTCAGTTGACGCCCTCGGAATTGCCGCCAGCGCCGACGCGCGAGGCCGTGTTGCGCATGGAAGACGCCCTCTCTGAGACAAAGTCTGTGGCCGGCCCCGAAGTGTCGGCGTTTGCGGATACCGTGGCATCCGCGCCGCCAGTTTCCGGCAGACCCGGCTTGTCAGCAGCGACCGACAACACCCCCTCGCCTGACACCGGGAGTTTTTATGTGAGCAGCAAGCCCGGCGACAAGAATGTGGACGAGCGCAGCGAGCGCATGTTCCGCGACCAGTGCGCCCGGGCCAAGGAGGCCATGGCCAAGAAAAATTACAAACAGGCTGTGCATTATCTGTCGATTGCCGCGGCCATCCACCCCGAAGACGAGGAGGTGCGCGGGCTCCTGCGCGAGGCCCGCGAGGCCAAACGCAAGCAGGAAGCCGGCGCATGACAGGCGCGGGAGACCACCGGGGCATGCGGCCGCGATGATCTCCACGGTGACCGTCACCGCCGAACCAACCGGTCCGCCGCCGGCATCGCGGCTGCGCATCATGCAGATTGGCGACGATCCGGGGACCGTGCAGGCCGTTGCCGAGGCTGCACGCGAACTGTTCGAGGTTGTCCGGGCTGCAAACGGTTTGGAGGCCCTTGAGCGTCTCGACCGCTACGAGCCGGACATTATTATCGCTGACGCGGAGATGCCCGCGCTGAGCGGCACTGACACCGTGCGCGCCATCCGTAAGGACGCCCGATACGCCTCCGTGCCGGTGGTGCTGCTGGTGCCGGCGCGTGACGCCACGGGTCCGCGTCAGACCCAAGCCGCCAAGGCGGCTGACGCTTGCCTTGAAAAACCGGCCGCGGCTTCCGCCGTGCTGCGCGTTCTCCAGGACCTCGTGACCCAACGCAACCTGCGGCCCGCACCCAAACAATATTCCGTGGAAGAGATCCGCCACTACTACCGCCGGTTTGGGCCGGTGTCGCGGGCAGAGGAAGGCGTCCTGCTGCCTTCGCTGACTGAGCAGTTGCAGGCCGCGGCGGCGGAGCCGCGCATCCGCATCCTCGTCGTGGACGACGACCGCAGCGTGGTTCAAGCGGCTCGAGACGCCCTCGATAGCGATTACGAAACCATCGGAGCCTTGGACCCCGAATCCGTTCCGGACAAACTGATCGCTTATCAGCCGGACATTCTTTTGATAGACACGGCCATGCCGCGGCTCGACGGCGTCCAGATTTACCACCTGATGCGGGTCAACCGCCGCCTGCGCGGTGCGCGCGTCGTCTTTCTTGTTCCGCCCGAGGGTGGCACGCCGCCCCCAGCCGGTTGCGATATGCTGACGAAACCCTTTACTGTGGATCAGTTAAAGCGTAAGATTCTCGAGGTGGTTCGGCGACCGGGGTTTTCCCGGGCGCGAAAGCGCGTCCCGTACGCCGAGGTCCGGCGCCGCGAAGGGGAAACGCCGGACCGAATGTAAAAGGCAACCGTGTCGCGCGGTCCCTTTGCCCCTCCAACTGATGCGTGCGAGCCAGACGGCCGGCACTGACGGTCACCGGTGGTTTGTTCCAACGGACAAAAGCGTCGGGCCAGGACAGCCAACAGCAGTCTTGCGGCGACGCGCGGGGCTTGGGGATTGTGTGGGTTGGAGCCGCTTACTGGGAGGGGGAAGCGGTCACACGCCATCAAGCGCGGCCGCGAGGATTTCGGTGAGTTCGGCGGTGGAGAGCGTCACGGGGTTTCCCTTCATGCTGCTGGCTTGGCGGGCGCGTTCGACGGCTTGCGGGATATCCTCCGGGTCGAGCCCCATCTCGCGCAAAGAGGGGATGTCGAGATCGCGGCACAACTCGCGCACCCACGCGATGCCGTCAGCCGCGGTGGCGTGTCGGTTGCCGGTCAGGATGCGGGCCGCCTCGCCGAGCCGTTCAAGTGACATGTCGGCCGCGGGGTCTGTCTGCGCCCGCGCGGTCAGCGCCCGGCAGTTGGCCTCCAGCACAGCGGGCAGAAGCGCGGCACAGAGCGCGCCGTGAGGGGCCTCCAGCATTCCGCCGAGTGGCCCGGCAAAACCATGGACGGCTCCCAGTCCGGCATTGGCCAGCGCCATGCCGCCAAAAAGTGCGGCCACGCACATGTCCGTGCGCGCGTCGAGGTCGGTACCGTTGCGCCATGCCCGCCGCAGCGACCTCGAAATCCGAGCCATTCCCTCGCGACAAAGAGCGTCCGTCACCGGGTTGGCCCGCGGCGAGACAAACGGTTCGATGAGTTGTGTCAGCGCATCAAGCCCGGTCGTTGCCGTCACATCGGGGGGAACGGAGACCGTCAGTTCCGGATCCACGACCGCGACGCGCGGCAGCATGAGCGGGCTGCGCATGCTGACCTTGACGCGGTGATGGGGTGAGCCCAGCACGGCGTTGCGGGTCGCCTCCGACCCTGTGCCTGCCGTCGTGGGAACAGCGATGACCGGCGCCGGGGCTTGCTCGAGCGGCTGGGCTTTGCCGATCACTTCCAGATAGTCCATGACATCGCCGCGATTGGTCAGCAGCGCGGCTACCGCCTTGCCCGCGTCGAGCACGCTGCCGCCGCCGATGGCCACGACCACATCACATCCCGCCCCGGCGGCCATCTCGGCGCACAAGGCGACCAGTTCGACAGTGGGTTCGCCGGGGACATGCCAAACCGTGGTTTCCAAGCCCTGTTCCGCCAGCGCGGACACCATCGCGCGGCTGCGGTCCGGCGAGCGCCCGACCATGACCAGCGCATGCCGCCCCATGCTCGCGGCCAAACCCGGGACCTCGGCGATCGTCCCCGGGCCAAAAATGATTCGCCCGGTGGTGGCGAATTCAAACCTCATGGCCGACCCTGCTCAGAGGACACACTCCCACCCCTTTTCGGTTTCCGGAAAAACATTGGTAAACACGACGGAGGTTCGCGCCTCCGCCATCATGGGTCCCACCGTGTCGCGCCATGCCGTGTAGTGAGGCGTCAACTTGTGACTCGCCGCGTCCTCCGGCGTTCGGTACACTTCGACGAGCACAAAGCGGCTCGGATAGTCCTGCCGGCGCACCACATCAAACCTGACACATCCGGGCTCTGTCGTCACGCTGGCACGGGCGTTGATCATGGTCGCATGGATGAAATCCTCGGCGGTGCCGGGTTTCACATGGACAAACACATGGACGATATGCACGACCTCGCCTCCTCGGCTGCCGTTTTAGCGCTGCAGCCGAGACCATCGTCACCCGACCTTGCATGAAAACTCAAACGGCAAATGCAGGCCGCGGTCAATCCGCCGCCGGCGAGGTGGCGGTCTCGAGCAGGCGCACGGGGCGCGTTTCCAGTGGAAAAATCATGGACACAGCGGTGCCCTCACCCGGTTTGCTCGCCATGTCGAGGCGGCCTCCGTGTTCCTCGACGATGCGCGACACGATGGCCAGTCCGAGCCCTGTCCCGGTCTCCTTCGTGGTGAAATAAGGTTCGAGGATGCGCCGCAAATGGTCCTCCGGAATGCCGGGGCCGTTGTCTGCAATCCGAATGATGAAGGAGGCCTCGTCGAGCCGTGTCCGCAGTTCGACCGTGGGGTCGGGCCGGCCCGACACGGCCTCGAATGCATTCTTGAGCAGGTTGACCACCGCCTGAGTCATCTGGGCGGGATCAAAGTCGACAGGCGGAATCTCGTGGTCGAGGACGACCCGCAGCGCAATCCCCCGCTCCTCGGCCTCAGGCCGCATCATGGCTACGATTCGTTCCATGTGCGTGTTGATATTGCCGCGCTGTATGAGCGGGCGGGTGGGCCGCACGGCCGTCAGAAACTCATTCACGACGCGGCTCAGCCGCCGGATTTCGTCCACGATAATGTCGCTCGACTGCGCCAGCCGGGGCCAGTCGATCTTTTTCCCGCGCGAGTGCGGGTCGCGCAGAGCGCGCTGCAGCAACTGGGCGTGAATCTGGAGTGAGTTTAGCGGGTTCTTGATCTCGTGGGCGAGCCCCGCCGCCAGCGTGGCAAATGCCGAGGCCCGTTCCGCGCGCCGCCGCCCCTCCTCCATCTCGCGGGCCTGCGTGGCGTCGCGCAGAACCATGATAACACTCCCGGCCACCTGGCCGGCATCGGCGTCGAGCGGGATGATCGAAACATCTACCCAACGCGGCGGCTGCACGGGCATTTCCAGTTGGATCCCCGAGACAGGCTCGCGCTGGATTGCAAAGCGGGCCACGAGATCCCGGAATTCGGCTTGGGGAACCAGTTCGCTGATGCGTTCGCCGATGATCCGGCGCCGATTAGTGAGATTCAGCAGTTCCAAGGCCGCGTCATTGGTATACATGACTTCGAGGCTCGGGCGCAGCACCACGATTCCGTCCGCGAGCGAGTTGAAGATGACCTCGAGAAAGTTCTTCTCGCGCACCAGGTGGCCGAGGAAACTCTCGATGTCTTTGCGGTCTATCTTCGAGAGTTTTGATAGAAACCGTCCTTCGAAGTTGTGCCGTTGCATGGTCGAGCCAGATGGCCGGTTGCGACCGCAAAAGCCAGCGATTTCGCCCGTCGGGTTTTGCGGTTGCGCCGCCGGGCGGGGCCGGGGCATGAAGACCTTGCCGCGGCCCGGGCGCCGGCGCGTGCCCGAAACGCGACCCGAATCAGGAGCGTCATTATGTCCGGAAACGACGAACAGACTGCCGCAGCCGCCGGCACTGCGCCCGCCGAGCGCGTGCCGTGGGACACCTATTTCATGAACATTGCGCTCGAGGTCAGCCGCCGTTCCACATGCAACCGCAAGCATGTCGGTGCTGTCATCGTGCGCGACAAGAATATCCTTTCCACGGGCTACAACGGTTCCATCCGCGGCATGCCTCACTGCGATGAGGTGGGACATGACATGGTGGGCGGACACTGTGTCCGCACCGTTCATGCCGAGGCGAACGCCATCATTCAGGCCGCGCGCCACGGCGTGCGCATTGACGGAGCCGATATCTACACGACTGCTTCGCCCTGCTGGGAATGCTTCAAGTTGATCGCCAACGCCGGCCTGCGCCGCATTATTTACCGCGAGTTCTATCGCGAGCATAAAATCTTTGAGGTGGCGCAGGCGCTCGGCATCGAACTCGTGAAGTTAGACTGAGAATCGGGCGGTGCTCGAGATCACTCAAGTGCCTGCCGGGGAGCGGTCCGCTGCGCAGCGCTGGCTCGCCCCCGCCTGTGTTTTGATGGCCGCAGTGCCGCTCGCAGTGGTCATCACCGCCATCGCCCGCTATTTCGTGAATGTGCCGTTTTACGAGCAGTGGTGGCTAATCCGGCTGTTTGCCGATGACCGGGAGGGACGCCTCGACTGGCGCATCTTCTGGGATCAGTTGGGCGATCACCGCGTCGTGCTGCCGCGGGTGGTCATGCTCCTGCTGGCCCGCGTGTTCCACTATAATCTTTGGCCAGAGGCTTGGTTCAGTGTCGGGCTTGCTTGCGGCATTTTAGCAGTGCTCGTCTGGCTGGCGTGGCCGCTCATGCGCGGGTCCGTGGCCATGGTCGCCCTGCCCGTGCTGTCGCTCATCGTCTTTTCCCTCTCGCAGTGGGAAAATTGGGTCTGGACGCTCCAGTTGATGTTTTTCATGACCCTACTGTTTGCCGTGGCCTCGCTGGCAGTGTTGGCCCGCAACGGGCGGGGCACGGCCGCGCAGGACTGGCGGCGGCTGGCGGTTGCCACAGTTCTGGCCGTGGGCGCCTCTACCAGTTTCAGCACGGGTCTGGCCACATGGCCTGCGGGTCTGGTTATCCTGCTGGGGCTTGGCCGGCAGCGTCGGGATCTCGCGCGCGGCGCCGTCTGGATCGCGGCTGCCGTGGGGATGGCTGTCGCTTACAAATACGGGCTGCGCTACAGTCCGACGCGACCCCTCACAGAGACCCTTATGGCCATGCCGCATCGCCTCATTTATTATGCTCTCGCCTATTTGGGCGCTCCGTTGGTGCCCTCGGCATGGCATCGAGCGGGCGCGGCGGTTGGTGTGGCGACCTTGCTTGGCACTGCGGGCTGGCTGGCATTTCTCTGGCGGCGCGAGGCCCGATGCGCCGGCGCCGTGGCTCCGGCCATTGTGTCGGCGGTTGCGCTGGTGGTCTTCGCGGTGACGGCTGCGGCCATGACGGCGCTCGGCCGCGTGGAACACGGCATCGGACAGGCCATGAGCCCGCGTTATGTCACCTTCTCGCACACGCTCTATCTCGCGCTGGTGCTGGCCTTGGCTTGGTGCCTCGCTGGCGGTGCACGGTCGCGCGCCGGGCGACTGGGTGCGGCGACAGCGTTGGCCATGCTGACGCTCGCGTTGGCGGCGGCATCAGCACGGTCCGTCGAGGGCCTGCGCTGGCGGCGCGCTTATATCGCCGAGGCGAGGGATGAACTGTTCCGCCTGCAGGACGACCAGTTACTGCGTCGCCTGTATGTGGACACGCGGCAGTTGCGCGAGGAGTTCATCCCGCTTGCCCGCCGCCACGGCCTGTCCATCTTTCGCCATGAGGGCGGGTCTATCACCAAACACAATTGATTCTATTGGATTTATACGGACCTTCCGGATTTTTCTGGAAAGTGACCTCCGGGACGGGTACGCCTCGCAACGACCTGCACACACGATCCCAGTTGGAGAATGTTCCTCATGGTGCCGTCCAGACCCGATATTAACGAATCCCTGTTTTACGACAAATACTTTGTCATCAAAAAGTCACGCGCGCAGATGCTGGCCCAAGAGGCCATGCGCCAGTTGGCCGAGGAGGGCGCCACGCGCGACGGTGGCGCGTTGGATGTGACCGATGTGCTGGACCGCATGTGCGCGATCCAGGGCAAACAGTACTTCTGTCTGAACCTCGACGAAGAGGCCAGCATCAAGGCGATGCAAACTTACTATTTGGCAAAATACGACCGCGAGGTGGCCGAGGCCTGCATTGATCACATCATGAAGAAGGAGGTTGGGCGCGAACTCGTCTTCAAAGGCAAGTGCCTGACCCGCGGAAAAGTGGTGGATGTGTGGCGTCACCCCGACGGCGGCAAGGTGTTTGAGGTGCGCGACAAGCAAGGCACGATTTACACGGTTCCCGAACCTTGGCTCGTCAAGTGGCTCGATCCCGAGCCGGAACCGGAGGGCGGTGCGCCGCGGGTGCCACATTCGGGGGATAACGGCCGCAGCAACTGACGCGGTTTCTGCGGGCGTCCCGTCCGGAGTCAGGCGATGGGCGGCGTCGCTTAGGCCGTCGCGCCGCGGCGGCTGCTTCTGCCCGCACTGGCGCTGAGGCGTGTCAATCCCCGCTCGCGTGAAACCGGCGTTTGCCGCGTTCGAGAATGGCGCGCACCTTGGCGTCGGCCGCCGCGACGGCTTGTTCCGGGGTGGCTTGTGGCCTTCCCGTGCGGCGGTCGCGCAGCAGCGCCCGCTGAATCTCTGTTTGCAGGACGCGGTCCACCCGCTCGCCGCCGGGGACGAGCGGCGACATGACCCCGTCCGGAAACAACTCAAACACGCGGCTCAGCGCGGGGTCATCCGCCCACAGGTTTCCCGTCGAGCGCCGCGAGGGCCATACATTTTCATGGCGCAGGACCTGCTGACCCTCGCCGCTGACGAGGAACAGGGCGAACCGGGCTGCCATCTCCCGCTTGCGCGGATCCTTTTGACGGAAGACGACATAGGTTCCCAGCCCTGACGAGCCCAGCACGGGCGTTGTGCCCGGGTCATTTGGCGGCGCGGCCACGGCCCAGCGGATGGGTTGTTCGAGTTCATCCAACCGCCCGGCGGCGCGTTTGCGCTCGTTTGTGGATTCGATCGCCGCGTTAGCCACTTGTACCGCCGTGATGCACCATGCGCCTTGAAAGGTCACTGCGCACGAACGGCTGTCGCGCCAGACATTCCAACTTTGCTCCTGCGTCATCGCGCCGATGCCCGG
Source organism: Candidatus Sumerlaeaceae bacterium (assembly GCA_026418615.1). Classification (GTDB taxonomy): domain Bacteria; phylum Sumerlaeota; class Sumerlaeia; order Sumerlaeales; family Sumerlaeaceae; genus JAOAAY01. The sequence continues at coordinate 66,562 of JAOAAY010000008.1, read as the reverse complement.
CATGCAAACGCGCCGGTCAAACTCGAGCGCGGCCAGTCGGCGTACGCCTTCGAGGAACTCCGGCTCGCCGATGGCCGATACCCCCTCGCCGTCAGGCCCGCGCCGTAAGATGCGCCCGCCGGCGTTGAAAACGATCGAGTATGCTTCATACTCCATCGGCCCAAGGTTGGTGACGAGACCGTAGAACTGGCGTCCGCCTGCCCCTGCGGCACCTTGCGGCCGCTCCGGCAGGCGCGTGCCGTCCGGCAATTCAAAATAGGTTAGTGCGCGCATCTTCTCGGCGAATTCGTCGAAAGTCCACCGGCCGTCGCGCGGCGGCTCTACGCCCGCCCGCTCGAACAAGTCGAGATTCAGCAGCGCCACATAACACGCCTTGTACCATGGCACCGCGTAGATCCGCCCGCCGTAGGACACGGCGTCGAGGTACGACGGATAGAAGTCGGCAAGGTCGTCGCGCAGGTAATCGTTGAGCGGTTCCAGCACATTCTGAGCGATGAACTGCGGCGAGACATTGACCTGCCCGCACACATCCGGCGGCCGCCCCGAATTGACCGCAAGCGTGACCTTCTGCTGACCGTCCTGCCATGGCAACCGTGTGTAGCGGATCCGCACGCCGGGGTTTTCGCGCTCGAAGCGCGCCATGGCTTCTTTCAGATAGTCGTTAGTCTTCGGGAGGTGCGGAAAATCCCAAAACTCCAGCACCATCCCGCCGTCCTCGTCGCCCGCTCCCCCTGCCTGCCGCGAGCACCCGGCCAGCACGGCAACGCATAGGAGGAGACCAAGAAAGCAGGCGACAAGCGCGGTTGCGTTGTCGCGCTTTTGCGGCGGGTTATCCATTATGGGGCCGCGAATTGGTTGATCCGGGAGCATCTTCACCTGCGCCTCCCCGTCTCTTACTCCCGCTCGAAGGTCCCGCTGCCTTCGACATTGCGGTTCGTGCGCCAGTCCGGCCGCCACCACAGGTGCTTGGCCTTGCGGGCGGCAGGGCCGTCAAAATCGTGCATGCAGGCGTTGATCCGCACCGCTGTCCATGTGGTCCCCTGTTGTTCGTTCAGCCATGTTGCAGGGATGGCGACTTCAGCCGTGATGCCGTGCGGGCGAGCGATGGCCTTCACCTTGGCCACCTCGGCCAGGCGTGCGGGGCGCACATAGACCGCCGCCTCGCCGCCGGGCTGCTTGGGCGGGGCCACCATGACAAGGCCATGGTCGGAGTAGTTCCACAGCGCCCGTCCGCGCGAGCGCTCGGGATCGGGGCGTGCGTCAATGCGAAACTCGATGCCGTCCTGCTGATGGGGGGCGCGCGCCGGATCCAGCCAAACCCGGTTGTCGCGAGTTTGGATGGCCAGATAAAGGAACTCGTCGTTGTGCATCACGCCCCAGCGGTAGGATGCGTCGGCCGGTCCGCGCCATCGGCGGGCGGGCGGTTCGGGGTTTGCCACCGTGAGCGGAAGCCGGCCCCATTCGTCGGTTTCGCCGTCCACGATTACCGGCTTTGCTGCGCGTTTGGCCACGCGCACGCCGTCCACGGCAAGGGTGAAATCGCCAGTCACCTCGAGCGGGCTGGACGACTCGTCGTCGTCGTCGAGCGTGGCCGTCCACCGCGCGCTCACCGGCGCCGTGATGTCATCTGTTTGTGTGCCCTCCGGTGCCGTCACGATCACCGTGACGCGGTCGCTTTCGCCCGGCGCGAGGTCGCGATCAATCACGGCCGGTTCGACAGCCAACGGCGGGGGTGCGGTCAGTTCGATGCGCATGTTGAGCGGCGCGGAGGTCGGGTTTTCCAGTCTCAGTGCGGCCGTGCCGCTGGTAAAGGCCTTTCCTTCCGCGCGCACCAGCGCACCTTTGGGCGCCGCACGGTTGACAGCGTTGACCGAGCGCATCGTCTCGGCTGTGCGCACATCCGCCGGGAGGATGCCGTCCAGCGAAAGGTTGGCAATACGCGGCCCGTCGTCGGTCATCGTCACCCAGGCGATGTGGTCGAACTCGCCGTAGGTGCGCGCCCCGCGCAGGTCGCTGCCGCCGCCCGTCGTGGCCATGACGATGTGCTCTGCACCCCCGTTGCGCCGCTCGTAGGAGTAGTTGTGCGTATGTCCCGCAAAAACTGTATACTGCCGACCCTTCAGGAGGGCGTCGAATCGGCTGAACCGGTGCTCGTGCGGGAATCCCGAGGCCTTCTGCCCGTCCGTCGGATCCAGCCGCCATGACGGATTATGCATAAACACAAAGATCCACCGGGGGTTGGGGTTCTCTTTCAGCACCCGCTCAAAATAGGCCACCTGCTCGTCACTCATCTGAACGGGGAAGGGATCGTCGGTATTGATGACGAGGAACAGCACTCCTTGATACAGAAAATGGTAATACCGGCGGCCGCGCCGCTCCTCCCAGATCTTCACCATCGGCTTGTTGCTGAGGTCATGATTGCCAGCCACATAAAAATATGGCATCTCGAGTCGCGACACGAGACCGTCGAGTTCCTCCCACTGCCGGACGACGGCCTCCGTATCCGTCGTGTAGCCGCCGATCAGGTCGCCGACACTGATCACGAACTCCGGTTGGAGAAGGTTGATCTTGGCGATGGCGTCTTCAAACACGCCCGCGCGGTTCGCTCCCGTGCGGTCGGCCATGACGGCAAACTGAAAGTTTCTCGCGCGGTTGTTGAATCGCAGGTGCGTGTACGGTTTGGCCGTCTCCGGCGCATCGATGCGGAAGCCCGGGTCTGAATCACTGTCGGCCGCGCTTGCGACCGTTGTAGCGCCAGCGAACATCACGGCGCCGATGAGCGTCCGAATCCGTCGTGTTTTCATGATCATCCCCGCCCGGCATGCCTTGCGGGCTAAAGCGCCCGTCATTCATCCCCCGCACCTGCATCCCGAGCCCGCCAATGGCAACCCCCGTTTCGGGGAATCGAAGAGTTGGCCGTGGTTGCCAATCGCGCGCGCCGTGTCACCGCCGCGCTCGCTATTGTTAACGATTTCAGGAAGGCTCCTGCGGCAGTTCAGCAGGTTGCCGCGGTCATCGCGGGGCGTGGTCCGGGCTATTTGCTGGAGGTGAGCAACAGGATCGTGCTGCTGGCGGGCGGCAAGGAGAGTTCCATCGCCTGCCCCTGAACGGCTGCTTTGGCCGGCCCGACGATGGACTTGGCAGCCTTGGCCGGCGGGCACCAGTCAGGCATCCGAACCTTTTTCTTTATTTCGGTATTGGAGCGGTTGAAAGCCACGACCAGTCGCTCGTCGAAAGTTGAGCGCAGGTAAACATACACATCGGTTTCGGCCAGCAAGGGAGTCAGATCCCCTTCGCGCAACGCACGGTGAGCGCGCCGGGCGCCGGTCAGTTTCGCCACATGGTCGAACACTTCCTGCTCGGCCGGAGTCACCTCTCGGTCGAAGCGCATCGGTCGGCGGTTGTCCGGGTCGCCGGCGCCGGTCATGCCGATTTCGTCCCCATAGTAGATCATGGGCACCTGGGGCAGGGTCAGGACGAATGTAAAAGCGTTTCGTATTTTTGCGTAACTGGACTGTTTGGTCACCTTCAGGTCGCGTTCCCAGCCCAGTTCCCTTTCGATCTTGTCGTCGCCGGAAATCAGATCGCCCTCGGCAAACGCCATGAACCGTGCAAAGTCGTGATTGCCGACGAATGCGGAGTTGAGCGCCCACGGGCCGTAGTAGCGGAGGAGCCCTGTGAGCGTCTTGTTCAACTGGTCAAACCCAATGCTTTCACTGGCGAACGCGCTGCGCATGTCCCAGAACAACGGGAAATCAAACTGGCCGTCGAGTTCGCCCGGGTTGACATATTCCATGAGTTTTTCGCGTCCGACGATGCTCTCGCCCACCTGATAGAAATGCGTGTTGTTGGGGATTTCGATTTCGCGCCGGATGGCGCGGGTCAGGCTCCGCCAAAAGGCGTGACTGACATGCTTGGTGGCGTCGTGTCGGAAGCCGTCGAAACCGGCCTCGCGGATCCACCACAGGGCATCGTCCACCACCGCTGCCAGCGCGTCGGGATTCTTGTCATAGTCAAAGTCCGGCATGAAATCGTCAAACCATGTCGTGAGGGGGTGTTCGTCAAACTTGCGGATGTTGGATGTTCCATCGTCGAGAAACATCGTGCCGAACCATTCGGGATGCTCTTGGAAGTAGTGATGATCTTGGTGGACATGGTTTGAGACGAAGTCGGCGAGCACCTTGAGCCCGTGCTTGTGGGCGGTGCGAACCAGGGCTTTCAGTTCATCCATGGTGCCGAAGCGTTGATTGGGCTCCCGGGCAGCAATGGGCCAGTATCCGTGATAACTGGTGAATTTGCGATGGGGCGGAAGGGCGTCGCCCCAGGCGCCTTCGGCGTTCTTTTGCACGGGGGAAATCCACAGCGCCGTGACGCCGAGGCGCTTGAAATATCCTTCCTCGATCTTCTGGCGCAACCCGGCCCAGTCGCCGCCCATGTAATTGGCTCGCGCGGCCAGTCCCTCGACGCCAGTGACCGGCTGGTCGTTCGCTGGATCGCCGTTATGAAAGCGGTCCGTGAAGGCGAAATAAAGAATTTCGTCACGCCAATTGGGGGGCAGTTTGTCAGCCGGGCCGCTGTCAAAGGTAAAACCGCACTCGTCCGCCCATCGTCCCGCCGTGTCTCGCGCGTTCACTCTGACGCTATGGCGCCCGGCAGGCTGTTTGGGGATGCGCAGGAAGATGCGATTGCCGCGCGCCGAGACATCTTCGACGGCCAGCCGCTCGTTGTCCATGGTGGCAATGATGGAGGCGGCTTCGAGGGTCGGTGTTGCGCCGCCGGTGTCGAGGGCCAGTTCGAAAAGGTGTTCGCGCGCGGGGGAGGCGTTGGGGATCGCCGGCTTGGCCGAAACCCGGACGATACGCGGGGGCGGCCCGGCCACGCCCGCGCTGTCGCCCGTCTCGAGGATCGAATTGAATCCCTGAAAGCCGTCCGGTTCGCGGTTGGGATTGGCGGTGTCATGGACCCACTTGCCGTCTATGACAAATTTATATTGGTGGCGTCCGGGCTCCAGTTCGCGCATGCGGCGGAAGCGGCCTTCGGCGTCCGGCCCGTCCATCGGCTCGGCGCCGGCATTCCATCCGTTGAAACTGCCCACCAGAAAAACCTTTTTGGCCGGATTGTCGGGCTTGCAAATAAATTCATGTTTCGGTTTGCGCTCACAGCGAAGGACTACGACAAAGCGCGCCCGCTCGAGCACAACGGTCACAGGCACGACGCCCTGGAGATTCTCCGGCACCGACAGGGAGATCTCGCGCAGACCCGGGCCGTCACTCAGGCTGACGGGCGACGGCGGCAGAGCATCGGGTCTCAGGGTGCCCGGGTCTTCCAGGAAAATATCGTCGAGGCGCAGCACACTGGTGGTCCCCGACACGACGGATTGTGTCGGCAACAGCCGCACCGGATTGACGATTTTGCCGGCTGCGGCGCCTCTGCTCGCGATGGCAAAGCCCACAAGGGCAAGGATGATTGCCCGTCCCCACGAGAATGTTTGACTCCTCAGCGCCTGCCTCAAGCCGTTCATTCGTTCCTCTCCGTGTGCCGCCTGGTGGAGCGAGCCATAAGGTTTGGGGCCACAGTAAAGCAATCGGTTTCGGATGAAAACAAAAACCTTGTGTTGGCGACCGACGGACTTGGGACGGCGGAGCGTCAGATCCGGGTAGGCTGGCGGCGAGTGAGATCGAAAAAGAACTGCTTTAGAGTCTTGCGCTGGCGAACGAACTCGCGCGGAGCAAGTCCGGCCTCGACCAGACGCGTCAGGACCGCAGGTGCCACACCCTCCTGCAAGCGCACCCAGACAAGATGGCCTTCCACCACGCGGGCGAGAATCTCGCCGGCGTCATCGCCGGTGGCCAATACTTCGACGCCGTCGAGCGTGCGCAAACACGCCTCGGCCGCCCGGCACGCATCCGGGGTGTCAAACACGATGAGGTAGTCATCCTTGGAGAAAAACAGCAGGTTGCGCACCTCATCACAGGCGACAATCATCCCCTCGTTGATGACCGCGATGCGATTGCAGCCTTCCTCCACCTCGTGGAGCAGGTGGCTGGAGATGACGACGGTGATGGTCTCCTCGGCTACGAGCCGGCGCAGCAGCGCCCACACCTGCGCGCTGCCTTCGGGATCGAGGCCGCTGGTGGGTTCGTCCAACAGCAGCAAGCGGGGGCGGTTCAGCAGCGTCTGGGCAATGCCGAGGCGCTGCTTCATCCCGTGCGAATAGTCTCCCACGCGGTCGCGCCCTCGGGCGGAGAGGCCGACCAGTTCCAGCACCTCGTCCACCCGGCGGGGTGAAATGCCCGGCTGCAAGCGGGCCAGCAATTCCAGGTTTTTGCGGCCGGACAAATACTCGTAAAAAGCCGGCGTTTCCAGCAGGGCACCGACGCGCGAACGCACAGCCAGAAAATCCGTGTGAGGACGGCCAAAGATTTCGATGCGCCCGGCTGTCGGCCACACGAGTCCGGCGATCATGTACAGCGTCGTGGATTTCCCTGCGCCGTTGGGGCCGAGGAAGCCGAAGATGTCGCCCTCGAAGACCTCAAACGACACATCATCCACGGCCGTGATGTGCCCGAACCGCTTGGTCAGGTGTTCAAGGCGCAACACGGGGACGGGTTGCGGGCTGGCGGGCGTCAAGAGATCTCTCCGTTATCGGCGAAACTGTAGTGGCTGTGCGCTCCGATAATGACATGGTCAAGCACGCGGATTCCCACGATCTGGCCGGTTTCCACCAGCCGGCGGGTCATTTCGCGGTCGGCTGCACTGGGCGAAGGATCGCCGCTCGGATGGTTGTGGAGGAAGATGACGGCTGCAGCGGTCTCGGTGATGGCGTGGCGAAAAGCCTCCCGGGGGTGGACGATGCTGGCGTTGAGCGTGCCGACCGAGACCTCGACCTCGCGGATGAGACGATTGCGCGTGTTGAGCAGCAGCGCGAGAAACCGCTCCTGCGTCTCACCCATGAAGCGCGCCCGGTAGCGCTCGAAGACGCCGGCGCTGTCGGTGAAAGGCGCCTCTTGGGCTACGCGGATGTCGGCCTCCCGTGCGGCAGCGCGTTTGCCGAGTTCGAGGGCTGCGAGGATGTGGGCTGCCTTGGCCGCGCCAATTCCTTTGATGGATTTCAACTCGCCGGGCGTCGCCTTGCTGAGCCGGTGGAGGGTTTGGAAGCGGCCGAGCAGGACCCGCGCAAGGTCCACGGCGGAGGTGCTGCCGGTGCCGGTTCCCAGCACAATGGCCAGCAACTCGGCATCAGGAAGATGGTGCCCGTTGAGCAAGCGCTCGCGCGGGCGGGCGTCCTCGGTCCAATCGCGGATGGGCGTGTAATTCCGAACCGGTGCGGGACTGGGCGCGCCATGGACCCGCCAATAGAGGCAGTGCGCTGTTAAGGGGCAGGCATGGCAGCGCGGTCGCAGGGTGCAGATTGGCTCATGGCGGGCGTGGCGACGGGCTCCGGAAAAAAGCCCCAGCAGCAGGGCCAGTTCCGCATGGGTGATGACCGCGGCACGGCAAGCACGCTCGGCGGCCGACTCGAACTCCGCGGCGCTGCGGCCGGTCACCAGCCCCAACCGGACCATGACCCGCTCGATGCCGGTGCTGCGCGGCAACACAGGAAATCCGACGGCGGCCAGATACTCCTGCACGCGGCGCCCGCGCAGGATGGGCAGGCGCTGTCTGGTCAGCGCAGCCGCCTGACTGGGTGTGGTGCAGGCCGCCAGTTCCTGATCGAACCCGTCGAAGGCCGCGAGACTTTTCTCGAGTAATTCCTGCCGTCGCCGGGGCAGACACAAACCATCATTCGAACCGGACTCCTCGGCCACGAAATCAACAGGGGAGAGATGATCAGCGAGGGTCGGGTGCATGGCGGCAAAGCGCCGCAGTTTGCGTCGCGCCGCGGGCAGCGTGTCGTCCAGACCGAGGACAACCGCAATCAAGCGTTGCTTCATCTGCCCGGGGTGCCGTAGGAGCCCGTTGGTCTGGGTGTCGCGCAGCGTCTCGCCAATCTTTGGGTCTTCGGCCAGCAGGTAATTGCGGATGGCCTCAAGGCACTCAACAATTTGAATGTCGTCCACGCGGCTGCGCTCCTCGCATGTGACCATGCGGCGGCAGGGCTGGCGGCCACAAGGGAAAAGCCGCGGCTGTCAGCGCGTCTGCAGCGGCCAGTCGTCCACGCCCGACGGCGGCTGGATCTCGAGTCGTAGCGTCGTGGTGCGCGACACATTGGCATTGTCGCGCACGGTGACGGGGAAGGTGTAGGTGCCGGCGGCTGTGGGCGTGCCCGAGAGCACGCCGCCCGACGAGAGGGTGATGCCCGGCGGCAGGCCTGCTCCGGCTGTCCAAGTATACGGTGTGGTACCGTGACTCGCGCGCAGGGACCGCGAGTAGGCCGTTCCCCGCTGCCCGGCGGGCAGGCCCACGGTGTTGATGCTCAGCGAACGCGATTCGAGCAGCCAATTATCAGGGTCGAACTCGATTTCGACAGGGACGAAAGAGCCTGTGTTGACGGAGAAATCCTGGGTGGCGCTGGCGTTGTCCACCACGCGGCGCTGGCGGGCGCTGGTCGCGTCAATGAAATCAATGTCAATGGGCATGACAAACGGCGTGCCGGCCTGTGTTTGGGTGATCGTCAGCGAGGTAACCCAGTCCGCACCCGACTTTTGGGCGCTGCCGCAGTACCAGTAGGTGGGCTGTGCGGAGGGTTCATACACTCCGCCGGTGCCGGGAGCCTCGCTCCCGGGGCGGTAAAGCCATTGGTTGAAGAACGATGTCAGGTTTTTCCCCGACACGCTCTCGGCCACGGCCTTGAAGTCGGGCGTCAGCGCGGTGCCGTATTTGATCGAGGGCACCTCCGTGTAGTCGCGCAGAATCTGGAAAAAGGCCGGGTCGCCGACCACCCGGCGCAGCATGTGCAGGACCCACGCTCCCTTGCGGTACACCACGCTGCCGGAGAACGAATCGGAATTGGGGCCGATCACGGGGACGGTCGTGGTCACGGACCACGCGTTCACATACGAATGAAACGCCGCTTTGCCCTGAGAATGCTCCACCCAGAGCGCCTCGGCGTAAGTGGCGAAGCCCTCATTGAGCCACAGGTGATCGAAAGTGCGACAGGTGACTTTGTCGCCGAACCACATGTGGGCGAGTTCATGGACATTGCGCCGCTGTCGCCCGTCCTGAACATCACCGCCGGGCATACTGGTGCAGGTCTGATGCTCCATGCCGGAGCCGCTGTAGTGAGAGGCTGTGAAATATTTCTCGGGCAGGAACGGGTACTCTCCGAAAGTATCGGCAAAGAAATTCATGACCTCCAGCGTACCCACTGCGCCGCTGCCCTCCAGCCCGATGTTCTCCGGATAAATGGCATGGCTGATGGGCATGGTCGTCAAGCCGTCGCGGCTGGTGTACACCGCGCTGACATAAATGTAATTGGAAATGCACATGGAAACGAGATAAGTGGTGATAGGAAAACTGTTGACCCATGTCCAGGTCTCGGTGCCGTTGCCGTTGTTGGTGATGCCCTGCAGTTTGCCGTTGCTGACCACCTGCCATCCCGCCCCGGACGGGACGATGATCCGCTGAATCGTGGTAGTGGCCTTGTCGTCAGGCAGGTCCTTACACGGCCACCACTTGCGCGCGCCATAGGGCTCGCTGAAAGTGTAGAGCACCGTAGTGGCCGGCGAGCCGTGGCGAGCGCGGGCGAAGGGCGGACCGAAGGTTCCGGCGGTGGATGGCGTGCCCGAATAGGCAATACGCACGCGGAATTCCTCCCCGGCCGGCACCGGAGCCGGCAGCGTGATAGTGATCCGGTCGTTGGTGTTGTCCAAGGTATACGGCAGCGTGGGGGTGCCGGGGCCCGAATCCACGCGCGAGACGGGCAGCGTGGGCGACGATGAGCCGTTCGGATCATAATCGAGCACGCACTGGTTGAGCGTCGAGTCGAGGCTTCTCATGCCGATCATCACCGTGGCCGATGTGAGCGATGCGCCGACGCCCGACGACGATGGCAGGGCTAAGTTGGGTTGCCAGGTGCAGTCGTACCAGAGAACATCGAATTTGGCTTGCGTTGGATGGGCTGGCGGCTGGGCCATCGGTTCCACGGTGAAAGCGCGGCCGAAATGAACCTCCTCGGAAGTGCCATCCAGCGCGAAGAGCGCCGTGCCGTCCCACGGGGCGGCGGGTTCATCGTCCGCGCGCCGGATCTCGATCTCGTTTTTGCCGGGCAGGAAATAAGTTTCCAGAATGCGCACGATGCAGCCTTCGGGTCGGGGCAGCGGCGCAGATTCGACCCGCAGGCCGTTGATGTAAACCTCAGGGTGCTTCGAGCCGGCCACCAGCAGGCCATGGACAGCGCCGAGTTGGCGCTGCGTTCGGTCAAATTCCGCGGTGAAGACGCGTGAGGCGGCCGCCTGCCGACGAATGACTCCGCTGGCCGATACGGCGCCGTCTTCCCTGACGACCAAGGCGACATCGCGCCCTTCGAGGTTGATGGGTTTCCCCGCCGATAGCGCTGCTGCTGTTAGCAGAAGCGCCGTCCATGTTGCTCGAATCATCGCTGTATGAACTTCTTTCTACCCCCGGGGGTGACCGCCGTGTTCAGCCACCTCGTTCGACGGCTAATATCCCTATATGCCCCCCGAAGCCCAGTGAATTCTTCATAAAGCGTGTGATTTGTTCCTGAGCCCCTTGAGGCGGCACGAACCGGCAGTGGAAAGCCTCGTCCGGCTGCTCAAGCGCGACGGTGGGCGGGACAAATCCGTCATCGAGCGCGATGCAACTCATGGCCAATTCCACGCTGGCGCTCGCGCCAAGGAGATGGCCGACGGTTGATTTGAGGCTCGAAACCCACGGTCCGGGTTCGCCGAAGATGCGGCTAATGACCCCCGCCTCGGTGGCGTCGTTGAGTTCTGTGCCAGTGCCGTGCGCATTGATGTAGCCGACGCTGGCGGGATCCCAGCCGGTGCGTTCGAGGCAAGCGCGCATGGCATACTCGACGACGACGCCCTCCGTGTCCACGCCCGTAATGTGAAAAGCGTCCGAACGCGAGTCCCAGCCGGAGAGAATTCCGCGGATAGTGGCGCCGCGAGCGCGTGCGTCGCTCTCGCGCTCGAGGACAAAAACGGCTGCCCCCTCGCCCGGATTGAAGCCTCCGCGGCGCTTGTCAAAGGGTCGTGCCATTTCGGGCGAGATGGCGCCCATGTTGATGAAACTGGCCAGTGTGGTGGCATTGCCGGTGCTTTCGGCGCTGCCCGCCAGGACGGCGTCGGCGCGGTGCTCGAGCAGCAGTTGCATGCCCGCAGCAAGGGAAAAGATGCCTGTGGCACATGCGGCGGGGTAATTGAGCACCGGACCGCGCAGGTCGTAACGGCGGGCGATCAGCAAGCCCAGTGTGTCGCCGGGATAGTTGCGCACCAACTGGCCCATGCGCTTGCGGTCGGCCTCCGATGCCGGGCATGGCCCCAGTTCCTGCAGCATGTTCATGGCGAGGCGAAGGCTGCGGAATTGGCCTTTACTGGCGCTGACGATCGTCGCGATGCGCCATGGGTCGAGCGAGTCCAGCGCCAGATCTGCCTCCCGAAGCGCCTCGCGGACGGCCGTTAACCCGTAAAGAATTCCGCTGTCTACCGTCAGGAGCGCGTGCTCTTCCTCATCGAGCCAGTCGAGCACACCGCGTCCCACCTCGTGCACATCCGGAGTCACCTGCCCGAAATAGCACATGACCTCGTGCCCGAAGTCATGCCGCACAAGAGCCGTTTCGCAACGCCGCAAGTTTGCGGCGATGGTTTGGCGCGTGCACCCGATTGGCGTCACGGCCCCGACGCCTGTTATGACCACCCTCTCCTGACCCATAAAGCCGGACGCGCTAACATCGTCAGGAGGCCAGTGCAACCGAAGAAAACCGGCGCGGGAGTCTGATGATCGGTGCGCATTCACGGCTTCCGCGCCGGACCACTCAGCGGTCTTCCTGCCTTCCGCGACGGGCGGAGAATCAGACCTTGCCTGGTTGCTTATCGCCCGGCCAGAAGCCATTCCCTTGCAGACCGTTGGCCTGCCAACTTTCTGTATTCCGCCCTGTGGCGCATGCATGCCGCGCGGGTGCGGTGTGCATGGCTATGACAAGGCGTGTACAACGGCCGTTATTCCGGAGAATTTGTTGACGGCAAACCGCGGGGCTTTGGTGCATTCCTGCAGGGAAGTCCCCCGGCACAATGTTGGTTCTCAAGGGGCCGTCCGGGCGCCTGCGGATGCGTGGCGGCCTTGCGGCAGGGGCGTTGCAGTGGACTCACGGGACAGACGCCGGTTCTGACCATTGGGGCCAGCCTCAAGAAGACCAGAGGACTGAGGCTGTCCCGAGGTTTCGTCAGTATTGTACTGATACTTTCCGTCTGCCGCTCAGCCGGACGGTGACCTCGCGGTCCGCCTCGTTCACCGTGACTGGTGCGTGCCAAGTTTTACTGTCGTCGCCATCGAGCGTGTGGGAGGTCACGACTCCCGCGGGGCTGGTGTGCACGAGCACCGTGTCGTAAAAGTCGAAGTAGTTCCAGTAATGGACGACCTCAAAGCGGTCGCCGGCGGCTGTTTGCGCGCGGCCGACAGTGTGGACAGCACCGGTGACCACATCGGGGGGCCAGACACAGAAGTACGAGCCGAGCGCGAAAAGGACTGCTATGACCGACGCGAGGACGATCGGAATGCGCGACGGGCGCTCGTGTGGGCGGGTCATGGCGCGCCTCGGCCCGCATTCTGATGGCGTGCTGCGAAATCAATTGCCGCAACCCGCCTGATGAGTAACCTTCTTGAGGCCATGCACCACCTGTCGCCAGCCAGAAAGCGCATCGTGTGCCCGGACGCAAGCGGTTTGATGGCTTGCGCCGCGCCAGGCCGGGGAAATATCGCCCGCCGTGGGAGTGTCTCTCCGGTCATTGTGATTCGAGTGTTCTCCAGCGCGCGGCACACCAATGCCCGGCTTGATCGCGTGGCATGACGGCCGTCCCGCGCATTATACTGGCGCTGCCGGCGTTTAACGAGGCCGAAAATCTGCCGCCGCTTATAACGGCGGCGGAGCGGACTTTTCAGGGGGCGAGATTCCCGTATCAGATCATCGTAGTGGATGACGGTTCCACGGATTCGACGCGGGCGGTGCTGGACGCGATGGCGGCGGAGGGGCGGCCGGTGCGCGTGGTGCCGCACCCGGAGAACCGCGGGCTTGGCGCGGCTATCATGACGGCCATCCGCGCGGCCGTGGAGGCCGCCGAGTCGGACGATGACATCGTCGTGAACATGGACGCGGACAACACGCATGATCCGGCGTACATTGTGCCCATGGTGGAGAAACTCGCAGCGGGGTGCGATATCGTCATTGCGTCGCGGTTCCGTGGCGGAAGCCGCGAGGTCGGCGTGCCACTTGTTCGGCGGCTGATGAGCCGCGGCGCACGGCTCGTGTTTCGGCTCGCGCTGCGGCTGCCCGAGGTGCGCGACTACACCTGCGGCTACCGCGCCTACCGGGTAGGTCTGCTGCGTGAGGCGCTGCGCCGCTACGGCGATGCGCTCATCACGCGGCGAGGGTTTGCCTGCACGGACGAACTGCTGGTGAAACTGGCGGGGATCACGCGCCGCGTGGGCGAGGTGCCGTTCGTGTTGCGCTATGACCAAAAGCGCGGCCGCAGCAAGATGCCGCTGCTGCGCACCATCTGGGAGACGCTGCGCCTGCTTGTGCTGCACCGGTAGCAAGAGAAAATCTGGCGGATGAGCCTGATCAGACCAATCCGCAGGATTATCCCAAGGACTGCTACCGCTGGCGCAGTTCGAACAGGGATTCGTGATCGGGGTCGCCGGCTTCGCCGTGCTCGTGGAGTTCGCGCGCCCGCGCGCGGTTGGGCAGTAGCCCCTCGGGTCGGAACCGAATCATCAGAATCAGCAGGATACCGTAGAGGACAAAGCGCATATCGGGCTGGTAGGGCACCCTTGCGAGCCAGTCGGCGGCGGCCGGCCACCACGACATGACGCGGGCCAGTTGGGCGGCGGGGTTTTCGCGCAGCCACTCGACCAGGGTGACCAACAGCGCCGTGCCGGCCAGAGGGCCGAGCACCGTGCCCATGCCGCCGAGCACGACATAGCACAACACATAAACACTGGTCATGAAGTCAAAGACCTTCGTGGAGATCATCGTATCGTAGGTGGCGATGATCGAACCGGCCAGTGCGCCATAGCCGGCGCTGATGGCGAAGGCGAGGGTCTTGTACCACATGGCGTTGATGCCGCAGGCCTCGGCGGCCACCTCGTCCTCGCGCAGGGCCTGCCACGCGCGTCCCAGCCGCGACCGCAGCAGGCGGTCGGCCACAAACAGGCACAGGGCCAGCAACGCGGCCACCAGATACCAATACTCGTAGATGCTTGTGATTTGGAACTGATGGCGGAATGACACGCCCGGGATCCAGGTCAGATCCACCTCCGGGCGCGGGATGCCGGGATAACCTTTGGTGCCGCGGGTGATGCGGTCCCAGTTCATGGCTGTCATGGTGACGAGTTGACTGAATCCGAAGGTGACGATTGCGAAGTAGTCGCCCGTGAGACGCAGCGTCGGAATGCCCAAGATGATGCCCCAGAGCGCGCCATGGCCAACGCTGACAAGTGCGGCCGCCCAAAAGGAGAACCCATATTCTTTCATGAGGATGCCGGTCGTGTAGGCGCCAATGAGCATGAACCCTCCGAACCCAAGGTTCAGCAGGCCACAATAACCAACGACAATATTGAGCCCCAACGCGGCAATGGCGTAAATGCCGACATAGCACAGCGTGCGGGCACCCCAGGAGAATGACTCGCCGAGCACGGCCTGCAGCAGGAACGGGAGCGCCGCCGCCACGGCGAAATAGAGCAGCCACGCGAAGGCGCGTCCGCGCACGACGGCGGCGAGGCTCGAGAGGAGGCTCACGGTTGGCACGGTCATGGGTTAGTTGGGAAACATTCATGGGTGCACAGCGCCCATCGCGTCAAGCGGTCGAACGCGTGGGATTTTCGATTGAGACTTCGTATTCCCTGAGTGACCACCTTGTCAGAAAGAAGTCGTAGCGCCGAAGATGATGACGATCCGGCAGTGCACCGTGGGGTTTTGATGCCGGTTTGCGGATCCCCGTTACTCACGGTGATACCGCAGCCCGTGCGTGGTAGGCCGTCGGGCATCCGAGTGTGGGGGATGCAAGGTGATGTTGTGGCTCGGCCGTGTCCCACCCGCACGCTGGGGATGTCCGCGGCAGGGTGATTGTGGAAGGGTAATCGTTTTGTGGCAGGAACCTAAGAGGGAGGATCGTTCATGAAACGGTTGGGCGTGATGATTGCTGTGGCGGGGGTTGTCGCCATGTTCTGTGTGTGTGCGGGCGTGGTGTGCGCAGAGGATGCCCCCACAGTGGGCGCGCCGAGCGAGGCTGTGACGGCGCTTTCGAAAGGAACCACGGCAGGGCAAGGGGCAGGCCCGGCGACGGCAGCGTCGGAAACCACCGGCACCGCGGGGGAAGTGGCCGAGTCCACCGTGCCGGAAAATCTCCCTCCCATCCGGTTGCTCGGCCCGGATGGTCAGCGCCTCACCACCGGCAGTGTGTGGGTGTCTTTGTGGTGTGAGGGGTGCGGGATCGAATTGGCTGCCGCAATTCCGATGACCGAGGGCGAATTCCGCCCTACCATGCGCCAGATCCGCGACGCGATGGGCGAAATCACCTCCTCTATCCTGATTAAACCGGATGAGATGCCCTCCTTTCGGGTGTTTGCCATTTCTCCGGGACTGGTTGGGCAAGTTGTGACAGGTTGGACGCCTACCTCGGGGCCGTTGGAGATTTCCCTGCGATCCGCAAAGCGCGTGGAACTGCGTCTGGAGACGGCAGACGGGCAACCTTTGACCACCACGGCTACTGTTTATGCGGGAAACCCCGACCACTTGATCTTCGTGCCGGGTAAGAGCAGCGGGTATTTCCCGCGCAAGGTGCTGAAGCGTTTCAACGAGGCGAGAGAAGAGGCCCCGGGCGTCTATACTTTTGATGCCGATCCGGACTCGACAGTGGCTGTGTATGTGGACGCGCCCGGGCAGATCCGCTCTTGGAGCATTCCGGCGTTGTCGTCGGATGAAGTGCGTGGCGGCAAGATCACCCTGCGGCTGCCGCGGCCAGCGCGCCTGCAGGTTTGTCTGGAACCGGAGACCCCGATAACAGGCCGTAAACCGTTTCACCGGCTGAGTGTTGAGGTTTCAGCCAGCAGTCCGGGTGTGCTGCAGTGGTTCGATGTGCATTCCTGGCTTGATTTGGAGACACAAGAAACGCGGGAGCCGACACTTCGGCACGAGTTCACGGATTTGGCCCCCGGCGAGTACTTGGTGGCGTTTCGCGCTCAACATCCGTACGGCTGGCTGACCGAGGGCCGCACTGTGTCGGTGAAAATGCACAGGTTGGTGCTCGCCCCGGGCGACAATCCGCCCGTCTCGGCCCAATATTGGTTGAAAAACCCGGCGCGCTACCGTGGCGACTTCGCCGCCACCGTAAAGGTTTTGAGGGCTGACGGTAGCCCGGCATCGGGAGCCAAGTATGCCCTGACGGTGTCCGATGCACTCTACGGTGACCTCGAGGTGAGCCGGGGAACGGTTCCAGATTCCGGTGAGTTGCGCTTTGACGGGCTGTGTGGAACCACGGAAATCGTTTCAACGACCGCGCCGCAAGCGCAGCGTATTAGGCCGTACGACTTGCTGGTCAGCGGGACTCAAGTGGGGACGATTCGGATGTATTCCTACGACCGTCAGCGTGAGTTGCTGGAACCGCTTCCGGACCGCGCCACGGAGAAAACCTTTGAGTTTCGCCTGCCGCCGGTCGTCGGCGACATGGCACCCGATGTGGAGTTCGCCAGCGTGACGGAGGAGGGGCGAATGCTGCGCCTGTCGGAGTTGAAGGGGCAGGTGGTGTTCATTGATTTCTGGGCGACATGGTGCGGGCCGTGCCAGGGGCCGATGGGCGCGCTCAACGACCTTGCGCGCGAGAAGGCGGCCGAGTGGGAGGGCAAGGTGACCCTGCTGGGTGCCAGCGTTGATGACGACCGCGAGAGCGTGCTGCAGCACATCAAGCGCAAGCAGTGGACGGATGTGAAGCAGTATTGGTGTGGCGAGGAGGGGCCGCAAAATCCGGCGACGGTTTATGGGGTCGAGGGCGTGCCCACCTGTTTCCTGATCGGCCGCGACGGCCGCATCCTTTGGACCGGCCACCCGGCCATGATAGACAAGCATAAAAAGATCGAAGAGGCGCTCGCGCGGCCCTGAGCAGGTGGCGCGGGTCGCGTGTTAGGCCCTTTGTTGCCCGGTGCTTCATCAGCGCTGGAAGAGCCAAGCGCGGGCCGGAGTTGCCCGTTGACACGCCCCCAGACGGGCCTGAGCCTTCGCGTTCGACACCCATTAGGAAGGCAGTGGAATTTCCCGACTGATGATACCGTTCATAGACTTGCAGCCCAGCCACGATACTTTTCTCCGCGAGTATTTCCGCGATCTGCAGCACCTTTTTGCGAAGTGCGAATTTATCGGCGCATACTCGAAAATGACGGCCGAGTTCGAGTGTGCCTTTGCCGGCTACTTGGGCGTTAAATACGCTATTGGTGTGGCCTCGGGCACGGACGCGCTGTTGTTGCCGATGCACGCGCTCGGGATCGGCCCGGGCGATGAGGTGATCATGCCGGCTTTTGGGTTTATCGCCACGGCGGATGTGGTCGTGCGTCTGGGCGGGCGCCCGGTGTTGGTGGATGTGGACCCCGTGACCTGCAATATCAACCCGTCGCTCATTGAGCCCATGATCACCGAGCGGACAAAGGCGCTATGCCCCGTGCACCTGTTCGGGCTGGCGTGCGATATGGACGCAATCATGGAGATCGCGGAGCGCCGCGGTCTGGCTGTGATTGAGGATGTCGCGCAGGCGTGCGGCACCCAGTACAAGGGGCGCAAACTGGGCACGATCGGGAAGGCAGGCGCCTTCAGTTTTTATCCCACGAAAAACCTTGGCGGTGCCGGCGACGGCGGCATGATCACGACGAATGACGACCGACTCGCCGAAACGCTTTACAAGTTCCGCGACCACGGCCGGACCCCCGACGGCACCTACGACACGATCGGCTACAACAGCCGGCTCGACACGGTTCAGGCCCTTTACCTGAAAAGGAAACTGGAGGAACTCGACGAAACTCTCGCCTACCGGATTGATAACGCGCGCCTTTACTATCAATTGTTGAAGGGCACGGAGGTTGAGGTTCCGGCCGTGCCAGACGACATGAGTCACACCTTCAATAACTACACGATTAAGGTGCGCGACCGCGACCGGCTGATGGCCTATCTGAAGTGGAAGGGGGTCGGGTCGGCCATTTATTATAAGGAGGCCATGCATCTCACGCGGGCGCTGGCGCATTTGGGCTACAAAGCGGGCGACTTTCCTGTGGCGGAGTCGCTGACGCAGCGCGTGCTGTCGCTGCCGGTGTTCCCCGGGCTGAAGAGGAAACAGATCGAGCGGGTGGCGGAACTGGTGAAGGAATTCCTTGATCGTAATCCTTTGCCCCAATTGGGATAATGTCTCAGAGAGTCTGAGGTCTGAGCATCCAGGCTGTCGCGGGGGCGGATTGGGCGGTGAGGGGCATTACTGCAGTGCAGGAGTGTGCCTCATGCCAGTCATGGAAGTGACACAGGCCAACAGAGCCTACTTCATAGGTCGCATTAAGGCACTCAAACCCGAGGCTTTGGCTCGCTGGGGGCGGATGACACCAGCCGTCATGCTGGCCCATCTGCGGCGCATGCTGGAAATTTCCCTGGGTGAGGTTACTGTGACGGATTCCAGCACCCTTTTTTCGCGTACCGTGGGCCGGTGGCTGACAATCAACGGCGGGGAGTTCCCAAAGGGCAAAATGCAAGCGCCGCCAGAAGCCGTGCCGACCGAGGTGGGAGATTTCGAGACCGAGGTCAAACGCCTTCAGGAAGCCTTGGAACGGTTCATGTCTGCGCGTGATAACGCGCCGGACTTGCGCGAGCCGCACCCGCACCTCGGCATGTTGAAGATGACACAGTGGTCCAAATTTCACGGAAAACACATGGACCACCATTTCAGCCAGTTTGGCGTTTGATCGGGCGCCTGCGCGCCGGCGGGGCGGTGCGGGTGGCGCGGGCCACAGCCTCGGCAAATTTGCTGGCGTGAGCGTGGCACAGGGCGACGGCGAGAGCATCCGCCGCATGAGTGGTATCGAGTTTGGTCCCCAGCCGCAGCATGGCACGCACCATGAGTTCGACTTGCTGCTTCGTTGCCCTGCCGAAGCCGGCGACGGCCTGCTTGATCTGCAGAGGGGTGTACTCGTGCAAAGGGATTTCCGACGCGGCGGTCGCAAGGATGGCCACACCGCGCCCTTGGGCAACGCTGATGGCCGTGCGGACATTGGTACAGAAAAACAATTGCTCCATGGCCGCACAGTCAGGCGCCGTCTCGCGAATTACGGCGACGAGGTCGTCGTGAATGGTGCGAAGACGCCCGGCAAGGGGCGCGGTTGGGATGGTCTCGATGCAACCGGCTGTGACAAGCCGCGAGCGCTGGCCGTCATGGTCAATGACACCATAGCCTGTGCTGGCGAGGCCGGGGTCTATTCCGATGATGCGCATGGCCACAGTGTTGGGGCAGGAGTCGCGAGAGGGCGAGGGAAAAGATGGACTGAAAACGCGAACCGCGAGGACGGAGCATCGGCCGGCCTGACTTGATGCCCCCGGGCAGACTTCCATGCTCACTTTGCCGGTGCATGGCCGTCGGCGTTGTGGCAGGGGCGCGGTCATGAACTGTGCGCGGTGGAACCGGCACCTGAGAGGGCTTTGGCCAGAGGCGGTGGCCGTTGTGCTGGCGGGCGGTTATTGCTTTGCGCTGGCACAGGCGGCGCGCGCTCTGCCGGCCGGGTGGACCGCGCTGGGTTTCACGCAGGTGGATCAGGCGGTCTATCACGCATGCGCGCGGGAAATCTTCGAGAATGGCAACGGCCTGTTCTATGCGTCGCCCTATTCTCCGGATCCTGCAAGCCCGCGGGTGTACACGCATTTTGTGTTTCTGGTTGCCGGGTGGCTCTGGCATCTGACCGCCGTGCCGCTCACCGCGCTGGACGCCGGGGGGCGGCTGGTGCTCGGCGCGGCGATGCTGGCGCTGGCGATGCGCGTAGGGATGGCGGCGCTGCCGCTCCGCGCACCGCGGCGGTGGGCCGCGCTTGTCATTGCGGCGGGAGGAGGGCTGGCGTGGCTGGTGGCCGCCCAGCAAATGGCGCTGGACTATCTGCTCAATCTTGGATCTCCGGATTTTTCCTTCACGCCGGCACAATGGCTGGCTGGTTATCCGGCTGCGGTCGCGCAGGCGGAGGGCGGCTATGGCGAGTGGAGCGCCAGCGTTTTCCGGAATCTGCAGTACACCGTGGAGTGCGCCTACCATGTGCTGTTTTTCGGCGCGGCCTTGCTGCTCATTCGCGGCCGGACATGGGCCGCGTTGGTTACCGTGCTGCTCACCTGGTGGGCGCATCCGTTCACCGGGCTGGAACTGGGCCTCATCGCGCTCGTTTTCCTGCTGGTGGAGGCGGCCCGAAAGGGCTGGCGCGAAGGGCTGGCCGCTCTGGGCGCGTGCGCCCTGCTCAATGCCGTGTTTTTGTTTTATTATCTGCTCTGGTTGCCCCGTTTTCCGGAACACGCGTCGGTGGCCGCGCAGATTCGCGCGGCGCTGAATCATCCAATGACTGCAGGCATGCTGATGCCGGCCTTCGGGCTGCTCGCGCTGCTGCCGTGGTGTTACTGGTTGTCGCCGGATTTTCGGGCAGACTGGCGCAGGCACCGGGGCGTTCGGCTGATGACCGTGTGGCTTGGGTGTGCGTCGGCGCTGGTGTTTCACGACCGCCTTCTCTGGTTTGCCGAGCCGCATGTGCCCATGCATTTCTTGCGCGGCTATCTCCATGTGCCGCTGGCCGTCTTTTCAGCGCTGGGGGTGTGGCGCCTCGCTCGCTGGCTGGCCGCGCGCGGTTGGCGCAGGGCGGTGCCGGCCCTCCTGTCCGTGCTCCTCATACTGCATCTGCCAGATAACTTGTTGGCGTTGCATCGCCTGATGGCGACGCTCAACCAGCATCACCCCGTTTTTGCCGCGCACGGGGACACGCTTCGGCTCCTCGAGCGACTGGACGCCGTCCGTCCGGCGCGGACGGTTGCGGCCATCGGGCTGCAGGAGCCTTATTCGCGGGTGGCGACGCTTGTGCCCGTGCTGACGCATCACCGCGCTCTGGCAGCGCACCATTTCAATTCGCCGGATTATGACGGCCAGCGCGCCGCCATCGAGACTCTTTGGCACCGGTTCGACCCGGGGACGCTGCGGCGCTGGCATGTCACCTGCCTCTTGCTTGGACCCATGGAATGGCAAAGGTGGCAGGATGAGATGCGCGACATGCCGGGGCGGCTGGCTTTCGAACAGGATGGCGTGAGGGCGGTGCTGTGGCCATGACAGACCGCTGGGGATGGCTGGCAGCGGGAGCGCTATGTGCCGCGGCGTTTGTGTGGATGGAATGGATCGCGCTGACGCAGTGGCAGAGCGGACGCTGGTACCTCGCGGATGTCGGAAACATCCATTATTGCCTCGCCAATACGCTGGGCGGGCGATTCATGTTTTCGCCTTTGACGGGGGGCAACCACTTCGCATGGCACTTCACGCCGTTTTTGCTGCTGCTGCTGCCTTTCGTTCCGCTCAGCGTTTATCCGGTGCCGCTCGTCACCGGTTACATGCTTGCGCTGGCCGTGTGTCCTTTGCCTATCTATTACTTGGCTCGCGAGTGCGGGCTGAGTGCGGCCCCCGCGGTGGCATGCGGCGTGCTGTTTCTGGCCAATCATTTCACTGGGTCCGTTCAACTGGCCAACCATTTTGAGGTCTGGTATGTGCTGTTTGCTTTGTGCGCGATCGCGGCGGCTCGCGGCCCGGCGCGATATTTCTGGCCGGCCGCGGCGCTGGCTCTGTCCGTAAAGGAAGATGCCGCCGTGTGGCTGCTGGCTTTCGCGCTGTGGATGTGGGCGACGGCACCCGAGCGGGTTTGGCGTGTGCGCGCCCTGCGCCTTGCGGGCCTGTGCCTCGTCTACGGTCTCGTGACGGCGGCAGCGATGGCGCTGGCCGCATCCGGACAAAAGGGCCACATTGGCGACTACGCGGCACGCGCGGCAGGCTGGGGGGTGAGTCGGGAGGGATTGACTGCGCTGGGCCTGTTGGTGGCTTCGTTCGGTTTGTTGCCGCTACTGGGGGGGCGTGCGCTCGTGCTGGCGGTGGTGCCGGCGCCGGTCGTGCTGCTTGGCTTCCCGTTCATGCGCAACCTGCTCTATTATTATTCCTACCCGTTTCTGCCGTTTTTGGCGCTTGCCACGGCGGCGGGTGCCGGTGCGGTGGCCCGCTGGCTGGAGCGGCTTGGCTGGTCTCGCGGACGCACAATGGCGGCGCTGGCGCTGTACATGGGCGTCGTGGGATTCGCGCAAATGTTCCTCCCGACCCGGACCGACGGCTACCGCCGTGTGCCCTTTCCCGTGACGAGCCGGGACCTGTACCGTCTCGAAGTGGCACGCGATGTGTTGCCGCGCGAGGGGCCGGCCGTGCTGCAATTTGGGTTGTGGGGCGTCACACCGACACGCCCGGACGCTCGCGCTCTCGTCGCCGAAGCCCCTCCGCCGCCGGAGGCATGGGTTTTTCTGGATCTAGAGTCGCCGCATGGTCTTCAGCGCGACGCCTTCATCTCCCTCGCGCGCGGCCTGATGGACGATGCACAGGCTGGCCGTCGCCGTCTTGTTCATGATCGCGCGGACCTGTATGTGTTTTCGCCGGAGGACGCGGCCCGTTGAGCGGCCTCATCGCCAATGTCGCGCGCACGCGCGCCCGCATCGTGTCCAACATTCTCGAGCAGATGCGGTCGTACCTTTGGATTCACCTGACGGCGGGCATGTTCACCTTGCTGCTGGTCGCGGGAGGCGGCGGCGCTTTCTTCTGGTTCATCTTCCGGTTTCTGCTGCGTCAGGAGCCGTTCGGGCCGCCGCTGCTCGAGCGGCTCGTGGGGATTGTCCTGCTGGCGTTTTTCTCGATGCTCATCTTCTCGAATCTCATCATCACGCTGACCACGACTTATATTTCCAAGGAGACGGAATTCCTTTTTGCGTTCCCGGTGCGGCCACGCAGCCTGTTCGCGGTGAAATTGGCCGAGTCTTTGTTCTTCAGTTCGTGGGCGTTCGTGCTGTTGAGCCTGCCGATTTTCGCCGCCTACGGCGTGGCGAAGGGCGCTCCGCCGGCTTTTTATCCGGTGGCTTTTGTGCTCGGTTTTCCTTTTCTCGCCATACCGGCCTGTTTGGGCGCGATGTTGACGATGCTCATCAGTGCCTACCTGCCTGCGCGCAAAGCGCGGCTTTACGCGCTGGTCCTGCTGGCGGGGGCTCTGGGCATTACGGCCATCATTGTGCGGCTCATGGGCCTGAGGACGATGGTCGTCACCGCCAATCTTCAGGATTTTTCGCAGATCATGGCGTTGCTGAATGTGGGCAGCGTGCCGCTGCTGCCCAACTATTGGCTGGCGCGCGGGCTTGAGGCCGCGTCGCGGGCGCGGTGGTGGGATGCCGGCTACTGGTTTTTGTGCCTGCTCAGCACGGCGCTCATGGCCTTGCAGGTTTGTCTGTGGCTGGCGCCGCGCCTGTACTACAAGGGCTGGGCGCTGGCCAAGGAGACCTCAAGCCCCACTTACGCGACCTCGAGGTGGTCGCTTTTTCCGCTGTTCGACCGCGTCTTCATGCTGTTTCCCGCACCTGTGAAAGGTTTGCTTGGCAAGGACATGCGGACCTTCTGGCGCGACCCGGCGCAGTGGTCGCAACTGGTGATCCTGTTTGGCCTGTTGGTCATTTACATTGCCAACATTCGCGGGATGTCGCGCCAGTTGGAGGGCATCGAGGTCTTTATCCGTCACTGGCCCACCATTCTGTCCTTTTTCAATCTGGCGGCCACCTGTTTTGTGTTGTCCATCCTGACAACCCGTTTTGTGTATCCGATGCTCAGCCTTGAAGGCAAGCAGTACTGGGTGATCGGCCTCTCGCCGACGGCAAGCCGGTGGCTCATCTGGGAAAAGTACGGCCTGTGCGTGGCGGGAACGCTGTTTGTGGGCGGCTCGTTGATGCTCTTCTCCAACTATGTTCTCAATGTGCGGCCTGTGATGGCTGTCGTGGGGCTGGGGACTTTCCTGACGCTGGCGGTGGGTTTGACGAGCCTCTCCGTGGGGCTCGGAGCGACCTTCCCGAATTTCAAGGAGGACAATCCGGCCGTCATCGCCAACGGCCTTGGCGGCACGCTGAACATCGTTATCAGCCTCGGCTACATCATTGCGAACATCGCGCTGTTGGTGCCGCCGGTTTTCATGGTGATGAACGAGACTGGCGGCTGGCTGGCGCCGATAGCACAGGACTGGCCGCGCGCGATGGGTCTGCTGGTTCGGGCGTGGCCGTGGCTGACGGCGTTGGCGGTCGTCAACCTTGGCGTAATCGTTTTGCCGATGATCATCGGTCTTCGCCATTGGCGGCGGTTGGAATTTCACTTTTAATGGGCAAGCCCTTCGCCGGTGATTCATGCATGAAACCCGTTGCCATCGGCCCGCGCGGCCGCCTGTATCGGACGCCATGAGCAGAGTGCGATTCCTGCAATTTTCCGACTGCCACCTTGACAGTGCCCTTGCAGGCTCGCGGCTGGGATTTCCTCCTGACAAGCGTGCGCGCCTGAACCGGGATATCGAGGCGGCTCTGACGCGCATGGTCGAAATCGCGCGCGAGGAGCAGGTGGAGGTTGTGTTGTGTCCGGGCGACCTGTGGGACGACGAATCGGTAGCATTTACCAGTGCCACATTTCTCTATGACACCTTCGCTTTGCTGGCTCCGGTGCCGGTCCTCGTGGCTCCCGGCAACCACGATCCGTTCAACGCGTTCAGTTATCACAACCCGGCTTATTACAAAAGCAAGGCGGGGCGCCCGCATCCGCGCAATGTGGTGGTCTTTGGGTCGCCGCGGCTTGAGCGACGCACGGTCGCTGCGCTGCCCGATGTGGATTTTTACGGCTGTTGTTTCGAAGCCAATGTCCCCCGCACGGACCGGATTTTGGCCGGCGTGCGGCAGGCACGGCCGGACATGATCAATATTCTTGTTTTGCATGGCTCGCGTGACGATCTCGTAGCCGGTCGCGGGGAGCGCGCTTTGACAGCGCCGTTCTCGCGAGATGAATTGCTGGCGGCCGGCTTTGATTATGCCGCGCTGGGCCACTACCACCGCTACTCGGTCATCGAGGACGATTCGGGGCGGGTCAGGGGCGCCTATGCCGGCGTGCCCGTGCCGCGTGGTCTGGACGAGACGGGAGACCATGGAGTGCTGGTGGGTGAGATCGCCGAGGGCGGGGTGGTTCCGGGATCACTCAAACGGATTTCTGTCAGTCCGCGGCGGGTGTTGCGGCTCGAGGTGGAGGTGGACGCGAGCCTTCTGAACGCCGCCGCGGCGCAAGAGCGGATTTCGGGGGCCGTCGCGGCTGCCGGCGCATCAGCGGAGGACATTCTTTACATCACCCTGACGGGGCGCACGCACCCCGATGTGACCGGTTTTGACTTTGACCCAGCGTGGCTCGACGACCTTGCCTTTCACGCGGTGGTAGACCAGTCGCGGGTCGAGCCGGATTATAATTTGGATGCCCTTTTGCATGACGAGACGGCATGCAAGCGCATCGAAGGGCAGTTCGCCGCCCGTATGAAACGCTTGCTTGATGAAGCGGCCGGCGACCCGGCACGCGAACGCCTTGTGCGTCAGGCGCTGCATCTGGGCCTGGATGCCCTTCACGGGCGGGAATTGCGGCCGCGCCATGTCTGCTGAGCGCCACATGGGGATGTCAGGAGCCGGCGCGCCATGCTGATCCGCCGTGTCACGCTGCGTTCTTTCGGGCGGCTTTCGGGCACCTTCCGCTTCGAACCGGGATGTTGCAATGTTGTGTGCGAGCGCAACGAGGCTGGCAAATCCACGCTCGTGGATGCCATCCTGTATTCGTTTTATCCGCCGCAGCGCAGCCGCCGTGGCCGGCGCAATGACCTGCACCCGCTTGACAAGTATGCGCCGTGGGCAGGGACCGGGTCGTACGGCGTGGAACTGGAACTCGAAGAACCCGGCGGCCGCCGGTTGCTGCTTGTCAATGAATTTGGCAACACGCCGCGCACCACGCTGACGGACCTCAAAGCCGGGACTCCCGTGCCGCTGGACCGGCAGTCTTTTGGCGAGCGTTTCTTCCGGATGTCCCAGGCCAGTTTCCTTCAATGCTTTTTCTTGCGGCAGGACGAGCGGGAGGCGCTCGACCGGGGAGAACTCGTGCAGGTGATCGAACGGGCAGCCGTCTCGGATCGCCGACGCGAGGACGCGCCCGTCAGAGCCGCTCTGGAGGCGTTGAAAACGCCGAGACTCCGCTATGACGAGTTCTCCTCAAACCCGCTGCAGACCGCGACGCTCCTGAGCCGCATTGAGGAGCGTCTGCGAGAAGAGCAGTCGAGACTCGACAATTTGGAGGCGGACCGCGCCCGCTGCGCGCAGGAAATTGCGGCGGCAGAAGGGCTGGACGCGCAGATTGAGGCCCTCTCGGAGACCCTGGTGCGCGCCGACTACGAATGTCTCGCCGCGGAGGCCGCGGAGGCCGAAGCAACCTTGGAGCGCCATGCACGGCTGGCCGAGACTCAGGCCGCGCGCGAGGCCCGCATGGCCGAGTTAGAACCCTACGCCGCGATGGATTTGTCGCGCCGGGATGAAGCCCGGCGGCTTCATGCCGAGTGGCTCGCTCAATCGGACCGGGCGCAGGAGGCGCGACGGCGCCTTGCCGAGGACATGCAACCGGCCTTGGAGGAGACGGCTGGCAAACTGGCGCAGTTTGCCCCGGCCTTGCGCGAGCGGGCCTCTCGCGCCGCCGTGGAGCGGCTGCGGGCGCTCATGACCCGCCTTGAGGCAGCGCGCGAGGAGGTCGCGCGTCAGCGACAGCACTGCGAGACGCTGCGAACCGCCATGGCCGCTCAGGGAATGCCCCTCGAAGCCTATCAGCAGGTCACGCAAAAACTCGACGCGCTGCCGGAACCGGAGCGCCAGATGCTGCTGACCTACCATCAGCGCAAATCGGAACTGGAGGCATCGGCAGCCGAAGCCAGTCGCCGGGCGGCAGAGGCTGAGGCGCGTGCCGCAACGGCCCGGGCCGATCGCGAGCGGTTACAAGGGCGGGCTTACATGCTGCTTGGCGCTAGCGCGGCGAGCGTTGTCGGCGCTGTCCTGCTCATTCTTATGAACCTGCTCTGGGCCCAAGTGGTCGCCGGCCTGATCCTGCTGGCCGGCGTCGCAGCGGCCGTCGTCGGTTTGCGTCAGTGGAAGCAGGCTCAGCGCGTAGAGGCCGAGCAGCGCGACCCGGCGCGTCAGGAGCAACTGGCCGCGACCGCCGAGGCAAGCCGCTTGAGCGAGCGACTCGCCGCGCTGCGCAGCGAGGCTGAGGAGACCTTGCAGCGCCATGGCTTGGACGCCGCCTATCTTGACCATTTGCGAGACCTTGGCCCGTGGGCCCGGCAAGCCGGCGAGTACCAAGCCGCCAAACAGGCGCTGGAACAAGCCGAGGCTACGGCGGCCCACACCGCAGACGAAGCATGGCAGTTGGTGCGCCTCGCGGTGCCCGACGCTGAGCCGCAAGGTTTGGACACAGCCGTAATCGAGCGCGCGATTGGCGCGTTCGAGCAGTGCGTCGAGGTCAGCGAAGCAGCGGCCCGCCTCGAGTCGGAGGCCTCGCGCGTTCGGGAGGAACTGGAGGCTGCCCAGTCCTCCGCCGAGAGCCGGCGCGCGGCTTTGGAAGCGCTTATCGGCCCGCCCAGCGGCCGGCAAAGCCTAAGCGATGCTTATGCAGAGTACGAGCGCCGGTGCGAGTTCGCGGCGGAGTATCACCGTCTTGCCGGCGAACGGCCGCCGGGT
The DNA here is from genome assembly GCA_026418615.1 of Candidatus Sumerlaeaceae bacterium. Lineage (GTDB taxonomy): Bacteria > Sumerlaeota > Sumerlaeia > Sumerlaeales > Sumerlaeaceae > JAOAAY01. The sequence goes on along the minus strand of JAOAAY010000008.1, from coordinate 38,550 downwards.
GGCCTGTCCACCGAGGAAGAGTGCGCGAACCTCGAGCGGCTTGCAGCCGCGGCCCGCGCGCGCATGGCCGAGTTGGTCTCGCAGGATGCCTCGCTGGCCTCTATCCGTCCCTCTGCACCCCGGGCCGAACTGCAAGCGCGCCTCGACGATCTGAAAGCACGGTTGCACGACTTGCGACTGCGGCGGGTCAACGCTTTTAAAGATGCCGACCAAGCCATTGAGCGCTGGCGGCGCGAAGGGCCTAATCACACGGCCGAGATTGCACGCTTGGAGACCCTGCGCGACACTATTGCAGGGTTCCAGCAGGCGGCCGCATTGGCCCACGAGGAACTGGCCGCTATCAGCGAGCAGGTGTTCTCTCGTTGGGCGGTGGAAATCGAGCGCGGGGTTGGCGGCATCATCAGCCAGATTACGGATCGTTACTCGGATGTGACGGTGACGGAGGATCTCGATGTGAGCGTTTTCTCACACGAGGCCGGCCGGCGGCTGTCGTCCCGAGAACTCGCCTACTTGTCCACTGGGGCGCGGGGCCAGATGGCGTTGGCCCTCCGCGTGGCCGTCAGCGAGTACCTTTCGGAACATTGCGGCCTGCTGCCTCTGGCGCTTGACGAGCCATTCGGACACTGGGACGACGAGCGATTTGTGGCTGGGATGCGTTTTCTATCGGCCCTTGCCTCGCGCCATCAAGTCTTGGTTTTGTCGTGTCACGGGTGGCGTTTCGAGCGTCTTGTCCAAACGCATCCGGATCTGGCCAAATCCTTGCACATAACCCGCTTGGAGAACCCGGGCAAAAGCCTTTGACTTCACCCCGATTCTGCCCGACTTTTGAGCCATCAATGCCATCCTCTTACACAAAGCAGGGGCTGATGCATTATGCCTGAACTGATCCTTAAATTGGGCGATACCGTGGTGCAGCGGTATGTCTTTGACAAGGATATCATCAGCATCGGCCGGTCGCGCGACAACGATATCGTCGTGGACAATCTCAGCGTGTCGCGCAACCACGCGCGGCTGAGACGCCAAAATGGCAAATACATCCTGACGGATCTGAACAGCGCCAACGGCACCTATGTCAACAATGTGCGCGTTTCGAAGACCGAGATTGCCGACAACGATGTGATCACGCTCGGCAAGTACACGATTCAGTTCCTCAACACGGTTTTATCTGACGAGGAACTGATTGTGGACGCGCTGGGCGCCGATCGCACGGTGGTGGTCGAGCGCACACCGCAGGGCGTTCTCGCTGTAACGAAAGGAAAACTGGCTGGGAAAGAGTTCAGCCTGACCAAAACCGAAACGACGATCGGCAAAGCGCCGAACAACGACATTGTCATCACCGACGACTGGTTCATGTCGAAGAAACAGGCGGTGATCCGCGCGCTCTCGAGCGGTTACGAATTGCAGGATTATGGCAGTTACCGCAAGACCCGGCTCAATGGCGCACCCTTGCAGGGACCGGTTCGTCTCAAACCGGGCGATGTCATCGAGTTTGGTAGCACGCGTTGCGAGTTTCGGCTGGCCGAGGAGCCTCTTGCTCCGCCGGCGACAGGCCGTGTGCCGCGTGAACTGGCGGCGGAGGACAGTATTTTTTCAGGCGTGGCACCTGCTCCGCCGGCGGCTGAGCCGCAGGCGGCGGAATTCGAGGTTCCGGTGGAAGAATCCCCGGTGCCCGATGAAGAAACGCCGGAGCCAGTCGAATCTCCCGCTGCGGACGCCGCGCTGGCTCGGATCGGGTCAGATGAAGCCCCCGAGGAACCGGCAGAGATTGATGAGCCGTCCCAGCCGATGGGGCGCGGCAAACGCCATAAGTTGCGTCAACGCCGCGGTGAGCGCGGTGAGGAGTACCACACTGTCGAGTTTTCCTCGCGTGGCACCTCGGACACGGGTGCGCAGCCGGCGGACGCGGTTCAGCAGGCCCTCGCGGGAGAGGTCGAGGCGCAGCCTGTTCCCGTCTCCGAGGCGGCAGGTTTGAGCGGGCCGGCGGAAGACTACCAAGTGCCGCATCGTCCACTGCCTGATCGGGAGCAGGAAATCGCCATCTGGGAAAAGGCCTTGCAAAACAAAAGCCCGCTCATCCGTAAACGGGCCGCGGAACAACTCAGGAAATTGACAGGCAGGGAATATGCGACTTGAGGGACTGAACCCTCGCCGCGTCGGAGTGTTTTCGGACATCCATGGCAACCTTCAGGCGCTGCAGAGCGTGATCCAATGCTTGGACAGCATGTCCGTGGATCTCATGGTTTGCTGCGGCGATGTGGTGGGCTATGGAGCGAATCCCAACGAATGCTGCGAATTGCTGCGCGAGCGCAACATCCCGACGATAGCGGGCAACCACGACTATGCGGCCCTGTCGAAGATTGATATCACTTACTTCAACGAGGTCGCCAAGCGGGCCATCAACTGGACACGGAAAACCCTCACGCCGGAAAACGAGCAATACTTGCGCGCCCTGCCGCTGACGGTGGAACTTTCGGAGATGCTCTTTGTCCACGCCTCGCCGCGCAATCCGGAGGCGTGGAATTATATCATTACGATGGGCGATGCGCGCCAGAGTTTCAAACATTACGGCCAGCGCGTGTGCTTCATCGGCCATAGCCACACGCCGTTCATCGTCGAAAACGAGGGAGGCAACCTCTCCTGCCCTGAAAAGCCGGAGATTACCCTGCGCGAGGGCTGCCGGTATCTTGTCAATGTCGGTAGCGTCGGCCAGCCGCGCGACCGCAACCCGGATGCCTGTTATTGCGTTTACGACCGCGAGGCGCGCCGGTTGGAAATACGCCGCACCAAGTACGACATGACCCGCGCCCAAGACACTATCCGCGAGCAGGGCCTGCCGATCGAACTGGCCGAGCGCCTCGCGTACGGCCTCTGACCCGCACAACCTCTTGATCCCGCTCTACGGGCGACCGGCACGCGACCGGGTGGAACACTGTCGTTGACGCAAAGGCTCGGACTGCGCCGGGGCGGTTAAGCCCTGTCCCTGAGGCGCACCGTGTGGTCGGCACTGTTTTGCCGGAAGTTTCTGCAGTTTGTCGCTCAGGGCAGGATTTGAGGGGACAACAACCTGTGTGATCGCTTCTGCCTGCCCCGGCGCGGATGCCAGCCGTAAAGCCCCACGCGAAGGCGGTCAGTGACGGGAGGGAATAATCCGCACGAACCGCGTCGGGTCGAAACCAAAACACGGATAAATACTGTACGGCCGCTTTTTCGTGCCGGGCAGCGCAATGTCAACCAACAGGCCTGAGGCGCATGTGGTAAAGTGATCGGCCACGAGAGGTGCGCCGGGCTTCGGGTTGCCCCGGCGCACATACAGGGCGTCCCATCCGCCCAAAGCCTCGTAACTGGGCCAGAAATCATATTGGCTCATGCGGCGCTTGGCGTCAGGTGCCAGAAAAACCTGCGGTTGGCCGTCCATGTAAAAGGCCAGCAGCGCAGCGGTTTGATACTCCCGGGCCACGATAAAGGTTTGTTCGGGGCGGGGCATGTTGGCTCGCGCCCGGTCCACGGCCCTGGCCAGCGCGCGCCAATCGCCGTGGCGGACGGCGGGCTGAAACCTCATCGTCACCCCGCCAAACGACATGGGCTCCATCAGGAACCAAGTGATGACGAAAGCGGGTGCCAAGGCTGTCGCCGCCAGCACCCGTGGGAGCCACGGGCGGCCGGCGGCCTCCCGTGCGCGAGCCCATGCATCGAAGTGCCCCACCGCTAAAAGCACCCACGGGTAGTAACACAACGCGGTCCAGTTGCCTTGCACCTTATCCTGAAGGGCTTTGGCCGAATAACCAAGAAAAACGGGCAGCGTCATGCATAGCAGGAAACGCTCCGTTTCTGTCAGGGGTACGAGGCGGCGACGCCACAGAACCCGAACCGCTACCGTCAACAGCAGGGCAAACAAGACCGGCGAGATCACGCCAAGTTGCGAGCCTAAGAATTCGACGAACTCCCGCGGGACGATTTGCCAGCCGCGATCCACACCCGCGTCGGAAGCCACATGCCGGAATGACACCCAATCATGGGACCAGTTCCACCAGAGGACCGGGCTCATCAGCACCAGTCCTGCGGTTGCGGCGAGATACGGATGCGGACGCCGGAGCCAATGCCTGTGCGCGGGGGACAAGGCCAGATAGATCGCCACGGAGGGAATCAGGAACGCCATCGTGTATTTGCTGAGCATTCCCAACCCGAAAAATACGCCCGCGGCAGGCCACAGCCAGCGGTTGCCGCCCTCTGTCGCCATCCACACACACCAGAGCGCCGCGGCCCAAAACAACATGAGCGGCGTGTCCGTGGTCATGGTTACCGATCCCGCGGCAAACAGCGGGGCAACACTGAACGCCAGCAAAGACAAGAACGCGGCGCGCGGCGTGAGTCCGAGGGCGCGGGCAAACGGCCAAGTCAGCGCGGCCAAACCGACGGAAATCACCACCGCACCCGCGCGCACGGAAAACGCGGTGGAGCCGCCGAGTTCGGTGCAGAGCCGGATGAGCCAGGCAATCATGGGCGGCTTGCTGAAATAGCCCCAATCCAGCCGCCGTGACCACTCCCAGTAGTGGGCTTCTTCAGCGACGAGCAGATTGGCAGGGTCAGCGATGACACGCAGCCTCCAGGCTGTGGTCGCGATCACGAGCAGGACCGCAAGTCCTCCCCATGCGGCCGGTGAAAAAAATCCGGGCCAGCGAGTTCTCTGCGCGAGCGGCGTCATCCGCGTTGCCGCCGCCGTCCGGTGGGCTGGCACGCGGGCACAGTTCGTGCGCCTGTCTCGTCAAGTCTCGTTCGTCGGATCATGGCAAAATGACTTCCTCGCAGGAATCGCCCGCGGAAAAACATAACGCTCCATCCGCCCTCATAGGAGTTGGCATTTTGAGAATTTCAACCTGTCCCAAGAAAAAAGACTAAATCGCTACTAATTCGGTAGAGATTAGCGCCATGACCAAGTCATCAACGGGCAGGTTGATTTCATGACGGCATCTCCGAGCACCCAGCCGGCTTTCCGAAACACAACTCAGGACAACGAGCCCGTCATCAATGATGTGGTCATTCAGGTAGCCACCTCCAACGGCACCGGCAGCCAATCGGCCAACTTGGTTCTTTTGCGCACCATTTTTCAGATGGGCGTTCCTGTTGGCGGCAAGAACATGTTTCCGTCCAACATTCAGGGGCTTCCCACTTGGTTCACCATTCGTGCGAACGCGCAGGGATGGACGGCCCGGCGACGCGATGCGGATCTGTTTGTCGCGATGAATGTCGAGTCGGTCGAGGAGGACATTGCGGCGCTGCGGCCGGGGGCAACGCTGGTGCTTCATGCGGATCTGGAAAAGCACCTGACACGCGATGATCTGATTGTCCATGTGGTGCCGTTTGGGCGGCTGGTGGCGGAGGTTTGCCCGGATGCCCGGTTGCGGCGTCTGGTGGTGAACATGATTTATGTGGGAGTGGTGGCGTGGCTCCTCGAACTGGACATGGAGGAAGTCGGGCGCGCCATAGCCAAGCAGTTTTCGGGCAAACCCAAGGCTGCCGACCTGAATCTTGCCGCAGCGCGGGCCGGTCACGCGTGGGCCGAAGCCAACTTGCCGCCGCATCGCCCGTTTGTGATCCGGCGAATGGACCGAACGGCTGGCAAGATCATCATGGACGGCAACACGGCCATGGCGCTGGGCCTGATGTATGGCGGCCTGACCGTGTTCGCGTGGTACCCCATCACGCCCAGCAGCAGTCTGGCCGAGGCGTTGACCGATTTTATGGCCAAGTACCGGCATGACGCCGAAACGGGCAAGGCGACCTACGCCATCGTGCAGGCTGAGGATGAACTGGCCGCCATCGGCATCGTGACGGGTGCGGGGTGGGCGGGAGCGCGAGCGGCCACTGCAACTTCCGGGCCGGGCATCTCGCTCATGGCAGAAATCGTCGGACTGGCACATTTTGCCGAGATTCCGGCCGTTGTCATTGATGTGCAGCGCGTCGGGCCGAGCACAGGCCTGCCCACGCGGACGAGTCAGGGCGACATGATGTCGGCTTATTACCTGTCTCACGGCGACACCCGCCACCCACTGCTCATTCCGGCGACCCTTGCCGAGTGCTACGAGTTTGCCATGCAAGCCCTTGACTTGGCGGAACGGCTCCAGACGCCGGTTTTTATTATGTCGGATCTCGACCTGGGAATGAACCTGTGGATGAGCGAACCGTTTGCTCCGCCGACGCGCCCGATGGACCGCGGCAAGGTGCTGACAGCCCAAGACCTCGACCGGCTCGGCGGATTCGCGCGCTACCGCGATGTGGATGGCGACGGCATCGGGTGGCGGACGCTTCCGGGTACGCGCCACCCGAAGGCGGCCTATTTCACGCAGGGTGCGGGGCATGACGACGCAGCCAAGCGTTCGGAAAAGCCGGCCGACTGGCAGAACAACCTGGATCGCTTGCGGCGCAAGATTGACGGCGCGCGGAACAATCTGCCCCAGCCTGCAATCCAAACGATGGATAACCCCCGCGCCGCCCTGATTGGCTATGGCACGAGCGATGAGGCCATTGCCGAGGCGAGGCACATTCTCGCCACGCAGCACGCAACCCCGACGGATTATCTCCGGCTGCGTGCGCTGCCGCCCGCCGACAGCGTGCGCGAATTCATCGCGGCGCACTCGCGGGTTTTCGTGGTCGAGCAGAACCGCGACGCGCAGGTCGCCGCAATCCTTCAAGCCGAGTATCCCGACCTTGCGCCGCGCATTGGCGGCATTGTGCATTACAACGGGCTTCCCCTCGACGCGCATACTGTGGTCGAGGGCGTCCTCTCGAAAGGATCCTACGCTCCATGAGCATCAGCGAGCCAGCCGGCGCGCCGGCGGTTGCCGCGGCCCCGGCGGCCAAGCCGGCCCCCACCAACCGCATCGGTGAGACGATGGCAGCCTACAAGGGTGCAGCGTCCACCCTGTGCGCAGGCTGCGGCCACGACTCCATCACGAGCCAGTTGATCAAGGCGTTTTTCGAGATGGGCATCAGCCCGTACGATGTCGCCAAGATGAGCGGTATCGGGTGTTCGAGTAAAACCACCGCCTATTTCATGAGCCTGTCCCATGGTTTCAACGGTGTTCACGGGCGCGCGGCGGCCATTGCGACTGGGTCTTATCTGGCCAACCGCCGTCTTGTCCATGTGTGCGTCAGCGGTGACGGCGACACGGCATCCATCGGGCTCGGGCATTTCCTTCACATGCTGCGGCGCAACCTGCCGATCGTTTATGTGATCGAGAACAACGGCGTGTATGGCCTGACCAAAGGACAGTTTTCTGCCACGGCAGACAAGGGCTCGACACATAAAAAAGGTTTTGAGAACGAGCAGACGCCGATTGATTGCTGCGCGCTGGCCATCGAAATGGGCTGCGAGTATGTCGCCCGGTCGTTTTCCGGCGATGTCAAACAACTCGTGCCGTTGCTCAAAGGCGCGTTGGCGCATGGCGGGTCGGCGGTGGTGGATGTGGTGTCGCCGTGCGTGACCTTCAATAATCACGAAGGTTCGACGAAGAGCCTCAAGTTTGCGCGCGAAAACGAAGATCCGCTGCATGAGGTCGGATTCGTTCCCTATTATGAACCGATTACGGCGGATTATGCCGAGGGCACCACGATTACCATTGACCTGCCGGACCAGTCGAAACTGCTGTTGCGCAAACTCGAGCATGATTACGACCCGCGCGATAAAATCCGGGCGCTCGAACTATGCCACCGGGCGCAAGAGGAACGCCTGTTTCTGACAGGCCTGATCTATCACAGTCCGGTGCGCGGCCGCACCTTGGCCGAGCAAATGAACTTGGTGGACGAACCACTCGCGCACCTGCCCGAGGAACGCGTGCGTCCGGCAGCCGAGGTGTTGGCCGAGGTCATGGAAGCCTACCGCTGACGCGTGTCGCCCCGGGTCGGCCGAGGTTGCGGCTTGCCTTGGGAGGCCCGGCGCAGCGAGCATGCGGGCCATCATGACGGCGGTGGGCAACCATGAGTTTTGACGAACGCCGGCTCGAAATGCCGGCCGTGCGCGAACTGCTTGCGGCCCGCTGCGTGTGCGACCTTGGCCGCAGCCGTGTGGAGCAAATGCGGCCCATGACGGCCGAGGCCGACCTCGAGATGGCTATCGCGCTGGTGCGCGAGTACATGAATCTGTTGGCAGAGCGAACCGAGCCGCCGATCCACGAGTTGCGCGATGTGACGCTGCATTTGCGCAAGGTGGCCCGCGAACGCGCCATCCTCGACCCCGCTGAGTTGCTCGATCTGCGCCATTTTCTCGAGACGGCCGGCCGCATGCGGTCATTCCTCGAACCGCGCCGCGAAACCTGCCGCAACCTTCACAGCCTCGCCATGCCGCTGCATCACGCCCCGGCACTCATCCGGTCTATTGACGAGAAAATCGGGCCTGATGCCACCGTGCGCGACACGGCGAGCGAAGCCCTTCAGCGGCTGCGCGCCGAGATTTTTGCAACGGAACAGCGCCTCCAGCGGGAACTCCAGAAAATGGTGCGATCGCTTGCGGACAGCGGGGATCTTCAGGACGATTTCTGGACCCTGCGCAACGACCGTTATGTCCTGCCGGTCAAAAGCACCAACCGGGGCAAGGTGCCCGGCATCATCCACGACTCCTCCAACACGGGAGAGACGGTTTTCATCGAGCCGTTCGCCATCCTCGAGGAATCCAACCATTTGGCCGACCTCAAACTGAGCGAGCGCGAGGAAATCTTCCGCATTCTGCTGCGCGTGGCCAATCACGCCCGCGACGAAATGAATGTTCTGCTGACGAATCTGGAAATCCTTGCCGAGTTCGACTTCATTCAGGCCAAGGCCCGGTTCGGGATGGAATTTGACGGCACCTTCCCGGTGCTGACCGGGCCGGAGCGCCCGCTTGGACTGGCTGGCGCCCACCACCCGCTCCTGTACACAGCGGATCGCTCCGCGTCGCGGCCGCTCCATCTGGCGCTCGATGCGGCCGACCGTGTGCTGATCATCACGGGGCCGAATGCCGGCGGCAAGACGACGGCACTGAAAACTATTGGACTGACGGCGCTCATGCTGCAGTGCGGCGTGCCCGTTCCGGCGGACAAGCGCAGCCATCTGCCCGTGTTCACGGAAATTCTGGCCGCCATTGGCGACGAGCAGAGCGTGCTGGAGGGTGAGAGCACCTTCAGTGCCCACATGCGGCGTATCTGCGAAATCCTGCGTCGGGCCGGCCCGCGCGCCCTCGTGCTGCTCGATGAACTCGGCACGGCCACGGACCCCGGCGAGGGGGGCGCGCTGGCCGTGGCGATCCTCGAGTCGCTGGCCGAGCGCGGCGCCCTGACGATCGTCTCGACCCATCTCGCCGTGCTCAAGAACTGGGCCGAGGGCTACCCCGGGGGGCGCAACGCATCGTTCCGGCTCGACCCGACAAGCCACCGGCCCACTTTCCGGCTTCAACTGGATGTGCCGGGCATCAGCGAGGCGCTCGTCGTAGCCGAGCAGGTGGGCATTCCGCCGGAAATCATCGCGCGGGCGCGGGCGCTGAGGCCGGAGGGCGAACTGGATGCGACGGCGCTCATCCTGAGCCTGCAGGAGAAAGAAAACCGGTTGGCTGCGCAATTGGCTGCGACGGAAGAGGCGCGCGCTGCGCTTGAGACGGCCACCGTGGACATGGAGGCCGAGCGCCGGCGTCTGGCCGAACAGCGGCGCAAGTTGCGGGCGGAAATGGCCGCTGAGAAGGAGCGGGAGTTGGCAGCCCTGCGTGCGAAGGTGGAGGCCTTGCTGGCCCGCCAGCCCTCCAAACAGGAACTGCTTGCCGCCAAGCGCGAACTCGAAGCGGCGCAGAGTGCGGCCGTCGCCGAGCGCCGCGAGCACGGGGGGGCGAGCGGCGTCCCGGATCCTGCGACGCTGCAAAAGGGCGACCGGGTCCGTGTGGCCAGCCTCAATGAAGATGGGACGGTGGAGGAAGTGCTTCCCCAGCGCAACGCCGTGCGCGTCAGACTGCGCAAGGTGACGGCCACAGTGGCATATGATGACCTGCGCATGGCCTCCGAGGTGGGCACGCCCGACGGGGGGGTGTCGGCGCCGCCGCCCGCCGGTACGGGCGCTGTTTCCTATAAACGGCCTGCCGAAGTTCCCCTTTCGCTCGATTTGCACGGCATGCGCGTGCAAGAGGCACTGGAAAAGACGGACCAATTTCTGGATAGGGCGCTGGCCGCCGGATTAAATTTTGTGCGGCTGGTGCATGGCCACGGCACCGGGGCTGTCCGGCGCGCGCTGCACGAGCACCTGCGCGGCCACCCGCTTGTCAAACGCTACCGCCATGGAACGCCCAATGAGGGGGGCGGCTCGGTCACGATCGTGGATCTGCGCTGAGCGCCGGAAAAGCGGGCCGGTTACTCCAGGAAGAATTCTGAGACGGTCACCGGCACGATGTTGGTCAGGTCAAGCACGACAGGCAGGTGGTCAGACGCCGTTTCCACATCTAATTGCTGGACTCCCGCCGCCGTGCGTGCGGCGGCCGTCATCGTGCGGGTGTTTACGACGAACTTGTTGGCGACGGTCAGCACTGAATCCGTCAGGTAGAAACGGTCGAGGCGCGACGACGGCGATGACGAACTGGCGGGCCAAGTGTCAGGATCACCGGTAAACGGATCGGTCGGAAGCACATCGAGCAGGTCGGAGGCGTCCCAGTCGCCTTTGATGTCCGGACCGAAGGTTGCGTTGTCGGTGATGTCGCCGGTGCGCAGTGTCACCTCGGGCTGCTGCGGATCCGGATCAACGAAGTTGAAGTCGCCCATGACCACGGCCGGGGTGTGGGTTGGGAGGTTGATGGAGCCGCCGGGGGTTCTGATGTCGCCAAACCATTTGGCAAGGGCGTTGGCGTGACGCTGTCGCCGCGAGGTCTCGGTGACGCCCGTACAGCATTTCAGGTGCACAGACATCGCGTAAAGATCGCGCGGCACGGTGGATTCGAGATCCACGAGAGCGCCTGTCACGCCGCGCAGTTCCGAGGAGGGCACGGTATCCGTGATTTGCATGGTCATGGGGCGTCGTGTGAGCAAAGCGTTGCGGATGTATCCGTCGGAGATACCCAGATGCACCTGCCACTGCTGGCCGCCGGGCAGCGGCAGAATCGTATTCATTTTGGCTTGGACCTGCGCCGCGGTGAACGACTCGGGAATCTCCTGCAGCGCAAGGACATCCGGGTTGATCAGGCGCAACACACGCGTCATGGCGGCGTCAATGGACGGGGTGGACGACCCCCAGTTGCGCGCGACATTCCACGAGGCCAGCCGTATATGCGACGGGTTGGCTTTGGAGTAATCGCCCGCCGCAGGATTGTAGGGCCAGCCGATGCTTGCTGCCAATCCCAGCAAGGCCGCCACCGCACGGCTCAGCAGTTGTCTTTGCACGCCCTGATGCATGATTTCCAAACGCGGGAACTATCCTTAAAGCGGCGGGCTTATGCGCCGTTCGGAGGCAATTTTGCTTTTGTTTCCGCGCCGCCCGCGCGACTTGTCTTGCAGGACTGACATGGACAAACCGTTTCGCTCCGGATACGCCGCGATCTTGGGCAAGCCCAATGCGGGCAAGTCCACCCTGATGAACGCCCTTGTGGGGATGAAGATCGCCATCGTGTCCGACAAGCCGCAAACCACGCGCGATCGCATCGGCGGCATCCTGACGGGCGACGATTACCAAATTGTGTTCGTTGATACCCCGGGTGTCATTGTTCCGCGCGACCGCCTGAACGAGTCGCTCATGGCTCGCGCCGAGGAGGCCATCGAACATGTGGATGTTCTGCTGCATTTGGTGGACGCGACGGACCGCGAACCTCCTAACGAGCGTCTCACCGCGCTGCTGGCGCGCGCCCGGCCTCGCGCCCGGCTGCTTGTGGTAAACAAAACGGATTTGCTGGCGCCCGAACATCGCGACCGGCTGCCGCCGGGCTTGGATTCCGCCGACTATGCTGCCACGGTGCGGGTGTCTGCGCTCCAACGCGCGGGTCTCGACAGGCTCATTGCCGAGATCGTCAGCCACCTGCCCGCCGGGCCGCTTTACTATGACCCGGACCAACTCTCGGATCGCGACGAACGGTTCTTTGCCGCCGAAGCCGTCCGGGAAAAAGTTTTCCTGTACTTGCAACAGGAGGTCCCCTACGCCGTTTACACGGAGGTGGACGCCTTTGAAGAGCGGCCCCAAAAGGACTTCATCCGCATAATCATTTATGTGGAACACGAGAGCCAGAAAGGCATTGTCATCGGGGAAGGTGGTCGGACCCTGAAGCAGATCGGCCGCGAGGCCCGGCAGGAAATCGAGGCGCTGACGGGGCGGCCCGCTTACCTGGAACTATGGGTAAAGGTCCGCAAAAACTGGCGTCGGCGCGAGCCTGACCTTGTCCGCTTCGGTTTCAAGAAGCCGGGGCGGTAAGGCCTTGGGTTCCCGGCGCGGCCTGGCCGGCCAGGTTGAGGTTGCGCAGGATGGCCTCAACGGATCGGGACTCGTTCAGGCAGTAAAAATGAATTCCGGGCGCACCGCCGTCGAGCAGGTCGCGGCATTGCCAAGTGGCGTAATCCACACCCAGCCGGGCCGCGGCCTCATCGTCGTTTTCCACGCGGGCCACGCGCCGCTCAAGGTCGCGCGGAATATGCGCCGGGCCGTTCTTGGTGCGGGCGTAGACGGTTGTAAACTTGCGCAGTTGCGCGGCCGTCCGGAAGGGCAGGATGCCCGGCACAACGGGCACCGTCACCCCGAGGCGCCGCAGATCTTCGACGAAGCGGAAGTAATCGTCGTTGTCAAAAAACAGTTGGGTTATGATCGCGTCCGCGCCGGCAGCCACCTTTTCGGCCAGATAGCGCAGGTCGGTCTCCCGGTCGGGGGCCTCCGGATGGACTTCGGGAAAACCGGCGACAGCGATGGAGAAGCGGCCGGTGGCGCGGGCCGCCCGCACCAATTCCACGGCGTGCGTGTAACCGTCGGGATGCGGCTGCCAGCCGGGGCTGTCGGCCGGGGGATCGCCCCGCAGGGCGATGATGTTTTCGATGCCCGCCGAAGCCAATTGCGCAAGGATCGCGTCCAATTCGCCGCGTGAGTGTCCCACGCAGGTCAGGTGGCACATGACCTCGAGTCCGAATTCGTGACGCAGCCGGGTTACCCACTCAAGGGTTTTGCTGCGCGTACTGCCGCCTGCGCCGTATGTGACGGAACAGAACGCGGGCTTGAGGGCGGCAATGTCGGGAATGCGTGCCGCCAGGCTCTGCTCTCCCTGCGGCGTCTTCGGCGGAAAGAACTCCACCGAGACAGCCGGGCGGTGGCTCTCATAAATTTCTCTAAGACGCAATCGCATCTCCTCCTGGTTTGGCGGCCGGACGAACGCAAGGCATTACACGGCACGGGGCGTTTTCATGGCCGGGCAAGAGCAACAGCCACATGTGCGGCCACGGTGGCGTTGTTCACGACGAGCGCTTCGTTGGCCCGGAGCGTGGCGCCGGCCGAGAGCGTCTCGAGCCGTTCGAGCAGAAACGGCGTCAAGGCTTTGCCGCGCACGCCGGCCCGACGGGCACCCTCCAAGGCTTCGGCGGTCCATGCGTCGAGGTCGGCGGCCGGGACGGAAACCTCCGCTGGCGGCGGGACGGCAAGCACAAGACCGGCTCTGCTGATGGCGAAGTGGGTCGCGGCCAGGCGAGCGGCGTCCGCCGCATCGTCCACGCGGATGTCCAGCATATGACCGCTCTGGCTACAGATAAACCGTGGAAAAACATCCGTTCGGAAGCCGGCCACCGGCACGCCAAGGGTTTCGAGGGCTTCGAGTGTTGCCGCCACATCAAGGATGGACTTTGCTCCGGAGCATACGGTCACGACCGGGTGACGCGCCAGCGCCGTCAGGTCGGCCGAGATGTCCATGGTTTCTGCGTATCCCCTGTGCACGCCGCCGATGCCGCCCGTGGCAAAGACGCGGATGCCCGCCAGATCGCAGGCCCGGAGACTGGCCGCCACGGTGAACGCGCCGGGCGCTCCGGCGGCCAGAACGGCGGCGAGATTCTGCGTGTTGACCTTGCGGATGGACGCATCGCGCGAGCAAAAGAAGTCCAGTTCCGCGGCGTCGAGCCCCACGCGGATTTCACCGCCGAGGGCAGCAACGGTGGCAGGCACGGCTCCAGCCTCGCGAATGGCCCGCTCGCAAGCATGGGCTACGCGGCCATTGGCAGGCTGGGGAAGACCAAACGATAAAATGGTTGTTTCGAGCGCCACGATCGGCCGCCCGGCCGCGAGCGCAGCCGCTGCCTCCGCACTCAGGCGCAGCGGGGCGGTCACGGCTCGAACCGGAAGGAGTCCGGCAGCAGATCGGCCGCGCGCATCTCGCGCGTTTCATCCAAGTCGCCGTCGGGGCCGGCAATGAGGACGACCATGTCCGGGTTGAACTCGACGAGCGTCTGGCGGCATGCGCCGCACGGCATGGCCGGAGGCGAGGCCGCGATGGCAATGGCATGAAAACCGGTCGCACCCTGCGCGATAGCGGCTCCGATGGCAACGCGCTCGGCGCAGACGGTGAGGCCGAAACTGGAGTTCTCCACATTGCAGCCGGGCACGATGCGGCCATCGCCACAAAGCACGGCCGCACCCACGCGGAAGCGCGAATAGGGAGCGTAGGCGTGCGCCCGCGCAAGGCGGGCCGCCCGCAAGAGTTCCAGCCGCCGGGTATCATCCAAAGGATTCATGGCACGCGCTCCTTTTCCCCGGTGGCGCGGGCTGCCCGTTCCAGCAGGTGAATGGCCACAAAAAACAGCACGACCTGAGCCAATGCAAGGCAGGCGCCCGGCCAGTCGAGATGGCGCAGGTTTACCGCCGTCAGCCCCACGGTCAGTGTCAGCACATGAATGAACACGACTGCCTGTGTGCGCGAGAATCCGAGAGCCACCAGCCGGTGAGAAAAATGGTTGAGATCGCCCTTCATCAGTGGGGCACCGTTGCGCCACCGGATGAGCAGGACGGAGACCGTGTCGAACAAGGGCACGCCCAGCACAATGAGCGGCGCGACGACGGGCAGTTGCGTGGGCACGCCCGCCTCGTAGTAGGTCACCATCGCGCTGAGCGCGGCCAGCATGTAGCCGATGAAGAGCGACCCGCTGTCGCCCATGAACAGGCGCGCGCGGGGGAAATTGAAGACCAGGAAGCCGCACACGGCGCCAAACAGAAGCGCAAACATCGCCATCATGAACAATTCGCCGCCGGCCCGCGAGATAATGTAAAAGTTGAACAATGCCACGGCGGCAACACCGGCGCTGAGGCCGTCCATGTTGTCCAGGAAATTAAAGGCATTCGTGAGCAGCACCACCCACGCGACCGTCATCAGGGCGGCCGGAATCTCGCCCGGAACGAAAGCCTTGATGGTGATGCCGGCCGCGATCAGGGGCAGGGCCGAGACAATCTGGAGCAGCAACTTGGGCAGCGGCGGCAGCGGGCGCCGATCATCCGCCAGACCCACAAGAAAGAGAAGCGTCGCTCCAGCCAGCAGCGCCGACAGTTTCGGCACGACAAAAACGATGTTCGGCGCAATCTCAGCCAGCGGCGCAGGCAGAAGCCGCTCGGACGCGAGCCCGGCGCAGCCGACAGCGATGCCAAGCGAGCCCATGAACGCCAACCAGATCCCCAACCCGCCGCACCGCACCATCGGTTCGCGGTGAATCTTGGTGGGGTTGACCGCGTCCACAAAGCCAAAGGTTTTTCCAAATAGCCGCGCCGCCGGCACAAAGACAAGGGCCAGCAAAAACGAAAAAAGGGCTAACGCCCCGTAAACGGCATCAAGCGGTAAAGCCATGGAACCGAGTGCCTACCCCTCGACGGCGGCTGGTTCAACCAAGGACTTAGGCGCTCAACAGGGGGCTGGGAAACGGCTCGCCCCCGCATGATTGCTTCCAAGTGAGAACAAAAAATCACGGCTTCTGAAAGGCAAAAAAAGAGGGGCGCGTACGACAAGCCCTTGTATTGGGTCAAAAAGCCTCAACCGGGTAATCCCCCGAGCGGGGAACCGCCAGATTGTGTACCGCCCCGGATGCCAAACTTGTTATGTTCGAGTCGAGGAATCTGCTGGAGTAGTCGTCTCCTCTACAACATATCGTCTTTTGATACCTCGGTAACCGCAACATTTGGGCTGTGTCAAATCGAAAATGCATGGGGTGATATTTTTTCACAGGGCATGGCCGAAAAGTTGCTTCGTGGTGTCCCTCGGGGTTGGAGGGAGACGTAAAAGAGATCTGATGCGACCATATATTGTATCTGCCAGTGTGGGTCCAATCCGCCCGTTTTCTGTTCGCCAAGCCTCGGCTATTTGCGCGGGTTTGGCTTCGGAATCGGTTCTTTGCGACCACTGGGCCGGCCCAGATGCGGTTGCGCGCTTGTTATCGTTATCAGGCCGAGAGGAGACGGTGGTGCATGTGTTTTGGCCGCCGCCTGCCGGAATGATCGCTGGACACCTGTCGGCGGACACGCCTCTGGTTGTGACGCTGGGGGCGCCGGATGTCACGGCGGCCATCAAATGGTTGGAAGAGCGAAACGGAAATACCGTTTTTGCGGCCAATGATGGTGCGGCGCTCGCTGCGCTGCGACGCGCAGGTTTCCGGACTGTCTTGATTCCCCCGGCCCTGCCGGAGGATGCGTTCGAGGCGCCCGCGCCAGAGGCCCGCGTTGCCGCTCGCTCCGGCGCGTCGCCCGGGGACGCGGTTTTCTTTCTGTTCACGGACTCTCATCCCGATCTGCCCATGATCCGGTGCGGTGTCCCGACTCGCTTGTGCACGGCCGGGTTTGATTCGCCGCAATGGCCGGATGCCTTGTTGTCCGCTGATGTGTTTGTCCACCTACGCCAGCACCTGACGCCGGCACTGGCCGAGGCCTCGGCGAGGGGGTGTGCCATCATTAGTGTGGACTCTCCTGAGATCGGGTCTGTGTTCGCGGGGGGCATTAGCGCCGTCCTTGTGCCCGACGGTGACCGTGGGGCCCTTGAATCAGCCATGCGGGAGTTTTCGGCGTCCCCCGTCCTTAGCGAATCGTTTGGCGAACAGGCACGGTTGGCGGCCGCGGAGCACTTCGATGCCGCCGCTGTTGCCGTGCAGTACCGGGAGTTGTACGACAGTCTGCAGCGCAGTTGACGCGAGGCGGGGACTTTGCAAGAAGAGGTTGCCTGTGCGGCCAACCTGAGACATGCAATCCTTAGAATTGGGGGGATTTCAGACGGGCGGTCTATGGCAATGCGCGGAACAAAATGGATTTCTGGCGTCGTGGCTGTGTTTCTGCTTGCGGCTGCAGTCGCGGCCCAGACGACCGCGCCGCAACGCCTGCGGGTCGAGGTGGTGGCGGTGCGTCAGCACGATCCGGAAGCGTTCACGCAAGGTTTGCTTCTGCACAATGGTTTATTGTATGAGAGCACGGGTCTCTACGGCCGCTCCTCGATTCGGGCCTATGACCCTGTCAGCGGTTCGCTGGTGCGCATTGAAACGCTGCCGACTGCCCTGTTTGGCGAGGGTCTGGCGTTCGGGGGCGACCGTCTGGTGCAGTTAACCTGGCGCGAGGGTGTGGCGCTGGAGCGCGATCCCAAGACGCTGGCCGAGCGCACGCGCCGCCGCTACGCGGGCGAGGGCTGGGGGCTGGCTCATGACGGCAAGCGTTTCATCATGACCGATGGTTCCGCCCAATTGTTTTTCAGAGACACCAAGACCTTTGATCTTCTCTCCACTCTTACGGTTCTGCGCCGAGGCGTGCCACAAGACCGGCTGAACGAACTCGAGTGGGCGGAGGGCCAACTGTTCGCAAATGTTCTTGGCGAGGAGAACATCTTGCGCATTGACACGGAGTCGGGGATCGTCACGGCCGAGATTGACTGCAGCGGGTTGCTGGCGCCCGGCGAGCGTGCGCGGGCGGATGTCTTGAACGGCATTGCGCATGATCCCGCGACGGGGCATTTCCTCATCACCGGCAAACTCTGGCCGAAACTCTTCGAGGTGAAGTTTGTGCCCGTTTCGCCGTGACAGAGCATGTCCCACTATCGGTGTGCACCTTCGCACCGTGCGGTAAGGTCCCGTGAAGATCATTGCAACCGTGCCCACTTATAATGAGGCGGACAATATTGTGCCTCTTGCCAACGAGATTCTTGCCCTTGGCGACGCTTACCATGTGCTGGTGGTGGACGACAACTCGCCCGACGGAACCTGGCGCCTTGTCCGCGAGATGATGGCGCGCGAGCCGCGTGTGCAACTGCTTCACCGCACGACGGACCGCGGACGGGGCACGGCGGGGCTGGCGGGGTTTATCGCCGCACGCGACGCAGGTGCGGATGCTGTCGTGGAAATGGATGCCGATTTTTCCCACCACCCGCGTTTCATCCCGTCGCTTGTCGAGCCGGTGTTGGACGGCTCCGCTGACATCGTCGTGGGTTCGCGCCTTGTGGCCGGCGGCGGCGAGCAGGGACGCCATGTCGCGCGGACTCTCATCACGCGCGCGGCCAACTCTTACATCGCTCTGGTGTTGGGACTGCCGCTTCGCGACTGCACGAGCGGTTTCCGTGTGTTCAGTCGGCGCGCCCTCGAGACCATCCCGTGGGAGCAGATGACGGCGCGCGGACCGGAAATCGTACAAGAGGTTTTATGGGAGGCACGCCTTGCAGGCCTCCGGTTCGCCGAGCGCCCGATCCTGTTTGAGAATCGCCGGGCGGGACAGAGCACATTCAACTGGCGCATTGCCGTCCGCAGCCTTGCCTATATTCCGCACCTGCGGCTGCGTGGCAGTGTCGCACGGCGGTGATTCCCGCCGCCACCCGCTTGTAGTGGTTGGCACGATGGGTTTCCAACGGGCCCTCCGGCTGACTCTGCTGATTGTCGCGATCTTTGCCGCCGCGGCGACGGTGAGCGGCACGCCCTTCGCCGGTTCCGATGTGGTCGTGAAGTTTCGCGCTGCCAAGGACAAGCACGATGCGGAGCGGGCCGCGTTTGCCCGCCGGCTTGTGGTCCGCAAACGCGTCCTGGCGCCCGGCGTAACCGTGGTGGACGGCGGCGCCGCCCCCGACGCACTCGTCGCACGCCTCGCGTCGGATCCGGGTGTCGAGTACGCTTTTCGCAGCCGCATGGTGCAACTGGCCGACACGGTGCCCAACGATCCCTTGTTCTCCAATCAATGGCAATTGCGCAACACGGGCCAGACGGGCGGCCTGCCGGGCGCCGATGTGAAAGCCGTGCAGGCTTGGGATGTGACGACCGGCAGCGCCAGCATTGTCATCGCCATTGTCGACACCGGCACGGACACCGTGCATCCGGACCTTTCAGGCCGCCTGTGGCAGAATCCGGGCGAGATCGCCGGAAATGCCATTGACGACGATCTGAACGGGTTCGTGGATGACATTTTGGGGTGGAGTTTCTACTTGAACAACAATAACATTTACGACACTCTCGGGCATGGCACGGCGGTTGCCGGGACGGCAGCCGCGACCACCAACAACGGCACGGGTGTCGCGGGCGTTGACTGGAACGCGCGCATCATGACGGTTGCGTGCTTCTCGCC
Organism: Candidatus Sumerlaeaceae bacterium; assembly: GCA_026418615.1. Lineage (GTDB taxonomy): Bacteria > Sumerlaeota > Sumerlaeia > Sumerlaeales > Sumerlaeaceae > JAOAAY01. The sequence goes on along the minus strand of JAOAAY010000008.1, from coordinate 19,035 downwards.
CTCGGGCAGTGCGCAGGATGTGGATGTGGTTAACGGCGTGTGGTACGCCGTGGATAACGGTGCGCATGTCGTGAATGCCAGTTGGGGAGCGCCGTACTGGTCGCCTCTTTTTGCGGACATGGCCCGCCACGCCCAGCAGCAGGGCGTGCTCATCGTGGCGGCAGCCGGCAACTTCGGATTCGATGGCGACGCGTATCCCTTTTATCCAGCCAATCTGGCCAGCGACGCGATCCTTGCCGTCGGCGGCACAGATCACACGGACTCGCCCCTCTACAACTACGGTGAGCAGTCCGTGGGCGTATCGGCGCCTGCGCGCCTGCTCTACCACACCCGCTTCGGCAGCGCCTACGGCACAGGCAGCGGCACTTCCTACGCCTCGCCCATGGTGGCCGGGGCGGCGGCGATGGTGCTGAGCATCGCGCCCGGGATGGAACCCAACGCCCTTCGTCACCGGCTCATGGCCACGGCCGCACCGGTAGCGCCAGTGCAATGGCGCAATGCAGCGTCCGGCCGGCTCGACCTGAACGCAGCCGTCCGGGCGGCCGATCTTGCTCCGCCGTCAGCCATCACCGACTTGGCCACGGAGCGTGTCGGTCCCAACGGCGTGGTTTTGCGCTTCACCGCGCCGGGCGATGACGGCTCAAGCGGGACGGCCGCATTTTACGATGTGCGTGTTTCCTCCGAACCCATCACGGCCGGCAACTTCCGATCCGCCCCTATCGCGTATCCGTATACGCGTCCGACCGCGGCCGGCTCAGTGGACCGGATCGTGCTGAATGATCTGGAGTTCGGAAAAACTTATTATCTGGCTGTGGTGGCTGTGGACGAGGCTGGCAACGCCGGTAGCATTTCGAATCTGGTGAGTGTCACCACCCCGAATCCCATAATGTTATTTGATGACCCCTGCGACACGACCTCGCCGGTGTGGGCCGCCTCCGGTTTCAGCCTCACGACTGGAACCGCCGCTACGGGCACCCGGAGTTGGCAGGACAGCCCGGGCGCGCTCTACACCACGGGCACGCAAGCCACGCTGACGAGCAGCGGTTTTGACATCTCCGGCCTCGCGCGGCCGCGCCTGTCTTTTTATCTCGAGCATAATTTCCCATCGCGCCTTTCGCAGGGGGACCGGCTGGAAGTGCAGGTCTCGGCGGACGGCGGGTCGTCGTGGACCGCCCTGCGCAAATTTACGAAGGCATGCAGCCCGCCCCGTCGCCATGTTGTCCCGCTCGATGATTTCGCCGCCGTGACGGATCTGCGTATCCGTTTTCTGTTCGTTTCCGATGACGACTCATTCGTAGACGATGGCGTGTACCTCGACGATATCCGTCTGTATGATGGCGTCGGAGCAGTGGCCGAGTTCCGCGAGCAGATCGTGGAAAGCGCAGACTATTTTTCCATTCGAAACGAGCCGCCGGCCTACCGCGAGTTCCCAACCTCGGATACTTGGACGACCCGGTCGGGTCTGAAGTCGCGCGCGGCGCGGCTGGAATCGCTGGTGGCCCGCAGTGTCACCGCCGGCACGATCGGGGCGCAGGCGCTATTCGTGCCGCTGATCACCACGCCGGGCGATTACGAAGTTTTTACCACTTGGCACCCCACGGCGACGGGCGCAGCGGTGCCGTTTGGCATCTCTCACGCGGGCGGCGTCACGACGGTTACCGTCAATCAGTCTCATACTTCGCTGGCCAACCGCTGGGTCAGCCTTGGCACCTACCGGTTCGAATACGGCCGTCGTCCGGACTCCGGATCGGTGCTCGTGGACGCCTCCGGGGCGTCAAGCGGCGAGGTGTTCGCGGATGCCGTTCTGTTCCGACTCTTGACCCCCGATCCGCCGGCATCGTCGGTTGCCGCGTGGAGAAACTATGATGAAACTCCCGCCGAACACCGGTAGTGCATGCAAATTCGTTGCGTGCGGCGGATTCAGCGTTGCGAATACGGCTTCCTCCGGGATCTTGCGATCCGGTAACACGCATGACGGGAGAGCGGTTCATGGCTAAAGAATCGGATGGGCGTCCGCAGGCACGCCGCGGTGATCAGGGCTTGCAGCGATCGGCTGTCGCCGCCGCTTCGCCTCCGCCGCTGGATCCGCTGCGCGCTGCGGCGGGCGTTCGCACCCACGACATCATTCCCATCCCCGTTTTGCTGGGCATCTTCGCTGTCGTTTGGATTCTTGTCGTCTGGCTGATGTGGCCGGCGTTTCAGCGCGATTTCACCCGTTACCGCTCGCTGAAAAAGCAGCGTGAGGGCGATTACGCCGGGGCCATTCCGTTGCTCAAGAGCCTTGCGGCGGAAAATGCGGAAAATCCCTTTTACCGCTTGGAAATTGGCCGTGCCTACCTGAAGATCGGCGATCCGGAATCAGCCGTGAAATGGTTTACGGAAGCGCAGGAAAAGCGCAACAACATCCCCGCCAGCGAGGATGGGAAGAAACCGCCCCCGCCCGACTTTAACACGGATCTCGGACTGGCCTATTTCGCCAAGGGCGACCTTGTTAATGCTGAGAAACATTTGAAACTCGGCATGGAGCACGACCGTCTCGATCCGCGTGCGCGATTTGCGCTGGGCGAACTCGAATTCAAACGCGGCGCCTACCGCAAGGCTGTGGAACACTTCAAGGTGGTTGCCAATAATCCGGAATATCGGGCGAAAGTGCTCGACTATTACACGCGGTTGGAAACGGAGATGTTCAAGGATTTGGCGGAATTGCCGGCCACATCACCGGAGACGGGCGCAAACACAACGGCCACCGAAGCGACAACAAGCGCCCCCTGAGTCGCAAGGTTCGACCGCGGGAGGGTCATAAAAGGCCGTGCCGGAAGGCGGTGGTAAGCCGAATTCTGTCCGCGGCGTTGCCCGTTGCGGGGCGCAGCCGCGTTGTGGCCATTCCTCTGGTCCCGGACTCGCGCCCGGGATCGTAGCAACCTACCCGGTCCTCGGGGGCGACGGGCCGCCGCCCGGCCCGGGGCTTGCGCCCGCGGACCTCGGACCCTATTTGGTCTTGCACCGGATGGGGTTTGCCGAGCCGGCCCGTTGCCGGACCGCTGGTGCGCTCTTACCGCACCGTTTCACCCTTGCCTGCCTCGCGGGGCCACGCTGATTCTCCCCGCGCCGCGTCGGCGGTTTGCTTTCTGTTGCACTTTCCGTCCCTTGCGGGCCCTGGCGTTACCAGGCATCCTGCCCTGCGGTGTTCGGACTTTCCTCCGCCCGGGATTCCCCGAACGGCGGCCACATCACCATCCTTCCAGCACTGCCACGACCAAAGTACAAGCATGAGGCGTGCTGACTTCGTTCATCCGCGGCGTGTGGGGATCCAGAGCAAGACGCCAACCATGGCGGCCCCCATCGCGCCGGCCGCAACCAGAGCCCAGAACGGCAACTGCAACACGAAAATCGAAAACAACAGCGACCCCCCCATCAGAACGATCGCAACGACCTTGACCGAGAGCCGGATGCTTTTGTGGGCGCGCCAATCCCGGATGTGAGGCCCGAAATGGCGATGGTTCACAAGCCATTGCTCGAGGCGCCGGTTGGATTTCGCAAAGCAGGCCGCTGCGAGGATCATGAACACCGTTGTTGGCATCACCGGCAGAAACAAACCGACGACACCGAGGATGACGAAAAGCACCCCCAAGCCAAGGAACAGGCCCCGGCGGATGCGACGGTAGAACGCCAAGTAGGCGGCCCATAATGGACGCATTTTACCAGCAAACGCCCCGGCACGGCGGGGTCGCAACCGGGCAAGCACATTGCGGCGCAGTTCGCGCGTCATCATGTCGGCATCGGAACCCACAGGCGGCGCCTAACTGCGTGCAACTTACGCAGGAATGCCCTACGCGATTCGACGGCATGGCCGAACCACGGGTCAGGGCTTGAGTCCGGCGAGACGGCGCACAATGCGCCATTCCGATTCGGTCACTGGCTGAACGGACAGCCGGCTGTTTGTGAGCAAGACCATCTTTTCCAGCCCCTTGGCAGCCTTGATCTCTGCCAAGGTCAGCAGGCGCGGTAAGGGCTCCACCGCCTCGATGTCCACCATGTACCAAGTCGGTGCCTCCGGACGGCTTTTCGGGTCGTAATGGGGATCTGCGGGATCGAAAGCGGTGTGGTCGGGATATCCGCCTCGCACGACACGCGCGATTCCGGCCACGCCGGACGGGTTGGCGTTGGAATGATAGAACAGGACGCCGTCGCCCGGCTGAATCGCGTCGCGCAAAAGATTGCGTGCCTGATAATTGCGCACGCCGTCCCAGCAGGTTCGCCGGCCCGGCGACCGCATCAGATCGTCGAAGGAGAAAACATCCGGCTCGGATTTCATCAGCCAGTAGTTCATGGCGCCAGTCGTCCCTACCCGTTGCAGCGTCCAAGCGCTGCGGCGGGGGCTTTCAGAAGAGATCGGGGATCTTGTCGAAGTCCACAGCCGGCTCGTCGGTTTTCTTCTCGACCTTGCGGCACGGAATCCAGTCGCCGGTGATCATCTCCTTGTATCCCATGCCCGGCCCGACCATCGGATAGACTCCGGCTTCCTGATCAATCATGACCTCGAGCAGGGCCGGACCGTCGAAGTGAACAAACTCCTCGAGCGTCTTGCGAACTTCGGCCTTATCGGTCAGGCGCCGCGCAAACTCGAAGCCGTCCGCCTCGGCTGCCTTGACAAAGTCTTTCTTGTGCAGACTCTTGTCGCTGCCCGAGAACCGGTGGCTGAAGTAAAGTTTCTGCCACTGGCGCACCATGCCGTCGCCGAGGTTGTTCAGCAGCAGGACCTTAACGGGGATGTCGTAGGTCGTCAGTGTTTCGAGTTCGCCGAGGTTCATGCGGATCGAGCCGTCGCCGTCGACATCAATGACGAGTTTGTCCGGGTTGGCCAGTTGGGCGCCGATGGCAGCCGGCAGGCCGAACCCCATCGTGCCCATGCTGCCGGAAGTGATCCAGGTGCGGGGCCGGTGGAAGTCAAGGTATTGTGCGGCCCACATCTGGTGCTGGCCCACGCCAGTCGTCACGATCGCATCGCCCTTGGTGATTTTGTTGAGTTCCTCGAGAACATAATAGGGTTGGATCAGCGGGCTGTTGCGGTCATAGTTCATGGCATATTCGCGCTTCAATTGCGCCGTGTGGGCGTGCCATGCGGAGTAGTCCTTCTTGAAGTTCTTACCGTAGTGGATCAGGTCCGCGAGGGCGGTTTTGGCCGAGCCGGTGTGGTGCCAGGTCACGGCCTTCACCTTGCCGATTTCAGCGGCGTCAATGTCCATGTGGGCAATGAACTTGGCGTTGGGGGCAAATTCGGAAACCTTGCCGGCGACACGGTCATCGAAGCGGGCTCCGACGGCGATGAGGAAATCGCAGTCTTCGACCGCGTAATTGGCGAACGCGGCCCCGTGCATACCGAGCATGCGCAGGGAGAGTGGGCTCGTGGTGTCCACGGAGCCGATGCCCATGAGCGTCGTGACCACCGGGATGCCGAAGCGCTGGGAAAACTCTCTCAGTTCGGGCGCCGCCTCGGAGTTGATGACGCCGCCTCCCGCATAGATGAGGGGTCGCTCGCTGCGGGCCAGCATGTTGAAGAATTCTTTGGCCTGGTCCTTCGAAATCCGCGACTCGAGCAGTTGCTGCTGGCGCTGGTGGTAGCCGCGCAGGTTCAACAGACCGCTGCCTTCAAACACGCCCGACCAGTTCTGCACATCCTTGGGCAGGTCAATGACGACCGGGCCGGGGCGCCCAGTGCGAGCGATGTGGAAGGCCGTGCGGACGGTCTGCTCGAGTTGCTCCGGGTCATGCACAAGGAAAACATGTTTGGCGCAGGCGCTCATGATGCCGAACACGGGCGCCTCTTGGAAGGCGTCGGTCCCGATGGCGGCGCGGGGCACCTGACCGCAGACCACAACGATGGGGATGGAGTCGGCCATGCAATCGCGCACCGGCGTGACGGTGTTGGTAGCGCCGGGCCCCGAGGTGACAAGGCACATGCCAACCTTTCCCGATGCACGCGCATAACCGGCCGCCATGAATCCGGCGCCCTGCTCATTGGCCGGTACAATCAGACGGATCGGATCGCGCCCACCCTTGCGGTGTTGCTCATTATACCGGAACACGGCGTCGTAGGTGGGCAAGATCGCCCCGCCGCTGTAACCGAAGATGGTATCCACACCCTCATCTGCCAGCACCTGAATGACCATTTCCGCGCCCGTCATGGTCTGGCCAGCCGCTGGGTGCTTGCGCTGCGTATCGGCCTTGCGGCCCGCCGTCTTTTTGCCCGCTTGTTCCGTAATCATGTTCGCCTCTCGTCCCCGTTTGTCCGCGATGTGTGGGGTTCTAACCTGAGCGACGAAGCAAATTCGCACCGATGGCGCAAGGCAAGGCTGTTCTCCAGCGGCAAATCTCGCTTGCCGGTGCCCTCTGCGAAGGCGCCACTTGCGAGCCGGTAAGCGCAATCATGGGGAAACAGACCATCCAATCTATCCGCGGCATGGAAGATGTGCTGCCCGACGAGGCAGTGTATTTCCAGTTTCTCGAGGCGGCCGCACGCCGCGTCTTTGGCCGCGCGCAGTATCGCGAAATTCGCACGCCGCTGCTGGAACCGACCGAGTTGTTTGCCCGTAGCGCCGGCGATTCTAGCGACATCGTCGTGTCGAAGCAGATGTACACCTTCGTGGATCCCGGCGAGCGCAGCAACACGCTGCGGCCGGAGGGCACGGCGGGCGTCATCCGCGCCCTGATCGAGCACGGCGTCTTCAAGGAAAGTGCGCAGCAAAAACTCTATTACACCGGCCCGATGTTCCGGTATGAAAAGCCGCAGAAGGGACGCCTGCGCCAATTCAACCAGATCGGCATCGAAGTGTTCGGGGTGGCCCATGCCGCGGCTGATGCCGAGATCATTGTGCTGTGCGTTGAGTTTCTGCGGGAGGTGGGATTTCGCGATGTCTGCGTGAAACTCAACAACCTCGGCGACCGCGAGGACCGGCAGGCCTACAACAACCGCCTGCGCGAAGTGTTGGCCGGAGGGGCGTCGGATGGCTGGTGTCCGCAGTGCGTCGAGCGCGCGCGCCTCAATCCGATGCGGGTGTTTGACTGTAAGGAGCAGCGTTGCCGGGCGCTGGTAGCCGGCCTGCCGGCAGTCGGCGATTTTATTGGCGAACCGGCGCGCGCGCATTTCGCCACGCTCCGGTCGCTGTTGGAAGCGTGCGAGGTTCCTTACGAGATCGCGCCGGATCTTGTGCGCGGGCTCGACTATTACTCGCGCACGGTGTTCGAAATTGTTCAGGGTGGCCTTGGGGCGCAGAACGCTGTCGTGGGCGGGGGGCGCTACGACTACCTTGTCGAAGAGTTAGGCGGTCCCCCGACCCCGGGTGTGGGCATGAGCATCGGAGTCGAGCGCCTGATACTTGCCATGAAAGCATTGGACCTCCGGCCTCCGGGCGAACCGCCGCCCGCCGCCATGGTTCTGGCACTGGATGACGCTGCCATGCCGTCGGCGTTTCGGCTCGCATCGGCTGCACGAGTGAGCGGTGCGCCGGTGGCGCTCGATTTACAACCGCGCAGCCCCAAAGCAGGCCTCAAGGCGGCCAACCGACTCGGTGTTCGCGTGGCTGTCATCATCGGGGCCGACGAAGCGGCCCGCGGCGTGGCCCAGTGGAAGGATCTCTCGGAGGGGACCCAAACCGAGGTGCGGGTCGAGGAGGCGCTTGAGCGGCTGAAAGCGCTGTCCGACCCGTCGGTGACATGCCGGTGACGAGCCCCCGGCGGGGTCAGTCTGCGAACTGTTGCAGCGACTTCTTAAATCGCAAATAGGTGGGCCGCCAGCGGTCATACGACGCCTTGTCGCGGTATTTGATACCAAACACCCACCTCACCGTGCCTTCATGTGCCGTGGTATCGGCTATGGCGCGGAAATAGGAGCCGTCGCGGGCTTTGATGTCCCATTCGCGGACGGTGCGCCCGCCTTCAGTGCGGGTTGTCTCGTCGTTGACGATTTCCGTTTTCGGATCCGGCATAATGTCTGACGGCTCGCCGCTCCACTGCGGCGAGAAAACATAAAATTCGACCTCGCCGCCGGGTGCCGTAAAAAACGCGCTATCGGGCCGCGTCTGATGGCTGTGCAGTTTCAGCGAAGGGCGCACCTTGAAATTCGCTGGATACTCGACGGTGAACCATTCGCCTTCAAACTTGCGCCATTCGCCGTCAGATTCTCCCGGGCGTGCCGCTGATGCGACGCCTGCGATGACTCCAGCCATCAGAGCCAGTGCCATTACGATTCGAAAAGCCGGCTGCATGATTGGGTTCCCCGTCCGAATCTCTAAGATTCTTCGCTCATGCAACAGTGCGGCGCGGGTCAATCGCAAGTCAATCGGCCGAAAAAGCGGCGTTGACCGCGGGGCTTGAGAAGCGGCTCTTGGGCGTCTTCACGGGGAACGACACCCGCAAGCGGATTAGGCGGCCTTGCAACCGCGAGGCCAGGAGGAGTGCGTCAAGGTTATGAGTGTGGGCGAAAGCAAGCGGTCATGCATGTGCGGCGAGGTGCGCTCGTCGAATGTGGGCGAGACGATCGTGCTCAAGGGTTGGGTGCATCGGCGCCGCGACCACGGCGGGGTGATCTTCGTGGACCTGCGCGACCGCACGGGACTGTGCCAGGTGGTCTTCGAGCCGGACACACTGCCGGCCGGTGTGTTCGAGGAGGCTGGGCGCTTGCGCGATGAGTTTGTGCTGGCCGTGCGCGGGCGCGTGCGGCCGCGGCCGGAAGGCACGGTCAACCCCAATCTGGCCACCGGAGAAATCGAGGTCCTCGTGCAGGAGTTCGAAACGCTCAACACCTCGCGTCCGCTGCCGTTCAAACTCGACGAGTACACGACTGTGAACGAGGATGTCCGCCTGCGCTACCGGTTCCTCGATTTGCGCCGCCCCGAAATGCAGCGCAACTTCTTCATGCGCCACCGGATGTATCAGGTGGTCCGCAATTTTTTCAGCAGCGAGGGTTTCCTCGAGTTCACGACTCCCGTGCTGACTAAAAGCACGCCGGAGGGTGCGCGCGATTTTCTCGTGCCGTCGCGGCTGAATCCCGGCGCTTTTTTCGCCCTGCCGCAGAGCCCGCAGTTGTTCAAGCAACTGCTCATGGTGGCCGGCTATGACAAATATTTCCAGATCGCGACCTGCTTTCGCGATGAGGATCTGCGCGCCAACCGGCAGCCGGAGTTCACCCAGATTGATGTCGAAATGAGTTTTGTGACCCCGGAGGACATTTACGATGTCATGGAGCGGATGGTTGCGGCCATCTGGCGCGAATGCCGGGGTATCGAGGTTCCGCTGCCGTTCCGCCGGGTCCCGTATCACGAGGCAATGCTAAAATACGGCACGGACAAGCCGGACCTGCGGTACGACCTCGAGATCACCGAGATGACCGACTTCTTTGAGGGGACGGCCATCAAAGTATTTGCCCAAGTCTTGGAAAAGCGCGGGCGCATCCGGGCGCTCCGGGTGCCGGGCGGCGCGGACTTTTCGCGGAAACAGTTGGACGACTACACGGCCTTCGCCGGCACTTACGGCGCGAAGGGGCTCGCCTGGTTCAAGGTGCTGGAGACGGAGTTGCAGAGTCCGCTGGCCAAGTTTCTCGACGCGGCGCAAACTGCGGCGCTGAAGCAGCGCACAGGCGCGCAAACGGGTGACATCATCTTCATGGTGGCAGACCGCGAAAAGGTTGTATGCGACGCGCTGGGGGCGCTGCGGCAAAAGGTGGCGGCAGACACCGGCCGAATTCCGGCGGACTCGTACAGTTTCGCGTGGATCACGGATTTCCCGCTTTTCGAGTATAGCGAGCGAGAAAAGGTTTACACGCCCAGCCACCACCCGTTCACCTCGCCCGCGGCGGCGGACATCCACCTGCTCGACGAATACAACGCCGATCCTGCGAAGTGGAAGGATGCGCACCCTGACGATCACCCTCTCAAGCGGGTGCGTGCGCTGGCGTACGACCTTTCCATCAATGGCGAGGAGGCGGGCGGCGGATCCATCCGTATCCACCGGCAGGATGTGCAGGACCGGGTGTTTCGCGCCATCGGGATCGGACCGGAACAAGCGCGGGCGAAATTCGGATTTTTGCTCGACGCGCTCAGTTACGGCGCGCCGCCCCATGGGGGCATTGCCTTCGGTGTGGACCGCATGCTCATGCTGCTGCTCGGCGAGTCGTCCATCCGCGAAGTCATCCCGTTCCCGAAAACGCAGAGCGGCAGCGATCTGATGGTGGACGCTCCCAGCCCGGTGGACGACGCGCAATTGGCCGAGTTACATATCCGCGTGGTGACTCCGCCGAAACCGTGAATGTCGCTGATACGGCAATTGCCTCTTGCAGTCGCAACTGTGTGCACCGACAACCGCGGTGCTTTGGCAGCCGGATTCCCCGACGGATTCTGAACGCCAAGCGGTAAAAACATGCGTAAAGTTTTCGAAATCCGTAACAGCCAGATTACCCAGTTCGACGCCGCCGAGGGGTCGATCATGGTTTTTGTGGACCCGGATGCCGACGAGCGCCGGTTCCTTGTCGAAAACCTCAAGGTGGATGAACATACTCTGAACTCGGCGCTCGACCCGGACGAATTGTCGCGTCTGGAATACGAGCACGACCACACAGCCATCATTTACAAGCGCCCGCGCAACTACTCCGGCGGAGGACAACTCCTGCTCAAGGTGGCCTCTGTCGGCATGTTCCTGTTCAAGGACCGCCTCGTCGTCGTTATCAGCGAGGATGTTCCCCTGTTCGACACGAAACAGTTCCGCAAGGTGGACACACTCAACGAAGTCATGTTAAAGTTGCTCTCGCGGGCTATCGTCCACTTTCTCGAGCACCTGAAAGTGATCATCCTTATTGTGGATGAGATCGAGGGCAAGATCAACACGGCGATGGAAAACAAAAACCTGATCAACCTCTTCTCGCTGGAGAAAAGCCTCGTTTACTACCTGAACGCCATTCATACCAATAATGTTTTGCTGAGCAAAATGAAGTCCAACGCCGAGCGCCTCGGCCTGACCGCGGAGGAGCAGGAACTGCTCGAGGACATGATTGTTGATAACGACCAGTGCTACAAACAGGCGGAAATCTACTCGAACATTCTTGCGAGTCTGATGGATGCCCGCGCTTCGATTGTGGGCAACAACCTTAACGCCCTGATGAAACGGCTGACCATCATCACGCTGGGTGTGATGGTGCCGACTTTTGTCGTCAGCACTTTCTCCATGAATGTGAAGTACCCGTTCGACGCTGACGCATCGTGGCCGTTTTTCATGATCATGGCCTTGGTGGCGCTGTCGCTGGCAGGTTTTTACATGGTGATCAAACTGCTGCGCTGGTAGCCGTGCGGGGAGTGTTGCGCGGTCTGACATGCGGGGGCGCGTTGCGGTGGGGCGCGGCGCTGCTCATGCTTGCGGGGTTACAGGCGGACGGTGTGGCTTGCCAGGGTTACTTTGGCATCCGCGTAGTGGACACCGCCACAAGCCGGGGCGTGCCGCTGGTGCGGGTGCGAACACTCAACGGCATCGCCCATTACACCGACAACGCAGGGGCTGTGGCTTTCGCCGAACCGGGCCTCATGGACCGCGAGGTGTTTTTTGAGTTTCACTCGGATGGCTACACGATTGAACCCGACGGTCTGGGCTTTCGCGGCCGGACGCTGCTGACGACGCCGGGAACCAGCGTCACCGTGGAGATGACACGCACGCAGCCGGCGGAGCGGCTCTACCGCATCACGGGACAGGGGCTGTATCGCGATACGGTGCTGCTCGGGGGAACGGCGCCCATCCGCGAACCCATCCTGAACGCATCGGTGCTCGGGCAGGATAGCGCGCTCACGGCGATCTGGCAGGGGCAACTTTTCTGGATCTGGGGCGACACAACGCACCCGCGCCATCCCCTCGGCGGGTCGTTCAAGGCGTGTGCGGGCACGAGCCGCCTGCCCGGACGCGGCGGGCTGGATCCGGATACCGGTTTGCAAATAGATTACCTAACAACCGGTGGCTTTGTCCAGCCACTGATCCCGTGGCCTCCCCCCGATCATCCGCATTGGATCGGCCCGCTTATCGTCGTGCCGGATGCCTCCGGACGCGAGCGAATGCTGGGGTTCGTCTCCGAGATCAAACCGCCCATGGAGACGGTGAAACGCACCTTGGCAGAATTCGATGGAGCGACAAGTACTTTTGTGCCGCTTAAGCCGTGGCCCCTCGATTTTCCCATCCAGCCCAACGGCGTTCCCATGCGCGTGACGGAAAGCGACGGAGAGTGGCTGCTCCTGACGGACTGCGTACGCCACACGCGGGTGCGGCCCCGTTTCGAGGCTGCGGCCGATCCCCGTCAATGGGAGGCATACACCTGCCTGAAGGCGGGGGAGAGGTTTTCGACGGATCCGGCGCGCCTCGCACGCGACGCCGCCGGGCGGCTGGACTATGCGTGGCGGCGCAACACGGAACCGACGGGCATTGCAGACGAGGACCGTCTCGAGAGCGCGGGGCTGATCCGCGCCTCGGAACGCCGGTTCGACTTGCGCGACGAGGCAACCCAGGTTCGCATCCGTCCGGCCTCGGGCACTGTCTCGTGGAACAGTTGGCGCGGACGCTATGTGACTGTATTTGTTCAGTCGTACGGGCGCCACTCGGTTCTCGGCGATGTCTGGTATGCGGACAGCCCCTCGCCGCTGGGCCCGTGGGAAAACCTGCGCCTGGTCGCGGCCCACAGCGAGATGAGTTACTACAATCCCATCCAGCACCCCGAGTTGGCCCGCGACAGCGGGCGTGTCATCTATTTCGAGGGCACCTATACGCGCACTTTCAGCAGTACCGCGGACCCCGTCCCGCGATACGAGTATAACCAATTGATGTACCGTCTGGACCTGGCTGCGATGGGGCTGAGCCCGTCCCGACCCTGAGGCGTCGGCGCGGCATGCCCTCGGTCACGGTATCTCGGCGGCGTCGCGGGCCGGAAAGTGCATGTTTGGATGGAGCCGGTAAACGGTGGTTCCGCCAGCACTGTAAACGGGTTGTCCGATCACTTCGAAAACCGCGTCGTTGAGCAGGGGATAGGTTGATCGCTCGAGATCGCCGACCACCACATGGGTGATACGCTCTTGCCGGAGGCGGCGGTACGCCTCGGCGGGGTCGCGCGCAGAGTAAATCTGCTGTGCCACTTGAAGGCGCCTGTCGCGTTCTGCCAGAAACACAGCCGGACGCCATGCCCAGGCATGGTAGAGCCAGCCGCCGAGCGCCGGAATGCCCGTGCAGGTCGAAATGCGCCCCGCATAGGAATACTGCGTGCCGGCTGCCTCGAGTAGTACTGCATCGGGCGGGGCTGTGGCCCGGAGATGGAGAATGGCGCCGTAGTCGCCCGGGTGGCGCAGCGCGAGGTAGCGCAGGCCGTCCAGCGCTTCAAGCCCGCTGGTTGCCGGCGGCGGCTTCGAGGTGGAATCAACCCGCTGTAGCATGCCGACCGGCGCATAGAATCCGCCGCCCAGAAGCAGCGCGGCCGCGGCCAGCCATGCACGCCGACGCCGAAGCGCATGCGGCGCATACCGCACCAGCCGCTGCAGCGAAAGCACGCACGCCAGCGCCGCCACCGGCCAAAGGCCATAATAAACCTTGAATACCGTGTTGATACGCTCGGTTTCGCCGCTGAAAATGTCGTCGAGATAAAACATTTCGCAGAAAAAAGTTAGAACAGTGAAAACAACTCCCAAGGCGAGAATGAGCCGAACCGCTGGAGGCTGACGGCCTGCCAGCAGCGCCAACAGCAGCGTGACGGATGCCACGGCCAACGCTGCAGCGACCAGTCCCTGCAACAGGACAAGCAGCACCGCCGCCCCCGCGGCCATAAGCGCTGTCAGCGCCCAGAATTCCTCGCCGGGCCAGGCGTCTCCCCGGCCTGTCATCCGGCCGCCCCCGCGGCCTGCCCGCCACCCGAGGCCGCCCAACAAGAGCACCACCGGCGCAATGAGCAGGACCCAATGCGTGAAAAACTCCGCCGGGTGCGACCGGTTCGAGGCCATGACCAAACGCAACGGGCTGTCGAGGATGTGCAGAAAAGGCCACGAGGGCGTCCATAGGTAATCGGTCTCAAACGGCGGGTGAAAGTTCCGGAAAAATCCTGCAAACAAGATCCGGGTGGCGGCGAAAACGACGAGACCTGTCAGAAACAGCGTTTCGATTCCGCATAACAACCGCACACCGGCGCGCTCCGCGGGGGACGCGGCTGTCACGGGCCGCGCGGCCCACACGACGGCCGCGAAGACGGCGGATATGGTGATGACATCCCACGAATTGGCGGCCGACATGGCGCCGATGAGCACGGCCAGAAGGAACAATTCGCCGAAGCCGTGCCATTCGAAGCGCAACAGCGACGATTCTGCGCTTGCCGCGCGCCAGACTTGCAGCATCAGCCCCAGCGCTGCCAGCAGCAGGACGAGCGACGACAAGTGCGCATGCAGATCGCCAAGGAGGAAACTGAAAGCAGGAAACTCGTTGATCGTGTTCTCGATGGCGCGCGATGGCCGCCAGTAGTTGTACGCGGCGTACCAAGGGCTGGTGCGGTGCGAGCCGTCGAGCCATTCGATGGCTACCTGCAGCACATGCAGCGAGCCGTCAAGATTGCTCGACAGGGCGATGAGAAACATCGCCAGCAGCCCCCATCGCAAACGCCCGGTCGCGTTGAAACCGAGGGAGGCAGCCTGCACACTCACAAGGGCAAACACCGTCGCCAGGGCGAGGTTGAATCCCACCTCGGGCGTGTAGGAGGTCAGTTTGATGAGCACGGCCCACAGGAGGTGGCCGAAATAATAATAATTGAGTGTTTCGCCAGACACCCACGGATCGCGCGGCGGAAAGCCCGGTGACCGCAGGAGGCCGTTGAGGATCGCGAAATCGGTGAACTTCTCTGCTGCGGAGTCGTTGATGACATAGGTGATCTGGGGGACCGCGGCGCGGAGCGTCAGCATGGCTGCGAATGCGACGAGGAACAGGATCTCGTATCCGGCGACAAGCCATCGGCGTTGGCGCAGAAAGGCCAGCATGTCGCCCAACCGCCGCCCCGCCCCCGCCAGGGCAAGCACGACCAGCAAGCCCTCAGCGATCAAAATGCCGGTCATGCTGAAGCCGACGAAGAACGGCGTGCTCCGGCCGGCCTGACCCAACAGCCACACAAAATAGGTGGTCAGCAGCAGACCGATGACTTTCGCAAGGGCGTAACCGCGGTCGTGAAGGCGCGTGCAGATGCCGAAAACCAGCGGCAACGCCAACAATGCAAGAATCTGCACCGCCAAATACCATGGCAGAGCGGCTATCAGCAGTCGGACCGGCCACGCGATTGATTCGGCAAGGGCAATCATGAGTGGGCGATTCGACCGCGTGGGCCGGGGATTTCAAGGCATTACCCCGATGACCCCCGGCAATCACTCTTGAAGCCGCGGCCGTTTCTGCTGCCTCATAGATCCCGTGTCTAACGCCGCTGCGACCGCTCTGCTTGCCGTGGAGTACCTCGCTCATGCCCTGATGATGCTGAGCGCAGCCTATGCCGCCGGCGCGTTGAGCGGTCTCGTTCCGGGATGGCGGCGGCGCGGTGGGGAACAAGGGGTGCCCCGGGCGCTAAACTTGCTGCTCGGCACGGCTGCCGGCGCGGGACTGGTCGCCACGGCACTTGCTGCTGAGGCGGTGGCGCGCGGCCGCTTTCACGGTTTGGTGCTTGGCTGGCTGCCCGTCTGGGGAGGCAGCCTTGCTGTTGCAGGCGTCGTCTTGCTCTTTTATGACCGGATCGAATCCGCCGTGAGGCGCGGAACAGAATCGTCACACCATCAATCGCTCGCGTGTCCGTTGCGCGACCGGCTGTCGCTGCTGCATTGGGTTCTGATCGCGGCAAGTGCCGTTGCGGCGCTCAATGTCACGATTGGTGCCTTGGCACCTGATTCGCAGCAGGATTCCCTTTGGTATCACTTGTCGGTGGCGCGGGCGTGGCTGGAGTGGGACCGGTTCGATGCATGGCCATCGGTCTATCCGTCCAACTATTCGCTTCTTCACAGCGTTCTCTACGCGGCCATGCTCCGGTACGGAGACGAAATTCATTGCTCGCTGCTCTACGCGTTATGCGGCTTTGTGTGTTACGGCGCGGCGGCCGCCTTCAGCCGGCAATGGTTTGGGCGTCGTGCGGCCGTCTGGACTTGGTTCCTTTGCGCAACGGCTCACGCCACGCATTCGTGGTTTGCGCCAATCAACACCGGCAGCGACCTCGTGGTGGCCATGTTTTCTACGGCGGGAATGCTCACCGCGCTGCATCTGCTGTTTTCGCATCCTGCGTCGGCGTGGAACCCATCACAACACCAGCCCATCCGGGCCCTCTGGCTCCTTTCCGGGTTCCTCATCGGGTGCGCGCTGGCGACCAAAATGACAACCTTGGGCTACATCGTGCCAGCGTGGTTGGGACTGTGTTTGTGGGCGGTGTGGCGCCGCCCGGACCTGCGCTGGTGGACCCCTGCTGCGCTGTTGCTGACGGTGCTGCCATTCGTGCCGTGGGCCGTGCGAAACGGGCTTTACGGTTGCGGGAATCCGCTGTTTCCGGTCGCGCGGGAGTGGTTGCCCGTGCGCGAGGGCTGGGAGGCGGCACTGCGTCAGCCGGGCCACAATTCGATATTTCCGCTCAGCCTTGCCGGTTTCATGCAGGCGGTGGAAGAATGGCCCAGAAAAATCGAATATATGGCCACCTCGCGTTCCGCCGGATTCCTCCTCCACGCGGCGGTGGCGGCAGGGCTTTTGACGCGGTGTCGGCTGGCCCGGGCGGCAGGAGCCATCGTCGTCGCGCAATGGGGCGCCCAGTTCTGGACAACCGGCTTCAACGAAGTGGCCCGGTACTTTGCCCAGTGTTATCCAATTGTTTTTCCGGTTGTGGCCGGGGCGATCGTCTGGTTCGAGGATCGCGCGCCGGTGTCGCGCGTCGTGCGTGTGGCCGCCCTGGCAGCACTGGCCCTGCTCCTCGGCGGCTCTTATGCCGCAAAACAGGTGGAATGGGGTGCCCACGACAGCATTGGCTGGCGCTACCTGCCTGTCCTGACTGAGGCGGACAAGCGCGCTTACCTCTCGGCACGCGATTGCGATTTGCCCAATTATCCGTTATACGAATGGATCAACGCCCACACCCCGCGCGACGCAGTGATTCTCATGGGCGACATCGCCCACCCCTTTTATGTGAAAAGGCGTTTCCTCTGGGGGGACGAAAATCTCGGCTATTTCGGTTTCCTTCAAAAGTATCGCGGGGTGCGCACGCCGGCAGATGCGCGCCGGTGGCTGGCAGAAAACGGCATTGATTATGTCGTCGCGCGGCCCGGGCGCGCCTTCAACACCAGCCCGTGGGTGGCCGCCACGACGCCGACCGGGGTGCAGGTGGGGGCGCCCGCGATGCTGTTGCGGCCTCTGCCGCCCGACCCGTCCGACTAAACCCTTGCCGATTGGCCGTTTGCTCGGCGAGCAAAGTTTCTTGAAGGGGATGTGCTTTCAGGCAAGACCCGCTGGGCATGCACAATGCCGCCGCTACAGCGTTGCTCACGGTCATGTACCTTGTCCATGCGGCAGCCATGGCGAGCGGAGCCTACGCGCTGGGGCTGCTGACCGGGCTTTTGCCCCCGCGAAAAACGGCCGCGGCGGACACCGGACTGCCGCGCGCCCTCCATTTTTGCCTCGGGGTTGCGACCGGAGCCGGCCTTCTTGCAACGGCCGTGGCCGCCGAAGCCGCTTTGCGCGGCAAGTTTCACGGCCTTATCGTATCGTCTTTGCCTTGGTGGTCGGGGATTCTTGCCGCGGTCGGCATGGGGTTACTTGTCCGGGCTTGGATTGCGCAGCGGGGTTCGGCAGCGACAGCGCCGGTAGCGCAACCGCTCTCTTGGCTGCAAATCGCGCTCGTAGTGGCGTGCGCGCTGGCCGCTATCAATGTGACGCTCAACGCGCTTGCGCCGGACTGCCAGATGGATTCGCTATGGTATCACCTGTCGGTGGCGCGCGCGTGGGTGGAGTGGGACTGCTTCGACGCTTTTGCCACGGTTTTTCCGTCCAACTACTCACTGCTCCATAGCGTGCTGTACGCGATCGCTCTGACCATGGGCGACGAGATCCATTGTGCGCTAATCAACGGGTTGTGTGGATTCATTTGCTTTGGCAGTGCGGCGCTGTACTCACGGCTATGGTTTGGCCGGCCTGCAGCCGTCTGGTGCTGGTACTTGTGCGCCACGGCTTACGCGGCTCACACATGGTTTGCTCCCTTTCATACCGGCTCGGATCTGCCGGTGGCCATGTTTTCCACGACAGGCCTGCTGACCGCCGTGCATGTGCTTTTCGGCCTGCCTGCCGGAGCCGGAGCAAGCGGCCAAGTGCGCCAATCGCAACGACTCTGGTGTCTGTCGGGGTTTTTGCTGGGCTGTGCTCTGGCGGTCAAGATCACCACTTTGGGCTACATGATTCCTGCGTGGTTCGGCCTGTGTCTCTGGGCGGTTTGGCGACGCCCCCATCTGCGTTGGGCCACCCCGGCCGCTCTGGCTCTTACGCTGTTGCCTTTTCTGCCTTGGGCTGTCCGAAGCGCCCTCTACGGTTGCGGCAATCCGATCTATCCGCTGGCTCGCTGGTGGCTCCCTGTTCGCGAGGGCTGGGAGATTCTGCTGCGCAACCCAAGCCATCTGTCGGTGTTCCCGCCCACATGGCAGGGCTTGCTGCAGAGCATGGAGTTTTGGCCGCAAAAATTCCAGCACATGGCTTACACGCGTTCGCCGGGTTTTATCCTGCACGCCGCGGTTGTTTCGGCCTTGGTGCTGCGACATCCCCTCGCCCGGGTCTTCGGCGCCATCGCACTGGCTCAATGGGGGGCGCAGTTTTGGACGGTGGGCACTAACGAACTGGCCCGGTATTTTGCTCAATGTTTTCCTGTTATCTTTCCGGCTGTGGCGGGAGCCGTTGCGTGGTTCGAGGATCGTGCCCCCGTGTCGCGCCCGATTCGGATGCTGGCGCTTTCCGCCTTTGCAGTCTCGGTGGCGGTTCCCTATATTC
>JAOAAY010000081.1 GCA_026418615.1 Candidatus Sumerlaeaceae bacterium | reverse complement strand
TCTCAGCCCTGGCTGGCTGTGAGGGATACCGGCAAGGGCTGGCAGCGGCCTTGCGGTACTGTCGGCGATGCGTGCTCTGATGCTTTGCCTCGCAGTGCTGTTCGTCATCGGGTTTGTGCTTGGTCTGGCCGCTTGGCCTGACCAAGATTAGGGTTGCCCCCGTAGCCGCAAGGCTGCGGGGGTTTCTTTTTTGCCGCCTACGGTCACGGGCCGCCTGGCTACCCGCGCCGCCACGCGCTACCCGGCTACCTGGCTGCCAGGCTACCAGAAAATACTTTGAAAAAAATAATGGTTGACAGCAAGAGGCGGAATAAGCGTAAGCCTACGCTGTATATATGGCATCCAATGCTAAAGGGAGGCTAATATGGAAGACGAAGTTGTGTGGTACGATATTTCTGGCGATTGGATAATCGCCCCGAGTGATCCACTCCCACCGATCCCCGAGATACCTCGCGGGGCCCTGGTCGTTCTGACTGGGCGCGCGCCAATCTGGCGTTATGGGTTCGCGCTCCACGCCCTGCACGGCTCCCCTGCGGGGGCCGTCGGGACATTCGACCCGAGACTCGGGGTAGTTGTGATTATGTCACACTCACCTTATTTTAGGCAAGGGGATCTACTCCATATGTCCCCCCCCTCGAAAGAGTGATTTCGACCACAACCCCCGGCCTTCTGGCCGGGGGCTTTTTTTTTGCCGGAAACGCCCTCCAATCGCTTCGGCACACCGCAACGGACAATCACTACCCACCGGCGCGGAAATCCGATTCTACCCCCGTTTCCGGCGGTTTTTGGCGCCCCCACGACCAATCACTACAAACCGACACCAAGCGCTTTATCTCGCGATCAAAGTCGTTGATGTCGGAGCACACCATGACCTGCGCCCCGGCACGCCGCAGCATATTGCATCGCTCAACCTGCGCCGCGCGCATCTTGGCTCTCCCGGTCTTGACCTCCACAAAAAACGCCCGCCCCAACGGCGGGATCAAAACCAACACATCCGGCACGCCAGCGTCAACCCGGCTGACATAGTACATCCTCCCGGATGGCGCGCACACACGAACGGGCTTGGCCTCCAACACAAGGGCCACCAGCCCATAGAGACCAGCCAGTTCAACTATAGACCGAACCAGTTGGTCATGCTCTCGCTGGCCCCCGACCCTTCCGGCACTGACGGTTCGCTTTTTTCCGCGCTTCATTGCCACCGCCCGACATCCCGCATGTGCATAAACGCCACCTCGAACGATTCCGCCGAAGTAAAGACCTCGGCAACCACAACCCCGTTGGCGTTGCGCACCTCGAACCCTACCGAACATCCAAGCCTGCGCCCCGATTCGTATCGGGCAAACCCCGAATCTCCCCACCTCGCGAAGGCTTCTTCCCTCGCCTGCTGTAGCGTCATCATCTGTCCGTCTCCATCGACGCCAGCCGCGCGCCGCATGGCCGCATGCCGGCGACAGTATTTGCCACGCGTTGCTAAAAACCGGCACCGCGTCGTTCCGCCTATCATCTCCGCGCATCTCATCGGGGCAGCCTCTGGTCTGTGATCCCGATCGTGCTGGCGATTTCGCACATCTCGTGAAGGCGAGAGGATACCCGGTCGCCAAAAGCGACCGGCCAATACTCTTGGCCGTTCAGCCTCTTGGCCACATTCGTTGTGGCCAACAAAGGCAGCATGTCTTCGTAGCGCGCGTTTATCAGCACCTCAAACGCCGTCCTTGTGAAATCGTTTCCCTGTGCCTCGCACAAGATGTCATCCAAAACGAGTACGGCACACCGCCGCGCGTCTTGGATCGGGCTGGTGCAAGTGCGCTCGCCAAGGGGCGCGTTGTACCATGCCCGCTCTTCCGCCATCAGATCACGAAAGTTCCAGAAGCGAACCTCAACCCCACGGTCCAGCAGGTTGTTGGCCACGGCGGCAACAATCAGGGTTTTGCCCGTCCCCGCCGGACCATACAACAAAAAGCCACGGTCCGTTGACCTGGTGAAACTCCGACAATAGGCCCGCGCGGCCTCAATGACTTTTTCTTGGCGGCTATCAACCGCAGCGAGCGCATCCAAAGACGCGCTCGCGTACCTCTTTGGAATCCGTGCCCGAATTCGGCGTTGCGCCGCCTCAAATGCGGCAACACAGCGACACGAGCAAGCCTCACCATTTGCGTTGATGATAAACCCGTCTCCGTTGCACGCCTCGCACATGGTAGTCATCTCCTTCTACTTGTTATTCTGCGCGCCCATCGTCGTAGGCGCGAAACACATCATCCGCGAAAACCTTCGTGGACTTTGACGGATGCTGCCCAGACACCGGCTCATCCTCCCATCGACGCTGGCGCAGGTATGTGCCTGGTAGCGGGATGAAACGCGACTCTGCCACCCGCCATTCTCCTGAAGCCAACCGGCGCCGGACATCGGTTTCCATGGCCACCACCGTGTCTTCGGATGGCGCAAGCGCAGCGAACGCCTTTTCGGCGTCTATCTTCGCCTGCTTACGCGGGTAGCAGGCCCAAAAGCGATCGAACAGCGGGTTTGGCTCCCGCTCTCGGGCCCTGCGTCTCCCCCCCTGTACCCCCCCTTTATATATACTACTATTATTAGATAATATAATAGAATACTTTGCATTGCTTTTGCAATGCAAAGGATGTGCATCTGCATTGCAATTGCATTGCAATTGCATTGCATCTGCACTCTTGTGCTCTTCAGGCGCAACGCAAGTAGAATCAGAGTTCTGCGACTCGTTACCAGCGACTTCATCCCCTGGTTTCGACGCAGAACTCCACCTTGCACGGGCATTTTGAGCAAGAGTTCTCGATTTATTCAACACTTCATTCCTTTGTTCATCCAAATGCGGAATGGTGTAGTCCCCATTGTTCATCCGCTTGAATAGCC
>JAOAAY010000080.1:2750-2883 GCA_026418615.1 Candidatus Sumerlaeaceae bacterium | reverse complement strand
GTCAGGTTGATCTGCGACGAACTGGCCGCCGTGGCCGTCAGACCGCTCGGGGCAGCCGGCGGATTCGGCAGCGTCGTCGCCGAGGCTTCAGCCGAATTGGCCGAGGCACCGCCCGCGTTCGTCGCACGCACGA
>JAOAAY010000080.1:0-2651 GCA_026418615.1 Candidatus Sumerlaeaceae bacterium | reverse complement strand
ACATAGTAGTAGGTCGTCGCGGCCGACAGACCCGTGTTGCTGAAGGATGTCGTGTTGGCCGCAAGCGTGGCGATGTCCGTGTACGGACCACCGGCTGTCGTGGCGCGGGCGACAACGAAGTTCGACTCGTTCGTCGAGTTGTCCGTCCAAGTCAGGTTGATCTGCGACGAACTGGCCGCCGTGGCCGTCAAGCCGCTGGGTGCAGCCGGCGGGTTCGGCAGCGTCGTGGCGGAGGCTTGGGCCGAATTAGCACTCGAGCCGGCTGCATTGGTGGCACGCACGACATAGTAGTAGGTCGTCGCGGCCGACAGACCCGTGTTGCTGAAGGATGTCGTGTTGGCCGCAAGCGTGGCGATGTCGGTGTACGGACCGCCCGAGGTCGTGGCACGGGCGACGACGAAGTTCGTCTCGTTCGTCGAGTTGTCCGTCCAGGTCAGGTTGATCTGCGACGAACTGACCGCGGTCGCCGTCAAGCCGCTGGGTGCGGCCGGCGTCTGCACACGCGCAATCTGGATGGACTTGAGGTCCGGGTTGCCAGACAACACATGCAGTTTGAGATTCCGCAGACCCGTGTTGTTGACGAGGAAATTGCCGGACGCATTGGCCAAGGTGTCGTAACTGCCCGTCGGAGGCAGCGTGAGTGTCACTAGGTCATAGCCATCCAGCGTCAGTTTGACCTGCGCGTCGGAGGCACCGCCATTCGAGTACCGCACCGTGGCAGCAAAGGTACCGTTCTGAGTGTAATGCCACCAGTAACTCAGCCACTCGCCGGCAACCGTCCAACCTACTTGGTAACCGCCTTCGGGGCTGGTGCGAATGTCAACATCCTGATTGCGATACTGACCGCCGGTGTTGCCGGCCGTTGTGTCGTAGTAGTCGGTGTTTTGCAGCGCGTCAGCACCATGCGCATAGTCCGCGCACTGGAAGGTGACATTGTCACCGGACTTGGCCACTTCGATGCCAAACCAAGCATCGTCACCCGTGCCGTCAAACCAACTGACGCCGTCGGTCACGAGTTCCCACACCTGCTTGTAATAGCCGGGGGTCGTCGGAGCCGTGCCCTCGAAAGTAAACCGGCCCACTGCGTTGGGAGCCGTGTTGGCATCCACATTGGTCGCTCGATCCACATTTGGCCAATCACCAGCCGTATAAATGACACCGGTCGAACCGCGCGGCGCGCTCGTGGCAAGCCGGGTCGGATTCGAGCCGCTCGACGACCAAGTCTGGGTGCCCTTGTTGCGGTATTCAATCCACATGGTCGCCTGCTGACCGGGGAACATGGCCGTCGGATAAGACTGTCCCACATATTCAGCATCCCACGGCACCCCCTGCGTCAAGCGGCAGTAAATAAAGCAGTGCACCGTGTTCATGTTGGCATAGCCGTTGTTGAAGCCCGGCCAGTCATAGCGAACCCCGATACCGCTATAATTCATGTAACCCGAGTTCTTGTTGCCGTACGGGTCATTGAACACCAGCGTGCTCTGGCTCTTGAACGCACCAATACAGGTGATGTAGTGGCCGGCTGAGGTCAGCGAGGTCAGAACCACAAACGGATAGTTGCCGTTGATCTCCGTGCGGGCCTTCGCCATCGAAGGGCTCCAGTCCACGGATGATCCCGCACCGTGGTTCACGAACCAGTCACGCATGTACCCCTTGGTATCGGCCCAGTTGTTACGCACGATATAACCGTACGCACCCCACGCATTGCGCCCGTTGGGATCCGGCGACGCGATGTTATAGGTGTACCCGTTGAACGAGTAAATCTCCGGCACATAGAAGCCGAAGTTGTGCTGGTGCGCATACGGCGTCGAACAATTGATCGGCCGGTTAGGAAGTATACTAAAGTATTGGAGAGCCATCAAGGCCGACGACGCGTTGCAGGCCCAATGGCCGTTGTACCAGTCTGGGGTGTCGTAAACCTGATGCAGGTACGGCACGCCGCTCAATTGCACGCGGTCGCCATAGTCCACCACCCCCATCTTGCCGGGCACGGCGGTGGCTGCGGAAGCCTTGTCTTCCGCCAGCGGCGCGAAGGCCACCTTGGCCCCGACATCGGCCAAAACAGCCTTGCCCTGCCGCACCACGCCATAGCGCAGGCCGGCCGGCGTGGAGGCCGCGACGCTCGAGCCTTTCACCACCGCATCCGCAGCGCCATCAAACACGGCAGCCACCGTGGCTTCCTTGCCGTTCACCGGCGCATGGATCAGGCGCGTCTTGATAACAGCCAGCCCCTCCATCGTCTCCTTGCGCACGAATCCGACCGTCTCGTTGTCGAGCCAGCCGGGATTCTCGCCTTGGCCGAGGGACACGAGTTTCTGCGGCGCAAGGCTCGCCACCACGATCTGGCCGTCCACTGTCCGCGCGAGGACTTTGTCGCCCTTAGGCGAGAACTGCGGGCCGTAATAATTATGGCCCTGCTTCGTGATACGGCGCTTGGCGCCACTCTGGAGCGACATGACCACAATCTGGCCGGAGTCGTCGGCGAACGCCAGCGCCCGACCGTCCGGCGAGAACGCCAGCAAGTTGGCGTAGCAACCCGCACGGAATGTCTTCAGAGGCTTCAGATCCGGCCCGAGCAGCCGGATCTCGTTGCCAATGGCAAACGCGACCCGCCCATCCGCGGCCACGGCCGGCACACCAGCCAGAGGAAC
>JAOAAY010000079.1 GCA_026418615.1 Candidatus Sumerlaeaceae bacterium | reverse complement strand
TAGCACACGATGCGCGCGCGCATCGTTCATTGCGACGTGATTTCGGCCAATCCATTCAAGACGGCCTTAATCATTCCAAGCGTAGCACACGATGCGCGCGCGCATCGTTCATTGCGACCGAACAGAAACAGAAAGTGAGACCAGTAACATATTCCCGGCCACGGTAGCACACGATGCGCGCGCGCATCGTTCATTGCGACACTTCCTCCGGTGTCCGGCCGTAAACTTCATAGCGTTCCGTAGCACACGATGCGCGCGCGCATCGTTCATTGCGACGCATCCCTCGAGGATTTCCAATAATTCCTTGGCCATTTGGTAGCACACGATGCGCGCGCGCATCGTTCATTGCGACGTTTTCTCTATTGATAAACGCAGCAAAGGCATTGGCGCCTTGTAGCACACGATGCGCGCGCGCATCGTTCATTGTGACGAGGCCACGAGGGAGGCATCCTCCTGCGGATCGGGGAGGTCGCCGGGCTATGATGCACACGCAGTTGGGCTCTTGAGGTGTGGCTTCCTCTGCGTCACCAGAATCTTTTCTGTGTTTTCCGGCGTTAGCGGTCAGTTAGATCTTTTCATCCATCGAGGGGAGGGTTTGGCGATGACAGGCGAACCGAACTCGCGCGACCGGGCGCTTGCCGGCGGGCCGGCGTCACCGCCGATACCATTGAAACCTGCGCCATCCGAATCGGCGTCGCCGATCCCCGCGCCGCTACCGTTACTGCCGGTGAGGGCGCTCGGGGACTTTGCCTACTGCCCGCGCCTCGCATGGCTGTGGTGGCGCGACGGGGGGGCGGGCTGGACCTCACGACGCCCGCGCCACCACGACACGCGCACCTCCGGCACGGCTGGCGCGTCCGCCCGGCCGGGCGACGCCAGACACCCAGGCGCCGCCCCGGACGCCGACCATACCGACGGGGACGCCCCGCTATCGGCGGAGTTTTTGTCGAGCCCCGACCTTGGACTGGAGGCGGTGGTGTGGACAGACACCACGGGGGCACCCGTCTTGCAGCGGACAGGAGCGGGCCCCGACGGTGGCGGAGCCTGGCGCGGGGACGAAGACATGGTGGCCGCGCACGGGCTGCTGCTGGACGCCGCCGGGCGGTCGGCGCGCACAGGAATAATCGTGTATGCCGCGGCAGACCGGCGTGCGGAGGTGACGCTGGATGCTCAACGGACAACCCGGACGAGGGAGCAACTGGCCGCACTGCGCCGGGTGCTTGCGCAGAGCCAGCCCCCGCCGCCAGCCGAGAACGAGCGGCTGTGCGTGCGGTGTCGCGCTGCCCCCCTATGCCTGCCGGACGAAACCCGGATGCTGACAACGGGGGCGCGACCGGCCGCGCCACTTGCCGCGAGCGGATCCCCCGGATCAGCAGCACAGGCACCCACGGCGCGCCCCGCGCCGGTCCGGCGACTCATGCCAGCGCGGACGGACGCCTACCCGCTGGTGGTTCAGCGGCAGGGGGCGCAAGTGGGGTGGCGCGGTCGGGGGCTGGCGGTGCGCGAGGGAAGCACCGTGCTGCAGGAGGTGCGGCTAGACCGTGTGTCGGAAGTGTGCGTGTTTGGCAGTTGCCAAGTGACAACGCCGGCGCTGCACGCGCTTATGACGCATAACATCCCGGTGCTGTACTTCACGACGGGCGGCTGGTTCTACGGCGTCACGGAGGGGCTTGACACATCGGGCGTGAGGCTTCGGGTGGCCCAATACCGACTGGCGACAGAGGCGGCGCTCATGGCGGGGCGGGTGCGGCTGGCGCGGCGCTTCGTGGCGGGGAAGATCCGCAACATGGCTTGGCGGCTACGGCGGGGCGGGGCGACCGACGCGGCCCGTGCGGTGGGCGCCCTTGCCGACGCGGCCCTGCGGGTCGGTGACGATGCGAACGCTGGCAGTTCCGCCACGCCCGATGCATGCGGGGGGGCGCTCGGCCGGCTCATGGGCCTCGAGGGACAGGCGACACGGCTGTACTTTGCGCGATTCGGAGCGATGATCCGCCCGGCGAAGACCAAAACCGCGGACCCAGCCGGCGTGGCCGGGGCAAACGGATCGAACGCAGCAGGCAGATCCTGCGCGGCGGCCCATGCCGGGTGTGCAGTGCCAGTGGGCGAGGGAGGGAGGATGGGGTTTGTATTTGAGCATCGGAACCGTCGTCCGCCGCAGGACCCGGTCAATGCGTTGCTGAGTTACGCGTACGGGCTGCTGGCGAAGGACATGACGGTGGCAGTGCGGGCCGTTGGTTTCGACCCGATGGTGGGGTTTTTACACGAGATCCGTGCGGGGCGCCCGGCCTTGGCGCTCGACCTGATGGAGGCGTTTCGGCCATTGGTGGCGGACGGAGCGGTTCTGGAGGCGGTAAACACGCGGGCGGTGGGGCCGGAGGATTTCGTAACGGGGACGACGGGCTGCGCACTGACGCCCGACGGCCGCCGGCGGTTCATCGAAGTGTATGAGCGGCGACTCGATCGGCTCGTGACGCATCCGGTGTTTGGCTACCGGCTATCTTACCGGCGGGTGTTTGAGGTGCAGGCGCGGCTGCTGGCGCGGGCCGTGACGGGCGAACTCGACGACTACGCGGAATTTGAGGTGCGGCGGTGAACGACTGGGGGCGGCGACGGCTATATCTGGTCGCCTATGATGTGGGCGACGACAAGCGTTGGCGGCGAGTGTTTAAAATCATGCGCAACTGGGGCGACCGCGTGCAACTGAGCGTTTGGCGGTGCGAATTGACGCCCGACGAGCGCGACACACTGGAGGCGCAACTAAGGGCGGAAATCAATCCGCGCGAGGACAGGGTGCTGCTGGCACTGATGGGCACCCCGATTGCCGTGGAGGCGGCAGGGCGCCTGCGCACCCTCGGCCTGCCTATCCCGCCGGTCGAGGACGGGGCGCTCGTGGTGTGAGGCGGCAGAGCGACCGGCGTGGATTTGGGCTTGACAAGCCCGGGCGATGTTGGCTAAGACGGGAGATCATGAAAACAGAGATCCGACTCGGAACGGTACCGTTTGGTTGGGTGCTTTGACGAGTATCCTGCCCTTGTTGGGACTCTGCTCTCATTGCGCGAGGTGGAAATACCCCCTAAAAGGGGGTACCCTCGCGATGGTTGATTTGACTCGAGTTGGACGGCAAGTGTGTCAAAGAAGTCTGTGGNGCACCCCCCC
>JAOAAY010000078.1 GCA_026418615.1 Candidatus Sumerlaeaceae bacterium | reverse complement strand
AGATGTGTATAAGAGACAGGCCAAAGACCCCGCCGACGACGCCGTGCGCGATGCCCTTCTGGCTCCCTTTGCCGATTACGAAGCGCTGGTGGATGACGGCAAGTTCAACGAATTGCTGCGCCGCGTTTGGGAGGGCGTCGCCGCGTTGAATACCTATATCACGGAGCAAAAACCTTTTGCGCTGGCCAAAGACCCGGCGCACGAAGAGCGGCTCTCTGCCGTGCTGTACACGCTTTGCGAGGGCTTGCGCATCATTGCCGTGCAGATCTATCCCGTCATCCCCCGAACAGCGATGAAAATCTGGGAGCAACTGGGGATCACCGAACCTCTTGTCGGCACGACCTTTGATCAGTTGAGCCGCTGGGGTTTTCTCGGCCACACGCAGGTCCGCCGCGGGGAGAACCTTTTCCCGCGCATCAGGTAGCATCGCCCTTGCACTCGCGTCGCGCGGGTGACGGTGTCTGACAGGTAGCCGCCGGAGCAGGACTTTGGCGAATCATCTCCTCCACCAGGACGGGCCTTGCCATGAGAGAAGTGTTGTCGGCCGTGGACAGCGGCCGTGACGGTTTTGTCGAGCAATTAAAGGAACTCCTCCGTATTCCATCCATCAGCACAGATCCGCAACGCGCAGGCGATGTGCGCCGTGCGGCGGAGTGGATGGCCGCGCACTTCGCCAGCCTGGGCCTGCGCGCACAGATTTTCGATACACCGCGCCACCCACTGGTGTATGCTGAATGGCTCGGCGCCCCCGGCAAACCCACAGTTCTCTTTTACGGACATTTCGATGTGCAGCCCGTGGATCCCATCGCCGAGTGGAAGTCGGATCCGTTCGAGCCAGAGGAACGCAACGGCAATCTCTACGGCCGGGGCACCAGCGACGACAAAGGACAGATGTTCACCCATGTCAAAGCCGTCGAGTCGTGGTTCAAGGCCGCCGGCGCTCCGCCGGTGAATGTCAAATTTCTCATCGAGGGCGAGGAGGAGATAGGCAGTCCAAATCTGCCTGCATGGCTGGAGGCGCACCGCGACCTACTCGCCTGTGATGTCATAGTCATCTCGGACACGGCGCAGTTCGGACCCGGTCTGCCCAGCGTGTGCACAGGCCTTCGCGGGATTGCGGCGTTCGAAGTCCATGTCACGACAGGCAGTAGCGACCTGCATTCCGGCTCGTTCGGCGGCGCTGTACCCAATGCGATTGATGTGCTCACACGCATTGTGGCCGCACTCCATACGCCCGACGGAGCGGTGGATGTCCCCGGGTTTTATGATGAAGTTCAGGAGCCCAGCGCAAGCGAACTGGCCTCTTGGTCAGCCCTGCCGCTAACGGACGAACAATTCCGCAAGACCGCCGGCACCTTTGGTCTTTACGGCGAGCCGGGCCGCACGACCCTTGAGCGCATCTGGGCTCGGCCGACCATCGAAATCATCGGTATCGGTGGCGGATATCAGGGCGACGGGCACAAAGGGGTCGTGCCCGCACGGGCTTTTGCCAAATTCAGCGCCCGCCTCGTGCCATGCATGGACCCGGCCCGCACGATAGAGTGCGTCCGACGCCGCGTCATGAGCCTCGTCCCGGATGGGGCCGAGGTGGAGTTCAAAGCCGGTCACGGCACGCCAGCCGTCAGCATCCCGACCGACAGCAAATGGGTGGCCGCATCCGCTCGCGCCCTCGAGACAGGTTTTGGTCGAAAACCAGTGTTCATCCGCGAGGGCGGTTCCATCTCCATTGTCACAAGGTTCGTCGGTCAATACGGCATCCCGTGTCTGTTGCTCGGTTTCGGCCAGCCTGACGACCGCATTCACGGGCCCAACGAAAAACTCTCGATCGCCGACTTCCACTCCGGCATCCGCACGAGCGCCGCCCTACTGGCGGAATTGGCTTCCGCCTAAACCCATGACCCAAACCATCACGGAGCCGGCCCGCCAGACGCCCGTGACGGGCCGATACGACATTGTGGTGGTGGGCGGCGGCACAGCCGGATGCGTCGCCGCCATGGCCGCTGCACGCCGCGGCATGCGCACAATGCTCGTCGAACAGTTTGGTTTCCTCGGCGGCACGCAAACGGGTGCTCTCGTCGCGCCCCTCTGCCCCAATTACCATCCGGACGGAACGCCGCTGACACGCGGCATCGGACAGGAGATATGGAATCGCCTTGCAGCGCGCGGCGCAGCGCAGGGCACCAACGACGGTCGCTACCCCCCACACGGTGACTGGCCGTGGTTCGATCCGGAGGCGCTGAAGTTTTTGTTGGACGAAATGGTGACCGAGGCTGGTGCAGACCTCCTGTTGCATGCAGTGTTCGCGGCTCCTCTCCTCGAGGCAAACACAGTGCGCGGCGTTGTGGTTGAGACGAAATCGGGCCGGGAGGCACTGCTGGCACGCGTGGTCGTGGACGCCACGGGGGACGCCGATGTGGCCTATCGCTCTGGCGTGCCGTGCGAGTCCGGGCGCTCATCCGACGGACTGAACCAGCCCGCCTCCTTGCGGTTTCATTTGGGCAATGTGGACTGGGAGCGCACCGCGGCGTTTCTTCGCGAAAACGGGCTGCCACACCGCCGTTTTCCGTCGGTCAGTTACGCGGCAGGCGACGGGGCCAAGGATCTGGCCGGTTTTTTTCAACGATGTGTGGCCGAGGATCGAGTGGACGCCGAGACCATCCGCTACTTCCAGTTCTTTGCCGTGCAAGGTCGCCCCGGGGAAGTGTCGTTTAATTGTCCGGAAATTCGCGGCTGCGAGGGCACGGACTCCCGCAGCCTCAGCCGCATGCAGGTGGAAGGGCGCCGGATGATCGCCCGCCTTACGGACTTCTGCCGAGCCAACCTGCCGGGGTTCGAGCGCGCTTATGTGGTGGCGGTCGCTCCCATGGTGGGGGTGCGCAGTTCAAGGCGTATCCGCGGCGAGTACCTACTCACCTTGGGCGATGTCCTGAACGGAGCGCGGTTCCCCGACGCGGTCGCACGAAACAATTGGCCGCCCGATATTCACTCTCCCAAGCAAGGCGAGGGACTCGCGCTGGAACAGACCTCGTTCCCGGGCGAGTATGTCGAAATTCCGTATCGTTGCCTTGTTCCTGAAACCATAGACAACCTGCTGGTAGCGGGGCGATGCATCTCCGCCACATTCGAGGCTCAGGCGGCGATCCGCATTGCGCGCACCTGTCAGGCTCTCGGGCAGGCGGCCGGGACGGCGGCGGCCCTCGCCGTCAAGACCGGAAAGACGCCCCGCGCCTTGGACGGAACAGCGGTTCGCCGTGCCCTCGAGGCCGACGGCCTTTTCTAAATCGAACGCCGACACGCGCACTCCGCGATCAACGCTTGTGAATTGTTTGCTGAGGCTATATGCCGCCCCTCGACAGCCAGACTTTTAACGAGGTGATGCCATGCCGCGTGCTTCCCGTCGTGTGTTTCTCGGCGTTTCAGGCGGCGCCGCACTCTATGCCTTTCTGGCGCGCACCGCCCTAGCGGATCTCGCCCAGTGGCTGTCTCTTATACACATCT
>JAOAAY010000077.1 GCA_026418615.1 Candidatus Sumerlaeaceae bacterium | reverse complement strand
CAGCACCGCACCCGCGCAGGCCGCCGCCGCCACCACTGCACCCGCTCAGGCCGCCGCCGCCACCACTGCACCCGCTCAGGCCGCCGCCGCGCCCACTACCGCGACAATCACCGTCAGCGACGAAGCCCGCCGCGCCCTGCCCGAGTCCCTCGTCGCCGCCCTCGAAGCCGCTCGCCGCGACATCGCCGCCACCGCCGACCCCGCCGCGGCCGCCCTACCCGTGACCCAGCGCATCCAGTCGGCGCGCGCCATCCTCGACAACTTCGCCGCTGCGGCCCTCGCCGCTCCCGGTCTCGAAGAGCCCCAGCGCGCCCTCCTGAACGAATTCGCAACAAGCAAGAAATACATAGACTGGGAGCAGCACGGCGAAGCCCAGACTCCCGAGCAGTACGCTGAATTCCTCCACACCGCCGAGCACGCCCTGCGCCGCATCGAGGAGGAACTCACCGAGCGCGCCCGCACCCGCTAACCCGTCGCGCTGCCGTCCCACTCCGCGCCGCCACAAACAAAGAAAAAGGCCCGGCCCGCCACTGGAGGAGGTAGCGGGCCGGGCTGTACGAAGACTTCCGCGCAGGCGCGTCAGTCCACAAGGAACTTTGTCATCTCCACCGGCACCGGCACCTGCAGTTTGAAGGTCAGGAACGACGACCGGATCATCGGGAACCCGGCCGGGCCCTCCGTGTTGATGTAGTCATCGCTTTGGCCCGCCGCGGTCTCCGCGCCAGCGAGATCATACAGCCGCGGGTTGTCGTTGTCCGCCGCACGAACCGCGCTCGCTCCGTTGCCACCCTCAAAGGCGCCGGCCGCGCCGTCGTTCACCTTGCGGAAGTTGGAGCCCGCCGCATGGCCAAGTCCGACAATCATATCGAATGTATCAATCCCGATCGGCAGCGCGCTGTAAGGCAGCGTGAACTCAAACGCGCTGTTCGCCTCGTCCTGCGCGCCGCTCGCACCCGAAGTGTTGCCGGCCAATTGCAGCCCCGACGCCGTCTCGTTCAGAATCAATGACGAGTCGTGCGTCAGGTCCGTCGTCATCGTCATCTTGCCATCCTGGAACACGAACTGGTTCGTACCGCTGGCATTGTAACTGAGCGCCACGACGCAGCCCTGCGTCTCGAAATTCGGCCCAAAGCCCGTCGGGCTCGAGCCGTTCGTCGTCACGAGGAACCGCAGGTTCGAGCCGTCGGTGGCCACTCGTACCTCTTTAATGTCCACGCCCGAGTTCGAGAAGGCGCCGTCGGTCGGCGAGACAAAATCGCCATCGCCCGTGTTGTCGCCAATCGTGTCGTTATAAATCGCCTGCTGCGCGCCAAGGATCCGGAAATCGCGCGGTCCACTCCCCACCGGTGCCACATCTGCCAGCCACTCCGCCGGGTTGCCGTCCGTCGTGAACGAAAGACCAGACAGATTGAGCACCGGCACAAACTTGCCATAGCCGCTGACATTGATGCCACCCACATTGTTGTAACCGCTCGCCGACGGGCCGGTCACATGGAACGCGCGGTAATTCGTCACCGTCGTCGTCGTGTAGGCCGGGTCGCTCGCAATCGTCCCAGTCTGGTTGAACACATTCCCAACGCCGCCGGTCGAGTCGAGCGTCCCGGAAGTTGAACCCACGCGGAACGGCCCAGCCGACGGGAAGCCGTTGTTCGTGAAGTTCATCGTGTTATTGTCGCCCGCCGTCGTCACAAAGACAAAGTCATCATTGTTCGTCTCGTCGGAGAAGATGCACCGGTTGAAGTTGAATGTGACCAGGTCCGTGGCCGTGTTGGCGACGAGCATGTGCGCGTGAGTTGTCGCCACATCATTCTTCACGGCCGCCGTGCGCCCCACATCGTGGAAGGTACAATCGTTAAAGGTTATGGTGGCGGCTGCCGTGTTTGCATCCGCGACGCGAAATTGCGCAAACGGCGTTAGCGTGTCGCCATTGTTCGCAAACAGGCAGCGAGTGAACGACGGCGACACCAGGTTCAGATCAATGGCCGGCAATTCGATGCCGTAAACAGAATTACTGTACACCTGCAACCACGACGACGCCCCGAGAGCGGCCGAGGCGTTGTTGAACCGGATGCCGCGGTTACCGTTGTTGCGCACAATCACTGGCTTGCGCTCCGAACCGGCAAACGAAATGTTTGCATCTGGCACACCCTGCTCAAAACCGCGAAATGAGTTGTTCTGGAAAACGCAGCCCGGCCCGACCGTCACATTCGCCCGGCCAGCCGCAATCCCGTCAATACCGTTCACGCCGTGGTTGTCGTGAAATCCAAACTCGCAGTCCGTCAAATTCAAGACAAGGCTACCCGCATCAGTCGCCCCGAGACCGTCAATGACGCTGCCTGCGACCCCCCGCAAGACCCGGCACCGGGTCATAGTCGCCACCGTGCCATCGTCAATGTAAAACCAAACCTGATCCTGAGCGCCGTGCGCAAAGGTGCAATCCCGCATTGTAATCGTTTTACCTGCTCCGCCCGGCGTGGACTGGAACGCAAGATTCGCCCCGTTGCCCGAAACATCCCGCCACCGGGTCACATCCGCTGGCGCGGCCGCGTCCGGATTCACGGCAACATTGCCGGCAGTCGAAGCCGTGTACGAGAAGCGCTCCAGCAGCACGGTCGCGTTGGCGTTCGCCGCGCCGTTCGCCTCGTCTACGACCAGCACGCCGGCATTCTGCGTGGCCGCAGCCACCACCGGCTGATCCACCGGGATGTTGCGGAAGTCCCGGATCACCACATCTTGGTTCGGTGCAAGGTCCAAGTTCCACGCCACGGCTGAAATGATGATGCCACCCGTCGGCGTCGTCCAGGTAATCGTGCACACCGTCCCGTTGCCGTCCGCATCACCGTTGATCGTGATATCGTCAGTATGCCCCGGTGTCGTGTTGCCGTTGACATTGATCGCGTTCGTCATCGCCAGACTGTCCACCACGACATTGATCACATCCGGCGCCCCGTCACCGTCGAGATTCGGCGTCACCAGCCCGTTCGTGATGGCCAACGCGATATCGTCAAAATCATCCACCGAGTCGCCGTCCCCGTCGCCCGGTCCGTCCACCTTCAATGTGGTCGCCCAACAGCCCGAAGCCACCGCCGTAACCAAAAAGACCAGAAGCCACCTTTTCATGTCCGTTACCCTCCCGAATTTCATGTCCGTTACCCTCCCGAATGGGCAAAATAGACTAGGAATAGAAGATAAGTTTAGTACAATAAACCGCCTCGCCCGCAACGAAATAACGCGTCAGTCAACAGCGAAATCTCGCGTAGGGCACAGTCCTACACGCGACCATCAGACACACGCGCGAGCACCAGACACACGGGCGAGCACCAGAACTCTGCGCGGACATTAAACCCATGCGCACGGGCAGGCCGCCATCGCCTCGCGCGAGGCGGCGGCGGTGCCGGCCCAGAACTCTGCGCGGACATTAAACCCATGCGCACAGGCACCAGAACTCTGCGCGAGTGTCGAGTCATCGCGCGGGTATCAAACAAACGCCTGGGTATCAGATTTTGCCGCTAGGGCCCGCCTGGCATGCGCAAGCCATCCGCTCGAAAAGCCCCCCGGAGCGAAGANGAAGAGCCCCCCCCTTGGAGTGCGCAAGCCAGTCGTGACGGAACGACGCCACCTTGCGCCGAAAGACCACATCGGCCCTCAAGCCCAGCCACCCTAACCCCAAAGCCTCCCCCCGCCCCAAGCCGCCCCCCCAGGCCCCCCCTTGGAG
>JAOAAY010000076.1 GCA_026418615.1 Candidatus Sumerlaeaceae bacterium | reverse complement strand
GCGGCGTCGGCGCCATATCCACCGGAGCACGACTCTATTGCGCAAAGCATGTCATGTTTTGTGCGGACGGGCTCCTTAACCCGCCTCCCATAATCTATGGTTAGTCTCGGTGTCTCGTTATCCCAATTAACGAGGATTTGATAGACGCCGGACAATGTGTGTGGCGGTTTTTCACGGTACATGCTATTCCTCCCATAGTATCGTTGAATATGCGGCTTCTGCGAGCCGCATAATAAACGGTAGGTTTACCATACCCGGGGCACTTGCATACTCCCCGCTTATGGTGAGAACCGGTTCAGACCCCGGATCACGGTAACACGCCACATTGCCCTGAAACGGGCACTGCGGCGGTCCGTCATCGCTTATCCAAGCGATGCCTTTTATTTGCTCATTCATATTCATTGCAACCTCCTTTCAAGGTTTTCTGCAAAAAACTCGTGTATTCAGGACGGCGGTCATTGGCCGCGTCCATATAGTAGGACGCGGTTGTGGCATTGCGCCAACGGCCAAATGTGGCGACATCGTTCAGCCCGAAGTGATGCGCCAACGCACTCACGGCAGCGTGGCGCAATCCATGCGGCCGAACCCGCCTCGACAGGCCAGCCTTCTTGCACGCCTTTGCCACACTGTCGTTCAAGGCAGGCCCGCTCATCATTTGCCCAGAAAGGCTGCAAAACACGATATCTGTGCAGACCTCTGGTCTAACCTCAAGCCAACGCTGCAAGGCAGTTGCCGCTTCCTTGCTGATCGGAATGGCAGTCTTTTCCGCACGACTGCCACCCTTGCCCCAGACGCGAATGGTTTGAGACGGCAGGTCCAAGTCCTCAAGTACCAGCCGCAACACCTCAATGCGCCGCAGGCCGCACTCATACATGAGTAGAACGGCCGCAAGGGTGCGCCGACCAATCGGCGAAGCATCGCACCGCAACGACTCCACAAGCGCCCCGATGTCGCTTGCGCTTGGCCCTCGCACATCGCGATATGGCCTCGACCTGACCCCGCGCACGACACCCGGTTCGGCGGTGCTCATCCCAACCATCCCCAATAACCGCACAAGGCTCCGGATCGCCGTCAGCCTGCGGTTAATTGTCGCCGGCGCCAACCCAGACTCTATCATGTGCGCCCGATAGGCAAGCAAGGCCTCCGTTGCTGCCTCCTTGTCGCAAAGCACACACAGCAACGATCTGGCGTCACCGTTGCTCCACCGCACCATGGCATTCCAGTCGCGCAAATATGTGTCGCGCGTCAATTGGCTCTTGCCTTCAAGCCATAAAGAAAACGCGCGCCCAAGGTTCTGCCGGCGTATAATTGTTTGTATTTCGTTCATCGTTCCCTTCAGTCCCAGGAATATGCGCATATTGCAAGTGTATTCTGCGGCATGGCAAGTTTTTTTTGCGAGCGTGGGCGTAAGCCCACGAGCAGCGTGTCTTTGGAAATGAGACTGCGCTTTCGAGCCCTATGCAGATTGGCGCGCGTGCGCACATTTCGCGCGTTGTCGCACGCGCTTGGAGTTCCTGAGAACACGGCGCGTGCGTGGCGAATCGGCAGATCGAGACCTCGCCGCAAACGCATCGAGGAAATGGCGCAACGAATCCGGATTCAACCGGAAGATTTGGAACGGTTTTTCTTTTACCAAAAGTGACCACGAGCGGGTGGGCCCAGCGCTCATGCGTTGCGCGGTCGGGGTCAGGGAGGGACGAAGGGAGGGTTTGGACGCGAGCGCCTGAGTCCCACCCGCACACAAGGAAAACAGCAACCCGCCAAGTTTATTCATCGTCAACGGCCAACTGCCGCCAACACGGTCCAAGGCAAGGCAAAACCCGCCTATTCCACCACACAGGTCAACACATCGAGGGGGCTTGGCCAGCCTAATCAAGCACCTCGCGCTTTGGCAACAGCGTGAGGCTTAACAGAGCAGGCGAGCAAGCCTTTCGCTCGCGATCTTCCGGGATCTGGAGTCAGGGGGCGGGCAATCCCACGAAGCGTCCAGAAATATCATGTCGCCGAGCAGTTTCCTGGCGGCGTACTCTACATATTCGCCGCCCATCTCTTCGGTAAGCGATATGTATCCGCGCAACGCATCTATCACCAGCAATGTGGCCTTCCACTCGCAGGCAATCTCGACTACATCGGCAGGATCCACTTTCCCTGCAACGATTTCCGCCATCTTTGCCCTTGCCGCTTCGGCCGCTTCAATTTCTCTGTCCAGCACTTCCTTCACTGCGTCGAATTCTATCATCGTTGCCTCCTTCTGGTTGCACGCTGCTGTGCAGTCCGATCGATGGTTGCGCTTTTGTCAAGCGAACAGTTTACCTGCGCACCCGGGCGACAGCCACAACCGTTCGCGATAGCGGTTCAGGCTTTCGCCGGGACGGCGCTTATTGGCATAGCCACCCGATGCCTTCCACGCAACCTTTTGCCATCCATGCTGTTCCAGCACCTCGTGCCCCTCACCCTCATATCCGCAGAGCACGATCCGGTAGTTCGGGTTATCGCCATGCTCAAGGCACCACTGACGCACGGCAGAAGAGACCGATGCGTCGTAACGCGAATACACTTGACGGTCGCATTTGGCCCCATCGCCGTATGGCGGGTCAAGCAATATCCCTGTTGTGACCTTGCCATACCATAAGACGGCAGGCGTTACAACCCGCTGCCAGTCTCCGCATACGACACGCACGCGCCGCAGCCGCTGACTCAGCGCAGCGAACCAGTCGTAGATGTTTGGGGCAACGATTGCGTTAATCCCGACCCCAATGCCTGCAAGACGGGGCTTCCTCGCCGTTTTGATCGTTTCGTTACAAAACCTCCCAGCAACCCAGCAGCACATGCCCCAGCACCACCAGCCGGCGATCTTGGCGTCAAACCATTCCGGGTCGCTCCGCAGCCGATTGAGCAGCAACTGTTTTTGAGCAAACAGCCAGTCGTTTCTTGCAATCAGATCAGCCTCATTCACCGGCCAATCTGCGTACTTGGCGGTTTCTTCCGGCGCCCACTGCACCGCACGCCAAAAGTTGACCACGAACCCGTCGGCGTCATTGATGGTCTCCGCGTGCCGCGTCGGGTCATAGTCTGGCCGTGCCAGCAAAACCACCGCACTGCCACAGAACGGTTCTACATAATTCCGAACATCACCAAGCGCGCGCCAGACTGTTTCGGCGATCCGGCTCTTGCCACCAAAGTACGGGAACGGGGCTTTTAGTTGGGCTTTCATGTTGGCTTGTTGCTATGACGCGTGGAACGCGTCTACGACAATGTCAAGAAAATTTCCCGTCTTGGAAACCCGAATCCTCAGCCACGCGGCACCGAGGGCACAAGGCCCGTGTCCGCGCTCAACCCCCCAGCCATCACCACTGTTTGATGTCGGCTTGTATCCGCCAGTGCGAATATGCCAACAGCAATCGGTATAAACGCGTCCCTTCGCGTTTAATCGCTCGCGCGGCAACCTGACAATGTAGTTGTTGTGATTGTGGCCAAGGTGCACAATGTTCGCGTCTGGCCGCTGCGAACTAATGATGTCAGCGGTCAGCGTGCCCTTGCTGCG
Source organism: Candidatus Sumerlaeaceae bacterium (assembly GCA_026418615.1). GTDB lineage: Bacteria > Sumerlaeota > Sumerlaeia > Sumerlaeales > Sumerlaeaceae > JAOAAY01. The sequence continues at coordinate 252 of JAOAAY010000076.1, read as the reverse complement.
TTGTGCCATCCCAAACCCATGGTGATGGTACTTAACCACACTTCCCCTGCGCCCGCTGAGGTTCACAAGGAACCGCACATAGCCCTCATACGGCAACATGGCGCAGCCCAATTGGCGTTGCAGCGCCGATGTCAAGCAAATGTTTTGGTGTTGCCGAACAGACCGCTCGTGGTTCCCTGGAGAAATCGCGATGAAATGGTCTCTAAATGGACGCAAGAATTCCGCGTTGTACTCGATCAACCTGTCTATGTA
>JAOAAY010000075.1 GCA_026418615.1 Candidatus Sumerlaeaceae bacterium | reverse complement strand
GACTCGGGTTTCCAATTGCGCGCAAGCGGCTCGACATGGGTCACAACGGTGGTGATGCGCTGGAAGCAGTGGCGACCCAACGCCTGCGAGTTCTGGTATCGGTATGTTTCCGCAGTCATCGGCAATCCGCCAGCCGTTGTCGCATGGTCTCTGTAAGTGGTTCGAGCGAGGAGAAAATTGTCAGCGTAAAAAGCGGCCTCTGCGCCCGGGTAACCCGACGCCGCCACGATATTATCCCAGTAACTACTACCAGTCAGTACTCTGTCAGTTATTTCAGCAACACGATAAAAGAGGCCAATCCTCTGCGGTCGGTTTCGGTCAGCCGGGACGGACCGTTCGTCCAACACCACAGCCAGACTGCCCGTGGTCACGGCGTCGAAGCCGGTGCGCACATGGAAGACCGAGTGTGGCGGTTTTCGCAGCAGTTCGCTGAATTCGTACGATGCCAACCAAGGGGTTACTTCTCGCACAAAATCGCTGATGCCCCATGTGCTGAGTCCGAACAGCCATTTGTCACCGCGGGTCCAGTACCGTGTTGGCTTCCAGCCATGCCCCTCGACTAAGCACGCCTGATCGGTGTCGAGTTGAACATAGGCAAGCCAGTGAGGCCTGTCATACCATGCCTGTACATGCGCCGTGACCACTGGATGGCCCTCGAAGTACTTGCCGGAGCCTTGCGTCACGCTGGTTTCGATCGTGACGGTCGCGCGCACTGACATGCGGGGGATTGCCGTTATCTCCACGGCTTCGCCAAGTGACAATGCCGCTTGGCAATGGTTGATCAGGACGAGAAAAATGCCGGCAATGATTGCTGTATAGTATTTAAATGTCGCCTGCAAACCGGCGGCGATCGTACCAGCGCCGGTTCGCACGGTGGCAACATTAGAAGTTCTTGTCATTAGCGACAATCGCAAACGCGCGGATTTCCTGTCTGATTCTTGCAGCCGCAACCGAATCCACCACCACAATCGGTGCCCGGCCCTGGTGAGGAGCAATCCGATCCCTTTTCTGGTGGAGAGCATGCTCCCGTACATCCGGGAAATGTGTATCCAAACCCTGCGACCGTCGTCAGCAATGCGGCTGCCAGCAGGAAGGCCGTCCCAGACTGGGCGAGCGTGCTTGGTTTCATCTGGCTTCTCCTCGTGAGACGCGATGCGTCAAATATTTGCGAGAACTCGGAGAGCCTGCCTCAGCGCCAGACCATCAACAACGGGGAATTGTTAATCAAGGAAATTCTGCAGGCGCTTCGCGGCCATTGCCGACTGCGCCGGTGGCCGGGCGTGTTATGGGTTTGCGGGGTGCAGCGTCCGCTTGATGGGGGCTGATTTACTGGACGAGCGACCGGGCTGCCGCCTCGATGGCGGCGAGGCCGCGGTTGGGGACTTCGAAGGTGCGGCCGTCGGGGGTTTTCACACAGGAGCCCTTGGGCGGGCGCTTGGTCACCTCGAAGGCTGCAAGGCTGGCGCCGCCAGCATCTGTCACGCCTGTAGGGAATACGGAGCCATCACGAGCGCGGTGTTTCGTGCCCCCTTCATGGCTCAGGAATGCCTTTGCCGTCGCTTCCATGCGGCGATTAGCAGCAGGACCATGCCCGCAGCGAAGAAGGCACGGGTGATCCATGTGATGGTGAGTTCGTCATACCATCGGGGCTGCGTCCTGATGGGGGCTGCGTTGTCGCGATGGAGAATCAGGTTGGGGCTGAGCGCTGCGATGACGGACTCGGGTTTCCAATTGCGCGCAAGCGGCTCGACATGGGTCACAACGGTGGTGATGCGCTGGAAGCAGTGGCGACCCAACGCCTGCGAGTTCTGGTATCGGTATGTTTCCGCAGTCATCGGCAATCCGCCAGCCGTTGTCGCATGGTCTCTGTAAGTGGTTCGAGCGAGGAGAAAATTGTCAGCGTAAAAAGCGGCCTCTGCGCCCGGGTAACCCGACGCCGCCACGATATTATCCCAGTAACTACTACCAGTCAGTACTCTGTCAGTTATTTCAGCAACACGATAAAAGAGGCCAATCCTCTGCGGTCGGTTTCGGTCAGCCGGGACGGACCGTTCGTCCAACACCACAGCCAGACTGCCCGTGGTCACGGCGTCGAAGCCGGTGCGCACATGGAAGACCGAGTGTGGCGGTTTTCGCAGCAGTTCGCTGAATTCGTACGATGCCAACCAAGGGGTTACTTCTCGCACAAAATCGCTGATGCCCCATGTGCTGAGTCCGAACAGCCATTTGTCACCGCGGGTCCAGTACCGTGTTGGCTTCCAGCCATGCCCCTCGACTAAGCACGCCTGATCGGTGTCGAGTTGAACATAGGCAAGCCAGTGAGGCCTGTCATACCATGCCTGTACATGCGCCGTGACCACTGGATGGCCCTCGAAGTACTTGCCGGAGCCTTGCGTCACGCTGGTTTCGATCGTGACGGTCGCGCGCACTGACATGCGGGGGATTGCCGTTATCTCCACGGCTTCGCCAAGTGACAATGCCGCTTGGCAATGGTTGATCAGGACGAGAAAAATGCCGGCAATGATTGCTGTATAGTATTTAAATGTCGCCTGCAAACCGGCGGCGATCGTACCAGCGCCGGTTCGCACGGTGGCAACATTAGAAGTTCTTGTCATTAGCGACAATCGCAAACGCGCGGATTTCCTGTCTGATTCTTGCAGCCGCAACCGAATCCACCACCACAATCGGTGCCCGGCCCTGGTGAGGAGCAATCCGATCCCTTTTCTGGTGGAGAGCATGCTCCCGTACATCCGGGAAATGTGTATCCAAACCCTGCGACCGTCGTCAGCAATGCGGCTGCCAGCAGGAAGGCCGTCCCAGACTGGGCGAGCGTGCTTGGTTTCATCTGGCTTCTCCTCGTGAGACGCGATGCGTCAAATATTTGCGAGAACTCGGAGAGCCTGCCTCAGCGCCAGACCATCAACAACGGGGAATTGTTAATCAAGGAAATTCTGCAGGCGCTTCGCGGCCATTGCCGACTGCGCCGGTGGCCGGGCGTGTTATGGGTTTGCGGGGTGCAGCGTCCGCTTGATGGGGGCTGATTTACTGGACAAGCGACCGGGCTGCCGCCTCGATGGCGTCGAGGCCGCGGTTGGGGACTTCGAAGGTGCGGCCGTCGGGGGTTTTCACAAAGGAGCCCTTGGGCGGGCGCTTGGTCACCTCGAAGGCTGCAAGGCTGGCGCCGCCAGCATCTGTCACGCCTGTAGGGAATACGGAGCCATCACGAGCGCGGTGTTTCGTGCCCCCTTCATGGCTCAGGAATGCCTTTGCCGTCGCTTCCATGCAGCGATTAGCAGCAGGACCATGCCCGCAGCGAAGAAGGCACGGGTGATCCATGTGATGGTGAGTTCGTCATACCACTGTGGCTGCGTCCTGATGGGGGCTGCGTTGTCGCGATGGAGAATCAGATTGGGGCTGAGTGCCGCGATGACGGACTCGGGTTTCCAATTGCGCGCAAGCGGCTCGACATGGGTCACAACGGTGGTGATGCGCTGGAAGCAGTGGCGACCAAGCGCGCGTGTGCCCTGATACCGGAATGTTTCCGAGGATACTGGCAATCCCCCTGCCGTTGTCGCGTGATCTTTGTAGATGGTTCGTACACGGCAGAAATTATCTGCATAGAAGGCATCCTCCGCTCCGGTGAACTGGGAGGAGGGGAGCACATTCTCCCAATCGCTGGTTTCGAGCAGTCGCTCGTTACAGAAGATGACAGCGCGGTAAAACAGCCCGATTCTCGCCGCGTGTCCGCGTTCGGCCGGCCACAATTCCTTATTCAGAACCACAGCAACACTCCCGGCGCTTCCCTCGCCGTCCGCAT
>JAOAAY010000074.1 GCA_026418615.1 Candidatus Sumerlaeaceae bacterium | reverse complement strand
CGCTGAACCTGCTCGTGGACATCCTTTACGCGGTCCTGGACCCGCGCATCAGCGTCACAGCGCGGGAATGACGGCCTTTCAAGAAAAACTTAATGTTGACATGCCGCGCCGAGGCAAAGTTATATTCCGCATATAAACGCAACACAACTCGCGACCCAGTGTTGCTTTCCAATGACATCGGGTCGGTTGCAGCGGGGAACAGGGAGACTTGGATGAAGGTTTGCTCAGATGAGCCGGAGTGCCGGCACGAACCTTGGGCGGTGCATGGGGTCGGGGTTTTAGGAGTCGCCCTTGGCATTGCCCTTTACGCCGTAACTACTGCAGTACTTATAAATGCCATGCGTTTCTGGTCATCGAACGACTCAGTTCGTTTTGTTCACGATATCTTGCTCAAACGAGGTATTATTCCTCACCTAGAGGCCTTAGGATTCTGGATCGGTCTTTCGTTACTGCTCTTGCGCCTGCCAATCTTGCGCCACGAACGCCGCTTTCTCAAGATCCTGCGTGGCGCAAATGGTGCGCGATTCCCGGCGGGCGATCTCAGGCAATACCTTGACCGCCTCCGCGTTTGGGGCCGTCCCAGCGTTGTTGGCCAAGTGGGATTGGAGGTGGCAGCCCGGTGTGATACAGCGGCCAGTGGAGCCGAGTTGGATGGTGCGATTGAACAAGCCTGTGGTTTGCTACAACGGAAACTTGAATCAACTCATGTCCCGGTGCGCTACCTGATGTGGCTAATACCCACGCTTGGCTTCGTGGGTACTGTCTTAGGCATATCGCTAGCCGTGGCCGGATTCGGGAGTGTCATGGGCGCGGGAGGCACGACCGCGGATATTCAGAACAACCTTGTACAAATCTGCGGCCAGTTGGCAGTAGCCTTTGATACTACATTTCTCGCGCTTTGCCTCACGGCTTTCCTCGCGCTTGGCATGGCAGTGGTAGACAGGCAGGAAATCGCTCTCGTCAGCCAACTTGAGCACACATGCCTGACGACTCTCAAGGCACGGCTTTGCGGGCACCGATTTCTAAGCCCGAGTGTTGCGTCGCAGATGCCTCAGCAGCCCACGGCTGCTGAGTGTTATTTGCACGGCTCCCATGCTCAGTCGGTATGTAGCGGCACAACTATTGTTATCCAGTCACACAATGGGAACGGTACTAACCTTGAAGAGATAGCCCAGCAGGTCGTGGCTAGGGCGCTAACGCAACTTGCTCAGGACGGCAGCACCCTCTCGCGATCTATTGCGGAAAGCGGAGGCCTTACCCAGATTGTGCAGGCGATGCAGGCGTCATTAGCGTTGGCTGACGAGCACCGGGCGTGGCTTCGCGAACATGCTGTCACACGCCATGAACTGGAAGTTGTGTCACAGTCTTTACAACATGTTGTCACCGAACTTCGCACCCTGCTTACCTGCAACGACACACAGATGAAACTCCTCCACGATACTATTAGACAGCTCAATACAGTGCTTGAACGGCTAGCAGTTGACGGGGTACGCGCAGATCTCGTTGTTCAGTCAGTAGTTCTGCCATCGCGGACAAAGCCCACCGGCAATGCATGCGTTCCCACTGGACAGACACAAGATTAGGGCGATCAGTGAAGGCTAGACTCTATCAACGCTCCCTTCCGCAGGTGTTCGGAATTTCCTTCCTTGATGTCTTCGCCTGTACACTCGGCATTTTGCTGCTGATTCTGAATGTTTTCGCTTTGCAAGTTGGCCGGTCATATAGTAACGAGGCAGCGTTGCATCGCATTGCCGATTTGGAAAGGCAGAGGGCCGAAGCCGGCAAGAACATGCTTGAGGCGCAAGAGATGAGCCGAATGGCCAACGCATGGGCGCGGCACGAACAAACAGCGACACCCGGCCAAAAACATGGCGAAAACTTGCAGCAGGAGGTTCAGGCGCTGGAGCAATCCCTCGCCAGTCTTGCAGCCAACGCGAAGAACCTGCCGAATCTTAGTGAATTGCGAAACAAGCATTCGATCGGCAGCAAAGAGTTGGAATCAGTGGAATCAGAATACAGGCGTGCTCGAGACAGCGTGATGAATCCCTTTCAACAGGCCAGTGCCTCCGGAACAGTTCGCCAGGCACCTCGCTTCATCGTCATCGATCGCGATGCTGGGATTGATCTCCAAGGCAAAGGCCGACCATTAAAGCCTGGGTCGGAGGAATGGGAACAATTGCTTAGTAGCATGCGTGCACGCAGATCGAGTGAATACATCCTCTTCATTGTGAAGCCGGAAGGCGTGATGGCACTGCGCGACTTTGAGGCCTCGATCAAAAGCGCCGGACTGATTTACGGAATTGAGCCCTACACTCAGGCGTGGGACAGTATCCTGTCCTGTTTGTCATCCACACCGCAAAGGCCCGCACAGCCATGAGCAGGCGCGAAGTCGGTGTGGAAACAAGTCTTTCATTTCTCGACATTGTCGCATGCGCCGTTGGTGTCATTCTCTTTATCACCTTGCTGGCTATAACAACAAGCCAGCGCTCTCTTGACTCCGGGCTAGCAAGGCGAATAGCAGAGCTTGAGAAAGATTCCGCGACAGTTGATAGAATGCTCAAGGAGGCTGCCCAACTCCGAGCGGCCGCTGAGAATTGGCAAGCCTACCAAGCAAAAACGGAACCGTTGCATAGGCGAATCGCCGAATTACAGAATGCGATCGACGAAACGCGCGAGCGCATTAGATTGTCGCAGGAGATATCTGCTCAACAAGACATGTTAGGTGCACTTCGCCAGCAAACAAAAGCCTTCCAAGGCGTGAGAGCACAACTATCATCACGCAAGCCTGTAATGCGGGAGACACCAAAGACCGAAATGGCTTGGTTTATGTTTGATCAGCCGGGCTATGTCCGTATTATCGAGCGCTCGCTAACATATCCCTTTTTTTGGTCATCTCATTATACGATCAGTATCGAGATTTTACCTGAAATAGAAATTGTTTGCAGACCAAACTCGGTTGGCTACACAGTTTCCGAGGTCCTCAGCCAGCCAACTCTTTCCGCTGAGTTTGTGGCGCGTTTCCATCGAGATGAGCACTACATCGCCTGTCATGTTCGCCCCAACTGTTTTGAGGATTTTGTCCGCATACGCGAGGCGATGTATAGGTCGGGAATAGAGGTTGGGTTCGTCATTAATACAGAGCCCACAGAAATAGTAATTTTTAGCACTTCAGGATCAAAGGCACCCGTCCAGTGATAAACCAGAGACATCCTCAATTGGCTTTCTGCCATCGCCAATTGATGATTGCTTGGCTCGTGGTCTGGCGAGTCTTGATTCTAGTGATGGTGACAAGTATCACCGGGTGTCAAGGTTGCGAACAACAAGGGAATCCAGGCAACAAGGAACTTTCAGTTATGACATCAGGAGGGAGCGAAGGATTTGCGAGTAACAGCCGTGCGGTTGGGGAAGGCTACTCAGCAAAGTCTGCCCGCCAATCTTCTTCACCGGAGTACAAAGGAATAGATCACAAGGGGACAGTTGGTCCTTCCTCGGCTGCCGGAGAGGATTTGCCTCAGACCGCCAAGCGTCACGAAACAATCGATGATGAGAATACCAGTTTTTACACGAATCCGTCATCGGTTGAGACTTTGCGGAGCAGACTGTTGCTGGACGCCGATTTCGCTGCAGAAGTAACCCGAGTCGTTCCACCATCCTTGGGTAACAAGGTTTGGCATGTCGTCGTTACATGCTCTTATGCGCAAGGGCGAACATTTGATCTGAGAGTTGTGGACAGAAAATCTGGGCGCGTACTGTATCAGGTTGGACCCAAGAATGTTACCCGCAATATAGAGGACATTGTATTCGAGATAACGATGGCTCGCATTGAAATCACATCGGTGTCTTTTCAGGTTCGCGAGCGAGAAACAGACAAAATTGTGGATCAGTGGAATCCGGAATAAGCCTCTTAGTTGCTCGGCTGTTTCGCCCCCGCCCTTAGTGTCGCCCTGACTTTGGGTCGAGGGCGTCGCGCAGGCCGTCGCCGAGGAGGTTGAAACCGGC
>JAOAAY010000073.1 GCA_026418615.1 Candidatus Sumerlaeaceae bacterium | reverse complement strand
GCGCTCACCCGCTCAAACCGCCCCGGCCAGCGCACAGACGCCACCCCTTCCGCCACCGCCTCCGGCGCCACCTCCACCCCGGGCGCAAGCAGCAACAGCGCGCCCAGCGCCGCACGGACATTGTCCGCCTGATGAGCGCCCGCCAGCGCCGGCCGCAGCGTCAGGCCGCCCCGCAGCGCCTCGGCCAGCCCCGTCCGCGCCACCTCAGCGTCCGGCGCCAGCGTGAACTCCCAACCTTTGTCCCCGGCCGGCCGCGCCGTGATCGAGGCCCCCGCGTCCAGATACGCCGCGCACCCGCCCACATCGCCCAGCCGCCGCCGAACCACCGCCCGCACCTCCTCTGCCCATCCGGGCGGCTGCGGCCCAAGCACCACCCGACCATGCGCCCGCAGGATACCGGCCTTTTCCGCGGCAATCTTCCCGATCGTGTCGCCCAGAATATGCGTATGATCAAAACCGATAGCCGTAATCACAGTGACAAGCGGCCCGGCGCCCGCCTGCTCGAACACATTCGTCGAGTCGAGCCGTCCGCCCAGTCCCGTCTCAATCACGGCCGCCTGCGCGCCCGCTTCCGAAAAATGCAAAAACGCCGCCGCCGTCAGATACTCGAAAACCGTCCGGTAACCCGCGCGCGCCGCCCCGGGCGCCGCGTCCGCCTCGCCGGCGCGCACAGCCGCGAGGCGCGTCAGCAACCGGCAAAAATCCGCGTCGGCGATCGGACGGCCGTCCACGCGGATCCGTTCCGTGTAGCGCTCGATGTGAGGCGAGGTGTACAGGCCCGTGCGCAGGCCGGCGCGCGTCAACACCGCCGCGAGCATCGCGCATGTCGAACCTTTGCCCTTCGTGCCGGCCACATGGACGGTGGCCCGCCCCAGATGCGGATCGCCCAGCGCAGCCAGCAGCGCCCGGAACCGCGCCACATCAAACGCTTTGGTGCCGTAATCCCGCGCGCCGGGCGGGCGGCGCTCGTAATTGATCAGCGAGCCAAGAAACTCTTCGGCAGCCGCATAGTCCGTCAGGGCGCCCCTCAGCATGCCACACCTTCCGGCGCGGCCCGCGGCCGCCCCGCCGTCACGAGTTGAACAGCGTGCCTACATTCAGCGGATGCGTCCGCAGCCAGCGCCGCATCTCCGTCCGGTCAAGCCGGAAACGCTGCCCCCCGCTCATCTCCTGCAGGAACGGCAGCGAGTGCATCCAGCCATCCCACTTGCGGCGGTCGGCCGTCGTCCCCCAAATCTGCTCAATGAGCGCCAGCATGTCCGCCGACGGGATCACAGACCGGAAAAAGTCGAACAGAATCTCGCTGCGCGTGATCTCCTCTTTCAATAGGTTCAACAGTTGCTTGAGGATCTGCTCGTGGTCAAACGCCAGCCGCGGGCGGCGCTTCACCGGATGGAACGCCACCTCGACCGCCTCATCCGACGGCACCGGGCGCGAAATCTCGGCCGAGACAGCGCCAAAGTAGACAATGGAAACACTGCGACCCCGCGGATCGCGGCCCACCGTCCCCACAGCGCCCGCCTGCTTCAACCGCGCGCCGGTCAGGCCCGTCTCCTCCTTCAACTCCCGCGCCGCGCAAGCCTCCAGTTCCTCATCCTCCTCAAGGTACCCGCCCGGAAACGCCCACAGGCCTTCATAGGGCGGATGCGCCCGGCGCACCAGCAGCACCTTGAGTTGCTGGTCCTCGAATGTGAACAGCACGACATCCGTCATCACGCTCACCCTCGGAACCGAGCGTTCGGCTTCTGCCTGCTTGGATCCCGACTTCACTGCGGACATCTTGCCGCCTGTCGCGGCCGCCTTCTTCGTAGCCAAGGTCTGCACTCTCCGCGGAGGATGACTCAGGTTTTCCGGCGAATAGAACGGCCTGTCAAGCCCATCAAAGGCCCTGCCCCGCCAGACCAGCCGCACCCCTCAGTCGCGCAGCCGGTCGCCCCGTCCCGCCTCCCGCACAAAATCAGCAATCCCTTGGGCAATGCCCTCCGCCATCCGGTCGCGAAACGCCGGGTCGAGCAACTTGGCTTCATCCTCGGGATTCGACATAAACGCCTGCTCGACCAGCATGGACGGCGCCCAGGTGACCGTGCGGATGGGCGTGTAATTGAAATTTCCTACCAGCCCCGCATCGCGCAGACCCGTGGCGGCCAGCGTCCGCCGGTGAATCGCATCCGCCAGCGGCCGGCTGAAGGCATGCTTGTAAAAGTTCGACAAACCGCCCGCCCGCAGATACCCCCGGTCCGTCCCCGCAGAATTGGCATGAATGCTGACAAACAAATCCGCGTCGGCCTCCACCACCCGGCGCGCCCGTTCGCCCAGACCGATGTCCTCATCCCCCCGCCGCACAACCACCACCGTCGAACCGCGCGCCTCCAGTTTCGTCTTCAGCGCCTCGACCGTCAGCCGGTTGATCTCCTTCTCCTCGCTGCCACTCACCCCCCGCGCCCCCACATTGCGCGGCCCGCCGTGGCCGGGTTCCAACGCGATGACCAGCCCCCGCAGCGGCAAATCGGGCCGCCCGCGCCGCCGCGGCTCCGCCGGCCGCGGCGCCCGCACGCGAACATGCAGCGCACCCGTCGTCACCTCGCACCGGTAACCCCACAACTGCCGGTCGGCCAGTTCCACCCGCACGCGCACATGGTCAGGCCCCGCCTGTCGCACCGTCGCCTCGCGCACCACCTTCGCCGACGACAAATGCGAAATCCAAGTCGCCGCATGATGCGCGCCAAACAAATCAATGTCCAAAACCGCCCGACCCCCGGGCCCCGTGCCCGACTCCACCGCAAACGGAACCGGCGCCGAGTACGGAATCGTCACCGTGTCGCCCGTGTCGTCGCCCGCAACCGACAGGCTTGTAAAGAACATATGCGGCGGAGGAGTCCCCGCCGGCAGCAACGCCAACTCCCGCGCCAAAACCCAGCCCTCCACCATCGGCGCCAGCCGCACCCGGTAATAACGCCCCGACAAACCCGTCACCTGAACGATCGTTCCCCGCGGCAACTCCGCCAGAAACGGCCCCCCCAGCCGCACCTCGTGCAACCCGTGCAACACATCCCCCGTCTCGCTCACCACCCGCGCCAGCCGCACCGTGTCGGCCGCCCATGTGCCCACCCGGCCCTTCGCCTCCGCCAGCGCCTCCGTCCCCGTCGTCGGCGTCAGCCTCACCTGCAGCGCCCCCAGCGTCGTCTCCGCATCCGCCGTCACCACCAAGTGGCCCCGATAGCGCCCCGTCGGCTCCGTCGAAGCCGGATCCGCCTCCTCCACCATGTCCACCCAGCGCCCCTCCGGCAGCCGAAACGCCGCCCGCTGCCCCGGCAAGCCGCGGAACCCCACCCGCAGCACATCGCCACGCATCAAAATCACATCCTCCGACGGCTCAAGGCTCTCACGGTCAATCGCCTCCGGCCCCTGCCACACCGCAGGCGTCGGCGGGGCCTCCGTGCGCGTGATCGTCACCGAGGTCTGCGCCCGCGCACCCCGACCATCGCGTACCTCAACAACAATCGTATTGACCCCCGGCTCCAGCGGCACCTGATCGCGCACAAACAGCGAAGTCGTCGCATAAACCGGCACCTCCACACCCCCCACGACCGCCGTCGTCGCCCCCTCCGCACGCCCCAAAATGTTCGCCGCCCCCCGCGTCGTTGACGACACCCCATCCTTCGGATCCAAAATCGTCACCGTCAGCGCAGCCCCCGGCCACGCCACGGCAACCAACAGCAACGCAACGCAAGACCACTTGAAACGAAACATCAGCAAACCCTCCGGCACATGATGACAAACCCAGCCTTGCCCCCCCACAAGCCACAAGCAACCACAACCGCAGCGTCAAACAACCGTCGGCCCGCTGGCGCGAAGACCCAAACAAGTGCCCCTCGCGTCGTGACTCCGCCCACCCACCGAGCGACTTAGGTAAGACGCCTGATCCTCCGCATAGACCCACCACCCCATACGGGCGCCCGCGCGCGGCCAACCCTCACCACCCCACCCCCCCCCCCCCCCCCCCCCCCCCCCACGCCCCCCCTATGGCGCTCTGCTGCGTTGCGGACGGCATTTCAGCGCTAAGGGAAAACATTTTTGAAAATCGTTTCCAGCATGTGGCAGAGCTTCAGAGAATGGGGGCAGACATACACGTAAGGGACAGAACCGCCATAGTAAGAGGTGTAGATAAACTATACCTGTCTCTTATACACATCT
>JAOAAY010000072.1 GCA_026418615.1 Candidatus Sumerlaeaceae bacterium | reverse complement strand
AGATGTGTATAAGAGACAGTGGCGGGCCTGTCTGCGTGCCATTCATACCACCGGCATGGCCGTGTCAGTCGCACGATTTGCCCGATGCCGGTTCCAACCCGATGCATTGACACCCGCATTTGCGGCGACCAGACACAAGCGTTTTCCGGTGGCCGAGGGTTTCATGACCTCGGCCGCCCCGCTATGCCAAAAGGGTGCGGAGGTGGCAAATGTTTGCGCTTGTTCTGATGGTGGTCTTTCTCTGTGTGATGATCGGCGTGGGCCTGTGGGGGATGCGCCGGACGGATTCGCTGAACGACTTTTTCCTTGGGGGACGCTCGATCGGGCCATGGGTTTCGGCGTTGGCTTACGGCACCACCTATTTCTCTGCCGTCTTGTTTATTGGTTTTGCGGGGCGCATCGGCTGGCGGTACGGGCTGAACGGTTTGTGGATCGGCCTAGGCAATGCGGTGGTGGGGTCGCTGCTGGCGTGGCTGGTGTTGGGGCCGCGCACCCGGCGCATGACGCAGAATCTCAATGTCATGACCATGCCGGAGTTTCTGCGCGAGCGCTACGATTTTGCCCCGCTCAAGTTGCTGGCGTCGGGGCTGATTTTCTTATTCCTGACGGCCTACTCGGCCTCTGTCTTCAAGGGGCTGGGGCACCTGTTTGAGGTCAATTTCCGGATTTCCTACGACATTGCTTTGCTCGTCATGATTGCCATCACGGGCGTCTATCTGGTGCTTGGCGGCTATTTTGCCATCGTTGTGACGGATTTCATCCAAGGGGTGATCATGATTTTCGGATGCGTAGCCATGCTGGTGATTCTCACGGCCAAGGCAGGCGGTCCCCTCGATGCGGTGACGGCGGTTCAGCAGCGCTTCGCTGAGCATTCGGCCTCAGCGCCGCCGGACATGCTGTTGCTGGCCGCGCTGGTTTTCATGACATCCTTCGGCGTGTGGGGCATGCCGCAGATGGTCCAAAAATTTTATGCCGTGAAAAACGAGGCGGTCATCCCCAAGGCGGCGATCGTGACCTTCCTGTTCTCGCTGCTGGTGGCGGTGACGGCATACTACACGGGCGCCCTGACCCATGTGTTTTTCGACTCGCCCCCGATCGTCAACGGCAAGCCCGACACGGATCGGCTGATCCCTGAACTCCTGCGCACGCAAGTGCCCGAGGCGCTCATGGCGCTGATTCTGTTGCTGATCCTTTCGGCTTCCATGTCCACCCTGTCGGGTCTGGTGTTGGTGTCGGCGTCGTCCGTCGCCATTGACCTTTACAAGGGTCATATCAATCCGGCGGTTTCGAAGGCCGGATCGGTGGCGATGATCCGTGCGGCGAGTGCCGTCTTCGTGGCCGTCTCGTACATCATTGCCCGCTACGAGTTTGCGGTGATTGTGACGCTGATGTCGGTGTCGTGGGGTGTAATCGCGGGAGCCTTTGCCGCGCCGTACATCTACGGGCTTTTTTGGCGCCGGGTGACAGCGGCAGGCGCCATGGCCGGCTTGCTGACCGGCGTAGTCGTGGCCCTTGTGCTGTTCTTCCGGCTGGGTGCGCCCAAGGCGCCGATCGCTGCGTCGGCGGCCATCCTCGCGCCGTTTGTTGTTGTGCCGCTGGTCAGCCTGTTTACCCGGCCACCCCGGCGGGAGATCGTGGACCGGGCATTTGCCTGATGCGCCGGGAAAAATTTTTCAGAATCCCTTGTTGAGAAAGACGGTTCCAGTCTATAATCATGATGAGACCATCGGGTGCGGAGGTTTGCGCCTGTCGGCAAAATGGATGGATTTCCTGGAAAGGAAGCAGGTATGATGAGAGTTCGACGCACCGCCGGCATGGCTGTTGTCGTTGTCCTCTGCGCGATGAGTTGTACAGCAGCGGCCTTGGCGCAGCCCGCCACCATGCAGCGGCCGGGCAGGCCCGTGCAGCCGCGCGGCGTGGAGGTCGGCCCGCCGGACATGTCCCCCTTTGACGCCAGCATATGGGTGGGCAAATCCGTTTACAACATCGGCGAACCCATCCGGATCAGTTTCCGCGTCACGGAGGATGCCTATGTGTACATTTTCAGCCTCGGTCCCGACGGCAGCGAACGGCAGATTTTTCCAAACTATTACGACCGGTCGAACTTTGTGCGCGCCAACCGGACGCGCTCCATCCCGTCGTCGAGTTACAGCCTGACGGTTTCCGGCCCGCCGGGCCAAAACGCCCTGACCCTTGTCGCGTTCCGAAAAAACTATCCGTTCCTCAGCGAGTGGCAGCGGTTTAGCGCCTCCGATCCGTATCCGTCGGCCCGGGGCGGCGCCAAGGCCCTCCAAGGTCGCGCTACTTCGTTGCGCGGGGTCGTCGTCGGTCCGGGTAGCCCGGATATGGTCGAGGCCTATGCCACATTCGTCGCCCGCGGCAGCGGCGGCGACTGGGGCGGCAGCGGCGGCTCGTGGGGCGACGACCGCTCCGGCGCCCTCGCCATTCAGACCGACCCCTCGGGCGCCGATGTGTACATTGACGGTCGCCGTGTCGGCCGCACGCCCGATGTCTTCCGGCGCATTGAGCCCGGCATGAGGCGTGTGCGCGTCGAGCGCGATGGATACTGGACTGCCGAAGCGGTTCTGCGCATCCGACGCGGTGAGACGACGCGCGTGGAACTCGATTTGGAGCGCGTCCGCGACTGATTCGCTGGCACCCGGCCGCGGGCGGCTTGAATCGCCCCCGCCGGCCAAGGTATTGCAAAGGCGGCCAGTGCTGGCGTAGCTCAGATGGCAGAGCAGCTGACTTGTAATCAGCAGGTCGTCGGTTCGATTCCGACCGCCAGCTCCAGCCCGCGCTCCGCGCCTCCGCCAGTCGGCCGCACCGTCGGCGCACGCCGCCGCCCCCCCGCGCGACAGCCACGAGGTCGGCCCCGCCCCCGATCGCGCCTGTCAGAACAGTGGCCACATCCTGCGTCAAAAACAGCGAGGATGCGCTGCGAATGAAAACATGTCAGCACAAACAGTTTCTTGACATAGGCCCATGACAGGCGAGAGGTGAACCCGCGAATTTCAGCCTGACGAATTTGGGACGCGGGCACGGGGAGAATCGCGGTGGCGCATCTGTCGCGGATTAATGTGGTAAGGCGTCTTGTGGTTTTGCGGAGTTTGCAGGCCCCGGACCCGCTTGGCCTCGGGATCCCGCAGTGCCACGGCAAGGCGCCTTTATGGCCTTCCTGCCCGACCTTCGCTTCCGGCGCAGCGACCTGCGCGACCTGACCTGTGACCCCCAATCCCGGCTGCAACCGTAGAGAACGCTGAAAGGAGTGAATGATGACAAACCAACCCCCAACACCGTCTCCCGTCCGAGCCGTGGTCTGCCTGCTCTCCGATCAGCCGATGCCCAACCTTCTCCCTATCCACCACTTCCGGCCGGCGCAAGTCGTCATGGTTGAGACCGATGCCATGAAGACAAAAAAAACCGCGGACAACTTCCTTGAAGCCTTGCGCCTTGGCGGTCTCAACTACGCTTCACCAGACAAACACCGCATATATCCCCTCGGAAATCAGGCCTCGTTCCTGGACTGTGCCGACTCATTCCGGAGAATTGTTCAAGAACTCGAGGTCAAAGGGAAGGATGTTATCGTCAATCTCACCGGCGGCACCAAGGTCATGTCCATTGCCGCGTACGAAGTGTTTCGCATTTGGGACGCGCGATTCGTTTACATTGATGCCAATACTCCCGACCAGTTACAGGAGTTTCCTCAGGGACCACAGACAACGCTTGAACACAAGCCGACTTGCGCCGAGTTCCTGAGCGCCTACGGCTTCACAAACCATATAGACGAAGAGATGGACAATTGGCCCGCGACACTTGACGATGTTGCTCGCGCGTTTGTTGCACAAGCCGTGGAAGGGAACTCTCCCGTGGTTGTCTTGCCGGGAAAGAACGACGACCAGCGCAAACAATTGTGGGCCAACCTGAGAGACGGGAAAGCCGATCTCAAGCCCGGTGACCTAAAGGTGTTGCCGGACTTGGTCACTCCCTTGCGCGCTTTCCTGTGCGATAGGCCGTTGTCGCAGGTCTCGGTGGATAACGATGGCTACATGACGGGTCAACCCGACGGGTTTTTGGGTGATTTCTTGACGGGGGGCTGGCTCGAAGTGTTTGTTGCTGGCCTCCTCCGCAAGCATGCCAAGGCTCTGGGCTTGTGGGATGTGCATCGCGGGGTAGACATCAATCCGATTAGTCAAACTGCAGCAGGCGACTCGGGAAACGAACTCGATGTGGTGTTTGTACACAATCATAGCCTCCATGTCATCGAGTGCAAATCCGGTTTAGCGCACGATCCTCAGTTTGAAACCCCGTATAAACTGGATTCTGTCGTCAATCGCGTGCGCGCCTTGCGAACTAAGATTTTGTTCGCAACGACGGATCTCAGTGTGTACTGTCAGAGCAAGAATGCCAGACCGCAACCACTAGACCTAAACTCCCCTGAGCCCGACCTTGCTAAGAAGGTACGAGGCCGCCAAAAAAGCCTACATTGCGTTCTCCTTACCCCCTACCTTCTGGGTCAACTTGCGAGAGCAGACGGCGATGATCAGCAGGAACTGAACCTTTTGCGCGAGGTGATTAAGTAGTGGAATCTGGCGAACATGGATCCGGCACCACGGTGCGTGGGGCGGCCGTGGTTTGGTATTGTATTGGTGTGGATAAGCCCGTCGCGCCCACGGACCCCTTACCGGCGCCACCTGACATACCGCGCGGGGCTTTGGTCATCCTCGAGGGTCGTGCGCCCGTGTGGCGTTACGGGCTGGCCTTTCACGCGCTCCATGCTTCGCCCGCGGGCGCCCTTGCCACATACGATCCCCGGCTGGGCGCCGTCATCATTGCCTCCCCCCGGCGCGAATTTGCCCCGGGCGAAACATTCGACCTCACCCCGCCACCGCGCGAACAAAACGACTAGACAATAAAACGG
>JAOAAY010000007.1:134505-159707 GCA_026418615.1 Candidatus Sumerlaeaceae bacterium | reverse complement strand
GCGCACACTATAGCCAGCGCCAATGGCCTCCTGCCAAGCAACACACGGAACTCCCGAGTCGGTGACGGCAATGGAGACCTCCTCTGCGTCACCTTTTGGCCAGAGGGTTGTTTCCGTTGGGAACCAGTGAATCCATCGCCCGCCAATACGCGTTGCCACAACGGGCTGGAACCGACCGTCCATGCGAGCGCGCCAAGCCACCCATGGGTTGCCGGCAGCATCTGAGGCAATGCAGGCTGAATTCGGCTGAGCCGCTGGATCGGAGTCGAGAAGCATTTCCGGCAGCCACTCCCCTGCCAAGCGCTCGCGAAAAATGACCCGCCGCTGGCCTTCGACGATACCATCCCATACCGCAAACAGATTGTTGCCCACAGGCGTTGATGCCAAGGCGACAGACCGATTATCCTTTGAACGCACAGACAAGACCGTCAATGGCCCGAGCGACGGCTCGGCCGCAAGGGGTGTGGCGAGGGTCAAGCCCAAGGCACACACAACAACGAGGCCGGCAAGTCGTTTGAGGCGTCGTGCATTCATGGTTACCAACAACTATGCAGCCGGCGAGTCTACATTTCAAGGGTCAAGGGCTGCCATGCGAGCCGCCACCCGACGCGCATACATGACAAAGGGCATGAACGCTCAGGCGCCGACACCCGCCGTGGATAACCTTCTCCGCTGCGCATACACAACAAAGGGCATTAACGCTCAGGCGGAGCCGGCATTGTTGTCGCCCGTTGCGGCGCAGGCTGTGACTGCTTATGCGCATAACACGCGCAACCGCTTAGGCAGTACGGTCAAATTGCGATAACCTTTTGCCGTGACGACAACAAGGTCCTCGATTCGCACGCCTCCGAAGCCGGGAATGTAGATTCCCGGCTCGATCGTGATGATCATTCCGGGTTCCAGCACATCATGGGATCGCGGGTTAAGCGTTGGAGCCTCGTGAATGGCCAACCCAACGCCGTGACCGAGTCCATGACCGAAATACTCGCCGTAACCCCTTGCTGTGATAAAACTGCGTGCAGCGGCATCCACTTCGTGGCAAGCCACGCCGGCACGCACGACGGCGAGAGCGCGTTCTTGGGCCTCGCGTACGATTTCGTAGATTTCGCGGTGGCGCGGGGAGACCTTCGTCAGGACGACTGTCCGGGTCAAGTCGCTGTGGTAGTCGCAACGGATGCACCCCATGTCGAGCGTGAGAAAGTCGCCGTTGCGCAGTCGGCGTATACCGGGTCGAGCATGGGGCAGGGAGGAATTGGGGCCGCTGGCCACAATCGTCTCGAATCCCTCCCCTA
Organism: Candidatus Sumerlaeaceae bacterium; assembly: GCA_026418615.1. Taxonomy (GTDB): domain Bacteria; phylum Sumerlaeota; class Sumerlaeia; order Sumerlaeales; family Sumerlaeaceae; genus JAOAAY01. Next base: position 158,415 of record JAOAAY010000007.1, on the reverse strand, counting down.
CTCCGGCCTCGATCTGTGCAAGGCGGACTTCCCGTGCCAGGGCCGATTCTGTCACGCCGGGTTGCACGGCCGCGAGAACGCGTCGCATGATGCGCTCATTGGTGCGCTGACTGGCAGCGATCAAGGTGACTTCGGTTTCGTCTTTCAGAGCGCGGAGGCGTGCCACGGCAGCGCCCGCCTCAACGAGCGTTGCGCGTCCGGCTGCGTCCGCCAAACGGGCGTGGGTCTGGACCGTGATAGACCCCTCGAACCCAATCCGACGCAACTTAAGCGGGCGCAGTAGCGTCTTCAATTCATTGGCCGTGTGCTGGGTGAGCGGACGCACCTCGAACGCCGTCAATTCCCGTTGGGCAATCTCGAGATAACGGAAATCCGTCAGGAAAACTGCGGCCTCGGCGGTCACGACAAGGATCGAGTTGCTGCAATGCAACCCGGTAAAATATAAGGAGTTTACACGGTCTATCACGAGGAAGGCGTCCAGCCTCTCGCTTTCCATGGAAGCGCGGAGGGCGGACAAACGCTTTTCAATACATGGCCGGCGGAGGGAGGACATTATGGCGTCATCAACACGCGCTGGTGACGCGTCGAGTGATGCTCCGCCTCGATGATGCCGCGGATGGCCGCAATGGTGGCCTCGAGATCCTCATTGAGAACCACATAATCGTATTTTTCGGCAAAATTGAGTTCGTTGCGTGCATTGCGCAGGCGTTTCTGAATTTCCTCCTCCGAGTCGGTCTGTCGCCCGCGCAGACGCCGCTCGAGCACCTCGAACGACGGCGGAAGGATGAAAATCAGGACGGCCCGCGGAGTGGCCTTTTTAAGGTTGAGGCCGCCGACAACATCGAGATCAAGCACGACATCGCGTCCCTGCGAGAGTTTCTCGTCCACATGTTTTCTGAGGGTTCCGTAGAGATTATCATGGACGCGCGCCCATTCATAGAAGGCGTTCTGCTCGATCAAAGAAAAAAATTCCTGTTCAGAAACGAAATGATAGTCGCATCCGGGCTGTTCGTCGCCGCGCGGCGGGCGACTCGTCACCGAGATGGAGTAAGCCATGTTCGGGTCGGACGCCAGGAGAGCGCGCGCTACTGAACTTTTGCCGCCGCCTGACGGTGAGGAGAGGACGACGAGGAGTGATTGCCGCTGTAATTGCATTTTCATGGCGCTTCTATGGGCGCGACTCGGCCGTATCAATGCAACCGGAAATGCCTCGGCGTGTACGCCACCGGCACCACGCTGCCCACATGGCGGCTCCGACCGCTACAGCCAGAAAATCCACCAGCCAGTCGGCCAGAGAGCATGACCGTTTTGGTACAAACGACTGATGGAACTCGTCCAGAGCCCCGTAAAGCGCACCGGCGATGATGGCAGCGAGCAGCCGCCAACGCAACTCAGCACCGGCCATGGCCGCCCGGGCGAACAGCCACCCCACCGGCAGGAATAGTAGCGCATGAACGCCCTTGTCGGCGTTGGCTAAATCCACGCGCGGATACCGATCCCCGGGAATCGAGGACAGTGTGAAAATCACGGCCATCCACGCGACTGCCGGGATGAAGCGCGCACCGGGTTTATCCGATGGGTGCAGCAGGCAGTGCGTAAAAATCGTGGTGGCGAGTCGAAAAGCCACGCTGTCGAAGGTCACCGTCGGCCGGCGGTGGGGACCGGCGCCTCGTTTTTCTCGTAAATCCGGCGGCCCTCGACCTCAATAGAGTCCACAATGCAGATGATCGCCGCATCCACCGGACGATTCTTCGTCTGATCCGTCAGGCGCGCGCTGCTGCCCTGCACCACGATGACCACCTCACCCATGCCGGCGCCAACGGCGTCCACCGCAACCGTATAACTGTTGGTCAACTTCATGGACAAGTCGAGGTTTTGCACGACAAGCAATTTGAAGCCCACCATGCCCTCGTCCTTCTGGGTGGAGACCACCGTTCCGACTACGCGTCCCATCAGCATGCGTCCGTGCTCCTGTCGGTTAATGCGCCCGTGTTGTGGCTGAGCGTTTTCGTCGCGTTCAATCCGAAACTCGGCACCGGCTGGGGCTGTGCCTTATTTTTTCGGCTCACCGAGTTTGCAGAGGCGGTCCGCCGCTTTCTCAAGTTGTTCGCGAATCGTAATGGAGGCCAACCAGCGTTCGGGGATGGCTTGCTCCCCGAACCGCGCCCCGAGCAGGGCCCCGGCCACAGCGCCGAGGGTGGCAGCATCGCCGCCCAGATTCACGGCACGCACGAGCCCTTCCTCGAAATCAATCGCGTTGAGAACCAGCCAGTAGGCCGCCTGCGTCGTCTCGATGGCGAGGCCGTTGGCCTTCAAGTCGTCGTATTGAATCTCGTTCACTTGCTTGAGAAACCTCACCATGTCCTGCTGGGGCTCCTGTTCGCCCACAGTTTCGCGGTACTCCTTGCTGCTGCGGGCGTCCATGAGGAAGCGCCAGGTCTTGAACAAGAGTTTTGATGGATCCTTGCCCGAAGTGAGGTAAGAAATGCCAAAATTGAATGCGATGCAGGCGTCCACGCAACGCTGATCGAAATGCGTCAAGCGACACACACTGATTGTCTCGGAGATCAATTCCTGAAACATGACCCGGCGCAGCAGACCGATGGGCGCGACTCGCACGACGCAACCGCTGCCGGCCACATCCCCTCCTTGCTGCCATACCTTGCGTGCAGCCGCAAAAAGGTCTTTCGCGCGCGGCTTGAGAGCCTCGAGCACGGCGCGGGTCGTCGGCCCGGCGCCCTTGCCGCCTTTAAGTTTGGCAAACGACTCCGTCAGATGCTTGACGATTTCCTTCAGGTCCACATCCGGGTTGGCAATGAGCGCTTCGGAGACGGCGAGAGCCAGTTGAGTGTCCACGCCGACTTCGCCCGGTTTCAACTGCAGGCGCCCGCCACCCACGATCTCCCGGTGCACACCGTACTTCTGTTTGACTTCCGACCTCGGCAGGTCGTCAACGGTCGCGCCTAGCGCATCTCCCACCGCGGCCCCGACGAGGGCGCCGCGGTAGCAGTCCTGTGTTTGGTTCATCTGATCCTTTTCCTCAACGGTGTAAAGAACCCCTGAAATCTCTGAAACGCCGCTCCCTAATACTCGTTTTCCTCGCCGGGAAATGCTCCGGAGCGCACATCCTGAGCGAACGCCTGCACGGCATGGTGAAGTGCTTCAAAAACCGTGCCGTAACGGCGCACGAACTTGGGCGGGTCCCCGGGCAACATCCCGGCCAGATCGCTCAACACGAGCACCTGACCGTCACATTGGCGACCGGCGCCAATGCCAATGGTCGGAATGCTGAGCGACGCCGTAATGCGGGCGGCCACCTCGGGATCCACGGCCTCCAAGACCACGGAAAACGCTCCAGCGTCCTCCACGGCCTTCGCGGCGGTTAGCAGTTCCCCCACGGTTTCTTCGTCGCGGCCCTGAACCCTGTAACCGCCATGCCGGTGTACTGATTGCGGCATCAAGCCGACATGGCCCATCACGGGGATGCCCGCAGCCACAATCTTGGCAATGGCTGGCGCAACTTCCTCGCCGCCCTCCAGTTTTACGGCCTCGGCGCCGCCCTCCTGCACAAGGCGCCCCGCCGTCTGCAATGCCTGCTCCGGCGAAATCTTGTATGACATGAAGGGCATGTCCGCGATGAGGAATGCCGATTTCGCCGCCCGGCTGACCGCCGCGGTGTGATGGATCATGATCTCCACCGTGACGGGGATCGTACTGCCAAAGCCAAGCGCCACCATGCCGAGCGAATCTCCGACCAAGATGGCATCCGCACCGGCCAGATCAGCCGCCAAGCCGGTCGGATAATCGTATGCTGTGACAATGACGATCTTCTTTCCCCGCTGTTTGAGCATGGGGAAATGGTGCACGCGCCGCTTGCGCTGGTGCTTTGACTGCTGCTCAAGAGACATCTGAATTATCCTCATCGGCCTTTTTGTCACAGTCAACGATTTTAGTCCCCGGCTTTTCGTTCGAAGCGAGGCACTTGGCCAGTTCCAGAGCCTCGGCCGGCGTCGTCACGCGTTGCTCCAATTGCGCATCCTGTACTGCAGCAAGAATCCGGCCAAAAGCAGGCCCCGGCTGAAGGCCGGCAGCAATGAGGTCTTCCCCCGTGATCAGGGGCGGTGGCAGCATCGCGCCCGGGCGTTCGGCCCGGTACTCGTTCAGACGCTGCTGGGCGAACTCATAATTTTGAAGATCACCGTGGCTTGCCAAGCAATCCACGCGGTGCAATTCCACCTCGTCTTCTATGCTCGGACTAGCCAGAAACCGGCGCAGTGTGCTCTCGCGCATGCGCCCGAGGTTGATGAAGTCCATATGGCGCAGCACCATCTGAACCACCCGCTCGCGCAGATCATTTGGCAGCACGAGGCGCCGGCAAATCGCGTCGGCCATGTCTGCCCCGACCTTATGGTGGTTGTTGAACCTCACGCGATCGGTGACGCTTCGAGTGACCGGTTTGGCAATGTCGTGTAGCAGCACCGCCAAGGCGAGAGATGGCGACGGATTCGGCTTCAGGTGCTGAAGCATCAGGCGTGTATGGACAAAAACATCGCCTTCGGGATGGAATTGTGGAGGTTGCTCGCATCCCTTGAGTGCTGAGACCTCCGGAAGGATATGAAGCAACAGTCCGGACCGGTCCAACAGGTCGAGAAATATATGTGGACGGGGCCGGGTGAGACCTCTCAGCAATTCATCCCGGATGCGCTCGGCGCTGATCTCGCGGATAAGAGGGGCATGACGCACCAGGCTGTCCCAAGTGCCCGGTTCGATTTCGAACCCGAGGGAAGACGCAAAGCGGACAGCGCGCAAGAGCCGCAACGCATCCTCCGAGAATCGCTTGTCCGGATCGCCGATGGACCTGATGATCTGCCGTTGTATGTCTGCCTGCCCGCCTACATAGTCGTCCACCCGGCCGGTCGCTGGATCCATGAACAATCCGTTCATGGTAAAATCACGGCGCTGACTGTCCGTGCGCGCATCACAAAACCGGACAGCATCCGGACGCCTGTGGTCGCTATAATCCTCTTCAGCGCGAAAGGTTGCCACCTGGACGGGTACTCCGTTGAGCACCACGAGTATCACGCCAAACTTGGCGCCCACAGGCACTGTGTGAGGGAACGCTCGCTCTACTTGTTCGGGCAAAGCGCTGGTGGCGACATCATAATCTTCCGGTTCCGCACCGAGAAGCAAATCTCGAACACACCCCCCAACCCAGAGAGCCTCGTGGCCCAGGGATCTCAGGCGCTCGACCACCTCTCGAGCAGCCCGCCGGTTCGGATTTTCGTCAGAAGATTGTGCCATGGCTTCAAAGGTGTGTTAGTGCCATGGTCTGCGGGCATTCAGCAACCGCGTCATTGGGGAACCTCGCGCAGTGTGCCGGGCAGCAGGTCCCAGTGAATCCGCCCCGAATCTTTTCGCCAGTATGTGTCCGTACCCAAAACTGGCAGGTGCCAATAACCACCGCGCAAGTGCTGCTGTGAGTCGCCAATCGAGCGGCGCCAGATGGCGCAGACGACATCGGGTCGCAAACGGCCAATCGAGTGCGCGTAATCCCACTTGAGATGCCCCGGGTAGAACTCCAACCAAGGGGGCTTGGCAAGGATCCCCCTATGCATCATCCCGCGAGCAACATACCGGTCTGATTTGCCAAGCAGATCCACGAACTCGCGGTCGCAGAAGTAGGGCGCGGTGCCAGCATAATCTATGGCAATACGGGCCCCCGGAGCAGTCACCTGCTCGAACAAGAGGGCCAGACGCACATTGCGCATATTATCTTCGACGAATGGGGGGCGCTCCAACAGGAGCCAGCGCCCCAAGGCAGCACCGCCAGTTTGTGAGTGAATAAGCACAACAATCAGTCCTGCAATGACGGCAAACACTGCGCGGCCGCGCAAGAAGGCGGCTCGACGATCCCAGCACCATGCCGCGAACCATCCGCAGACAGCGAAAAAACACGGGGCGACCTGTGTGACATAACGATTTGTCAGGACAATCCCCTCCCAAGCGTCGCCTCCAACATAGACGCTGTAGACACACGCCGAAACAAACGCGGCGGAGGGAACCGCAAGGGCACGGGGGATGCACATGGACGCATCGCCTTGGCGCAAGCCCCGCAGACGAACCAGCAACGCGAGCAGTCCCATGGGCCACAAAAGGGCGAGCACTTGATACCCCGTATAGGCTGCACCGCGTGCACAGCGCAAATGCGCCGGGAATCCCGTCATTTTCAGATAATAGGTATTCGGAAAAGGATCGCCATAGTAACCCAGACGGAACGCAGTCTGAAGGACCAGTGCGACCAGTATCGCGCTGCTCCCCCACGCCATGCGGTAAAGACGCGCACGAGGCTGCGCGCAAACAGCACCTGCTCCAATAATCGCCAGCCCCACCAGGGCCGCATCAGGACGAACGAGCACAGCCAACGCGAGCAAAAGAGCCGGCGTGACCACCGACCGCAGAGTCGCATCAGAGCCCAGAACACACCACACGGCGCAACTGAACAGCATGGCCAGGAGACCAACCTCCAGACCCTGCAATGCCCAGGTATTTAGTGGATAAAAGACCGCTGTTGCGAAACCAGCAAAAACAGCGGCATCCGAAGAGCGCGGGACGAGTTTCTTCACCACGGCGAAGGTGAACACCGTATTGGCAAGCAGCATGGCGAGAGACAAACACTGAACCATTAGACACGGTGTTCCGGCGCCGTGTCCATCCCTGCCAGCGCAAGCGTGGACAAGTGCCATGATCAGCGTCCACCCGAGGTTGGTGATCCCCTCAACCCTCTCCCCTGCCGGGTTCCAGACAAGGCCGAGACCCGCGGCGAAATGTCGGGCGTATCGCATGGAGATCATGGCGTCGTCCAACAGACAGAAAACGCGCCGCTCCCCAACCACGAACGATGTCTGGTAAATATATGCCGCAGAATAGGCCGATTGACCGAGCAAGACGGCACCCAGCCCCACAAGCCCTCTGGGCGCCGCAGCGCGCACCGCCGAACCGGTGGACAATGCGGTGGTCACCGCTTGCTGGCTAACCGACCGGTTGATCCTCGGACTGGGAAATGAAGCCCATCATCTTCTCGCGCATCTCGCTCGGATAATGGCACCGTTCGAGGCAGATCTCGCCCGTGATGATCCCGCGCTTGTAGAGGGTCAAAAGGTAATCGTCCATCGTGATCATACCCTGTTTCGCGCTGGTCTGGATGGTTGAAATAATGCGGTTTGTTTTCTTCTCGCGGATCAGGTTGGCCACGGCCGGTGTGTTGTGCAAAATTTCGTACGCTGCAACCCGGCCACGGCCGCTAGCGCGCGGCAGCAGCGTTTGTGAAATGATGGTTTTCAACGCCACGGAGAGCACCGCGCGCATTTGCTCCTGCTGGTTGACCGGAAATGCGTCAATAATACGGTTGATAGACTCCGCCGCCGAAATCGTGTGCAGCGTGGCAAACACGAGGTGTCCTGTTTCTGCAGCGGTGATGGCCGCTTCCATCGTTTCGAGGTCGCGCATCTCGCCCACAAGAATGACATCCGGGTCTTGGCGCAAGGCACCGCGCAAGGCGTAAGCGAAACTCGGCGTGTCGACATGCAACTCGCGATGGGTCACAATGGCGCGCTTGTGCGGATGCGTGTACTCGAGCGGATCCTCAATCGTGATGATGTGTACATAACGGTTCGCGTTGATGTAATCCATCATGGTGGCGAGCGTCGTCGTTTTGCCCGACCCGGTCGGTCCGGTAATCAGCACGAGACCGCGGTGAGCGTTGAGAACCTCAATGATGGAGTCCTGCGGCAAGCCCAACTGCTCGAACGACAAAATCTTTGATGGAATGAGTCGCATGACGATGGAGATGTTGCCTCTCGCGCGGAACACGGCGCATCGGAAGCGGGCGAGATCGCTGTACGCGTAGGCAAAGTCCGCGCTTCCCGTCTCCTGAATCATTTGCTGGTAGCGGGGGGGCGTGATCTCGCGCATCAGCCGGTCGGTGTCCTCCGGCGTGAGCACATGCGGATCAATAACATCCAGTGTGCCGTGGATACGCATGACGGCTGCCTTGCCCACGGATATATGGAGGTCCGAGCCTTCGCGCTCGACCACCAACTTGAGCATTTCGTTCATTTCAAGCATGGCTGGGTGCGCCTTTCGTTAAGAACCAATTCAGTGCAACGCGAATACACGAGCGGGCCGGAGCGCTGCAACTGTCGAGTTGCAACAATTTACAGGTGAACAAATGGCGACTTATCGAGATGCCGGTTTGCTGGCCTCGACCGGATCGAGGCTGATGCCGAACCGCTCGCGCGCTGCGGCCACCGCATCCACCTCGCGCCATTCGTCTGGCGGGAGCAGCCGCGCGAAGCCAGTCCGTCGGCGGTCTATCGTGTCTCCCCCGTCGCCAAAGGCTTCCGTGACGAAATTGATACCGTTTGTGCGGGGCTGCGTGCTCCAATAGTGAATGCCGACAATCTTTCCGTCGCGACTGATCGCCCAAGCCACGAAAACGACTGAATGCCCCGAGCCATTGTGACGCCAAATCTGCACGAAGTCGCCCGGCATGACATCATCATCCTTCGTGATCGGGCGACCAATACCAAAGGTTTCAAGGGCCTCTGTCGGCCCGAGTGCGTCTACAGCGCGGCAAAACCAAAGGTGTTTGAACAGGCCTGTTGTCTCCGTGGTCAGCGACGGGACTCGTCGCTCCTCGCGATCGAGGACGCGATAGAGAACCTCGAGCGTGAGGCCGCAGCAGTAAGTCCGGCCAGCCGGTTCGCCGGTCATGACGCGCTCACCACGGTAAAGCACATCTGTGGTGCAGCCGTCGTAGGACGGTTCGCCACGCTTGGGCCACCAATAAGTGTGTTGACCTTCTCGCGGGTAGGAAAGAACGGTACGCACGACCGCAGCGTTGGGTTGCGGCAAGCGTGGCAACTTCGTGATGAGATAAATGACCGGATCGAACGGCACCAGAGCAACCGTCCGGGTCGTTGCCCCGTCAAAATAAGTGACACTGGTCGTTTCGTCGGTGCCTCGCTGGGCCACCGCACCGCTGGCAAGAATCAGAATGACCGCTACTAAGATGATCTTTCGTATCATAAACCGGCTTCCTTAATGCGCTCACAGGCCTCGGCGATGCGGGTTGCGCTGGTAGTCATGGCCATGCGGAAGAATCCCTCGCCCTCCCCGCCGAAAGCAAGGCCGGGAACGACAACAATGCTCGCTTTTTGCAGCAATGCCTTCGTCATCTCCATGGAGGTCAACCCGCCGCGCGTTTGCAGCCAAACATAAAAAGTGCCCCGCGGTGCTTGATAATCCTCCCAGCCGAGGGCGGCCATCCCAGCCGTCAGGGCGTTAACGCGGTCGTGATAGGTAAGGTTGATTTGGGGCACCAATCGGTCAAACTGGTTCAAGGCGACGGCGCCCGCGGCTTGAATGGCGTTGAAGACGCCGGAGTCTATGTTGGCTTTGAAACTGCTCAGTCCGGCAACGAGGTCGCTTCTGCCGGCCACAAACCCGATTCGCCAACCAGTCATATTAAAGGTTTTCGAAAGCGAGCACATCTCGATTCCAACTTCCCGCGCCCCCGGCACGGAGAGGAAACTTATGGCCGGTTCTCCGGCGAAGCACACATCCAGATAAGCCGCGTCATGAACGACTATGAAGCCGTGCTTCGCGGCGCGCTCGACCACCGCCTCGAAAAAGGACCGCGGAGCGAACGCAGCCGTGGGATTGTTGGGGTAATTGAGGTACATGATTTTCGTCCGCGCGTAAATGGCGTCCGGGATGGCATCGAGATCAGGCAGGAAACCGTTGGCGCGGCGCAGCGGCATGGTGTAAGGCTCCGCGCCTGCGAAGAGCGCCGAGGACCGGTAGACAGGATAGCCCGGTTCCGGCACCAGCACGACATCGCCCGGGTCAGCGTAGGCCAGAGGCATGTGGGCGATGCCATCCTTGGAACCGATGAGCGTGGCGATTTCCGTTTCGGGGTCGAGTTTGACCCCGTGCTGGCGCGCATAGTAGCCTGCCGCGGCCTGCCGGAAAGCCGGAAGACCGGCATTGGACGGGTACCGGTGATAGGCAGGATTTTGTGCCGCTTCGATCAGGGCCTCGACTATCGGACGCGGCGTCGGCTGGTCCGGGTCGCCAATGCCCAGATTGATGATGTCTTCCCCGCGGGCTACAGCCTCAGCACGCATCCGATCGAGTTCGACAAAGATATAAGGGGGAAGTTGAGCAAATCGGTGAGCGTAAGCGGTTGGCACCATCAAATGCGTCCTTTGCGCGTTTCCAAATGAGGCCCTCGTCGTTAGCGTGGGTGCGGCCCGTGTAAAGCCCATTTGGCAACCGATTGCGGAAAAATCGGTGTTGCCATTGGGCTACACTGCCTTATTGGCACTTGGCCCATGTCAGAGCGTCCGAAAGACACACCATCCGCAACCGGAGACGCATTCCTGAATTTACAGCCGCATGCGCACGGCTTGCCCGGTCCGTTGGCGGACGACATCCATTTGATTGATCAACTGCTGGGGGATGTGCTGCGTCAAAAAGGCGGCAGCACCGTGATCGAGGTTGCGCGCCGCCTGTACCGTGAGGGATGCCGCGCCGACGCCGGCGCACTGCTCGACCAAATGCCCGAACTGCGCCAAGGCCGCAATGTTCACCTCGTTCTGCGCGCCTTCACTGTCCTGTTCCAGTTGCTGAACACCGCGGAACAAAAGGAGATCATTCGCGTCAATCGCGAACGGCAAGCGCATCGCACTGGCCGCCCGCGCAGCGAGTCCCTCGCAGAGGCCATCGCCGAGTTGCGCCAGCGGGGCGTTCGCGCCGCGCGAGTGCAGGATCTGCTATATCGCATTGATATCAGGCCAACGATTACCGCCCATCCGACCGAAGCGCGGCGTCGCGCAGTGTTGGACAAACTGCAGGATATCGCCGAATGGCTGGTCAGCCGCGTGCAGCCCGCAGAGGTCCCTTTCCTCGACCGTCCGCTGGACAGCGCAGGACTTGCCGAGCGCGAACTGCGGCGCACGCTGACGGCCCTGTGGGAGACCGATGAACTCCGGGCGAAGGCTGTCACGGTCGAGGACGAAGTGGCTAACAGCCTTTATTATTTCGAGCGCACGATTCTGCGGGTTGTTCCGTGGTTGCACATGGACCTTCGCGCCGCCCTCGCCCGGGCGTATCCCGGCGTACACTTTGACATTCCGGCGTTCATTCGATACCACTCATGGGTTGGCGGCGACCGTGACGGAAATCCCAATGTCACCCCGGCTGTGACTTGGCATACGGTGCTTTCTTACAAGACGATGATGCTGCGCCATTATGCGGCCGAATTGGCGCGCCTGCAGCGTGAACTCACGGTGAGCACCCGCATCATGCCCGCGAGCGACGAACTGCGGCAATCCATTGAGGCCGACCTTCAGTTTGTTTCAATCCCCCGCACTACCGCCGAGCGCTACGCGGACGAGCCCTATGTTCTTAAATTGAAACTCATGCAACGGCGTCTTGAGGCCAGTCTTGTGCATCTGGGCGAATTGCAGGATTTCCTCGCCGAAGGCCCGTCGTTTGTCGCCCGCCCACCGGCCTATCACGACTCGTCGCAGTTCCTCGAAGATCTGCAGATCCTCGAACGCAGTCTCGTGGAAGCCGGGGCCCCAATCCTCGTCCAAGAGGGGCGTTTCGCGCAGTTGTTGATTCAGGCGCGCACATTCGGTTTTCACCTTGCATCGCTCGACATTCGCCAACACAGCGATGAGCACGCCGTTGCGGTAGAAGAAATACTTGACATTGCGCAGGTGCTTCCGTCCGGGCAGCGTTACAGGCAACTGGACGAGGCCACCAAGGTGCGTATCCTCACGCGGGAACTCTCGCAGGCCCGGCCTCTTTTGCCTCGTGACGGGCGCACTTCCGAGCGCACACGCGACATCCTGCGCGTTTTCGAGGTCACGCGTCACGCTCAGCGCTACATATCAGCCCATTCGATCTCGTCCTATGTCATCAGCATGACGCATGGCATTAGCGATGTGCTCGAGGTTTTGCTTCTGGCCAAAGAGGAAGGGCTGGTACGGTGGCACCGGGAACGGGGCCGACCGGTCATTCAGAGCGACATTGATGTGGTGCCGCTGTTTGAGACGATTGATGATCTTCAGCGCTGCGACCAATTGATGGCGGCGTTATTCCGCAACCGCGCCTACCGTGAACATTTGCGGGCTCGCGGAGACTTTCAGGAGATCATGCTTGGCTATTCCGACAGTAGCAAGGATGGCGGGTATTTGGCGGCCAATTGGGCATTGCATGATACTCAGGACCGCCTTGCGCGAGTCTGCAAGCGGTTCGGTCTGCGTTTGCGCCTTTTTCACGGTCGCGGCGGAACCGTCGGACGCGGCGGTGGCCGCGCCAACCGCGCTATCCTATCCCAGCCGCCGGGCAGTTTTGACGGTGCGATCCGTTTCACCGAACAAGGTGAAGTTGTCAGTTTTCGGTACAGTCTCCCACCGCTTGCCCACCGTCACTTGGAACAGATTGCCAGTGCTGTCGTTCTGTCGGCGGCAGCACATCCACATCTCCGTAAGACCCCGCGCGAGTGGAAGGAAGCGCTGGCCTCGATGGCTGAGAAGTCGTTCGCCGCGTATCGAGCCACGGTACACGATGACCCCGATTTCTGGCGTTTTTACACCCATGCCACCCCGATAGGGCATATCAGCCGCCTGCCTATCGCGTCGCGCCCCGTTGCACGCTCTGGCAGCAATCTCGTCGGACTTGAGGATCTCAGAGCCATTCCGTGGGTTTTTGCCTGGGTTCAGAGCCGCTATGTTTTGCCCGGCTGGTTCGGCCTTGGGGTGGCGCTCGAGTGGTATGCCTCAGCCAGCCCCGAAAATCTGGCCCGACTACAAACCATGTATCGGGAGTGGCCGTTTTTCCGGACCATCACTGACAATGCCCAATTCGAATTGCTCCGGGCACACCTGTGCACTTCAGGCATGTATGCTGCGCGTGTTCGGCCTCAGCGGTTGGCGCGCCGGTTTCATTCGACTCTCACGACGGAGTTCGCGCGCGCCAAGGATTGGATTCTCAAAGTCACCGGACAGCAGGAACTGCTCGAACGCAACCCGCTGATGTCGCGCATCATCGCTTTGCGCAATCCCGCTGTTGTGCCATTGAACCGTTTGCAAGTTGCGCTTCTTGACCAATGGGACCGCGCTGAGCAATCGGGCGATGCCGGCGCGAGCGCCATAACTGATCTCCGCGAAGCCATCCTGCTCAGCATTGCCGGCATTGCAGCCGCCATGCAGAGCACGGGCTGAACCGTCCGCCGTTTCACAGGCATTTTCGGCAGACACAAAACTTGTTTACGCCAGATGCGTATGAGCCACGCCTTCATCCCGGCGCCGGCACTCCCATCGCGAGAGGAAACGAGTGGGCAGCGTGTTGTTGCCCTTGAACATGCGGCGTTCCCTTCTACCGTTCCCTTGGCGCATGGTAACAGTTTGATCCCACAGGAGACCGTAACGAGGGAGGAAACGCGATGACAGATCGGGCGGTTCAGGCGGGTGTTTCGGCGCAGGTTTCGACGGGACTGATGCTGCTGGAACGCGTTGTACAACTGGTGCAGGCGCGCGGCGGGTCGGACATCCATTTGCTCGAGGGCGAGCGGCCGCGCGTGCGAATCCACGGAGAGTTGCTGCCCATTGAGGTTAAAGACCACCCGCTGGTGACCCGGGAGGACATCGAGGCGATTTTGAAATCAGCCCTGACCCCCGACCAACTGCGCTCGTTCGAAGACAAGATGGATGTGGATTTCTCGCTGGAGTTCCGCGAGGCGACGGGCCGCGTCAATGTCGGTTACGCCAATGGCCGGCGGCTCTATATGGCGCTGCGTTACCTGCGCCGCAACATTATCCCGCTCGACGAATTAGGGATTGACGCCAACATGCTGCGCAAACTGGCCACTATGGAGAGCGGGCTGATCATCGTGGCTGGCGAGACGAGCAGCGGCAAGACCACCACCATCGCCGCCATGCTCGACTACATCAACCACACGCGTCACGGCTCCATCACCACGATTGAAAACCCCGTGGAATACTCCCTGCAGAGTGATCGGTGTTTGATTACCCGGCGTGAAATTGGCCGCGACACTCCGGACTTTTTCAGTGCTTTGCGCGCCTCAGTCCGAAAAAATCCGGATGTTCTTCTGATTGGCGAAGTGCGCGACCTCGAAACCGCCAACATTGCCATGACAGCAGCCGAGACGGGCATCCAGACCTTCTGCACGCTCCACGCGATTGGCGCGATTCCAACCGTGACGCGCCTTCGCCACATGATGACCACGGGCGGCCTTGACGAGGGCGAGTTTAATGTCCGCCTTGCCCAACTATTGCGCGGAATCATTGCGCAACAACTGGTGAAAGCCTGTGACGGCAGCGGTGTCGTTCCGATTTACGAGATTCTCAACATCACTTACGCGGAGAAGAGTTACCTGCTCGATCGCGATGTGACACGGCTTGAGCACAGCCTTGAGGCCGATCACAACATCTCGATGGGCCATTGCATTTACAAACTCTGGCATGCGACGCCGCGGCGGATCAACGAGGACACAATCCGGTTCCTGTTCCGGGAGCAGTTCAACCTGATGATGAACCGCCTCTCGGATAGCCGGGGGTGGAAACCCATTGTCACTGGGATGTGACGCTGAGGAGACCACGCCCTAAGCGCTATCAGTCAGGCACCAGACTGTAAGAATAAACCTCGATCCTGTCTATGGTGAAGTTTCCCGCCTCGAGTGGCGCGCCTGCACCGCCGCTGAGCGTGTCCACGACATCGCACCCAAAGAACAAATCGCGCCGGGAGACGGCATTCACCCCCGGTCCTGCCTGAGCCGAAATGTTTGGCATGCGCGTCGTGATAGGCGTTCCGTCGGAAAATTCGGGACGGATCTCAGGGCTGAGCGGGGTGTGGACGATCATCGTGTACCACCCGCCGGACTCCGAACCGGTTCTGTCCGGGTTAGCCCCGCCGATTCCGGGCAGTGCCTGTTGCGCGATGGAATTGTTCGCGTTCAGCGGATACAGTCCGCCGCCAGTCCCCCACGCCCCTCCGATCTCGAGTTTCTGAGACCAGGCGAACTTGATGGCCCGGGCGCGCAACCGCACTTGCGATTGTCTATTGGTTTGCTGCGTGGAAGTGACATGCCAGCGAACCTTGTACTGGCGGCCGGGTTCGACGCGCACCCGGCGGATCAGATCGTTGGTGTTGCGGTCAGGGTTAAATTCGCACGAGGCGATGCCAATACGGCTTGTTGATACGGCGCCGGTGTCAATGGTTACTCCGGTCGCACCTTCGGCGACGGTCGCCAGCGGCGGCGTGAAGTCCTGAGTCGCGAAGCCCCCCTCGATCGGAGACGGAATAACATTATAAATACTGCGTTCGGCTGCCGGATTGAACGCCTTCAGGTCGCCGGCGTCGGTAGCGTCGGTGCGGTAAATTTTGGCCGCCAACACAGGTGCACTGATGGCGGAGGCGGGATAGGTTCCGATGATGCTTTCTGTCATGGCGAGAAAGCCGTTGTCTTGCGGGTAAAGAGCATAGGCCTCGAACGCGCGCCCAATCCCCTCAGTGGCGGCATTTGCCACAAGGTAAGGAACATCCACCGGATCAAAATCCACCCGGTAGAGCGATGGCTTGGTCGCGTCAGAGGAAGGACGCAGTTCCTGTTCGAGCGCGGTCTGGGCCGGAATATCGTTCGTGTGGTTGAACACCTCGAGCATGGAGTTGACCGCAAACCGGTTCTGGCAACGCAGGCGTAAATTGGGGATCTGATTGAAGTCGGATGGATTGGACTGGCCACCTGCGAAAACAAAATATTTTGCACGCACGATATTCGATGCGCCAACGGCCGAATACGGAAGCCATTCGGACAGATTTGCGATGACGCCTGTCACACGGAATCGCGAGGGGTCGGGCGTGATGTAACCAAGGTAAGCACCGCGCACCGGATCGTATTCCGGGTAGGCAAAACCGGGAGTATTAAAGCCGAAGGGGCTCCATCCGACGGTGGATCCCGGCGGCTCAATTGTGCCGGTCGTGAACGGGTCCGCCTTTTCCGGGAAAAATTTGTCCGCGGGCTCGATCAGCCGCCAGCGCACTGCATCGGCAATCAGGAATGACGAGTTGCCACTATCGTCCCAGACGGCGATGTAGTTCTTGCCAGCCTTGAACCAGTACGAATCCGCATCATTGGCCTGGCCGTCCGCCTCAACAGTGAATCCGAGTCCCCGATTGGCTTGGGAGGTTGTTACATTGACAGTTATTCGGTTTGTTAAACGGCGGTCGGTGTAAGCGCGGAACTGATATCTCGCCGTGCTCGTGTACGCCGCGTTTTTCACATACGCCTTCAGGTCATACTTTCCGCTGACCGGCAGATCGATGCTCCACATGGCTTTGTTTGCCTTGCCGGCATTCTGGGCTGCACGCGTGTAGCCACCGGGGCCATAATTGCTCGGATCCGTGTAGGTGCCGTATGCCGTCGCGCCCGCCACGTCGTCATAGTTCTGCAAGTTGAGGGTGGACGCGGAACCACCGAGACCCGCGCCGTCGTCTGCGATCACACTACTGCCGACAGCCAACGAGGGCGGTGGCAGATTGTAGAGCAGCGGTTTGGTTTCCCACGGGGTCGGCGGTGTGGCTGGAACGAGGCGGATAGCGTCCATGTTGAACCGGTCGGCCTGAGGCGCCTGTTCGCGAAACACGATGGTACTGGCGGTGGTCAGTTCAATGTTGCTGGCAAACAAATACCACGCATCCCCAACGGCGGGATTGGTGCCCACCAGCGGGACAGTGCCCACATAACCGCCGGGATTGATCTCCACCCGCGTATTGGCCGCGTTGTGGCTGGAGGCATTATCAACGGTCACATAAAGGTCAAACCGGCCACTGACGCCGGGGGTGAAAGTCCCCGACGCTGTCAGCGTGGCGTTTGTCGAGTAACGGCTGCCGATCCCCGGCGTGCACCCGGGCGCCGACGACTTGGCCGTACTGTCGCTCATCCCCGAGTCAGTGTATTTGGCGAAATTCTGCCCGCCAGCCCGGCTCTCGATGATCATCTCACCCTGCGAGGCTACCGGTCCGACCGAAGCGGTGGCCGCCTGATTGAACCAGTCGTCGTAGGCCACCACCTTATAATAGGTATTTCCGGTGAGAGGCCGCACATCTGTCCAGGTAAACGATGTGCGTGACGGCGTCGGCTCCCAGAACACCATCTGGAGATTACCATAATATTCCCGGACTGGCGATTGCGTGTCGCGATAAATGCGGTATTGCACTGGCAGGTCGCCGTCGCCAGCGGCAGCCGGCCGGTTGAATGTGACTACCACCGCGCCGGGCGCAGAAGCGCTGGCTGCCGCCGCAACGGGCGGATTGGGAGGTGTCGTGTCGGGCGACGGCAAGGCAACCAGCGTCGAAGGCCCCGGGTAGGTCGCGGGCGACGCATAGGGGTACCCCGGATCCGCAAGGGCCTTGAAAAGCAGATCTCCGCTCGCGGCCAGCCCAGCGTAAGCAAAATGCACGAACCCTGCCGCGCCAGGACTCTTGGAGCGGATATTGTTGACGGTCGCCCGGATGCTGTCGGGCGTGGTGCCGAAACCGGAAAGGTCGCTGCCCGCCGCAAAGATAATCGGACGGCTGTGCGTGTTTGTCCCCGGGATCTTCACATAATTGCTTTGCCGGCTCCAGTAAGAGTTCACAAAGGTTTGGTCTACGATGCCCGACGAATTCGTGTCCGTGTAACTGCCGCCCACGATGTAATCAAAATGCCCGCGGTTGGTCCACATGTTGTAACTTTGGGCGAGTACGCTCGGACTGTCGTCAAAATTGACGATGAACGAACTGACCTCTACCCACGGCTTTTCGCGCTTCGTCCCTTCCCAAACGCGCTTGGCCAGGTTGTCCACTTGCTCGCGCATCCATTGCTCGTAACACTCCCCAACAAGGCCGGTGTCGGATGCGGGGTTGTAAACGAAACCTGTGTCGGCGGTGAACTGGGCCAGGCTCTGCGTGTTGAATCCGTATTTGGACCAGCCGCCAGCGCGATCCTTTTCCGGCAGCCGGAAATAGTCAAAATGAATGCCGTCCACATCATAGTTGCGAACAACATCCAAATAGATATTAGCCAGATAATCCTGGACCGCCGGAATGCCCGGGTCCAGGGACGCATATTCTCCGTCCACATAGGTCGCGTAATTACCTGCACTGTCTTGCGTGATCCAGGTAGGATGCGCGTTGAACGGGTGATCGGGCGAAGACGGCGGGGTGGACCGCAACCAAGTCGGATAGGTGACCATCCAGGCGATGATCTTCACACCCGCCTCGCGCCCCCGATCGATGGCATACTGGAGCGGATCGAACCCGTTCGGGATGCTGTAGGCCTCGCCTCGCGGTTCCGGGTTCGGGTATAAGGTGCTGTTTCGGTTGGGGAAATACTGTGCGTCGCCGCGGGTGCGCACTTGGATGTAGAGTGCGTTGAACTTGTACTGCACCGCCTTGCTAATAGCGGCATCAATGCGGCTTTTCACCGTGGCCTCGGAGGATGAAGCAAAAGTAAATGTTGGCAGGTAAATACCCCGGGATTCCTGCGCCCGGCAGGTTGCGGCAATCGCCAGGATAAGGCCCGCTGACAGCCAAACCGCTGCGACCCGACATGCACTCATTGATTCGCGACTTCTTTCTGCGCTGGCGTAACCGCCTGCATGCACAAGTATGGGGCAACCAAGGCAGTTGCCGGTTACCCCGATGCTGACATCGGCGGGGCGTCGCCAGTCAAACGCTTTTGGTCATGACGCGGAACGATTGGTGATACCAAACTCCACCCTGAGTGCCGCTGCCTGAGAGCGAATCGCGGCCTGTTCTTTCTCCGGAAGTCGGGCCGCACTGCGCATGACCATCGCCATGCGGGGATTGCCGGCAAACCGTTCGCGGTGGCGCATGAGGAAGTCCCAGTAGAACACATTGAATGGGCAAGCGCGCGGGCCGGTGCGCTCTGCGGGCGAATACCGGCAGCCGCGGCAGTAATCGCTCATCCGCTGGATGTATTTGCCGCTGGCAGCATACGGTTTACTTCCAACAACGCCGCCGTCGGCGTGCATAACCATCCCGTGAGTATTCGGGAGCGTGACCCATTCCACGGCATCGGCGTAAACAGCCAGATACCACGCGTCCACTTCGCAGGGATCAATGCCCGCAATGAGCGCGAAGTTGCCGGTGACCATCAAACGCTGAATGTGATGCGCGTAGGCTCGTTCCAAGGTTTGCCCGATACACTCAGCCATGCATCGCATATCGGTGCGCCCGGTCCAATAAAACGATGGGAGCGAACCGGTTTCGCCAAGATCATTGCTCCGGGCGTATTCCGGCCCTTCTTTCCAGTAGATGCCGCGAATGAATTCGCGCCAGCCGATGATCTGGCGGATGAAGCCCTCCGCCGATTCAATTCCGACATGGCCGGCCCGATACGCGGCGAGAACGCGCTCAACGACCACCCGTGGATCCAAGAGTTTCAGGTTCAAGGCCGCCGCCAGCCGGGAGTGAAACAGGTGCGGCTGACCCGCCAGCATAGCGTCCTGATAACGCCCAAACAGCGGCAACCGATATCTGACGAAATCCTCCAGCGCCGTCAACGCTTGCTCCGCTGTCACAGGCCAGTCGAAGGTTCGGGTCTCGCCGGGATTTGTGGGAAAGTGACGCTCAACCTCTTCGAGGACTTCGCGTGTGATCTCATCCGGTGCAAAGGAGTGCGGCGCCGGCGGCAGGATAACACCCTTTTCCGAAGCGAGGCTTTCGCGGTTTTCAGCGTCGTAGTTCCAGCGTCCCCCTTCGGGTTCGCCGCGCGTGTCCACTAAAATTCCAAGTCTTCGGCGCTGCCAACGGTAAAAATGTTCCATGCGAAGAATCCGTCGCCCGCGCGCGAAAGCGGCGAATTCTTCGGGAGTGACAAGAAAATGCCTGTCAGGCCGAATCTCGATTGCGACACCCGCCCGCTCTGCAGCCTGACGAAGCAGTTCTGCAACGCGCCACTCGCCCGGTTGCACCGCGACCAGCGCTTTAGCCCGCAAATCCGCACATGCACGCACAATCTCGGTGTCGAGAGCCTGCGTGTTGGCCGGATCGCCGAGACGCACATAACGCAGGCGCCACCCTCGCGCCGCAATGTCGCGCGCATAGTGCCGCATGGCACTCAGGAAAAGCGCTGTCCGCTGCTTGTGACTGGGCACATATTCCGACTCTGCCCGCACTTCCGCCATCAGGACGACATCCCGGTCCGCGTCAAATCCGTCAAACGCCGCGGAATGGGCGTCCAGTTGATCGCCAAGGATAATCACGAGATTGCGCACGGAACCGCACGAACTGTCAGACATATCCCACCTGGACTCCCTTTTGAGCCGGAATGGAAAGCAGGCGCCCCGCCGCCGCGAGGCCTGACAACGCAGCACCCTCAATTCGCGGCCCGCCAAATGCATCGCCGGCGAAAATGAGCGGTGGTAAATTGCGGGCAAATATGCACTCCGACGGGTGAACAGTAATGGGCAGACTGTAACGCCATTTCCGCACCTGCCACGAAACAACCTGCGCTGTGACATGTGGACGAAGCGCGGCGAGGAGCACCTCCGCGAGCAGAGCCGGATCGCCCTCGTAATGCTCGCGGCTCCACGATGGCGTTGCATGGACGGTCAGCGCGCCAACACCCGGTGAGATGCCTTTTTGCGCATTGTCGGCGATCCAGGAAATGGTCTCCTCGTTGACAAACAATCCGCCCGGTTGCGGCAGACCACTGGGGCCGTCGAGAACAGCAAGCAAAGCGATGCAGGGGGCGTAGTCCACCTGACCCAAGGCCGCCGCATCGTCCGCGGCAAGCCTGACATCTCCCGCCGAGAGCAGTTCAAGGCTTTGGGGCACAGGCGGCGTCAGAACGAGCGCCTGAGCCTGCCACCGCTGGCCGTCCTCCGACTCGGCAGCCCATCCTTGCCCCTCCGGATAGACGCGTGTCACACGGATTCCCGTCTGCACAACGAGGTCGCGGGCCAAATGTTTGGGAATCGTCGTCATGCCGCGATCGCCCACATGGCGGGGATGCCCTGATCCAACCGGCGGTGGACCGCCAACCACCGGCAGATGGTTAGTCCATACTCGTGCAACGCCAGCATCCAGCCAGTTGCGAACATGGCGGGCAAAACGCGGATCGCGGACAGTGAAGTATTGGGCGCCGTGATCAAAAACAGCCCCTTCGACCCGTCGCGTGGCCATGCGTCCGCCCACACCGCGCCCCTTGTCCAAAACTGTGACCTGCAGACCATGGTCAGCCAGCGTGCGGGCTGCCATCAAACCGCTCATGCCGGCGCCAATGACAAGGCATGACTCAAGCCCACCCCGACTACGGCTAACGACGGATGCGAACCGCTCCGCGCCGAGTCGCCGCAAGTGTTCCGCAGACGGCCGCGGCCGCACAGGGCCAAGCGCAGAGTTGGCCTCTGGCTTCGGACTGTCGAACTGGCCAAAACACCAAAGGATGCCCCCAAAAGAATTCGGGTCGCACCCGTCGAGGGCGTAACGATGGTTCAGTTCGAGCGTCTGATTCAAGCCGTCGGCTGGATCGGCAAACCAAGCGGCAAGCACCTTTCCCCAAGTCATCCGGACATTGTTGTGCAGAGCGCCATGGCGCAACAACGACTGCGCGCAGAGATTATAGAGTGGATCGCCTGTGCGTCCGCGCTCCAGGTCATCGAGAGACGGGCGCGTTGCTCGAAGCGCCTCCGTACGGGCGAGCCCTTCGCGCGCCCACGCGGGTAGAGCCGCGACCGAATGATGATCCGGGCGATGCTTACAAAAGCACCACGCCAGTTCGCGCCAAACGAGGAGTTCATCGAGAAATTTCTCGGCGCCCTCTCCGCCCTCGGCCTGTGCATCTCTTGCAAGGGTCCACGCAGCGATCATCCCGTGGTGCAGATACGGGGACATATTGCTGACCCCGGAGTAATCCGCCGCGTCATTGCGGCGCAGGTGGTAGCGGCGCAAATCATGTGCAAGGAAGTTTCGCCAGCGGCTCAGCGCTTCGGTTTCGCCGCCCCGCGTGTCATGCAACCTCCCGACACCATGATCAATCTCCATAGCCAAGAGCATATCCGGAATCCGGGCGGAATCAACTTCCGCAGGCTCAAAACCCAGAGGCCCATCAAAGGCTTTCGCAGGAGGAGCCAGTGGCGTTTGCCACGCGATCCAGTTGGCACGCTCCCTTTGCGTCGCCCGACGGAATTCGAAGGCACGCTCGTACGCTCGCCCGACAAGTCGCATGGGAAGGACGCAAGCGGTGTCCACCGTGTAAATGGTGCATTGGGCACGGTGAGCAAGTTCCGCGCAAAGCGTCGCTGCCGGGCCGCATGGGAAGTCCTCCGTGAAGACGGCGTGAGCGCGCGTTGCGAGCCGTTCGAGGGCAGCCAGCGGGTCATCAGAGCGTTTCGGCAAAAGGTGCAACACATGGCGGATTCCCCGTAGCGCGAGCGATGCTTGCAACTCTGGGATGCCCTCGAGCACAAAGGCGAAAGTTCGATCCGAGGCAAACCAATCGGAAGCGGCCAGCGATTGATAAACCAGCAACGGCAAGCCTAACTCGTGAGCCCGCCACGCCGCAGCCTCCAGCGCCGGATTCTCGGCGGCGCGAAGAGCCGATCGCATCCAGTAAACAATCAAATCCCCTTCACAGCGCCGGCCCGAGTGCTCCTCGCTGATGCGTTGCTCAAGCCGTCTGTCCACGCATCAATGTCCTTTTTTTGCATCGTTGCCGTCGGCAGCGCTCCGAACAGTGACGCACCGCGTCCCAGGTTTTTCTCCATCGTTTGCGCCATGCCATCGGTCGGCCGCAGGTGGAACAAATTTTGACGGGTTTAGGATTCCGCACGGTTTCATATGAGTCGGTGAACAATTATTTATTCACACGCCGATTAATAGTGACTCGCAGTCGCTGTTTGATTTAGGTTGTCTGACTGCCGTCAAGCGTGACTGTTCTTTTTTCAGTGAGCACTCGCAAGGAGGCGCCAGACATCAGTGAAGCCAGGATCAGCATCGGCAACACGAGGAAAAGCCGCCGCGCTCTGCGCGAACATTGGCCGCGTCATCATCGGGAAGAGCGATGTGATAGAACTGGCCGTGACCGCGCTGTTGGCCCGCGGGCATGTTCTCATCGAGGATGTGCCAGGTCTGGGCAAAACGCTGCTGGCCCGCTCACTGGCGCGCTCCATTGACGGCCGTTTTCAGCGTGTTCAGTTCACGCCGGACCTGCTCCCCTCGGATGTCACCGGCACCGCAATCTATAATGAGCGCGACCGGGTGTTCGAGTTTCGCCACGGCCCCATATTTGCCAATATTTTTCTTGGCGACGAACTTAACCGCGCCACGCCACGCACCCAGTCAAGTCTGCTCGAGGCCATGGAGGAGCGGCAGGTAAGTGCGGATGGGCAGACGCACCGGCTGCCGCCCCTGTTCTTTGTCATCGCAACCCAGAACCCTGTTGAGCAACAGGGCGTCTATCCGCTGCCGGAGGCCCAACTCGATCGTTTTCTCATGCGATTAGCCGTGGGTTACCCGGAGCCGCAGGACGAGGCAGACATCGTGCGCAGTCAGTTGCAGGCGCAGCCCATAGAGGCTCTTGAACCGGTGGCCACCGTTGACGAAGTGGTGGCCTTGCAACAGGAAGTGAGGCGGGTGCATGTGGACGAGACGGTTCTCGAATATGTGGTGCGTCTCGTGACGGCCACGCGTCGGCACGGCGACCTCTTGCTCGGCGCCAGCCCGCGCGCTTCGCTCGGCCTCACGGTCGCAGCGCAGGCATTAGCCTTTCTTGGCGATTCATCCTATGTGTCTCCGGATCATATCAAGCGT
>JAOAAY010000007.1:0-134405 GCA_026418615.1 Candidatus Sumerlaeaceae bacterium | reverse complement strand
GCCGGCATCACGGCGGCGGGCATCGTGGAAGATCTTCTCGGCGAGACGCCCGTGCCGCTCATGATGGCTTAGCCGTGGCTGCGTTGGACCGCTCGACGCAGGACCTTTACACTCGGCGAAATGCCCTGCTCTTCCTGTGCACCCTTTGTCTAACCGTTGGCTTGGGGATCAGGTCGCGGCCAGTGCTCATCGCTGGCGAATTCCTGCTTGTTCTGCTGGTTGTCCAATGGTATTCGAGCCGACACATTCTGTGTCCGCTCTCGGTGCGGCGCCGCCACTACCCGCGCACCTTTGAAGGAGCGGTTGTCACCATTGACATCGCGCTACGAAATGAGGGCAGGGCGGCCGCCCATCTCATTCATATAACCGACTCGTTCCCGCCGGGGAACGAATACCGCCTGAGAAGTTTAGCCGCACTGATTCCCGGACGCTCAGAGGCGACTTTCAAGTATCAGCAACAGTGCGTACGGCACCGCGGCTTGTATGTGCTGGGACCGGTTCAAATGCGCTCGGCGGACGCACTGGGAATCTTCAGTCACGAACAAACCTGTGACGAGATCTCCACGCTCACCGTTTATCCCTCCGCCGTGCCGCTGGCGGGGTTTGACGCTCTGGGTCGCGGCACGCAGCCGAATGTCGGCGAGCAGGTCGTGCGCAGCCTCGGCCGCAGCGAGCAATTCGCCTCGATCCGGGAGTATAGACCGGGCGATCCGCCGCGTCTGATCCATTGGCCCACCACTGCTCGACAAGGTACACCATATGTTAAAGAATTCGAATGCAGCATCATCACAGAGATCACGATCTTGTGCGATGTCCGGACGATTGCTCTTTCCGGTCTCGGTGACGAGACCTCCATCGAATACCGAATCAAGGCAGCCGCCTCGATCGCTACGGAGTGCATCCGGCACCAGCATCGGGTTCGGATTATCGGCGTGAAAGAACCGCTCGAGCAGACCCCCCTCAGCGGTGGGCATCAGCATCTCGTGGCCATGCTTGATTGGCTAGCCCTGTTGAAGCCCGGCGGAACACGCTCCTTCGAGGAAACGATGGAACAGGTCGCACACACGGTCCGCCAAGGCTCTACCGTGGTGCTTGTGATGAGCGCCATTCACATCGACCTCAATCGCCTCGTGAAGGCTGTCAGATTGCTGCACCTGCGCCGGATCCGGGTCATCGCTGTCATTATTGACGACCGCACTTTCCTCAAATTGCGATGGGAGCAGGACGAGGCGTACTACCACGCGCCGCCTCTCGAAGTGGTTCAAAACACACTGTGCACGGAAAATTGCACGGTCTTCACTGTTGCCTTCGGAGATGATCTCGCTTCGCGTTTGGGGCTGCCGGCATGACCGTTCGACTGAGCGTAAGCCCGTCCGAGCAAGTGTACTCAGGCGTGACCTACCTTTTTGCGGCGGCCATGATGATGGTTTCCGCGTTGGTCACGCTTTGGCCGCAACTTCCGTCCGATGAACAGTATTGGGCAGGCTTCGTTGCCATCATTGTGGCGCTGCTCGTGTGGTTTGCCGCGATGGGCCGACTTTATATCGCCGACGGGATCCGGCAATTATCGAGCCAACAGCGCATGGTCATGGGCGGTGTGGCAATCGTGGCGTTCCTCCTTCCGAGTTTGTTGCTCGACCGGTGGGCGCCACTCGCGGGCCTGCTGATTCTCCATGTGCCCGCGTGTTTGGGCTTGGTCAGCCCGTGGGGGTTTGCACAGGCTTATTTGTTGAACGGTTTGTCGTTGATTGTCGCGTCTAATGAATTGCCGGAATTCACGGCTCTGCTGGCGTGGGGGTCATGGCTGTTACTGCTGTGCCTAACCGTGTGTGCTGAGCACTACATGCACACCTTTCGCAGGCACCCGCACAACATGGCAGGAAAACCGATAGTCCCCCTTGCCCGCGGTTTGGAACGGTTCCTACTTGCAGCCGTCATTACCCTACCGTTCGCCTTGATGACGCCTGCGATGGAGCCCTTGCGCAGGCAGCCATTGCACCCTGCGGTGAACGAACCGGACCTCGTGCAGGTCACGCATCCCCTCGCCGATCCGTCTTCGCCCAACTGGATTTACGCGATACTGCAACTCATATCCGCGGTGATACTCATCCCAATTTTATTTGTCCTCGTACGATTCTTTCGCAAGCGTAGGGGCGAGGCCGTGCTGACCGACGACGGCATCTCGATGGGCACGCCTGTCATTCGACCGCTGGCGCATCGCAGGCCTAAACGCAGGCCGCCCTCGACAATCCGCGACCAGATCGCCGCACTTTATGAGCAAATGTCAGAAGCCCTTGAGAACTTTGGTCTTAGGCGCGATCCCCAACTCACGGTCACGGAGTATGGTGAGCGTCTTGCAAAGTCTGGGATCGTGCCCCAAGACCTCTGTGATGAACTGACCCGGCAATTTACGCTGGCACGCTATGCACCTGAGGAACCGCTGCCAAGTGATGTCGAACGCTTTCGCAAACTTGTCCGTCGCGTGCTCGCCGTGTCACACCGGGGAGACCACTGAGGCCCCGGCTGCACCGCTATCCGTCAATCGCGTGCCGGATCAACTCTGCAATCGTGACGAATTGAAGAGCGTCTTCGTGTGTGGCAGCGAGCACGACCGGCGCAGCGACGCCCGCATCCAACGCTTGCTTCCACCGAGCCGCGCAGACGCACCAGCGATCCCCCGGCTTGAGTCCCGGAAAACCAAACTCCGGACGCGGCGTGCTCAGGTCATTCCCGACGCGCTTGGAAAACTCGAGAAACTCTTCCGTTACCTGCGTACAAATCAGATGGGCGCCCAGATCATCAGGGCCGGTTTCGCAACAGCCAGTGCGATAAAAACCCGTCAGCGGATCAAACGAACACGGCTCAAGAGGCTTGCCCAACACATTGCGCTGAGCACTATGAATAGTCTTGGGTTTGTGACCGTTTCCAGAAACCATCGTGGACGCGCTACAGAAGTTTATCGCGCGTCTTCAGTCGAAATCCGGTTGAAACTCTTGCGACCAGGAGAAAATGAAATCAGCCCTGCGCGGTTCTGATTGTTCACTATGGCACGGCAACCAACGATCGGCGAGATTTTCGGGCCTAAATTTGAGCGGCGCCTGCTGGGCGTGGAAAAGCCGGCGCGTTATGTTGGTGGAGAATTCAACACCGTCTTGAAGCCTCAAGATGAGATCGAGGTGCGGGTAGCCCTCGCCTTTCCGGACATCTACGACATCGGGATGAGTTATCATGGTTTTAAAATCTTTTATGAGAGATTGAACGCAATATCCGGCGTTCAAGCCGAGCGTGTTTTTGCTCCGTGGGATGATTTTGAAAAAGTTTTGCGCGAGGAAGGCGTTCCTCTCTACTTGCTCGAGTCCAAAAGGCCCCTGCATGTGGCCGATCTAATCGGTTTCACCCTCCAGCACGAGATGAACTACACGAACATCTTGAACATGCTGGATTTGGGCGGAGTGCCCGTGCTGGCTGCGGACCGAACGGAAGCGGATCCTGTCGTCATTGCGGGAGGGCACGGCGCTTTCAATCCGGAACCGCTTGCTGATTTCATAGATGTGTTTGTCATCGGAGACGGCGAATGGGCGCTGGTGCAAATCATTGACGCCATCCGCTGCGGTGGAAACGGCGACACGCTTGGTACTTTTTCCGGCGACGGCAGCCGTGCCAAGCGCCGGGCTGTGCCAACTTTTGGCGCTGCTGACCTGACCCGCCCGGCTCCATGGCGTCATCTGACTGACCGCCGTCGTGCCAGCGAAATCCGGGCCTCCATGGGGCGCGAGGATTTGTTGCTGCGATTGGCTCAGATCCCGGGGGTTTATGTGCCGCGATTTTATGAGGCCTCTTACCGGTCTGACGGCACTTTAGACGCGACTCGTCCGATCCGCGAGGGCGTGCCGCCAGTTGTTCAGAAGGCTAACTTTGATCTGCGGGATGATTACGGGTGTGTCCGACCCGTGGTTCCCATCATGCGGGTGGTTCATGATCGTCTGGCGATCGAGATTAAGCGGGGATGCATGGTTGGTTGCCGCTTCTGCCAAGCCGGCATGATTAGTCGCCCCCTGCGCGAGCGGAGCCCTCAGCAGATCGTGGAGATCGCGCGGGAAGGGATTCGCAACACGGGATACGAAGAGGTGTCCTTGCTTTCGTTGTCGAGCGCCGACTACTCGGGGATTCTTGAACTTACGCGGGCATTGCGTGCCGAACTGGCCGACGAGGGAGTTTCTGTTTCGCTGCCGTCCTTGCGCATCAATGCGTTCGATGTTGAATTGGCCAAAGAGATTGGCAGCGTCCGAAAATCGGGATTTACCTTTGCCCCCGAGGCAGGAACTGCCCGCCTTCGAGAAGTCATCAACAAGGCTGTGGACGAAGACCGATTTGAAGCAACGATTGAAGCAGTGCTCAAAAGCGGCTGGCGGACCCTAAAGTTTTACTTCATGTGCGGTTTGCCAACTGAAACGGATGAAGATCTTCAGGGGATTGTTTCCATAACCGAGCGTGCCATCGAACTTGGCCGCAAGTACCACGGGCGCAACTTCCAACTCAACATATCGTTGTCACCATTCATCCCCAAACCCCAGACACCGTTTCAATGGCATCCGCAACCCACCTTGGAAGAGTTTAATCGCCGGTACGCTTATGTCGAGCAACGCATTAACAAAAAATTCGTAAGCATCAAAAAACACAGTCTTCAAGAGAGCCTGATTGAAGGGGTGATTAGTCGTGGCGACCGCAGAGTGGGCAAAAGTATTTACCGTGCCTGGCAACTGGGTTGCCGGTTCGACAATTGGCACGAGCACATGAAGTTTGAGCAATGGATGCAGGCTTTTGCTGAAACGCAAGTTGATCCAGCATTCTATGCGTCCAGGGAGCGCCGTCCGGACGAGGTTTTTCCTTGGGATCATATCGATGCGTCCTTAGGTCGCCGCTTCCTTTGGAAAGAGAAGACGCGGGCAGAACGCGTCAAAACTACGGCGGATTGCTCGACGGACCATTGTGCGGGCTGCAATGTCTGTGATTTTCAAGATGTGAAGAATTTGTTGAGTGTGCGAGAGGACGGTGAGTTCTACGCCCCACCACCGCCCCCGAAAGCCACAGCCTCCAATGAACCGGTCCAGCGCGTACGCTTGACCTTCACGAAAACAGGCAATCTTCGCTACATTTCGCATCTCGATTTGGCAAAATGCGTCCAGTTGATTTTTCGGCGGGCGCGGTTGCGAGTTGCTCAGTCCCAAGGATTTAACCCCCAGCCAAGAATGCAGTTTGCGCCACCACTTCCGATGGGATTTGCTTCCAAGGCCGAATTGCTTGATGTGACTTTCACGCAATTTTACGAAACCAACGAGGTTCTCTCCCGGCTGCGCGCGATTGAGTTGGACGGCTTAGAGTGGCTTTCAGCAGAGACGATTCCGCTTCGCTCCCCAGCGCTGGCTGTCACGCTAGACTCGGCGGAATACGAGATTGAATTGCCCATTCTCCCCGATTTTTACGATGCCCTTTCGCGCTTTGCGGCAGCCGAAAGATGGCCTGTCACCCTTGAATCGCGCAAAGGACATCAGGAGCGCGACTTGAAAGCGACCGTCCGCGAGTTGAACGCAATCGGTGATCGCGCGGTGAGGCTCGTCGTGTCTCTTCGCGAGGGCGAATACTTGAACCCTCTCGTGGCGCTGGAGCAGATAGTTGGTACACCTGTAGTCTCTGAAGCGCGCGTGACGCGAACTGCGTTATACCTCTCGCATGAGGCGCAGGCCACTGTGTGTTAGTCCGGTTCCGTCAGGTTTTTAGGTCGCGACCGATGTTGAGCAGCATGGTCTCGAGGACATAATTCCGGTCGCCCTGCCGAGGGACATATTCGTATGCCTGACGGACTCTCTCCGCGGCTGAGGCCAAACCCTCCAAAGTCAGCGGAGCCACATACTGGTCCAAGGCGCTTTGGACTTCCGGATGAGCCAACAGTTGCGACGGGCCGGAACAGCCGACAGCCTTGAGGATCATAGCATCCCGGAACCACGCCTGCAAAGCGTCCAACGCATGCTCCAGCGCTGATCCTGCCGCATTCGATCTGCTGCTTGACGCCGGTGCAGCAAGCAACTCTGACGCAACTTTGAAGAGGGCTAGGAAACCGTTTCGTTGGAAGAGGGTCATCAGCCTCGCGATATCATTCATCTCCCGCCCCTCGGCTCCTGCCAATTCCGCCAGCCGCGCGGGCCTGCCCTCGGCCAGTCGGATAAGCGTCCGCAAACGCGCACTGCTCAGGTCGGAGAGGAATTCGCGAGCAAACCTTTCCATTTCCCCATGGTCCAAGGGGCTGAGGCGCACGGGGGCACAGCGTGACCGGATTGTTGGCAGAACCTCGGACGGCCGCTCAGTCACCAGTACGATGGTTAAGTACGGCGGCGGTTCTTCGATGAGTTTCAGCAGGTAATTGGCCAAAGCCGGATTCATCCGTTCGGCCTGCCGGAAAATCAGGAACTTCCGGTGGCCCTCCAGCGGGCGCGAGTCCACGAACCGGTAGTACTGAAGATCTTCTGGGTCATCCTTTCCCGGTCGCCAACCATTGAGCGTGATCTGGCCCGCCGCCCCCCTCGGCTCTACTAGCAAAACAACTGTGCTCGCGCCACTTTCAATGCGCCGTGCCGCCTGCTCGGCCCAAGCGCCACCTCCGCCCGCTTGACCAATCGCGTGCTTCGCGAGTGCCCAAGCCATAGATGTCTTCCCCACCCCGCGCGGGCCATGGAATAATAATGCATGGGGCAGACAGTGGATCTCTACGGACCGCCGCAAATAGCGTTTCGCCTCATCATGCCCCACGATGGAATCAAAGTTATGAGTCACCGGTGGGCGCAGGCCGCCGGCCATGGCTTGCGGCGCAGCAGGCGTCATCAGTGTCTGCGCTCGTTTCGATTTTGAGGGTGAAGCGCGGGGACGAGTGTAACCACGAGGTCCATGTGGCCACTGTGCTACCGACTGCGTCAAGCCCTCCGATGGGCTGGTCGCAGTACAACATCAAAGATCTTGGGAACAGTGTCGCTGGAATTCCTCGCCTGCCGCTTAGTATGTACTTGTGCATTCCGGCCTGCTGCTCATGTTCCAGCGTGCAGCACCACGACAGGACCGACTGCACGAAATCAGGGAGCATGGAGCGTTTGAACATAC
This sequence comes from Candidatus Sumerlaeaceae bacterium, assembly GCA_026418615.1. Classification (GTDB taxonomy): domain Bacteria; phylum Sumerlaeota; class Sumerlaeia; order Sumerlaeales; family Sumerlaeaceae; genus JAOAAY01. Next base: position 127,256 of record JAOAAY010000007.1, on the reverse strand, counting down.
CGAAGATTATCCAAGGCGGCATGGGTGCCGGAGTTTCCCACTGGCATTTGGCCCGCCAAGTTTCTCTAGCAGGTCAATTGGGTGTGGTTTCTGGAACGGCCTTGGATGTTATTCTGGTCCGACGCCTACAGGACGGGGACTTTGGAGGCCATGTGCGCCGCGCCCTTGCCAAGTTTCCGGTGCCGGAAATCGCCGATCGCATCCTATCGCAATTCTTCATCGCAGGCGGACGCAAGCCGGGGCAGCCGTACAAACGCATCGCGGCTATCAGCGCGCGGTTGAGTCAACACGCACAGCAACTGTTAATGGCTGCGAATTTTGTGGAGGTCGCGCTGGCCAAAGAGGGGCATGACCGGCCCGTCGGGGTCAACTACCTCGAGAAGATTCAGATGGCGACGCTCAGTTCGCTTTATGGAGCGATGCTCGCCGGCGTGGACTATGTCCTCATGGGAGCCGGCATCCCGATGGAAATACCCGGCGCCCTCGATCGGCTCGCGAAACATGCCAAGGCGTGGCTGCGCCTCGATGTGGACGGCGCCCGGCCGGGTGACGACTTCCGTCTTGAGTTTGACCCGCAAAAAGTTTGGAAAGCCAGTTTGCCTACGCTTTCGCGACCGCGTTTCTTCGCTATCATTTCGTCGGTCGTGTTGGCTCTGGCCCTCATCAAGAAGGCCTCGGGTCATGTGGACGGTTTCATCATTGAGGGGCATACGGCCGGCGGCCATAACGCACCGCCGCGGGGTGCGCAAACAGTCAATCATCGGGGCGAACCCGTTTACGGTTCCAAGGATGCCGTGGACCTCGCCAAGATCAGAGAACTCGGCCGACCTTTTTATCTCGCTGGCGGCTTTGGCCACCCCGACAAGTTGCAGGAAGCGCTCTCTGCTGGTGCCAACGGAGTACAAGTCGGCACAGCCTTCGCGCTGAGCATTGATTCCGGCCTTAATTGCGACCTGCGCGCGCGCATTCTCGACGATATCGAGGCGGGGCGCAGCGATGTTTTCACCGACCGGCTCGCGTCGCCCACAGGGTTCCCGTTTAAGGTCCTCAGCCTTGATGGTACAAATTCCGAGCAGGACCTGTACGAACAGCGGGGCCGAATTTGCGATCTCGGTTATTTGCGAACAGCCTATCGGCGCGACGACAGCACGCTGGGCTATCGCTGCGCCGCGGAGCCCGTTGAGGACTTTGTGGCGAAAGGCGGCGACATTGCTCAGACGGAGGGCCGCAAATGCCTCTGCAACGCTCTACTGGCAAACATTGGCATGCCGCAACAGCAAGCGGACGGTACCATCGAGCGGCCGCTTGTGACGGCTGGGGATGACCTCGAAGTCGTGCGGACACTGATTGGCAAGTACGGGCGCGATTACACCGCTGCGCAGGTCATTGAGTATCTGACCGCCCAACCCGTACCTGCCGGGGCCGGGGTTGAAGCCCCCCAAGCGGAGGACCATTTCACCGCGTAAGCCTTGGCTGACCTCTGCTGGCGTCGCAACGCTCGAGCACGGAGCGCGCCAAGTTTGCCCGAGAACCAACGCTGCCCGGCGGTGCAGTCTCAGCCTGTCTCGTCAATGGCGGCCAACAGCGCGTTCAATTGCTCGCGGGTGCCGATCGTAATGCGCACGCCGTCGTCGAGTAGTGGCACCGCAAAATACCTTACCAAAATCTTTCGCGCTTTGAGCGCCTCGTACAAAGCCTTGGCACCGGGGCGGCGCGCAAAAACAAAGTTTCCTCGCGACACGGGCACATCGAACCCGCGTTTCCGCAACTCCCCCGCCAGCCAGTCGCGGTTCGCACAGATCTCCGCGTTTCGCGCTGCATAATAGTTCTCTGCCTCGGAACTTAGTGCCGCCTCCGCAGCCGTCTGGCACAATTGGTCGAGATTGTATGAATCCTTAATCTTTGCCAGTTGCGCGAACAGCGGCCCATGCGCCAGGGCGTAGCCCACCCGCAGACCAGCCAGCGACATGCTTTTAGAAAAGGTGCGAGTCAAAATCACATTCTCCCGTCGCCGGTACACCTCCAGGGCGCTTCCCCCGGCGAAGTCCGCATAGGCTTCGTCAATGACCACGAGCCGTTCCGGCCGGGCCGCCGCCACCTCGTCAAGGGCCTCCGGAGTATAGTAGGTGCCGTACGGCGGGTTTGGGCTGGCAATAAATAACACTTTGACATCCGCCTCGATGGCCGCTGGCGGGATCGCGTAATCCGGCGCCGACACAGCGAACCGCTGCGTGCCACATCCAAACATGGCCGCGAGCGTTTCGTACAGCACATAGGTCGGGTCCAGCATTCCGATACGGTCCCCTGTGCCTGGCCGCAAAAATGCGTGACAGATGAGTCTTAAGACCTCGTCTGATCCGTTGCCGGGCAAGACTTCGTCCGTTGTCACGCCGGCTCGCTTTGCCAGGGCCGCGCGCAGCCGTGTGCTCCACGGGTCAGGATACTTGTTGAAAGCCGCATCGTCCGCCGCCCGGCGCACTGCCTCCCTCACTTGCGGCGCCGCCGGATACGGGCTTTCGTTTGTGTTCAACTTGATCACAGCCGGGTCCCGCGGCTGTTCGCCCGGCACATAAGGTTGTAACGCCTCAACGGCTGGATTGACGCCGATGTTCATCATGCCTTCACCCCGCGCAGACCCGCACCGCATGGCAAGGGAATTGAGAGAACCGGCGACCGCGAACACCGTCCGAGGCCGTGACCAACGCTTAATCTGTTTTTCCCGCCGAGGCGCAGCGGCGCAAAGGAGAGATTGCTTGAGAGCAGTCTCGAATCCAACTTCACCGGTCACCTGTCACATTCCATATTTCCCTCTGCGCCTCCATGTTTCCGCGTCTTCCTCAGCGCCTCGGCGCGAGCCATCTTCCTGCCGGGACCAACACTTAATCTGTTTCTCCCGCCGAGGCGCAGCGGCGCAAAGGAGAGATTGTTTGAGAGCAGTCTCGAATCCAACTTCACCAGTCACCTGTCTCATTCCATATCGCCTCTGCGTTTCCGCGTCTTAGTCTGCGCCTCTGCGCCTCTGCGCCTCTGCGCCTCCGCGCGAGCCATCTTCCTGCCGGGACCAACGCTTAATCTGTTTCTCCCGCCGAGGCGCAGCGGCGCAAAGGAGAGATTGCTTGAGAGCAGTCTCGAATCCAACTTCACCAGTCACCAATCCCATTCCTTGTCCTCCTATGCGCCTCCACATTTCCGAGTCTTCCTCTACGCCTCAGCGCCTCTGCGTTTCCGCGTCTTCCTCAGCGCCTCCGCGCCTCCGGGACGGCCGAAGAGAGCGCACCGGGAATCAGTTGTAAGCGCAAAGACATCCTGAAACTTGATGTTGGAGACTGGCAAAGGTGGGCTGACCGGGTCGAGGCCGGCTTTGTTCGCGCGGCGCGTTTTCTCTACGGCCAGAAGATCTTCAAGGCTCGAGACCTTCCTTACCGCACACAACTCGTGCCGCTCGCCGCAATATTCGTAGATCTGGGTGATTATGGCGAAAGCGAAGGAGCACGACAGAAGATCGCCCGCTGGTTCTGGTGCGGCGTCTTGGGTGAGTTATACGGGGGGGGCTATGAAAGCCGGTTTGCGCGTGACCTCCCCGAGGTCGTGGCGTGGGTGCGGGGCGACGCAATCGAGCCGTCCACAATTCAAGAGTCGAGTTTTCAACCAAACCGGCTGCTTACCTTGCGCACGCGCAACAGTGCGGCATATAAGGGCCTTTATGCACTCCTGATGCGCGACGGCGGGCGGGACTTCCGCACCGGCGAGCCGATAGAAGCCCAGACATTCTTTGACGACAAAGTGGACATCCACCACATCTTCCCCGAAAAATGGTGTAAAGCGGCTGACATCGCCCCGGGCATTTACAACAGTATCATCAACAAGACCGCGCTTGCTGCGCGCACAAACCGGCAGATTGGTGGCCGCGCGCCATCAGTGTACCTCCCCGCGATCGAGAAGGCCGCCGGCGTCAGCGCGGCGCAGATGGATGAAGTCTTGCGCTCTCACTGCATCGAACCCAACGCGCTGCGTGCCGACCGGTTCTGGGACTTCTTCGCCGCCCGCGCCGAGGCCTTGCTTACTCGTATTGAGGCGGCGACAGGCAAGATCATCGCTCGCGAGCCGGAGTTGTTCCGTGCTGGGGTCGTGGCGGAGGCCTACGACGAGGCCGTGGACGAATGGGAGGACGAAGAGCCACTGGAGGAAGTCGCGTCGTGACAGACCAAAAGAGATCTCAAATGGGCTACCTGCAGCGAGCAGCCTTGTTGAACCGGAAGCCGTAGGGCGAATCGGGCGACCACGAGGGCCGCCCCTGAAGGACGATGATGCCGGTGGGACGCGGGTGCCGCTTCGAGGCGGCGCGGTGAACAGATGCGAGCGGTCGCAATACAGTTCAACCCATGACAATTGCATGCCTCTCCCCCCTTCGCCGCGCCGTGCGCGTGTTGTCGCTTGTGTTGTGCGCATTTGCCTTTGCCGCCTGCGAAAAGGACATGTTTTCATTTGATCCGGACTTTTCCGTGAACCTGTTCAGACCGGGCAAGAAGTGGCCTGACGAGAAAAAGTTTACGCCGGCGGAGCGCGAGGTCTACGCCCGCTATGGGCGTCCGGATCACTTCCGTGCTTGGTGGGATCCCTCGGGGACGGTCAAGCAACGCATTGAGATCCTGCCGCGTCTGAAAGAGGTGCAGAAGGGCAAGAACCTGCCCCCCTACTCGTGGATCTATTTGCGTCAGGGGGTCGAGGTTCTTTTTGCCGGCCACTCGTACGAAGAGCAGCCGCTGACGGATCAGATCCGGATTCTGACGCGGTACGGTGACCCGGAGGACTCCAAAACGCTGGAGGGCGGCGTGACGCAGTGGATGTATTTTGGCGCGGGCAAACTCTTTAAATTTGCCCGCGGCCGGGTCATCGAAGAGAGAGAGTTTCCGGCCATGGGCAATTACATCAAGCCCTGACGCAGGTAGCAGTGGCTCGACGGGCGAGGGCGGCGCTGCGCATGGCCTTCCTTGCGGTGGCTGCTCAGGTCTCCTCGACCACGGGGTTGCGTAGGACGCCAATGCCGCCGATCTCGATCTCCACGATATCGCCGGCCTTCAGCCAGACGGGTGGCGTGCGAAATGCGCCGACGCCCGCAGGGGTGCCAGTGGCGATCAGGTCGCCAGGCGTCAGCGTGATGCCCTCCGAAATGAACGCCACCAGTTCGGCTACGCCAAAGATCATCTCACGAGTGTTTGACTCCTGAAGCGTTACACCGTTCACGCGGGCGCAGATAGGCAGTGTCTGCGGATCAGGGATTTCATCGGCTGTGACAAGACATGGCCCGACCGGGCCGAAGCCGTCCTGGCTCTTGGCGCGAACAAACTGACCGTCGGCTTTCTGCAGGTCGCGTGCGCTGACATCGTTGACGACGGTGTAGCCGAAAACATGTTCGAGCGCGCGGTCGCGGGGTATGCGGCGGCCACCTCGGCCGATGATGACGCCGAGTTCGGCTTCGTAGTCTAGGTGGGCGGTTGTCCGAGGACGGACGATCGGGTGGTCGTGGGCATTTAAGGCGCCGGGGAGTTTGGCGAAGATGATCGGGTGGTCGGGCACGGGTCGGCCTTGCTCGAGTGCATGGTCTCGGTAATTCATGCCAATACAGATGAACTGCCGGGGAGACGCCACTGGCGGCAGGATTTCGACGGCTGCGAGGTCCACAACGGGGAGTGTCGCGCCAACAGAATCGAGCGCGGCGGCGAGAGCGCTCAATTGCGAGCCGTCGGAGGCGGCCAATGCGGCAGTGTCGGCTGACTCGATGGCTTGGGGTACGAGGGCCCCCGCAGCGCGCATCGCTGCGGCAGCGTTGACAACAATTCCGCGCCACTCAACGGCCAGTTGAGGTCGGCCTGCTTCGGAATATCTGAACAATTTCATTGGCTCTCTCCGCAACGCCGCGCCGCCTCGGACGCGGCCAGATAGACATCGCCCAAGGGTACACCGCACTCACGCGCCACGCGCCGGCACGATTCGTACTCTGGCGAGAATTTGATGGCGTCGCCTCCCCAATACCCAATCTTCACCTCCACCGTGCCAAACGGCGTGGCGACCTGCTCGATGCGGCGCGGCAACGCGTAGCGATCGCAAGATTGAACGCGCACGCCGAAGGTGGAAGTCTCGCGCAGTAGAACAGTGATGACCGCATCAAGGCGCTCGGGTTCTACGAGCACGCGTATGCTCACCCCTGGACGATTTTTTTTCATCTGAACAGGTGCGAAGTGCGCATCGAGGCAGCCAGTCTCGAACAGGCGGTCAAGAATGTGGCCGGCGATTTCGGGAGACATGTCGTCAATCTCCGTCTGCACAAGGCGCAACTCGCGCCTCTCTGCAGGGAGTGCCGCGCCCGGGTGAGTCTCGCCGAGCATAATGCGAAGGAAATTCGTATGACCGGTGGTTTCCCGGCTGCCGGCGCCGTATCCGACCTTGACAACGGTCATGAGCGGCTGGGGGCCGAACGATTCAGCAAGGGTGGTGAGGATAGCGGCGCCCGTGGGTGTGGCCAATTCGCCACTCATCGGGCCTCCATGCGTCGGCACGCCTGCCAGCAGTAACGCCGTGGCCGGAGCCGGCACGGGAAGTTCGCCATGTGCCGTGCGGACCGTGCCAGCGCCAAGAGCCACCGGCGAACCAATGACCCGTCCGATGCCCAAAGCATGCAGCCCCCAACAGGCACCAACAATGTCCACGATCGCGTCGAGCGCGCCCACCTCGTGGAAATGCACTTGCTCGACAGGGATCGAATGGATGGCGGCTTCAGCCCGGGCGAGGCGGCGGAACACGGCAACGGACCGATCCTTGACGACATCGGGAAGCCCGCTTTCAGCAATCAGGCACTCGATGGCTGCAAGGCCTCGGTGGTGGTGTTGCTCGTCCGTCTTGACACGGACGAGCGTTGCCGCGACGCCGCAGCGGCTGATCCGCTCAGCCTTCACTTCGTACCCGGAGACTGGCAATGTGCCAAGGGCGGCAAGCAGGTCGTTGAGCGGCAGCCCGAGATCCACAAGGGCGCCCAGCGTCATGTCGCCGCTGATGCCATTGTAACAATCGAAATAGGCCGTTAGAGTCAACGCACCCCCCTGCCTTTCGCGCGATGCCGGGGATTAGCAGGCACCGTGGGCGGGTCCTGCGGCCGGCCGTGAACAATCAGGTGCGCCAGCACGGCCGCGCCATAGCCATTGTCAATGTTGACGACCCCGACGCCGCCGCTGCATGAGTTGAGCATGGCCAGCATTGCCGCGATCCCGCCGAATGCCGCGCCGTAGCCGACGCTCGTCGGGACAGCGATGACCGGCACCGCCACGAGACCGGCGACAACGCTCGGCAGAGCGCCTTCCATGCCGGCGACCACAATAATGACGCGCGCCGTACGCATGGCATCAGCCGCGGCTCCAAACAGGCGATGGATACCGGCCACGCCGGCATCGGAGATCCTTAAGACCCGGTTTCCCATGATCTCGGCGCAGATAGCAGCCTCTTCGGCCACGGCGCCATCCGATGTTCCAGCCGTGAGCACGAGAATCGTGTCTTCTGACAAAGGCGGTTCTGTCCGCGGGCGGTAGAGCAAGCGGGCACGCTCGGCATAGCAAAGCCCGCGCACAGCGCGCATCACGCGCCTTGCGGCCGACGGTTCGATGCGCGTGCATAGAACCGGCTCACCAGACGCATCAAGGCGCCGGACTATGGCCAAGATTTCGTCCGGCGTTTTACCCGCGCAATAGATGGCCTCGGCTATCCCACGGCGAGTGCGGCGGTGCAGATCCAATTTTGTGTGGCCGAGTTCAGCATAGGCCACGCCTAGGCCAGCCAGCAGGCGCTCGGCCTCGGCTGGCTCCAGACGACCGGCGGCCACCTCCTCGAGAATTTGTCGGATTCTATCGTTCATTGCAAGGTGTCGAAGGTCTGGCTACGATATGGAGCACTGTCCAGTTCTGTTCTTGAGGAAAGCGTGAGCGTGGCATGAAGCGGGCTGTCGTCTGCAGGTAGAAATCATGTTGCAAACCGCTGATAGATACCGCCTCAAGTTAGGCATTCCGCTCAAACGGAGTTACACGGATGCGACGCACCACATGGCAGGTCGCGGCGCTGGTCGCCGCGGTATTCACGCTGGCATGGGCATCACCGGCCGCCGACAAAGGAAAGGCTCGAATTGACGGTGAACCTGTATGGCAAGAGGTCACTGACGGCGCGGGTGCCTCCGTGCCCGTGCGGTCCTTCACCGACGGTGCGGTCATCGGCTACCTGCAACCGGGCTCCCGGGTGATGTCGTTTGGCGTCACGGATACATGGGTCACCATTCCGTATGCCGGACAGATTGGTTTCATCCCCGCGCAGGCGGTGCGCGAGGTTTATCCCGTGCCGGCCGTCAACACGCCATGGCGAAGTTTTGGGGAAACACTCGAGGATAAAGTGAGCCGGCTGCAGAAAGAGCAGGACGAGAACCGCAAAAATAAAGTCCCCCTTTATAGAGGCACTCCGGAACCGACGCAGCCCGGCGGTGGAACGGCTCCGGGCGCACCCGGGCTGGATCCGTTCGGTGCGAGCCGAGCCCGCGGAAGCGGTTACATCTAATCGATTCACTATCGGCCGAGATTTCCAAGGTTTGTTGTCTGCTGGGAACTCTCAATCCTAGTTCCGCGTTTTGTCTTGGGCGCGGTGTGTGACATCAAAACTTTGCTTTTTGCCTCTGCAGGTTCCCAGACAAACTTTTTGATTGCCTGTAAGCCCTTACATTTATCATTGACCCGCGTCGGCCGGTGGCGGTACGGAGTTAATGTTCAATTACAGTCAGTTATGGAGTTCGACCATGTCAGTAACAGCGCCTGCCTCGCGCAAGGCACGCAAGCCGGCCTCTGAGGCGTCCCCCGAAAATCCCGATCCTGCTCCAGTGCTGCTCCGCGGGCATTTCATTCCCAATTCCCACCTCGACCGAGAGTGGACGCTCGAATTCCAGCAGACGCGACGGCTGACGGTCGAATTCCTCGACCGCCTGATCGAGATCTTTGATCAGGTTCCGGAGTACACCTTCCTTCTCGACTCGCAAACCGTGCCCCTCGAGGATTACCTCGAGATTCGCCCCGAGAACGAGGAGCGGATTAAAGAGTTTGTCCAGCAAGGTCGGCTGTGCATTGGGCCGTGGTATACGGCTCCCGACTGCAACACCATCAGCGGCGAGAGTATTATCCGGAACCTGCTCATCGGACACCGCGTGGCCGCACGGTTCGGGCGCGTCATGAAAACCGGATACACGCCATTCGGCTTTGGCCAGGTCAGCCAGTTTCCCCAGATTTATGCCGGTTTCGGAATTGATGTGATTTTCTTTTACCGCGGGATCACGCATTTCGAGAGCGGCGTGGCAGAATTCTATTGGAAATCGCCCGATGGCACAACGGCCCTGTGTTCGCGCTTTGGCACCAAGGCTCGTTATAATTTTTTCATGGATGTATGGCGTCCCGTTGTCTACGGACGCGAATTTACCGAACGGCTCTATGACTGGCGTCGGGGCGGCCTGCCTTTCAAACGCGTCAACGCGGCGCGCGAATACGAGCACTACTTCCTCCTGCGCCCCAAACTTGACATGCACCGCGACCGTCTTGAACCCGCGTTCCGGAAATTGATCGAGAAGGAAAAGGAACTGTGCTCGACGCCCGTCATCGCGCTCATGCAGGGCATGGATACAAGCAAGCCTGATCCGCTCGAGGCGGAGATTGTTCGGGAGATTCAGAAATTCTTGAAACCGGGCGAGGAGGTCTTTTTCAGCACGCTCGAGGCCTACGCGAACGAACTCAAACAGTTTGTAGACCCTGCAGCGCTCAAAACCTTTGAAGGCGAGATGCGCAAGCCGGGCCCGCCGTCGCCATTAGTCACGAATCTTGAACACACCGCGTCCAGCCGCCCGCGTCAGCGGATCGCTCAGGCCCGGTCCGAAGCAGCGCTCATCCGTCTTGCCGAGCCTTTCGCCGCGGTCGCCTGGATGACCGGCGGGCTCGAATATCCCAAGTCCTACCTCGACCTCGCGTGGAAGCACCTTCTGAAGTGTCACCCCCATGACACTGTTTGCGGAACGGGCGTGGACAAATTGGAAACCGACGCTCTTTATGCGCTGGACCAAGTGCGGGCGCTTTCGGATGTGGTGCTTGACGACGCGCTCGGAGCCATCCAGCGGCGAATTGACAACTCAGCCCTTGCCGCAGACGAATTGGCCCTGACCGTGTTCAACCCGTCCCCGCGTGCGCGCACGGAAGTGGTGGATGCATACCTGGACACGCCGCATGACTGCGCGATGCCGGATTTCGAAATACTCGATTCCTCGGGCCGACCGGCTGATTGGTGTTTCGTGTACCGCAAGCCCTCGGAGAAAACGGTACGGGACAACACCGATCTGACAAACGCTTTGCTGGGCTGGAATTGCAAAGTTCAGGTGCGCGCGGAGGATGTCCCCGCTTTGGGTTACCGGTCCTACACCGTGCGCCGGTGCGAGCCCAAAGGCCGCAAGGAGCGCGTGGCGACTTCGCCCCACCACATGGAAAACGAGCATCTGGTCGTGCGCGTGAATCCTGATGGTACGCTCGACATCACAGACAAGGCTACCGGGCGCACATTTGGCGGTGTCCATTACTTAGTGGACAGTGCGGAGACCGGACAGGGTTGGGAGTCGCGCGGGGCCGGCATGGATGAGTACATCTCGAGTCGCGGCTCGCAGGTGGCGATTTCTTTGATCGAGAACACGCCGCTCTCGGCCACCGTGCGCATTCGCTACACGATGCGTGTGCCGACCGGCCTCATCCATGATGACAGCCACCATTACACGCGACGCGGTGAGCGTGAAGAGGACTGCGTCGTGGAGTCGCTGTTTACGCTCAGGCGAGGCGCGCGGCGCGTGGATGTCCACACGACGATTGATAACCGCGCCCGCAACCACCGCATCCGTGCCTACTTCCCCACCGGTCTGGACTCAGCCACGCATTCCTACGCCGAGACTCCCTGCGATGTGGTCGAGCGCGTGATTGATCGTCCGCCGGACCACCCGTACAGTCAGGCCATCAATCCCATGTATCCGTGTCTGCGCTTTGCGGGCGTTTCAGACGGTACCCACGGTCTGGCACTCATCACCGAGGGTATCCATGAGTACGAAGTGACCGATGACCCGTCGCGCACATTGATCCTGACTTTGATGCGGGCTTACGAGATAACTCTGTGCACGGTCAGTTGGCGTTGGGAGCGTCGCCCGGATCAGCCGCTGAGCCAAGTGCCCGGCACGCTGCAGATGCGATACGCCATCGTTCCGCATGCGGGCACATGGAGCGACGCGAATCTGATTCGCGAGGCAGAGGATTTCCAGTTGCCTCTCATCCCCGCGCAAGCGGGGCGCGGCGAGGGAGATCTGCCGCGGGATGGCTCTTTGTTGGAATTGCGCCCCAACACGCTGGTGATGAGCGCTCTCAAACGCGCTGAGGACCGGCCGGACTCCGTTGTGCTGCGCGTGTATAATCCGCTTCCGAGACCAGAGCGCGCGCAAGTGGTCTGGCCGTCACCGGTTCGTGAGGCGCGGCTGGTGACGATGAACGAAGAACCGGTGGAGCCGGCTCCGCAAGTGGCTGTCGCGGGCAACACGACATCGTTTGACATTGCGCCAAAGAAAATCCTGACGCTCGAGGTTTGGCTCAAGGCCCCGAACTGATCCCGAGGTCCCGGCGCGCCTGTGAGGCGTTCTTTTGGGCGTCGAGGAAGAGCGGGCGCAACTGCAACGCCTTGTCGAAGTATTTCAACGCTTGCGCATGTTTGCCTTCCTGCGCCAGCAAGACGCCCATGGCGTTGTGGGCCTCGGCATAATCGGGTTTGAGGCGCAAGGCCTGCTCAAAGCAGGCCCGCGCACCAGCGGCATCGCCGGAAAATAGCAATGCCATGCCGAGATTGTTTCGCGCCTCGGCATAGTCGGGCTTCAACCGCAGGGCCGTTTCGAATGCTTCCCGGGCTCCTGCGAGGTCGCCGGCCTGCGCCCGGGCAAGCCCAAGTTGGTGGTGCGCTTCGTACGCGTCAGGATTGCGCCGGACATGAGCGCTCCAGAAGGTCAGGGCGTCGCGATATTTTTGAGATTCGTACGCCGTGAATGCCGCGGACGCCGCAACGAGTGCGAAAGCCACAAACAACCCGGCGCGTTGAAAACGCCGAATAGCGAGCATCAGACCAGAGCCAATCAGCGCCAGCAACCCCATGGCCGGAAAATAACTGAACCGGTCGGCTACAAAGGACAGGCGCATGAAGCCAAACTCGACAATGCCGGATACGGGAATAAGCATTACGGAGAATACGAGCAAGGCCGCAGCCGGTCCGCGACCTATTTTCGCCGAAAAGACCAGTGCGGCGGCCACCAGTGCGACGGCAGTCAGCGGATAGATGACTAACCACGGAAGCGCCGGCGCACCAGCGGGTCGGGGGTGCAGGGCTACCGGCACCGGCATCAACAAAACATGGCGCACATAAAACCAAAAGTTCTGCCCGGCGATGCCAATCCTCTCGGCGAAGGTGAAACCAAGCGTGTCGCCTCCGCCTTGTTTGACATACCAGGTTTGCATCCCCCCGACGAGCGCTGCGATTGCCAGCATAGCGGCCAGCGGACCTGCGTGGAGGCGCTCGAGCCGTCCATGCCGGTACCAGAGCAAAACGGCGAGCGCCAACGGGAGAGGCAGAACTGTAGTTTTGCTCAGCAAAGCGAGAATGAAGGCCGCTCCCGAGGCCAGCAGCCATGCGGGCCGCCGCGTTTCGTCGTGGCGCAAAAACAGCCATGCCGAAGCCAGTCCAAACAGGCCAGCCAGTACATCTTTGCGGGCGATAATCCAAGCCACCGATTCCAGGCGCAACGGGTGGAGCGCCCAAAGCGCCGCGCCGAGCCATGCTCCGGGAACAGAGAGACGAACCAGCACTCGCCATAGCAAGAGCGTGCCCAGAAAGTGCAAAAAGAGATTCACGGCACGATATCCGGGTGGCCACAAGCCCCAGAGGTGATGCTCAAGGGCAAAGGTGGTGTAAACAAGCGGCCAATAGTTATCCTCCCACTCGTTTAGCCGCGGATTCAGCCAGATTTCGCGAAGGCCTCCGGGCGATTGGACAAGCACATTGTCGGTGAGCGAGACATCATCCCACAGGAAACCTCCCGGAAGAGAAGGCCCGAACGCGATCAGGATCAGCACGGCCAAACCGGTCGCCGGTTTTGCAAGCAAACGCCAGCCGGATCCAGCCGACTCGAGAGCCTGAACCGCTGATGGCCGACGCTTTTTTTTCATAGGGCGGGTTTCCGATGCATCTCCTCGGGCGGTCGCCTGATGATCGGGCGTGGCTCGCCTACGGGATGCGGGTCCCGCTTGCGAGGCGCAGGCCGTTTCGCCGGAGTTCGCGGGCATACACTTCGTGGGCATGATAATGATGGACGAACTGTTCCCGTTCGTCAAGCGCGCGTTCGAGAGATTCCGCATCCCCCTCGACCTCGCGCAGCAACGAAAGCACCCGCGACCTCAGTTTTGTTGCGGCCGCCGGATCAGATGCGTCCAGACGGCGCAGGATTGACGGCAGATACCCTCCCGGACCCAGTTTCACCTCGGTCGAGGTAAATGCTCCTGCGGCTCGCACAGCCTCCACCTGAGTGCGCATGGGAACGCGGCAATTCGGAAATACCCAAGTGCCGCGGTCGGGGAGGGCAAGCAGATAGAGCGCCGCAAGAGCCGGAAAGACCTGCGCCAGCGAAGGCATCGCCCCGGGCCGCAGGTCCGTCTCGTGGGTGGTAATGGGGTTCCACACGGGCATGCCGATGATGATGGGATGATCTGGCGAGGCACCGTACTCGGCGGCAAGATAGCGCGCGTGTTCAACAGTCGCGAGAAATTCCGTGCAAATATCGGGATTCAAGCCCAGCATGCTGCCGACGGCGACCTCGAGACCGGCGCGGAGCGCGCGCTCCTGAGACTCGATGCGAAACTGACAGCCGTCACCGTCGGGAACGGTTTTCCAATCGTCGCCTATTCCGAATGCCTTCGGTCCCCCGACAATGTGTTGCCGGAATACTGTGGGATCGTAGGTTTCCTGCCAGACAATCATGTTGTCTGCTCCGGCCTCACGAAGCGCACCGTACTGCACCTGTGTCAGGGCGAGGGTACAGAACGAGACTTTACCATCCACACCGCGGCGGCGGAATAGATCGCGTGTCTCGCGGATGAGCACGGGCAGCGTCTCGCGAACGGCGCGCAAGTCGTCCCCGCTGACGAACTCAATGTAATGGATCCCCAGATCGAGCAGATACTCGACCTGCAGAAGGGCAAGATCCACGGGCAGTCGCATGCGTTTCATCGCCCGGTTGGAAAGCCGCCAACCACAAAACAGGCAGTCGCTGGCACAGGTGTTGGCAATCTCCACGGGAGCCATAGGAACGACCCAATCGCCGAACAAGTGTCGGCGAATTCGTGCTGAGGCCTGTAACACGGCAACCGTGGTTCGACGGTCACCGGATAAAACGCCATGCAGCAGCGAGGCCAAATCTGCAAGCGCCAGCGGCTCCCCTGCCCGCCGGAGAATATGGCTGGCCATCGTCTCGTCGGCGACCGGAGCCGCAGCCGCAATCTGGCGCAAACGGGCCATGTCGGGCCGGTAGAACGCTGCGGGCTTTTCAGCCGGCTCGTTAACGGCAAACTGAGTCATACGCAATGCGATACTACGCAGCGGTGCAAATGTGCGAACTGCGTGGGCAAAGAGTGCAGGAGTCGCTTTTTCATTGATACGGCGGTGTGTCGTCGGACGCTCATCTCTTGCAGCCGCGCTAAGTGGTTGCCATTCACCCACAAATGTTGTGGACAGGGATCAGCCATGAGCAAGAAAACTCTTACCGATCTGACCGACCTGCGTGGCAAGCGCGTGTTCGTTCGCGTGGATTTCAATGTGCCGCTCGAGAATGGAGTCATCACGGATGATAAGCGCATCAAAGCGTCGCTGCCAACGATCAAGTATCTCATAGATGCGGGCGCGCGTGTCATCTTAGCGTCGCATCTGGGGCGACCCAAAGGCAAACCCGTGCCGGAGATGAGCCTTGCGCCCTGTGCCAAGCGTCTGAGCGAGCACCTTGGCAAAGAGGTCATCATGGCACCCGACTGCATTGGTCCGGAGACGGAGAAACTCGCGGCTGAGTTGAAAGACGGCGATGTCATGCTGCTGGAGAATGTGCGCTTCCACCCGGAGGAGGAAAAGAACGACCCGGAGTTTTCCAAGAAACTCGCTTCTCTGGCAGACATTTTCGTGCAGGACGCTTTTGGGTCAGTCCATCGTGCTCATGCCTCAACGGAGGGCATCACCAAGCACCTCAAGGACAGCGTGGCCGGGTTCCTTGTGGAGAAGGAACTCAAATATCTTGATGACGCACTGAGCAATCCGCAGCGGCCGTTTGTTGCGATCTTAGGCGGGTCTAAGGTTTCTTCGAAAATTGCCGTCATCGCCAATCTGCTGACCAAGGTGGATGTGCTGTTGCTGGGCGGGGGCATGACCTACACCTTCGTCAAGGCGCAGGGCGGCTCGATCGGCTCCTCGCTCTTTGAGCCGGAAACCCTTGAGGTGGCTCTGAAAACTTTGGATCAGGCCAAAGCCGCAGGCAAAAAACTCCTTTTACCGGTGGATTCGCTGGCCTGCCAGTCTACTGAAAAACCGGACGCTTCCGTCGCGCGAGAGGTCTTCCCCTCCAACGCCATCCCTGACGGATGGATGGGTGTGGATATCGGCCCGAAAACCATCGAAATGTTTGTAAACGAGATCCGTCAGGCGAAAACGGTTGTTTGGAACGGCCCGGTGGGCGTTTTTGAGATAGACGAGTTTGCTGGCGGATCGCGCGCGATTGCTGAGGCGTTAGCCTCGTCCGGGGCCACAACTGTCATCGGCGGCGGTGACAGTGCGTCGGCGGTCAAGAAGTTCCAACTGGCCGACAAGATGACGCACATTTCAACGGGTGGTGGGGCCTCGTTGGAATTTCTGGAGGGTAAGAAGTTGCCGGGCGTGGAGGCTCTTGCCGACCGCTGAGCCAGTTTGGCGGCTGATCAGCCATGCGGTGCAAGCGCTGGCAGACCTGTGTCTGCCGCGCCTCTGCTGCGGGTGTGGCGATCGCATCCTGGAGCGTGGCCGGGTGTTGTGCGTTGCGTGCGAGCGTGACATAACGCCTCTTACCCGGCCTGTGTGCCCATCGTGCGGTCAGGCCAATGCGGATTATGCTGAAGATGCCCGATGTCCGGACTGCCCTCCCGGGGAGTTGTGGTTTCGCAGCGTGCGGTCCAGCGTGGTCTTTGATGGTGTGGCTGCGGTGGTCGTGAAGCGCCTCAAGTATTCCGGCCGGGAGGAGTTCGCGCCGTTCATGGCCGGCTATATGCTCTCCACGCTAGCAGAGGAGTTTTGCGGCCAGTCATTTGATTTGGTGATTCCTGTGCCGCTGCATCGGTCTCGCGAGGGCGACCGTGGCTTTAACCAATCAGCACTGCTGGCCGGGGAAATCGCCGAGGCCACGGGCATGCGTTGGGACGCGCTGGCCTTGCGGCGCGTGCGGCCAACATCCAGCCAGACGCGTTTGCCGCGCGAGCGACGCGCAGATAACATCCGCGGGGCCTTTGCAGTGGCTGATACGCATAGGGTTGGCGGTCGGCGGATTCTGCTGGTGGACGATGTGTGCACGACCGGTGCCACTCTGAACGAATGTGCGCGGGTTCTTCGCGCCGCTGGAGCGGACTCGGTAACCTGTCTGACCTTTGCACGAACTCCTCGGCTCTGAGTGCAGCGTCAAAGACAGACAAAAGTAGTCCACAACTTTTCCTGCACAAAATTGCTGCTTGCGAGTTGCGATAGTGTGCAACGAGAATGTCTGAAAACAGGGCGCTCTTCAGTCGGGGTGTCTAAGTGTTATTCTGTATTGAACGAGGGCGAGGTCTGTCATGATTCGCAGGCCATGGAATGAGGACAAGTGGCTGCTTGTCACGATGGAGGAGCATGCGCGTGTCGCGAGTCTGATCGCTGCAGCGTGGGTTGGCCCGAACGGGAAGTTGCCGGAGGAGGTTTTGCTGGCTGTCGCTCGCCACGAGTCAGGGTGGCGCGATGAAGACTCGTCGCCTCGCATCAACGCAGAAGGCGCGCCGCTGGCCTATCAAGAGATTGATGTCGCGCAATCATTCGGCCCGTGGCGACGCAGTGTGCGCCTGCTCCTCGATGACAAGCGTTTTTATGCGGCAAGACTCTCGGCCATGTTCTATTCCGAACAGGCGCGCGCGAGCGTCAACCTCGTCAAAAGCAGCCCCCGAACGGTGGCCGCTCTTGGCCAATTCCTCGGTGAGATGAAAATGATCGCCCGCCGAACGGAAGAACTGGCCCGTGAGGAAACGCGACCTGAGTTCAGCCGGGCGATTGATGAGCGCGACCTGATGAAATTTGCTCAAGCCCCGGGTCAATCCGTTGCGGCTCACTTGCGGTTTATGCAGGTTTGCCACGAACTGGCCCTTCTGCTCTGCGGACCGTTTCAGGGTGAACTCGACATTCCAAATGTCCCGTTTTTGGCCGAGGGGGATACGCTCCATGTCTCGCGCTTGGGCGACAAGGTGGGTTTGACGGTCTCGCCCCTCCCCTTCCGCAAGAATCTCAGGGATCATCTCTCAGCCGTCATCATTCCGCGGAGACTGTATAAGTCGGACGAGGAACTGCGCCTGACGATCGGGGAGGTGAGCAACAAAACGATCGAGTTTCACATCGGCTCACCGCAGTAGGGTGCAGCGATCCCTTGGCCTTGCTTTTTTCTTGCGCCCCAAGATGACCTGCCGCCTCATCACTGCGGTTCAGCAGCCGGCGCGGCCGGCGCGAAAGTGAATTTTAATTCGATAAACGGCAGGACAAACATGACGGGTTCTCGCTATGCTGCCATGACTCTTGCGCTGGCTACCGCTGCGGTCCTATGTGCGGGGTGTCAAACGACCCCCTACCGCTGGCGCCATTCGTTTGATCCGCCCATGAATTATCAGGGACGGGAATTCATCTGCCTGAACAATCTCGAGCGATTGCTCGACGCCAAACAAGAATGGGCGCGGGAGACGGCCGCCCGTCCCGGCGAGTTGTGTCCGTCCGCCGAAGTTCTCGCCCACAGGTATTTCCGCATGTATGAGTACGGCCGAAGGGCGCCCTGCGACGACGATACACAGAATCTCCCTGTGACGACAGCACGCTGCCCGCGCGGCGGCGAGTACATCATCGGGACCGTCGGCGAGCGGCCCAAATGCTCCGTTTGTGGCGATCTCTTGCGTGATTACGACCGCCACATCCGCGTGCCCCACACTCATTGACAGGCAGCGGCGTGCACACGCTGCGACCGCATGGTAAGACCTGAGGACTGCTATGGAAAGTGCTGACGAAATCATTCCGGTCGGCGTGATGCTGTCTGGGCGCGGATCCAACTTTGAAGCGCTGCTGCGCAAGCAGTGCGACGGCTACTTCCAGCGTGCCCGGATTGTCTGCGTTGTATCCGACAATCCGGATGCCCGCGGACTTGTCACGGCCAAGGCTAACGGAATACCGGCTTACGCAATAGCCCCCCATGCGCACCCCGGCAAGGCGGCGTATGAAAACGCTGTTCTTCAAATCCTTTTGCAGCACGGGGTTAGCCTCGTAGTTCTCGCTGGTTACATGCGCATTGTCGGCCGGGTGCTGCTGGATCATTTCCCCGGGCGCATCCTGAACATCCATCCCTCGCTGCTTCCGTCGTTTCCGGGGCTCCACGCGCAGCGGCAGGCCATCGAGCACGGCGTCCGGTTTTCGGGGTGCACCGTTCACTTTGTGGATGCCGGCATGGACACGGGACCCATCATTGGCCAGCGTGTGGTGCCGGTACTGCCGGACGATACCGAGGACACGCTCTCAGAGCGGATCCTCGCGCAGGAGCACGAGTTATACGCCGAATGCCTCAAGCGCGTGACGGAGGAACCTTACGAAATCCGCGGTCGCACCGTTTGTTTTGGGCCGCAGCGAAGAGGCGATCGTGCATGATTGAGCGTTACTCGACACCCGAAATGCGGGATCTTTGGAGCGAGCGAGCGAAGTTTGCAGCGTGGTTGGAGGTGGAGTTGGCCGCCTGCGAGGTTTGGGCAGAGAACGGCCGGATTCCCGCCGAGGACTTGTGGGCGATCAAACACAACGCCCGATTCGACGAGGCCCGCATCGCGGAACTGGAGCGCACGCTGCACCACGATGTTATCGCCTTTACGACCAACCTTGCCGAGAACATCGGCCCGGCAGCCCGCCATGTCCACCTTGGACTAACCTCAAACGATGTGGTTGATACGGCCCAGTCGCTGCGTTTGCGGTCTGCGGGCCGGTTGATCATGGAAGAGGTTGCCGGTTTGATCTCCGATCTGCGGCAGGCGGCCATTGACCACAAAGAAATCATCATGATCGGGCGAACGCACGGGGTTCACGCCGAGCCGATCACCTTGGGTTTCAAGTTTCTGATTTACTATCAGGAGATGCTGCGCAACCGGACTCGTCTCGAGGCCGCCTTTGCGGATGCCGTGGTCGGCAAGATCTCCGGCGCTGTTGGCACCTGCGCCCACACCGGCCCGGATTTCGAGAAAAGGGTTTGTGCGAAATTAGGGCTGCCGGTGGCGCCGGTCTCAACACAGGTTTTGCAGCGCGATCGTCACGCGGCGCTTGTGTGCGCTTTGGCGGTATGCGGCGCCACCATTGAAAAGATCGCTACAGAGATCCGCGGGCTGCAACGGACGGAGGTACGCGAAGTCGAAGAACCATTCAGCAGCGGACAAAAAGGCTCAAGTGCGATGCCGCACAAGAGAAATCCCGTCAAATGCGAACAATTATGTGGGTTGGCGCGCCTACTGCGGGGCTATGTCGTGCCCGCATTGGAAAACATCGCACTCTGGCATGAGCGGGATATCAGTCACTCCTCGGCGGAACGGGTGATCCTGCCCGATGCGACGACACTGCTTCATTATATGCTGCGTTTGACGCGGCGCGTCGTGACCGGACTGCACATCTACCCGGGCAGCATGAAGCGGAATCTCGAGCGCACGCGCGGGCTGGTGTTCTCCCAGCGGATCATGCTTGCCTTGGTTGAAGCAGGGATGAGCCGGGAGGAAGCCTATGAGGTCGTTCAATCGGCAGCCATGAAGACCTGGGAAAATGAGGCCTCGAGTCTGCGTCAGCATCTGCTGGCCGATCCTCGGTTTACGGCCGTCATGACGGCAGAGCAATTGGACGCGATGATGAATTACGCCAGTTTCCTGCGCCATCTGAACGCGTTGTACGATCGGGCCTTACGCTGAGGTGTCGGCGAATGAGGCACAGCCGGGCTGTGTAAGCGCAGCGTCAACATGCCCACATTCTGCGCTCAAGTGAGATGCCAGCCTTGACCCAATGTGACAGCCTTTGTGCCGACGCGAGCAAAGTCATCATCCACACCGTCGAGCGGCTTGCTGACCAGATGCACCAGACCTCCCGGCACCTTTACGAACACCCCGAATTGAGCGGCGAGGAGTACGAATCCTCGCGCTTATTGGCCGGGCTCGCCGCGGCGTACGGTTTTGAGGTCGAATTCGGTGTGGCTGGCCTTCCGACGGCATTCCGGGCGATCAAGCGCGGCAAAGTGCCGGGACCCAAGGTGGCCATGCTGGCCGAGTACGACGCGTTGCCCGTGGTTGGGCATGGTTGCGGACATAATTGGATTGGAACGGCCTCGACCTTTGCAGCCATTGCCCTCGGCGAGGCCGTGACCGACCTGCCCGGCGAGGTGCAGTTGATTGGTACTCCTGCGGAGGAGACCGACGGGCACAAAATCACGATGCTTGAGGCCGGGGTGTTTGACGGCGTCGCCGCGGCCATGATGATGCACCCAAGCCTCAACACGGAAATCGCCTACAGTTCGCTGGCGTGTATCTCGGTGATCGCCGAGTTTCATGGCAAGTCGGCGCATGCGGCCGCGTCGCCTTGGAAAGGTGTCAATGCTTTGGATGCCATGATCCAGTTGTTCGTGAATCTGGGTCTGGCGCTGAAGCAACTTCCGCCCACAGCCAAGGCGCCGGGTGTCATCCATAAAGGCGGCGAGCGCGCTAATGTGATTCCGGAGCATACGGTTGCATCGTTCAGCCTTCGCGGGCGCGACCGCGAGGAAGCGGAACTGGTGCTACGCCGGCTGATTGAATGCGGCGAGGCTGCATCCCGCGCAACGGGTGCGCGGTTCGAATGGCATCAGGACGGCAATATCTACTATGAGATGCGGCCGGATGACGGGCTTGCATCCATCTTTCGCGAGGCATGGTTGAGCGTCGGAGGCGAGCAGCCAATTCATCACTCCGTCCCGCATGGATCCCTCGACATTGGAAATCTCAGCCACCGGTTTCCGTGCCTGCATCCCTCGATTCGCATCACCACAGACAATACGATTGGCGGACACACGCGGGAATTCGCCGATGCCAGCATCAGCCCGTTTGCTCAGGAGCAAATGGTGAGGGCTGTGCAGGCGCTGGCCCTGACAGGGCTCGGCGTGTTGACTGGTCACCCTGCGTTCAATGATCAGCGCGGATAGCAGGCAAGAAAACCCAAAAACAGCACTGATTCGGTTCCGTTCGACCGCAATGGGAGCGGCGATTTCGTATCTGCTTGAACCTGCCTCTGTAGGTGCACGAGAGTGCCAGACACCCACATTGAAACGAAGTGATTCATGAAATACTCAGACAGGCTGTTTTTGAGCGGCAATGAGGCTATAGCCCTTGCTGCGCGCAATGCAGGAGTGGCGTTGGGAACCGGATATCCGGGAACACCTTCCACTCAAATTCTTGAAGAGTTTGCCAGACTGGGAGGGAAAGCCCAATGGGCGCCAAATGAAAAGGCGGCGCTGGAAGTGGCCGTGGGCGCGGCTTATGCGGGAGCATCGGCAATTGTGACGATGAAACATGTCGGTCTCAATGTCGCGGCCGATCCCCTGTTTACGGTGGCCTACACGGGAGTCAGCGGGGCTTTGGTCATCGTGTGTGCGGACGATCCGGGCATGCATTCGAGTCAAAACGAGCAGGACAGCCGCAACTACGCGGTGGCCGCCGGAGTCCCCATGCTCGAGCCGTCCGACTCGCAGGAGGCCTATGATTTTTTTGCCGCAGCGCTGGACCTTTCGCGCAAATGGCAGACACCCGTTCTCCTGCGGGTAACGACCCGCATTTGCCACAGTAAAACGATTGTACGGCCTAAATGGCTTTTTCCCGAACCAATCACTCCGCATTTCGAGCGCGACATCCGCGGCCGGGTTATGATTCCAGGCTACGCCCGCCCTGCTCATCGGCGCTTGCGAAAGAAACTCGCGGACATTGCGGAATGGGGCGAGTCGTGCGACCTCAACCGGCGCGAGGAGGGCAGCAGGGCCTTGGGCATCATCGCGTCCGGGGTAACCTACCAGCACGCACGCGAGGCAGCCCCTGACGCATCGTTCCTGAAATTGGGTCTGACCTATCCCCTGCCTTTCGGTCTCATCCGGGAATTTGCAAGCAGTTGCGACCGAGTGATGGTCCTCGAGGAAGGCGATCCTTACCTTGCCGATGCGATCCGCGCCAACGGCTTGAAGGTCGAGGCTAAGCCGCCCCAGTTCCGATTCGGCGAGATGAATGTGGACCGCGTTCGGCGCATCCTGGTCGGAGATCAGTCTGAGGAGCCTCCGCCGCCGGCGGGGAAACCGCCTGAACTGTGCAAGGCTTGCCCTTACCGGCCCGTTTACAGCGTTCTTCACCGCTTGGACTGCATCGTCACAGGGGACATCGGGTGTTACACGCTGGGTGTCATGCCGCCGTACGAGGCCATAGATACCTGTCTGTGCATGGGAGCAGGCATCACCGTGGGGCTGGGCTTGCGGCATGTTCTGCCGCCAGATCAGGCCAGACGGGTGGTCAGCATCATAGGTGACAGCACCTTCATGCATACGGGGCTCACGGGAATTGAGGAAATGGTTTACAATCCGCCGCCGACTGGTCATGTCGTGATCGTGCTCGACAACGGCACGACGGCCATGACCGGCCAGCAGGAGCACCCGGGCACAGGCCGGACGCTGAGTCATGAACGCGCCCCGCGCATTGTCATCGAAGAGGTGGTTGCGGCGCTGGGAGTGAAAAATGTTCATGTCATCGACCCCTCCCGGGATAGCGCTGGATTCGAACGGCTGCTGACGGAGAGCCTCAGCAAATCGGAGACGACGGTCATCGTGGCTCGTCACATTTGCATCCTGGCTGCGGGCAACATCAGCGAATACGAGAAGGCCATCGCCCAGTGCGAGGCCGTACGATCTGCCGACCTGGCGGAGGCGAGATGAGATGGGCAACAAAGTGATTAACATTTTGATGGCAGGTCTTGGGGGGCAGGGGGTCATCACGGCGTCCGACATCGTAGCAGATGCGGCGTTCCGCATGGGGCGCGATGTCAAAAAGAGCGAAGTTCACGGCATGAGTCAGCGAAACGGATCGGTTACCAGCGAGGTCCGTGTGGGCGATGCCGTCCTGAGTCCCCTCATTCCGCGCGGCGAGGCCGACATCCTCGTAAGCGTGGCCGAGGACCAAACCGATCTGCATCGGTACATGTTGCGTCCCGGCGGGATCGTCATTGCGCCGTCGAATCTCGACGGAGTGAAGTTGCCACACACCAAAACACTCAACACTGCCCTGCTCGGCGTCCTGAGTCGGCATCTTGACTGGCCCGAGGACATCTGGATCGAGGCCCTGTTGGCCCGTCTTCCAGAAAATTTGCACGATATCAATCTTCAGGCCTTTGCGTTGGGGAGAAAGGAGGGCTGAGGCTCATGACATCCGGCACCGTCATTTCCGGGCCGCGGACCGACGCAGACCTGACCCTCGGCGGTTTTCATCCGGCGAGCGCGCCTGATTTTCTGCCGCCATCGGTCTTGCGAAGTCTGCAACTCCAACGCCTGCGGGCGATCGTGCAGCGCGCTTTTGACAGAGTGCCGCTGTATCGCGAGCGGATGCGCCAATCAGGTGTGACGCCCGATAGCCTGCGCTCCCTCGACGATGTGCAGCGGCTGCCTTTTACGGAAAAAACGGATCTTCGAGACAGTTATCCGTTTGGCCTGTTCGCCAGTCCCATGAGCGAAGTCGTCAGGCTTCACGCATCCAGCGGGACGACTGGCAAACCGACTGTCGTGGCTTACACTCGGGAGGATGTCGAGGTTTGGGCCAGCGTCATGGTTCGCAGTTTTGCGGCGACAGGCGTACACCGCGGTGACATCGTGCAGAACGCCTATGGTTACGGCCTGTTTACGGGCGGACTGGGCGCACACTACGGTGCCGAGGCGCTTGGCGCGACGGTCATCCCGATCTCCGGTGGCAACACAGACCGTCAGATTATGATCATGAAAGACTTTGGCGTGACGGCCATCTGTTGCACGCCGAGTTACTTTGTGCATCTGATTGAGCGGGCTGCTGAGTTGGGCGTGGACATCAAGTCGCTTCCGCTGCGGATCGGTGTGTTTGGCGCCGAGCCGTGGACGGAGGCGATGCGCGACCACATTCAGGCGTCGTCCAACCTCAAGGCTTTTGATATTTATGGTCTGTCGGAGATCATTGGGCCGGGCGTCGGCATCGAATGCGAGTGTCAGGCGGGGCTGCACATCTTTGAGGATCATTTTCTCATGGAAATCATTGATCCCTCTACGGGTCTGCCCTGTCCCGACGGCGTCGAGGGCGAGTTGGTGCTCACGACACTCAGCAAACAGGCCATGCCCATCATCCGTTATCGGACGCATGACATCACGGCCATTATCCCGGAGCCGTGCGCTTGCGGCCGCAGCATTCGACGCATTCGGCGCATCGGCCGGCGCAGCGATGACATGTTCATCATCCGCGGAGTGAATGTGTTCCCGTCACAAGTTGAAGCCGCGCTGCTCGCGGTGGAGGGTACGCTGCCCCACTACCAGATTGTCCTGACCCGGGACAAAGGGCTCGATCAAATGGAGGTCCAGGTCGAGGTGACCCCCGAGGTCTTTGGCGATACGATCGGCGCCCTCGAGCGGTTGCAGCGTAACCTCGCGCACAGCATCGAGAACACCCTGGGCCTCCGGGTGGATATCCGCCTAGTGGAACCGCACAGCATTCAACGCAGCGAAGGCAAAGCCAAGCGAGTCATTGACCGCAGAGGGGAAACCAAATGAAAATACCTCAACTGTCGCTTTTCCTCGAAAATCGCCCCGGTCAGTTGGGGCACCCGTGCCGTGAACTGGCCAATGCCGGCATTAACATTCTGACCCTGTCGCTTGCCGATACGCAGCAGTTCGGCATTTTGCGCCTCATTGTTCGCGATTGGAAGCGCGCAAAGGAGGTGCTGGAGGGGGCAGGCCATGTCGTGAATGTCACCGACGTCGTGGCCATCGAGGTGCCCGACCGTCCCGGCGGCATGGCCGAGTTGATGGAAGCGTTGGAGTCAGCGTCCATCAATATTGAATACATGTATGCTTTTAACTACCGGCGTGGCAACGATGCCGCGGTTGTCATTCGATTTGATGATCCCGACGCCGCGTTGGCTATCCTGCAAAAGGCTGGATTCAAGATCGTGTCGAGCACCGAGGTGTTCGACAATATGGCTGGCTGAATCATCCATGTGGAACGGGCAGACGATGGCAGGAGTTCGGCTGGCTGCACGACCGGTTGCTCCTCACGGGAAATTGACGGCCTTTGACCTCGAAAACCGGATTCTGTCGCCGGACGAATGCCTGAGCCGATGCGAACTGGAGGCGCTGCAACTTGCGCGCCTGCGGCAGACCGTAGCGCGCGCCTACGAGCGGGTGCCCCATTACCGCGACTGTCTCAGGCGTCATGGGGTTGGACCCGACGATGTTCGTTCGCTCAATGACATTGCGCGGCTGCCGTTCACGACGAAGGATGACCTGCGCGACAACTATCCCCTTGGCATGCTGGCGGTGCCGCGGGAAAATCTTGCGCGCGTGCACGGATCCTCCGGCACGACCGGTAAACCGACCTTCGTGGCCTACACACGCACGGATTTGGACACATGGGCGCGATTGTGCGCCCGGTTTCTGACGGCGGGGTGCCTGCGTCCCGGTCATCTTGTTCACATCGCTTTCGGTTACGGGTTGTTTACTGGCGGTTTTGGCCTTCATGCCGGCGTGGAGCATGTGGGGGCTGCAATCGTGCCGGCGGCATCCGGGAACACGCCGCGACAAGTCACACTGTTACATGATCTCGGCGCCGATGTGCTGATCTGCACACCGAGTTACGCTGTGAACATCGCGGAGGTCGCCGCGGCGGAAGGCATCGAACCGAGTGAATTGCCCCTCAAGTTTGCACACTTCGGCGGCGAACCCTGGACCGAGGACATGCGCGCGCAGATTGAACAGGCGTTTGGTATCGTCGCTTTCGATAACTACGGTCTCAGCGAGATTATTGGGCCGGGAGTGAGCGGCGAATGCGTGTACCGGTGTGGCATGCACATTCAGGAAGACCATTTTCTTGTCGAATGCGTTGACCCGGACACGCTTGAACCCGTGGCCGAGGGCGATTACGGCGAACTTGTGTTCACGACCCTCACCAAGGAGGCTATGCCGATCCTTCGGTACCGGACGCGCGACATTTCGAGGCTTGACCGCTCACCGTGCGCCTGTGGCCGGACGGGAGTGCGGATGAGCCGCGTCGTGGGACGCACGGACGACATGCTCATCATCCGCGGCGTCAATGTCTTTCCATCACAGATTGAGGAAGCCCTGCTCCGGGTCGAGGGCACTGCACCACAGTACCTGATCGAGGTGGATCGGCCCGGATCGCTTGATGAAGTGACCGTGAGGGTGGAAATACGACCGCAGGATTTCTCCGACAAAATGAGCCAGATGCAGGCCCTGCGCGACCGGATCGACCGCGAGATTCACTCGGTGACCGGCGTTCGGGTCACTGTCGAACTGGTGGAGCCACTGACACTCGAGCGGTATGCTGGCAAGGCTCGGCGTGTCATCGATCGGCGTGTGACGCGTCTGCAGTAATCCGCCCTGTCAGTCCGGGAATCAGTCGAACAGGGATCGGAGCCCCTGTGGATAAGGCGGATAGACAATCCCCTTTTCGGTAATGAACGCAGTCACCAAGTCTGCCGGTGACACATCAAAAGCCGGGTTGAAGACTTCCACGCCGTCGGGCGCGGTCCGCACGCCGCCGATCGTTGTCACCTCGTCTGCATCACGCTCCTCGATGGGAATGGACGCCCCGTTGGGGACGGCCATGTCAATGGACGACATCGGCGCCGCAACATAAAAGGGTATGTTGTGATACCGCGCCAACACGGCGATCCCGTAGGTTCCGATCTTGTTGGCAAAATCACCATTGGCGGCGACCCGGTCCGTTCCCACGATCACTGCCTGCACCCAGCCGCGGCGCATGACACTGGCAGCCATATTGTCGCAGATCAGCGTCACCGGGATTCCCGCCTGCCTGAGTTCCCAAGCGGTCAGGCGCGCCCCTTGAAGCAGCGGGCGCGTTTCATCGGCAAAAACCTTGATTCGCTTCGCCTGCTGCTCAACAGCATGAAAAATAACCGCCAGCGCGGTCCCATGGGATGCCGTGGCAAGGCCGCCGGCGTTGCAATGGGTCAGGATCCCATCGCCATCGCGCAAAAGGTCCGCACCATGCCGCCCGATGGCGAGACAAACGGCGTTGTCCTCCTCAATCATGGCTTGTGCCTCAGCCAGGATGAGCGTCTTCAGATCCTCAAGAGGCAGCGAACCGTTTGCATCCACAAGCCGCCGGATCCTCTCTAACGCCCAAAACAGATTCACAGCCGTGGGACGGGCCGAGGCCAAATATTTACAAGTGGTCTGAACGACCTGTTGAAGGGTGATCGAGTCACCCTCGCGCAGATGGCGAACAGCCAGCCAGACCCCGAAAGCCGCAGCAATTCCGATCGCCGGTGCACCCCGGACGCGCAAGCGTTTGATAGCCTCCCACATCTGCCCGGGCGTTTCGATTTCGATGACTTTCACCTCGCCGGGCAGGCAAGTCTGATCCAGCAAGTAAACCCGGCCCTCGTCAGCCCAAATGGTGCGTGGTCGCATGACTGTTTATCCTTGATGGTACGGCCCGCGGTGATGACCGCATATGACCGAAAGACGCCAATCCGAGCGGCCCGGTGCAACTTGAATGTTTGTAGGGGGGGTCTGTACCGAAAGCGGGGATTTGGCCCACGTAGCTCAGTCGGTAGAGCACGCCCTTGGTAAGGGCGAGGTCACCAGTTCAATCCTGGTCGTGGGCTCCATAAAAATAACAAAACACGGGCCGAAACAGCCATGAATGCAAATGACATCCGCAAGGGCAACATTATCCTGCACAACGGCGAGCCGCATCAGGTCATGGATTTTCAGCACCGGACGCCGGGGAATTTGCGGGCGTTTGTCCAAGTTCGACTGCGCAACCTGAAGAACGGCAACTCCTACGAGGTCCGGTACAGTTCCACAGAAACGGTCGAGCGGGCCATCCTGGATCATCACGACATGGAATTCTTGTACCAGGATGACAACTTGTATCATTTCATGAATACGGAGAATTACGAGCAGGTTGCCCTGAATGAAGAGGCCTTGGGCGATGCCGCCAAGTACATGACACCCGGCATCCGCGTGCAGATCAGTTTCTATGACAGCCAACCCATCGCGGTGGAACTGCCGCCGACAATTGAACTCGAAGTGGTCGAGACGGAGCCCGAGGTAAGAGGCGCGACTGCGAGCAATTCTCCCAAACCGGCGAAACTCGAGAACGGCGTTGTGGTCATGGTTCCGCCGTTTATCAAGCAAGGCGACCGTATCCGCATAAACCCGAGCGAAGACAAGTACCTTGAGCGCGTGAAATAAGGCGCAAGCCGGCTCGTTACCGGCCGGCTGTACCGGTCGGCCGACTTTCCAAAGCCCGCTTCAAGCCCAGCCAGAACTCGGCCCCGTCCGACGACCCGAGTTCGTCGTCCACCGCCCGCTCCGGGTGAGGCATCATGCCAAGCACATTGCCGGTTTCGTTGATAATGCCGGCAATGCCCTCGACCGAACCGTTTGGGTTGCATTCGTCCGTGACTTTGCCACCAGAGTCACAATAACGGAAGACAATCTGGCGGTTGGCATGGAGTTGCTGGAGCCCGGCCGCGTCAATGTAATAATTACCCGTGGCATGGGCTATGGGAATGCGCAGGATTTTCTTGCTGAAGTTGGTCCATGGCAGGTCATCGCGTTCCACCCGCAGGTTCACCCACTTGCATACGAAGTGCATTCCGCGGTTGCGCACCATGGCACCGGGCAGCAGCCGCGCCTCCAAAAGAATCTGAAAACCGTTGCAGATTCCCAGGACGAGCCCGCCTGACCGGGCGAACTCCATCACACTTTGCATGACCGGCGAAAAGCGCGCAATCCCTCCGGCCCGGAGGTAGTCGCCGTAGGAGAAACCGCCCGGCAGCACGACAAGATCCGTGGAAGGCGCCACCCGGTCCTTGTGCCAGACGGCGTCAGGCTCGACGCCCCAGACCTTGCGGATGGCGCGTATAGTGTCCTGTTCGCAGTTGGACCCGGGAAAAACAACGACAGCAGCCTTCAAGCCATGCCTCCCTCGGTGATCGGCGCCGTGCGCGCCTGCGCGAGCGACTCCAGACGGATCTCGTAGCGCTCGATGACCGTGTTGGCGAGCAGCGCCTCGCACATGTCGCGCAACTTGGCGCGCGCGGCCTCCACATCGCTCTCGTCGAGTGTCACATCAAAGTAGCGCCCCACGCGAACCCGTTTGACAGTGCCGTGCCCAAGGCTGGCGAGCGCCTCATGGACCGCTTTGCCCTGCGGATCCATGACATCTTCCTTGAGCGAGACCGTGATATGAGCCCGGATCATGACACATCCTCCTCCCTGTTGACGATTTTGATGCCGGCGATCAATTCCAGAATTTCCGTGTATCTGCGGGTGGTGCCTTGAATCACCTCGCGCGGCAGGCGCGGTGCCGGCGGGCGCTTGTCCCAGCCGATGCTCTCCACATAATCGCGCACATATTGTTTGTCAAAACTGCGCGCGTCGGCGCCGTCCACATAAGTATCGGCTTCCCAGAACCGCGACGAATCGGGCGTGAGGATTTCGTCCACAAGAATGATCTCATCGCCCACGCGGCCAAACTCGAATTTGGTGTCGCTCAGCACGATGCCCTTCGGCAGGAGCAAATCATGCGCGAAGCGGTAGAGGTCCACGCTTGTCTTGCGCACAAATTCGGCGGCCTCGAGCCCAATGACCTCCACTACCTCGGCGAAAGTCATGGGCAGGTCATGTCCGGCCGCCGCCTTCGTTGTCGGCGTGAAGATCGGATGATCGAGGCGCTGGCGGCGCCGCAGACCCGGCGGCAGCGGAACCCCGCACACAAGACCAGAGTCGCGGTACTGCACCCACGCACTACCCTCCAGATAACCTCTCACCACGCATTCCACGGGCAGGACTTCCGCCCGTCGCCCAAGGATGCATCGCCCCCGTAGTTCAGGAAATTTCTGGAGCAAGCCCAGATCTACCTCGGGATGATCCGAGACCAGGTGGTTGCCCACCAATCCGCGGGTTTGCTCGAACCACCAGACGCTGAGACGCGTGAGCACTTCGCCTTTGAGCGGTATTGGATCGTCAAAAACGACATCGAAGGCGCTCAAGCGGTCAGTGGCGACAATGAGTAGGCCGTTCGGGGTCTCGTAAACATCGCGCACCTTGCCGCGCGCGACAAGGGGGAGCGGCAAAGCGGTTTCGCGAATGGCAGCGGGACTCTCGGACATGATTTTCAACCGGTCGGGGACATTCGGAATCGGAAGAGTTTCGATGCAATCAATTTTGGGAGGCTGATCAACGCGACCGCTCGGCAACACGCTCAACAAAGGCCTCGAGTGCGGCCAGTTTCGCCCGCCCCTCCAGTTTTTCCGGATAGCCGTCAGCCTGCTGGACGATGAAATACTCGGAGCGCGCTTGCGAGGCGAATCCCTCGAATTCCTTCATGTCAAAGTCCGTCCCGTCGGGGTCGTGCATCACAACATATTGTCTGGCCAGACTGGCATACAGATCGCCCAACATCAGGTGGTGGGAATAACGGTTTTTACTGTTTTTGTTACGCTCGATGTTACGCTTGAGTTGCAGGATCGCATCTTCCGTCGTGTACGGATGAATGAACCGCATGGAGGCATAAAACTCCGCCAGGCGCATCTCCGCCCGTTCGCGCTCCACCAAGGCGAGCGCCGCATAGGGTGTTCCCTTGTACTTCTCCGCAAGATCGTCGGCGTCCCGGATAAGAACCTGCAGGTCACGCTCGTAAGGGCGCAAGCCTGACTGGTCGAGTTCCCGGCGAAGCACCTGCGCGAAGCGCCGGGCGCGTTCAGCGCCCTCCCCTGCCGCCTTTCGTATGGCTGCATCGTTGGACTTTTGCGCTTCTGTGTAATTGCGCTCCGCGTCGCTGAAGGCACCCAGTTTTTCGAATGCGTTGGCCTTGGCGAGAGCAACAAGGTCTTTCATGCGACCGGGGAACAAGGTTTCGTAATTGGCCAAGCGCACAATCCCGGCGCGAAAGACATTTTGTCCGGTCACATCAGTGGCGTAGGGATAGCGGTACACATCGTCGTTTATGTGGCGCTGGATGTCTGCCACGATAATCAAAAGGTTTTCGGCAGGCGAAGCGGCCGACGATGCGCCGGCCTTTTGCTTGCCCTGCGCTCCAAGATCGAATGGTAGCACTATCAAGGCGATGCACACGGCCGCCCATACGGCTGATCTCAATTTCATGCGTGTCTGATGCAACGGTGCGAAACACCTCCGCAAGCCCGGACATGTGCCAGACAGTCGTTGCGTCCCGGCATCCCTTACGGTGACATGACCATACATGGTGTACCCCACATTGGAACCGGGAGTCCAAAATGTTGATGGATAGGCGCAAGTGGGCGTTTGCAGCGCTGGCGGCTACGAATTTTTCGTTCTGCATCGTGGGCCTTGGAGCCCAGCCTTTGTTGCCCGATTACACAACTACGGCGCCGTTCACGCCATCCGAACGCAAATTGGTGGGGCTCGTTGTCACCTTGGATCCTGAGGCGGAAACCGACCCGGCTTTCGCCCGCGTCAACGACCTGCTGTTCATGGCCGCTGCGACTTTGCGCCACCACCTGCAGGACGCCGGCGCAAGCGTTCGTCTTACTCGCTGGGATGACCGGCCCAGCACGCACCCGACTCTGGGCCCCGTTGCGGACTCTGAGCACCGGCGGTGGCATGCATCCGACTCGCGTTCAGGTCTTGTCGTTCGACTCACTCACACCAGTGCACCGGAGCAGGCGGGATCCTGCGTTTCGGTTCGCCTGTTTGCGCCCGAGGCACAGTTGGAACAATGCAGGGCTTTAGAGCAGGCTTTGACCGCAGCGTTAGACGCAGAAATTTACCACGACCTGCCTGCCAGGGTGAGCGCCGTTCGTTCCACTGAGGATCGCCTCGTACTGGAATTTTCCGCAGGCAATCTTGCCCACCCGGGATTTGCGCAGTGGACTGCACAGACAGGCCGTCAGCGCGACATTGCACGGGGGCTTTACAGGGCCATCGAAATTCTTGCCAGCAACGGTTTGGGGCTTAGGCAGGGCGCGCAATCTCTCGTCCTCACTGCGCCCGTCGGCCCGGATGTTCCGGAGGGCGTCCAGCCCCCGATTGCCGCGCTCGCCCGGCAACTGTGGCCTTTCTCCGCGCGTATCGCTTCCACAACGGAGGCACAATGGCTGCTGGAGCAATACAAGGCCCGAGTCCTCACGGATACAACCTTTTTCTACCTGTCAACCCGCGTGACTCGTGACGGGGAGGCGTGGATCGTAACCGGAAACGCCAACCAGCCGCGCATCCGCGCGGTTCCCGCGCAATTGCTCCGCGCCGTCGGGCTGGAACCCGTAAGGGATGAAGTTCAACTGTTGCCATCCGAACGCGTTGGTTCCAAGCGATTCGGTGTCACCTGTATCCCCATGGCCATGACTTGGGACAAACCGGCAGAAGGAGACGGCGTGCAGACCCAATTGCTTCTCGGGGATCCGGTGGTGCTGCTGGACGAGTCCGACGATCGCTACTACCTTTTGGTTCAGGGACATGACGGTTATACCGGATGGGTCCGCTCCGAGGCCATCTGGCGCATGGATGAGTCCCAATATGCACAATACCTCAACACCCCGCGAGCAACTGTCCTGCGCGACATAAAAGCAAATGGCATAAGCCTTCCGGCCGGTTCCTCGCTGCGCGCCGCCGAATCAGGGGGCCATCCCGACGAGTTTGTCGCTATACTTCCCGGTCCTGCCCAGCAGCGCATGACGCTGCCGCGAACTGCGGTTCGGATGGGAGCCGCTAACGCCCTGGGCGATGCCGTCGCCTCGGCAGCGCTATCCCGTCTGACTGTGCCCTATGTCTTCGGCGGTCGAAGCGGTATTGGCCTGGATTGCTCAGGATTGACGAATGTTGCCTACGCCACGGCAGGACTGGTCCTGCCGCGAGACGCCCGCCAGCAAATTCTCGTCGGCCAAATGGTCGCGTTCCCGGGTTTCATTTCCTCACTCAAGGCCGGCGATCTGTTGTTCTTCATTGATGAGACCGGCCGAGTCATCCATACGGCGGTTTCCCTTGGCGGCCACCGGTTCGTGCACGCGTCCCCTCCGGAGGTCCAGATCAACAGTCTAGATCCCTCAGATCCACTTTACAGCGAGGGCTGGACAAAAGCCTTTGCGCTGGCTCGACGACCGTTCAACTGAGCGTTTGATAAGAGCAACCGGCTTGGCAGTTCATGTTGCCAAACGAGGTTTTGTGCATCACTGGAGCGCCCCATGAAAATACTCGTCATCAATGTTGGTTCAACCTCTCTGAAATTCAAACTTCTTGACATGCCAGCCGAGACGCCGTTGGCAAGCGGCCGCCTGGAGGGAATCGGGCAGCCGGCGAGTGAGTTTTCTTACACCTCGGCCGGGGCTCCACCGGAGCGAGGAACCGCCAAGTTCGGCGGTTACGCGGACGGTATTGACCATCTGCTGACTTGGCTGCTGTCGCCATCGGGCGGAGGTTTGGGATCGCTCGACGAAGTGTCCGCCATCGGTTTCAAGACGGTTCTGGCCAAGAATATTGTGGATGCCGTGCTTTTGGACGAGCCGGTGATAGCCGCCATGGAAGAGTTTGCGCCGTTGGCCCCTGCGCACAACCCTCCCTATTTGGGCGCCATCCGAGGGTTCCGTGCCCGCCTGCTCAAGACGCCGCTGGTGGGTCTCTTCGAGCCAGCCTTCCACAAAACCGTGCCGGAATACGCATGGCGTTATGCGTTGCCGTACGAGTGGGCGGAGAAATTCGGTATCCGCCGATACGGTTTTCATGGCGCATCCCACCGCTGGGCGGCGGAGCGC
Organism: Candidatus Sumerlaeaceae bacterium; assembly: GCA_026418615.1. Taxonomy (GTDB): domain Bacteria; phylum Sumerlaeota; class Sumerlaeia; order Sumerlaeales; family Sumerlaeaceae; genus JAOAAY01. Next base: position 92,801 of record JAOAAY010000007.1, on the reverse strand, counting down.
GCCGCTCGCATGACGGGACGCGACAACCTGCGCCTTGTTTCCTGTCACCTCGGCGGTAGCAGTTCGATTAACGCGACCCTTGGCCTTACCTCGCTCGACAATACTTTCGGTATGACGCCGCAATCAGGTTTGATGCAGTCCGGCCGCCCCGGTGACTTGGACCCCTTTATCATTCTCTATCTCCAGCAACAACTGGGCATGACACCAGACGCTATTCACGCCGCTTTGTACAAGGATTCGGGCCTCGCGGGCATGTCCGGCGTGAGCGGTGAGATGAAAGACATTCTTGCGGCTGCGGCGGCGGGCAACAAACGCGCCGAAATGACCGTCACAGCGTTTGTTTACCAAGTGCGAAAGGCGATCGGCGCTGCAGCGGCGGTGCTTGGCGGCCTTGATGTTCTGCTGTTCACGGGCGGCATCGGCGAGCGAAGCGCAGAACTGCGTGAGCGCATCTGCGACAACATGGGCTTTCTCGGCATCCGACTTGATGCCAAGCGCAATGCCACCGAGAAGCCGGATGCCGATGTCGCCGCCGATGAATCGCCGGTGCGCGTCCTCATGGTTGAGGCCAACGAGGAAGTGATCGTTGCGCGTGCCTGCGCGGACCTCGTTTCGGGAAACTGAGGCCGTTTACAGGCCAGTGAGTACCTTTACGCACTCATCGTGGATGAGACCGTTCGTAGCCAGCAATTCGACTCCGTACACGGTCGCCGGTCCGCCGGAGAAGTCGGTAATGCGACCGCCAGCCTCCTCCACGACGAGCCAGCCGGCTGCCACATCCCAGGCATGGAGTTTCTCCTCCCAAAAACCCTCCAGACGCCCGCTGGCAACCGCACAAAGATCGAGTGACGCACTGCCGAGGCGCAAGACGCTCTGAGCCGCGTTGAGGAACCGGCCAAATAAATCCATGTAGTGCGCAAGTCGTAGCCGTCGGTCATAAGGGAAACCGGTGACCAACAGCGAATCACGCAGCGTTGCCACCTGCGAGACACGAAGCGGCTTTCCATTCAACTGGGCACCGCTGCCCCGCTCAGCCAAATAACGCTCCCCGGCAACCGGGTTGAACACACCGCCAGCCACGATTTCCCCGTCGCGCTCAACGCCAATCGAAACGGCGAAAATAGGCATAGAGTGAGCGTAATTCGTCGTGCCATCAAGGGGATCAATGATCCAGCGATAGTCGCCCGTGCGTCCAGCGTAATCCTCCCCGCTTTCCTCGCCGAGAATTTGATGAGTGGGAAAAGCGTCATGAATGACACGCTTGATCGCGGCCTCACTCTCCCGGTCAGCCACTGTCACAAGATCGGTTTCGCTTTTGCGGTCAATTTGCTCGAGGCGGCCAAAATGCCGGGCGAGCACGGCTCCCCCCTCGTCGAGAGCGGTATTGAGCACCTGCATGATGTCTTTCATGGTCACCAGTGCAAGAGGCGATGCGACCTTCTGGCAAGCCCTGAAATCCCCGTTGCGGTAACAGTCTGAATGGACCATAGGCTTGGGGTTAGGTTATAGTGCGACTCATGGAGAGGCGGTAAACAGGTCATGCCAAATATCGGCACTTTTGAGTTAATCATTATTTTTCTGGTGGTTCTCGTCCTGTTTGGCCCCAAAGCGATCCCAAGGCTGGCGCAGGCCATTGGATCAGGCATCCGCGAGTTGAAGGATGCCATGAGCGGGGTCTCGCGCGAAATCGAAAGAGAGAACGCCCCGCCGCGCGTGGAGACCAGTGTCCCCCGCGAGAGTTCGGACACCGCGCAGCCACCGAATCAGGACAAGGCCTGATCAAGCCGACCTCCTCGGCCAATGCGTATCGCACTGATCCTGCTGCGGTGCGTATAGTAAGTCCATGATCGATCACCATAGACCCAATCCGAGGCGCGTTCTTTCTTTCACTGAGCACCTTGAAGAACTCCGCATGCGCATCATCATTTGTTGCGTCGTGCTGGTGTTGTCCTTTTTACTGGGTCTGTACTTCTCCCCCACCGCCCTGGCTTTTTTGATGCGTCCGCTTTCAAACCTTCCTGTGGCGCCGAGCGAGACAACGCTTGCTCTGCGACTGGAACCCGACGGAGCACTGCGGCTGGATCCGCAGGCGGAGAAGTCAGGCGATGCCGCTTCAACCGCGGTCGCGACTTTGGCTCAGCCGGCCTCGCGGCTTGTGATCACGGATCACGCTGGAAGGCCACTCGCTCAGATCGGGCCCCGCGACGCCTCGCATCTCTTCTTCCTATCGCCGGTCGAGCCATTCGTCCTGATTCTCAAAGGGGCGCTGCTTGTCAGCGCAGTCGTCACCGTGCCGGTGACTGTTTATCAGTTGTGGCTGTTCATTGCCCCGGGGTTGCTTGTGCGCGAGCGGCGCATCGTGCGTCCAATCATAGCGGCCTCCATGGCGCTCTTCCCCTCCGGGGCGATTTTCGCTTACTTTGTCTCGAGCGTCGCTTTGAAGGTTCTGCTCAGTTTCGGCCAGCAAATTCCCGGCTTGGAGCCAAGCCTCGTAGCATCCAAGTACCTGAGTTTCATTCTGACGCTGATGTTGGTGTTTGGAGTCGTTTTCGAATTCCCCTTGGTGCTGTTGATGCTCTCGCGGTTCGGTGTCATTGACGCCGCATTTTTGTCAGACAAAAGACGCTATGCCATTGTTGTCATGAGCATCGTGGCTGCCGTAGCGACACCTACCCCCGACCCCTTCACCATGCTGGCCATGCTGTTGCCGCTGCTCGCGCTTTACGAAGTCTCGATTTTACTGGTGCGGGCACTCGAGAAAGCCGCCGGGCCCGGCACGACGACAAATTGACAGCGACGATTCAGTTTGACCGGCCGGTGCCGGAAAGCGGAAGAATTGACGCCCTGTGAGCCGGCACCTTCATGTGACTGACCGCCTGATCACGGCACGCCCGCCTCGCGTTGTGGTGGCAGAAGCCAACGAAGTTTTGCGCGACGCCTTAGCCCGGTTTTTGGAGAAAAGTTACGAGACTTTCACGGCAGCAACCAGCGATGAACTTCTGTCGGTGCTGGGGCGTCTGGGAGGGGCGGCGTTGGTCATGTGCGATACGGAACTCAAGCCCGTGGGAGGCGTGGCCTGTGTGCGCATGGCCCGGGCAAGGTGTCCGCTCGCGAAGTATGCGCTTCTGACGCGCCGAAAGGTCGAGGCATTACTCCCCGAACTGCGGCGCCACGGCCTGTACAATGTCCTGATTAAGTCAACCCCCCTCAATTTTCGCGAGTTTGGGCTCTATGTCGAAAACTTGATCGCCCCACAAAATGCTTTCGGCCTACGCCGCTACCTGCACCCGCCCGCAGAAATACACGAAATCGAAATCCAAAACCGGGAGGATCGCGCCCGGGCGATGAGAGCAGTGACTGATTTTTTTGGCCGCTATCGTCCCTACGAGTCAGATGTGGGCGAAATCCGGCTCGCGTGCGAGGAGTTGCTGAATAACGCGATTTATCATGCCTTTCGCGGTCCCACGGGCGCGAGAAAATATCCATTGGGCACTTTTCAGTCGCTCGATACAGGCGAGGATATCATCGTTTATTACGGGCGTGATGACAGCAATCTGGGTTGCGCGGTAAGGGATAATCAGGGAACGCTCGAGGTGGATCAGTTGCTCGCGCGCTTCGACCGGCAGATCACCTTGGAGGGCCTGTTCGACGAGAGCGGACGAGGCTTGCATCTGACTTGGAATCTCGCCGACCAGATGATCGTCAATATTTATCCCGGCGTCAGAACGGAGATCATCCTCCTGTTCTCCCACCGCTCAGCACCGGCTTCACGACCGTTGTTGGTCAATGTGGTGGAACCCGTGCAAGTGGTCTGATTCAAGGGTTGGCGGCGTTTCCACCTTGCGGAACGCCGACGGGTCGGACACTTCCGCCATCAATGATTAGCCCGCCCGAGCCCGTCCGAAGCCGATCATGGCGGGCCGCATACACGCTTTCGATCCTCTCCTCTTTGGATGGTTGCCGTGGCTGAGGACCGGACATCGCTTTGTCCGGCTCAGGGGGCGCCGCCGGCACGGAGGGGACGCGAGACACCGGTGTTGACGACCTACGCGGTGCGATGGTCACCTCAGGCTCGACTGGTCTGTTGCGGAAAAGCACTGAGCCCGACCCTGCCGCCCTTGCAGCCGCGCCCCGCGCACCAGCCCCCTCCAAAGCCACCGACTGGGATTGAGCCAGCGCAATATTGCCGGGCACGACACCGCCGCCGCGGCGTTTCTCAATCTCCGCCCGAATGGCGGCGAGTTGCTTTCGGTCCTCGAGTTCCTTGAGCAGCGTCCTAGCGGCCTCGGTTACCATCCACTGCTTGGGATACCTCTGCTTGACCACATCGGCGGCTACTTCGGCAGCCATCCGACGGTTCTCCTCCATGAGCGTCACCGTGGGACTGGCTTTCATCCGGTATGCGTAAATCTGTGCGATCAGATAATGATGTGCGGCACGCCGTTCGGGCTCGATGCCGGGAGTGGAATAGACGGAGTGCGCCACCTTAAGGGCAGACTCGTAATCCTCAGCCTGCAGGAGTTTTTTGCAGAGTTCTTCCTGGTAGCGTCCTCGCGTTGCTACATCGGGCGCTGCGTTGACCTGGGCAACCAGTTCAGCGATGGACTGGCGCAGTTCGCGTTTGTGCTCGGGACTCAACTGGCGCGTTCGGTAGGCGCCATCGGCACAGGCCACGGCTGGAGCGACCACCAGAACAATACAGATGGCAAGCAGACGCCCGCGTGTCATGAGTAGTCGCCGTTTTCGTGTTTGGCTGATCCCATGGAGGAAGTCGGCAGGAAAATGCGGGCCGTTGTCAAGTCGTTGGGCCGGCTTTCAATCTGCACGCATCCGTGATGGGCCTCGACGATACAGCGCATGACATACGCTCCCAGCCCCGATCCTTCGATGCCAGCCTGAGATCGCCCGCGCCGGTACTTGTCAAACACATGAGGAAGTTCCTCCGCCGGGATGCCGGGTCCGGTGTTCGATACCTCTACGAGCGCACTGTCCACTTTGAGCGGCGAATCAGCAGCCGCCACGGGGGCGGTGCGAAGCGCGATGCGGCCTCGCTCGGGAGCAAACTTGCAGGCGTTGGAAAGCGCATTGCTTACTGCGCGATAGAGAAGGTTCTCGTCACCGCAAACCGGCGGCATTCCCGGACTGAGCACAACCTGTGAGTCGAGATGCTTGCGCTCGATGTCCGGCCGGAAAAGAACGAGCAGGTCTTCGACAATAAAATTGATGTCCACATCGCGCGGGACGATGGTCAACTTGCCCGCCTCAATCTTGCAGGAAGTCAGAAAATTATCCACCAATGACAGAATCTTCAGCCCGTTGCTGTGGATGGTCTGGACAAACTCGGCCGCCCGGGGGTGGAGTTCGCCGGTGGTACGGTCATAAATCATGCCGCTGTAGCCGATGATGGACGAGAGCGGAATCTTGATGTCATGTGTAATCATGGAAATCATGTCATCGCGGAACCGCTCCGCATCAATCTTGGCAAAAGCCCGCTCGACCGATGCGCGCAGGACATCAAAGTCGAAGGGCTTTGTCAGATAATCAAACGCCTTGTGATGAATCGCCTCGATGGCCGACTCCGTGCTGGCGTGCGCCGTAATCACAATAAACTCGATGTTCGGGCGCTGGTCGAGGGCTCTCATAACCTCGAACCCGTCGAGGTCGTTCATTCGTAAGTCCGTGATCGCCAGATCGTACTCCCCCGAGCGAAGTTTCTCGAGGCCTTCGCGCCCGCTATACGCAACTGATACATCAAAACCGCAATTGGACAGCAGCGTTTTGATGCTGTTCGCCATGCGGACTTCGTCGTCAATGACGAGAATCCGCCGACGGGGCCGCAGATTCGATGGCATGGTGTCGGAAGCAGTTGACATAAACTTTGGAAGCCGAGCGTTGTTCAAACCGCCCTTAGTCTCGGCATCACTTAGGTTTAATCATTGCCGAGACTGCAAGGGATAACCACAGGCGCAATTAGTTGGTCGCTGCCAGATGCCTGGCGCCAGTTGGAGTGGTGCTTGACTTTAGTGGGTTTCGTCAGGCCGCTAACGCAAGAGATAAGCGCTAATACGAACAAACACTTGTCCACAATAAAAGATAGAAGATGCTGAGCAAAATGCGTGTTGACAGCGAATTTCTTTCAGAAGCCATTGCAAACGATTTCGGGGTGCTCCACTTGGCCCGCAAGTTTTGACTAAAATTGAAACAACGGACTTTATGTCCCAATTTGGAGGAAGGTAGAACATGGCAACGAAACTGGCCATCAACGGCTTTGGGCGCATCGGGCGCCTCGTGCTGCGTGCGGCCCTGAAGAACCCAGAGGTTGAAGTCGTCGCTATCAACGACTTGGTCGATGCGAAGACGAATGCGAACTTGCTCAAATACGACTCGGTTCACGGTCGCTTCGACGGGACCGTCGAGGTCACGGCGGACGGTGACCTCAAGGTCAACGGAAAGGTCATCAAGGTTCTGGCTGAGAAGGACCCGGCGGCATTGCCTTGGGGCCAGATGGGCGTTGAGATCGTGGTCGAGTCTACCGGCGTCTTTACGACCAAGGAGAAGGCCGGCAAACATCTGCAGGCCGGAGCCAAGCGGGTGATTATCTCCGCCCCTTCCGAGGACCCGGACTTCACCGTGGTGATCGGCGTCAATGACGACAAACTTGAGGAGTCGCACAAGGTCATCTCTAACGCGTCGTGCACGACGAACTGCCTTGCGCCGCCGGTGAAGGTGGTCCGTGACAAGTGGGGTGTGAAGCGTGGTCTCATGACGACCATTCACTCGTACACGAACGACCAGCGGATTCTCGACCTCGCCCACAAAGATCCCCGTCGCGCGCGCGCTGGTGCCATCAACATGATCCCGACGAAGACTGGTGCCGCCAAGGCTATCGGGCTCGTGCTGCCCGACCTGAAGGGCAAACTGGATGGGTACGCGATGCGCGTCCCCACACCGAATGTCTCGGTGGTGGATGTGAAACTCGAACTCGAGAAGCCGGCGACCGCCGAGGAAATCAATGCGGAACTCAAAGCCGCCGCGGCAGGCCCGCTCAAGGGCATCCTGGACTACACCGATGAGCCGGTGGTCTCGACCGATTTTAACCACGATCCGCATAGTTCCATCGTGGACGGTCTGATGACCAAGGTGATTGACGGCAACTTTGTACAGATCATCGCCTGGTACGACAACGAGTGGGGCTACTCCAATCGTGTGGTTGACCTCGCGACGATGCTTTCCAAACGCTTCAAGTAAGACTTGAGAAGCCGCAGCCGCCAAAGGTTTAGGCGGCCGGGTTGACTGCTTCAGGCAAACCCGGCGGATCCCGGCCTTTGGCGGCTTTTTCTTTGATCCGCCATAAAATACAAGAAACGAGGAGCCGCCAATGGCGCGCATGCCGATTATCGCAGGAAACTGGAAAATGCACAACAAGCGGGCGGAGGCCGAGCAACTGGCTCGCGAGGTTGTGGCCGCCACAGCAGCCACCACCGATGTGGAGATTGTCCTCTGCCCCCCTTTCACGAGCCTTGAGGCGGTGGCAAAGGCCATCGCCGGCAGTCGGGTCAAACTGGGTGCCCAAAACTGTCACTTCGAGGAGAAGGGCGCCTTCACGGGCGAAGTCTCGGTACCGATGCTCAAAGAATTGGGGGTAGAATATGTTATCATTGGACATTCCGAGCGGCGACAGTACTTTGCCGAAACCGATGCTGCCATCAACCGCAAGGCCCAGACTCTTTACGCACACGGCGTGACGCCCATCATCTGCGTTGGAGAAACTTTGGAAGAGCGTGAGGCTGGGCGCACGGCGGAAGTCGTCAGCACGCAGGTCCGGGGTTGTCTTGCAGGGCTGCCGGCTGACAAGGTGGCGGCCTCCGTGATCGCTTACGAGCCTGTCTGGGCCATTGGCACAGGTCGGACGGCGACCAAGGAACAGGCACAAGAGGTCCACGCGCTCATTCGCAAGTTGGTTGCTGAGATGTTCACGCCTGATGTCGCCGCAGCACTGCGCATTCAGTACGGCGGCAGCGTGAAGCCTGAGAATGCCCGGGAACTCATGTCGCAGCCCGACATCGACGGCGCTCTTGTCGGCGGCGCTTCCCTCAAAGCCGAGTCGTTTGCCGGCATCGTGAATTTCAACAAATAAACTGTCGTCTCTTGGAGGATATCTGACATGTCCCAACAGAAGTCTGCGCTGCAGCAAGTGCGCGGAACCTATCAGCCGAAGTTGCCAAAAGCCCTGAAAAGCGGGCGGGCCACTCTTCAGTCCGGCGAAGTAGTCACGCCGGCGGCCCACGCCGAAACAATCGCAAAACTTTTTCCCCATTCTACGGGCAAGCCTCTCCTCACGCTCGTCGAAGGCGACCAGCCGGTGACGAGTGCGCCGATGACGGTGGGGGTCGTCCTAAGCGGCGGCCCTGCCCCCGGCGGACACAACGCCATTGCGGGAATCTTCGATGCGCTCAAGGCCGCGAACCCTGCGAGCCGGCTGGTCGGGTTCCTCAACGGCCCCAAGGGCGTATTCACGGGCAAGTATAAGGAATTGACGGCGGAGATCATCGCCGAATACCGCAACACGGGCGGCTTTGACATGATCGGCAGCGGTCGCGACAAGATCGAGACCGAGGAGCAGATCGCCGGCTGCGAAAAAACCCTAAAAGAATTGGGAGCCCGGGCTCTGATCGTGATCGGCGGCGACGATTCCAACACCAACGCGGCCATTCTGGCAGAGAATTTCCTGGCGCGAAATGTGCCGATTCAGGTGATTGGGCTTCCGAAGACCATAGACGGCGACATGCGCAATCAGTTTATCGAGGCGTCGTTCGGTTTCGACACGGCCGCAAAGACTTATGCCAACCTTGTGGCCAATGTCTGCCGGGATTCAGCCTCGGCCCGCAAATACTACCACTTCATCAAATTGATGGGACGCTCGGCCAGCCATGTGGCCCTCGAGGTTGCCCTGCAGGTTCAACCCAATTACACGATCATCTCGGAGGAGGTGGCTCGCCGGAATCTGACGCTCAGCCAAATCGTTGACGACATTTGCGACATGATCTGCCGGCGGGCGGAGGCCGGAAAAAACTACGGCGTTATCGTAGTCCCCGAGGGTCTGCTTCAGTTTGTCCCGGAGTTCCAGCCATTCTTTGCCGACCTGAACAAACTCGTTCACGAACGAAAAGCGGAGATGGATGCTCTGCCGGACAAGGAAAAACACAAGTTTGTCGCGGACGCGCTGCCCGGGCATTCGGGCGAGTTGTACCGGTCCCTGCCGGAGACCCTGCAAGAGGTGCTTCTCATCACAGACTCCCACGGAAACCTTACGGTTTCCCAGTTGGAGACAGAAAAATTCCTGATCATCACGGTCAAAGCCCGGTTGGAGGAACTGGCCGCCGCAGGAAAATACAAAGGCAAGTTTTCGGCCCTGCCGCACTTCTTCGGGTACGAGGGGCGCTGTGCACCGCCTACCAACTTCGACGCTGACTACTGCTACACACTCGGCTACGCAGCCGTCCAACTGATTATTGGTGGTGTAACCGGCTACACGGTGAGCGCGCGGAACCTGGCCGCCCCAGCCGAGCAATGGGTGATGGGCGGCGTGCCCGTGGCTTCCATGCTGACCATCGAGACCCGCAAGGGCAAGGAGGTGCCGGTCATCGAGAAGGCGTTGGTCGATCCTGACGACGCCCCGTTCCAGGCGTTTGCCGCGGCTCGGGAATCCTGGAAGGTCGAGGACGCATATATCTTTGCCGGCCCGGTTCAATACTTTGGCCCGGCGGAGGTGTGTGACGCCCCGACAAAAACACTTGAACTCGAGAGCAAAGCCAAGCGTTTCGGCTAAGACGATGCCGGTGCAAAGCCTGGGTCGAGGGGCCGGAATCTGCAAGGGTTCCGGCCCCTTCCCTTTTCAAGAGGCGGAGGGTTTGGCCGGTTTGGGCGGCTTGAACTGGATGATGGCCTTTGCATCCTCATCAGGTTTCGGATACCAATCATCCCCGATGCGGCGCACATTCGATATGCCGTGATACTCTTCCGGCTGCACATAATCTTTGCGCAAGGGATGCCCGACCCAGTCCTCAGGGCACAGAATGCGCCGCAGATCCGGGTGCCCCTTGTAAATGATGCCCATGAGGTCAAATGTTTCCCGTTCGTGCCAGTCGGCGGCCCGCCAGATAGCCTCGACACTGTCAATCTCCGGCGCCTCGCGGGGAAGATCGGCCTTGATGGCAATCGCGTGGCGCAGCGGATAACTGTACAAATGATACACGGATTCGAGATGGTCCGGGTAATCCACTCCGGTAATCAACTGCAGGAAATCGAACTGGAGTGCCGGGTCATCCCGGAGGAAACGCATGATCGGCAGGATGCGCTCGCGGCGGACCTTGATGAACGGCGTTTTTGCCTGATCATCGAGCGAGAGCACATCCGCCGGGAACTTTTCCTCGAGCAGTTCGTAAATTTCCCGCGCGTTCAAGACGCACCCTCCCCGGCGACTCGCTCAGAGTTTCGAGGGAACCGCGGGTCAACGATGGACCGTCCAAGCCCGTCCGGGTATACCCCCAACCGCGCCGCCACCGGCCGTTCGCTGCGAATCTTTTCCTGAATTCTCATCAGGGCTTCCAGCAGTGCCTCCGGTCGGGGTGGGCAGCCGGGCAGATAGACATCCACCGGAACCAGTTTGTCTACCCCTTTTACGACATGATAACCGTGCAGAGAGTACGGGCCGCCTCCAAGCACGCAGGCTCCCATGGCAATGACATATTTCGGTTCGGGCATTTGCTCGTACAATCGCTGCACGCGCGGAGCCATCTTGTAGGTGACCGTTCCCGCAACGATCATGAGGTCGGCCTGCCGCGGCGTCGCGCGAAAAGCCCCCGCTCCGAAGCGGTCAATGTCGAAGCGCGAGGCGCCGGTCGCCATCATTTCAATGGCACAACACGCAAGGCCGAAGGTCATGGGCCATATCGAACTCAAACGCGCCCAATTGACGACTGCATCAAACGGCGCAACGACAATGGCGCGGTCAAGGCCTTCACGGCGGATCTGCTCGTTGAGTTCCTTACGGATGCGTTCGCGCTCGCGGTCCGAGAAATCGGATTGGCCCGTGATACGGCGCTCGGTCTCGCTGCCGGTTCCCATGCTTCTTTATTCTGCCGAGGATGCTGTTTCTTCACCGCCCGCGGTCCGCGGGGCAGCCGTTGAACGCTGAGCCGCGAGCGCCAGTTCGGCACGGCCAGCAACCAGGAGCGATGTTGGTGGTTTAACACCCTTGCCCGTCGCCGGCTCTGGCGAAATCCAGTCCAAGTTTCCATAGCGCCAAGCATAGGCGAATCCAATGAGCAAAATGACCACAAATGTCACAATTTCGGCGTACGCCAGCAAACCCAGCCCAGCGTCCCGGAACCATGTGATTACAGAAGCAACTGGAAACAAAAAAGCGATCTCCACATCAAAAATCAGAAACACTAAGGCAACCATGTAAAATCTTATATTGTAGCGAATCCAGGAACTGCCAATCGTCGGCTCGCCACACTCGTAGATGCGCATCTTATCCCGCCCGTACAGGCGCGGCCTGAGGAGCGACCCAAACAGCAAAGCCCCATACACAAATGCGAAGCCGACGATGAGGAAAACCGCCACGAGGCCGAAATTGAACAACAAATGATCCATGGGAGACTTATGGCCGTCCGGTGCTGGAGCGTAGTTTTCAGGAAGTGTCGCCCCCTGAGTGGCTCGGAGCAACTGCAAAAATGCATGAATGGCCTATAAGCCACAACGAGTTGACAGGGCCAAGGCAATGGCCTACACTTGGCAAGGCATAGGAAAGTTGTTTCCCATCCAACTGTGCGCTTCAGCGCACAGCGTGAGTTTCTCCGCATACGGCTCGCTGGGGCACCGTCGAAGACGCGAGCGTCGTATCCCAAATACTATCAATGATTTGTAGTGGTGCGTCGTGATGATTCTGCGCTCGGTCCTGCTTTTGCTCTCTTCCAAGGGCATCTCAGTAGTACGAGGGACTACCCATGAGAACGAACTTGAACGAAGAGATGAAACACTACCTGAAGGAAGTGGCCAAGCACCCGGTCCTGACCCGGGAGCAGGAAGTGGAACTCTTCAAGCGTCTCGAGGCGGGAGACGAGTCGGCCCGCGAAAAAATCGTCGAGTCGAACCTTCGGTTCGTGATCAAAATGGCCATGGGTTTTGCCGGTCGTGGCGTGAGTTTGGCCGACCTGATCCAAGAGGGCAATATCGGTCTGCTCGAAGTCGTAGACAAGTTTGATTATCGAAAGGGTTACCGTTTTTCGACTTATGCGGCGTTCTGGATCCGGCAGGCTATCCAGTTGGCGTTGCGCAAGCAGTGCAATCTGATCCGGTTGCCGATCCGCAAGAGCCGGCTGCTTGGGCATGTCTCGGAGGCTGTGTCCACATTTACCCAGACACACGGGCGTGCCCCGTCAACCCGCGAACTGGCCCTCATTGTGGGTGTGGACGAAGACAAACTCGAGCACCTGATGCAACTGCGCGACAGCGTGCTGTCGCTGGATATGGAAACCGAAGAGGAGTCGCCCCAGTTGCTCAGCAAACTGCGTGACGAACGCACTCCCTCGCCGCTGGATCGTTGTTTGGATCAGGAAAAGCGTCAGCGGGTTAGCGCGGTTCTTGGCACGCTGACCCCCCGCGAGCAGCAAGTCCTGCGGTTGCGGTTCGGCTTTGTTGACGGCAACGAGATGAGCCTTCGCAGCACAAGCAAAGTCGTCGGGATGAGCCAAGAGGGAGTTCGGCGGGTCGAGCGCAAGGCGATCAAAAAACTGCGCCGCCCCAGTGTGCGTTCGCAGATTGCCGGATTACTCTAAGTCCGAGGCTTCGCAACCGTCCGATTAGTCCAGCGTCAAGTTCGCGGCGTATTCAGGGGCGGGAGGGACCGTCAACTGGGCAGTACCCGGCTGACCCGGCCGGCCGACGACATATTCGCCAGGTTCCAGTTCGATGGCGTACGCGCCTGTCGCATCGGCCCGGGCGAAATCCTCTGCGGCAACATTGCCTCGCGCAACGAAGGCGATCAGCCCTTCGTACGGTGCGCCGCCTCGTTTGGCAAGGCCGGCCACACGCACGAGCGGCTGGAATTGAACCGTCACTTCACGATTCTCACCCTCGGCAATGATGACCTCGAGAGTTTTTTGCCGCGGTCGCTGCGCGGGGTATGTCAGAGCAATGGAATAGCGCCCGGCCGCAACAGGCTCGAAGCGCGCGACTCCGGTTCGATCAGTTTCGAGAAAGCGCGCTTTGGTATCGGCCGCCGGGGACTCGTTGAGCAAAGCCAACCTGACCCCGTCAGCGGGCGCGCCTGTTGGTGCCAGTACGCGCACGGATAGACTTGCCTGCCCCTTGGCCAGTTCATAGGTAACCGCTTCGCCGTTGTCACCGGGGCGGATTGTCAACTCCTCAATGGACCGGGTCGAATACTTATCTGCGCCTAAGGTCAAGGTGTACTGACTTGGGATGACATCGCGCAATTCGAACGCGCCATCGTGACCGGCTCTCGCCTCGAAAGTAAGGGGTGCTCCGGCGATCGGTGGTCGGCCGGTCTGGGCCAGCCGGGCGATGGCCCCCTCGAGTGGCGCCGAAGTTTCCGCATCGACAACGCGACCTCTCAGAACCCCGCGTAAGCCAAGAATCAACCGGCACTGGCTTGATCCGACCGCCTCAACCGTAAAAGGTGCCGACTCTGCGTACTCCAAACCGGCCTGAGCAATGAGGCGATAAGTGCCCGGCGGAATGTCCCGAAGGTAGTGTCGGCCATCCGCGGACCTGAATTTGTCCGTGCGAATGGCCGAATATCCGCCGAGAGGCCGACCGGCTTCCGCCATGCCACTGGTGCGCAACGGCGGTGCAACCGATTCGGAGCGCCGCAAGAGATGCAGCGTGACCTCATCGGTCCACGGTGACATCGAACCGGCTTCAGCCCGCATGACCTCGACGGTCACGCCGGTTAGCGGCTTTAAGTAAATATTGAGATCTGATGCCGGAAGAGCAATGTTTTCAATGCTTGTTTCTTGATACCCATCAGCCCGAACCGTAAGGAGCGGAATCGTTTCGATCGGGAGATTATCGATGCGAAAACGCCCATCTCGGTCGGTCCGACGCTCTAAGGTCGCCGCACGCTCGCCGGATACGAGACGAACCCAGACAATCGCATTTGCGACCGGATCCCCACCAAGGTCACACACCGTGCCTGCCAAGTTGTAGCCTGAAGTCTCACCTGTCCGGACGGGCAGTGCGCGGTTAGGTGATGAATCAGATGGTTGGCCGTGCACAGTCGGGCTGGATGGTACCGCCCCTTCCGGCATCCGACGACCGCCCGGCGGAAGCGGTTGGGCGCCGGCCACGGCTTCGGGCCGGTCAAACTGTTTCGTCGGGCTTTGGCTCGACTCGCTGTCGAGCAGAAAGGTCAGTAGGAAGGTCAACGCAACAATGATGAGCGCCGATGCGGCAAACATCGCGATTCGCAGGCTTTTCATACTTCTGGCTCCGCCCGCAGTATCCGGGGGTCACCGATCACCGGTACTCCAAGAGGAATGATTTCACGCCAGCGTACAGCAGAGGAAGCATAATCTCATGGTGGCCTGTGAGGGAGATTGCAGTCCCCCCCGTCCGCGTCGGCCGTTGCACCACATTCGTATTAGGGCGATAATGCTGGATCATATCCATATTAATAGCCGTGAAATCCCGCACGGGGCACCCGAGGTTGCGGGCTACCGTTAAGGCCTTCAGGAAGACCTCCGGCAGGATCACGGCGCTGCCACAATTGATGACAACTCCCCCCTCGTGCAGCCCGGCGACCGCCGCAGCGAGAAGCCGAAAGTCCCGCATGGTACCTTTGCCATAGGACTCGCCATCGCACGACGGATGCTGATGGATCGTGTCCGTTCCCAGAGCGACATGGACTGTGAGGGGTACCCCAAGGCGATGGGTGTTGGCGACGATGCTGACCCGTTCGTACCGGGGCAGGAGGTGGCGCAGGCCGCGCCCGAGCGCCTCGCCAAGACCGCAACCAACCTTCACGCCGTCGCGCGTGATTTTGTTCATCATTTCTGCGGTTTCCTTGACCATCCCAAAGGTGCCGTCGGCGAGACCGCGCTCGACTTCCTCGCTGGTTTGCCCAAAGCAGGCCAGTTCGAAGTCATGAATCGTGGCGGCACCGTTCATGGCCACGCAGGTGATGAGGTTTTCCTCCATCATACGAATGACGATGGGACCCAGCCCCACTTTGACCACATGGGCACCCATCATGAAAATGATGGCCTTGCTCTTCAGCCGGGCCTCGGCGATGCGCTGACACGCAATGAGCAGTTCCCGGGCTTTCAGCACCGCCGGCAGCGTCTCGAAGAACTCACTGAGAGGCTGATGGATGTTCGGCGCCTTAGCCAGTAGCGAGAAATCAACTTTCGCAGGGCGATTGCGTATGGAATAGGTCGTGATCTTTGACAGGTCGACCGGCTTGGGCCGCTCCGTCATGATTTCACGGCCTCCTGCAACTCGAACTCATCATGAATGGCGCGGACAGCCACATCCACATCCTTCTCGTCAATGAGACACGAGATCTTGATTTCGGAAGTGCTGATCATCTGGATGTTAATGTTATTCTTGGCTAACGCCTTGAACATGGTGGCTGCCACATTGGAATGGCTTTTCATCCCCACTCCGACGACGGAAACCTTGGCGATGTTGCGATCACTGATGACTTCGCGCGCGCCAGTCTCTTTGGCAAACTCATCGGCAATCTTCAGGGCTTCCGTCAGGTCGTCTTTGGAAACCGTAAACGAAATGTCGTTCAGCCCGCTGGAGCCGACATTCTGAATGATCATGTCCACGACAACGCCGCGGTCGCCAAGCATGCCGAACAGTTTGGCGGCGATTCCGGGGCGGTCGGGCACGCCGAGCACCGAAATCTTGGCCTCCGCGCGATTGTAGGCCACGCCACTCACTACGATGTCTTCCATTTCTTTTACCTCCTGTACCACCATGGTGCCGGGAACGAGATTGAAACTGCTGCGGACATGAATGGGGACATTAAAGTTTTTACCTACTTCCACACAGCGCGAGTGAAGCACTTTGGCGCCAAGACTGGCGAGTTCGAGCATCTCATCGTAGGAAATCCGGTCCAGTTTCCTCGCGTTGGGGACAATCCTCGGATCGGCGGTGTAAACCCCGTCCACATCCGTGTAGATGTCGCACACATCCGCCTTGAGGGCGGCAGCAAGGGCGACAGCCGTCAGGTCGCTTCCACCTCGGCCAAGGGTGGTCACTTCATTGTCCATGGTCATGCCTTGAAAGCCTGCGACGATAACAATGCGTCCCTCGTTGAGTTCGCGACGGAGCACCGAATCGTTGATGTGCACGATTTTGGCTTTGCGGTGCGCGTTGTCCGTGAGGATGCCGACCTGAGGGCCTGTGAAAGAGCGGGCTGGATGGCCCATGGACTGGATCGCGATAGCCAGCATGGCTATGGAGATCTGCTCACCCGTGGAGATAAGCATGTCGATCTCGCGCGGATCCGGATCGCTTGTGATTTCGTGCGCGAGTTTCAAAAGATTGTCCGTAGTCTTGCCCATGGCAGAGACGACGACGACGACCTGGTTACCGCGTTCCTTTTCCCCAATCGCAATCCGGGCGACATTGCGGATTTTATCAGGATCGGCGACGCTCGACCCGCCGAACTTCTGTACGATCACTGCCAAACCGAACACCTCCCGCGGGAGTTGACCAACACGCCGATCAAAATATCCGCAGTGGCGTAAGCAACGGGTTTTTCACCGTCCCGTGCGGCTCGCCCTTTTCTTGCTGTCGGATCTTTACAAACGCGGTTCGGAAGAGGCGACTCGTCTGGCAGCCATAATCCCTGCAGGAGGCCCGGCACCGGGTTTTGGTCACGACGCTCCACCGCCATGTTGTTCAAGAGACTGTACGACCGTTCTGGGTAGCACTGGTCGTGTACACGGTGGTCTGCCTTGCCCAACTCATCGCACGACTCGCCGATCTGATGATGGAGGGCCAGTTGACCCTCATGGTTCCAGCCGCGATGATGCTTGTCACGGCGTTACCAGCGGCGTTCATGTTGGCAGTGCCCATGGCTATGTCCATGGCTATTCTGACCGGTTGCGGCCAACTGGCTGCCAATGGCGAGATACTGGCGCTGCGTGCGGCGGGGCACAGCCCGGTCTGCGCTTTCCGCCCCCTGCTGGCCCTGAGCGCGCTGGCAAGCATTCTCTCCGTTGCCGGAGCACATTGGACGGTCCCGAGATGCAACCTGCGCAGCACAGACCAAGCCCTTGTCATACAGTTTCGCATGCTTTCGGACATTCCGCCGGGCCGGCCGTTTGAGTTCACGGCTGAAAGCGGGTCGAATGCGATGATTTACTATGACAGCCGTGACGAGGCGACTGGCGAAATGGTCAATGTTGTCCTAAGGTCACGGCCACGAGCACAGACGGGACGCACGACACAAGCGGGCAACGGAGAGGTTTTTTCTGACACTGTGATTACGGCCGCGCGGGGCCGGATTGTCGCCGACCTCGAGGAGCGCATGATTCACATCGTGCTGACCTCTGGCACCTTGCACCTGAGAGACCGGCTAAACTGGGGGGCGACCCGCTTCGAGACTCTGACTCGGGGTGTCCATCCTTTGTTTTCACGCACTCAGACGGGGGTTTTCCGCAAGACGGCGCGGGAAATGACGACCCCCGAACTGTGGCCGCTTGCATGGAATCCGCCCCGCGGGAAGGTGCCCATGAAGTGGTCCACGGTGCGGGAAATTGAGGCCACCGCCGACTTTGATATGCAGTTGAACTACTCGTACCGTCTGGAACTGCTCCTGCGGCTAAGCCTGCCGTTCGCCTCTCTGGCTATGGCCCTTGTGTCGTTTCCGCTTGCGCTGCGCACCCGCCCCGTTGGCAACGCCGCGGGGTTCGCTCTTTCCCTGCTGCTCATCGCGGTTTATTATGGCTTAACGAAAATTGCGGCGGCGCTGACGCTCAACGGTCTGTCGGCTGGCCCCCCTGCCTTTGGCGCAGCAAACCTCCTGCTTGCCGGGATAGGCCTTTACTGGCTGGCCAAACTTTCGAGGGAATGACGCTCCAGTCGGTCTAATGATATTGCGGTGACCCCATCCAATGCGAGATGAAAGGAAACAAAACCCGGTTGGCGTAGAACCGATGGGGCTCCCAATAGGCGGGACCAACACGCATGTTAAGCATGAGAACCTGATGAATGATCGTGCCAAGAAAGGCATGGCTGGCGGCAAGGACGAGGAGATTCCGTTGCGCCCAAAAATGCCAGCCCCACAAGATGCCGGCGAGAAAAGTCAGGACCATCATCAGCAAATTGGGCGCATGAGCGACGGAAAAAAGCCCGGCAGTCAGCAAGACGACTGAGCACCGAAGGCCGTCAAATCCCCATGACAACGATTTCAGTGCGACCGCCGTTATCGCAGTTAATCGTTGCATGAAAAATCCAAAGAAAAACAGCGACTGAACCACTGCCCACACGAGGTATAAACCGTGCTTGATCAGGAACCGATACCAGTTGATCTCGCCAAACGAAGATGGGTTGCGCAAAAGTCCGACAAGAACAAGCAAGCATGCCAAGACGGCAGATAGCGGCGCAAATACCCCGGCGGCGCACCAGAAATTATCCGTTCGAACAAACAGGGTGTCGCGGCTGCCGAGGCCACGGTCGGCAAGCGAATCGCCGTGAATCCAGCACGGAGATAGCCAGATCACATAAACGCCTAAAAGCACGCCCACAGCGACAACAATGGGCGGCATGCCCGGCTGAAGCATTCGCGGATTGAGCACCCAGAATAGGACCGCGATAGCAGTGCTTACGCCTATGACCTCCGCCGCAGAAAAGGCCGCCCTGCGCAAAGACACGGTGTGTTCCGGCGTTGAAGCAAGCGGGAACGGTTGAACCGCCGAGGATCTACCTGAGCCCTCCCGCGGTTGGAGCAGCCGGGTGTGTTCCGGATTATAAACCGACAAAGATTTCCCCGCCCTCCACCTTTAGCGGGTACACAGCAATTGATGATTGTTCGTTTGTAACCCCCTGGCCAGTGACCACATCAAACTCCCAATTGTGCCACGGGCAGATAACCGACTGCCCGTCAAGAGTGCCCTGCCCCAGCATGGCTCCCCGGTGCGGACAGATGCCGTTGAAGGCTCGCAACTCGCCTCCCACCCGGCAGACAACCACATGGGTTTCTCCGACCTGAAAACTGCACATGCAGCCGTCTGCGATATCCCCCTCGGCACACAACCGATGCCAATCCATGGGATCGTATGACCTCCCGAATCATAAAAGAATTATCTTCTCCTAAAATGGCCATGCTCGAGTTCGCAAGCAGGAAGTTTGCCTCGGTCACGGCAAGAGCCCCATAGTTTCCGGCAGTCCAACCATGATATTCATATTCTGGACCGCCTGTCCGGCCGCGCCCTTGACGAGATTGTCAGCCGTTCCGATGGCCACAACGGTGCGTGTGCGCGGGTCATAGCGGGCGGCAATATCCACAAAATTGGTTCCCGTAGTCCACTCGACCTGAGGCAGAGTCCCCGGTTCATAAACACGGACAAAACTCTCCCCATCATAGCGACTCTGGCATAGATTGAAAAGCACACTGTCGTCAGGCTCCGCAGTTCCCTCGGGAAGTCGGAAATAGCAGTTCACCATGATGCCGACCCGGTAAGGCCCAACATGCGGAACAAATAGAACACGAACAGCACCTTGAGGCGACAGGCGGGCAAACTCTTGCTCAATTTCGGGGGTGTGCTGATGGTTGCCCACTCGATAGGCCCTGACATTTTCGGCAACACTGACAAAGAGATTCTCGACTTTGGCCGTGCGGCCGGCCCCCGAGACGCCCGAGATGGCGTCAATGATGACCGGGCCACCCGATGCATAACCCGCTTCAACCAGCGGAGCAGATGTCAGGATTGCCGTCGTGGTGTAGCAGCCGGGATTCGCCACCAACCGGGCCGCGCGGATTTTCTCCCGATGCAACTCAGGCAAGCCGTAAATCGCCTCGCCGAGCAGGTCCGGGTACCGGTGCGCGATGCCGTACCACTGTTCAAATAAAGCGCCCGTTTTTAGCCGGAAATCGCCGCTGAGATCAATGAACCGACAACCAGCGTCCAGAACTTCGCGGACATACTCGAAAGTGTCGCCCGGACGCTTACACGAAAATACCACATCGCATTGACTCAGGCGGGAGCGATCGTACGCGGAAAAACGCAGGTCGGTTCTGCTTCTCAAGTGCGGATGCACGCTTGTCACGGGTTCGCCCGGCTGGGTGTCGCTCGTGCACCAGGAGATCTGCGCTGCCGGATGACCCAACAGGATTTCAATGAGTTTTCCTGCGCTTATGCTGGCCCCGCCGATGATCCCGACGCGAACCCGGTCGTGCTGTGTCATTTGGTCGTGCTCCGTGTTGAGATATGCCTGTTGTCCAAAACGAGGCCGGACTATGCTCAGTCAAGACCCCATGGTTTGAGCCAGTTTCTTGTTGAATCAGGACAGCAGCCTACAGCAGATAGACGACAGTTGTACCATTTCGTGAGAGTTCGGAGGTTCTGTTATGAAGAAGGCTATCGTCGCGATCGCTGTCGTGGCTGCCATGTCGGTTCCCGCACTGAGCCCTGCCGCGTCCCATAAGTCCAAGAAGGTTGTGTGTGCCCAGCCCGTAGCCTGCGCCCCGGCCTGCGCCCCGTGCTTCAATCCGCTGGCGGTCGTTGGCGGTGTTGTTCAGGGCATCGGCTGTGCGGTTAGCAGCATCGGTGCTGGTGTTGCCGGCATGTTTGGCTGCGCACCCGCGTGCTACTGAGTATCGGTAGCCTGCATATCCCGTAGAGTTCATCGGCTCAGACCGGCCAGTATGAGGTCGGTCTGAGTCTTTTTTTTGGGGAATGATGCCCGATTTGCGTTTGCATGGGGTTTTCGCCAACGGTCATGTTGCCTTCATGGATAGACTTCCTCGTGCCCGGTCTTTTGACCGCTGGACTCGCTGCCAGTGGGGCATCTATGCCATCACCGACCGAGTTGCTTCGGGAAATCGCCCGATGCTCGAGACGGTCGCGGCAGCGCTCAAAGGTGGTATTCGAGTCATTCAACTGCGCGACAAAAACATGGCCTTTGAGGATTTGGTCGCGGTTGGACGGGAAATCCGGCGACTTACGCGGCAATTTGGGGCGACCTTCATCGTCAATGACAATCCTTATTTGGCGATTGAGACGGACGCGGATGGCGTCCATCTCGGGCAGGAGGATATCCCCGTCGAAGTGGCCCGCGACATTGTCGGGCCTGACATGATCATCGGGCTTTCCACGCACACGCGCGAGCAGGCGTTAATGGCTCAGTTGCTGCCCGTGGACTATATTGGCGTCGGTCCGGTGTACGCAACAAACACTAAGAGTTCTCCATGGCCTGTCGTCGGGACGGAGATGGTGAGGTGGGCGCGCCTAACAGTGTCCCTGCCCTTGGTGGCAATCGGTGGGATTACTGCCGACCGTGTGCCGGAGGTCGTGGCGGCAGGTGCTCACAACATCGCGATCATACGGGATTTGATGTCGGCCAGTGACATCACTGCTCGCGCCGCGCATCTGCGCCAAATCTTTGAACAGAGCCGCGCAGCCTGAGTGGCGGAGGGCTTGTCGTAGTGTCGCAAAGCGGGGAAACCACTGTTGCAGACATCGGCGAGCGCGCTCTCATTGCGGCGCTGGCGCCCTATGTTGCAGCCTCGGCGGGCGATGTGGTAGTTGGCATCGGTGACGATGCCGCCGTCATTGCGCGCGAACCGGACGGCGTCTGGCACGATGTGGTCACGACAGACATGCTGGCGGCGGGAACGCATTTTCTTGCGAACAGCGATACAGACTGGCGACGCCTGGGCCACAAAGCCGTGGCTGCCAATATTAGCGATCTCGCCGCCATGGGAGCGCGCCCGCGCTACCTGCTGGTATCACTAGCCGTCCCACAGACACAGACTGTGACGAGCCTGCTCTCGCTTTACGAGGGCATGCGCGAGGAAGCGATGCGCTGGGGGGCTGTGCTCGTCGGAGGCGACACGGTCCGACTCTCCGCGCTGACAATTTCAATCACGGCCGTTGGCAGCGTCCCCGCCGGGCGTGCTATCCCTCTGCGATCAAACGCTAAGCCTGGACAGAATGTTTATGTCAGCGGCCATCTCGGATCGAGCGCCGCCGGACTCTTGATCCTGACCGGGGCTCCCCTCGTGAATCCGTGTGCCGATTCCGTGCGACTACGCCTCCTCGAGCGCCACTTGAAACCAGAACCGAGACCGTTGCTTGGACAGATCCTGACAGCCGTTTGCCCAGATCTGGCCATGGTAGATATCAGTGATTCCCTTTACAATGAGATGCACATGTTGGCGCAAGCAAGCGGCATCGGTTTCGAAATTGAGTCGGACCGAATTCCTGTCTGCGAGGAACTTCGCGAGTATTGTCGGTGCGCCGACAGGGATCCGGTGGAACTGGCACTTTTTAGCGGAGAGGAGTACGAACTGCTTTTCTGCACCGCAGCAAGTCCGGATGCACTAGCATCCGCGCTGGCCGCGGCAGGCAGCAGCGTACCGGTCTCGCTCATCGGTCGTGTGACCGACGCGGCCGGCACTGTGGTGCTGCGATCGGCGTCGGGCCAAATCTGGACGCCTCCCGACCAGACATTCCGGCATTTTTCATAGCCGCCGGATACCGCCGCGATTGCTGAGCATAAAGCCTGTCGCCGACGGTTGAGGCTCTTCATCCGGCCCGGGCTTCTCCCGGCAACCATAGCGGAGATCTCAATGACTCAGCAACAGCCCAGCGTTGGCGCGACTCCCCACAGGGAAAACCGGCTCGGCCGGGAAACATCGCCGTACCTGCTGCAGCATAGGCACAATCCCGTGGACTGGTATCCTTGGGGCGAGGAGGCCTTTGCCCGAGCACGAGAAGAGAACAAGCCGCTGCTTATCTCGATCGGCTACTCGGCTTGCCATTGGTGCCATGTGATGGAGCGCGAGAGTTTCGAGAACCCGGACATCGCGCGGCTGATCAATGAAACCGTCATTCCGGTGAAGGTGGATCGTGAGGAGCGGCCCGATGTGGACGCCATTTACATGAACGCCTGCGTGGCCATGACAGGACAAGGCGGATGGCCCCTGAATGCCTTTGTCACACCCGAATTAAAAACCTTTTTTGTGGGAACTTATTTCCCGCCCGACAGCCGGTGGGGCCGGCCCGGATTTGTCCAGGTTCTGCAGCGCATCCGTGAGGCTTGGTTGACCGAGCGCGAGCAAATTGTCGAGCAGGCGAACCATCTGCACCGCGAGTTGGAGCGCTATGGCCGCGTTCAGCGTCGCGCGGCCGTCGAGCCGGGGGTGATGGCGAGGCTCGTCGAGCAGTCTTCCGCTCAGTTTGACCTGGGACACGGGGGCTTTGGCAGCGCCCCCAAGTTTCCGCCGGACCAGCGCCTGGCGGCCTTGCTGGCCGCCGCACACGATCTTGGTTCGGACGCCGCCCTTCGCATGGTCACGAAAACTCTCGACGCGATGGCATGCGGCGGCATGTATGATCAGATCGGGGGAGGATTTGCCAGATATTCTGTGGATTCCGAATGGCTTATCCCCCACTTTGAGAAAATGCTATACAATCAAGCGCTGCTTGTGCCGGTGTATTTGGACGCATACCTACTCACCCGCACCCCTCTCTATCTTCGCGTCGCTGTTGAGACCATGGACTGGGTCCTGCGCGATCTCACCTCGCCCGAAGGACCGTTTTATTGTGCGCTCGACGCAGACAGCGAGGGCGAAGAAGGACGCTACTACCTGTGGACGCCGGACGAACTCGAGAGCATTCTGGGAGCCGCGGACGCATCCGTTTTTTGCGAGCAGTTCGGCGTAACCCCAAGGGGGAATTTCGAAGGCGGGCGAACGGTGCTGCATCTGGTGCAGACGCCCGAGGAGTTTGCGCAGAGCCGCGGATGGGACCCGCTTGAGTGGGTTGGCAGTCTGTCCGACATGAAAAAGCAAATTTTGGCGGCGCGCGCGCGCCGCGTGGCGCCCGGGCTTGATGACAAGTGTCTCACGGGTTGGAACGGCCTGATGATCTCCGCGCTGTCGCGCGGATATCAGGTGTCGGGTGAAGCGCGCTATCTCGCGGCCGCACGCAAGGCGGCCGGATTTCTTCTCGAAAAGCAGGTCGGCCCTGATGGCCGAGTCCGCCGCGTGTATTGCCGCGGCGAGTCGAAAATCGCAGGGGTGCTCGAGGATTACGCGTACTTCGCCGCATCTCTGGTGGATCTGTACGAGACCTGCTTTGACCCAAACCTTTTGGAACCGGCGCGAATCATTACGGATCGCATGGTCGAAGATTTTTATGATCAAGAAACCGGTACTTTCTTCAATGCCAGCGCAGCCGACGCGAGCCTGGTTAGCCGTCCGCGCGAGATGCATGACGGGGCCTTGCCTGCGCCGGCCTCGATAGCCGTCCTGACTCTTCAGCGCCTGGCTGTCCTGTGCGGCGAAGACAAGCACCGGAGATTGATCGAGGGCTATTTCGAGGCGGCCGGTCCCGCACTCAACGCTGTACCTCACGCATTTGCCTCACTGGTCCTGGCGCACCGCTTCGCCCTCGGGCCGACACCGCAGATCGTTTTTGTTGCACCCGACGGGCAGTCTCCGTCGCCTGACATGTTGGCGGCTGTCTGGGGAACATATCTGCCAGCCCGTGTTGTCGCCGCGAAAACCAAAGACTCCCGCGGCGTTTTGTTTGCCGATAAAGACCCCTTGCACGGCCAATGCACCGCGTTCGTTTGTTACGATTTCTCCTGTAAGGCTCCCACGACATCTGCAGATGAGTTGAAGAGCCAATTGGCCGATGCTCGCCGCAAAACAGTCGCTCCGCAAACGAGGAGTTCATGACCGGATTTTGGTCAGCATGCGCGGAGCACGAACACTACCCGAGTGGTTCCCCGTGACCGTCATGGTCCTCTTTGACCCGCGGGTTGATCGCAGAGGCGGTCATCCGCGACGGTCTGCTTGTTCAACTTGATGCCACAGAATGGTTTACAGCGGTGCGCGTTCTGGAATGCCGATTGCTACCTCTTCTGATAGTTCGAGTTCCCAACGCAAGGAGTTATGCTGCAAATGTTCCGAGACTGCTGCACGACAGCGTTCCTAAGCGGGTATAGTGTCTGTCCATCGTGCCGTTCTCAAGCAAACGAGTACAGGGCTGAGCAGGAGGCGGCCCAAAAGGCTGTTCTCCGTCCAGACACTTTGTCCGAAGGTGACAAGGCGGCAGTTCGCAATCGCATGCTAAACCCTGCCGAACTCGGTTTCACAGGCGGCTTTGGGCGGGCGCTTCGCGCGAAGAACCCCGCCCGTCGGGCTGTGTTCCGTTTGTTGGGGATTTACTTGCCCGAAAATGAGGCACGCGAAGTCATCAGGAAAATTCATGACTTCAAGTGGATCGAGGCGGAGAAGGCCGGGTTCGACATCTGGTCGAGCCCCAAACCGGAGGTTGCATTCAAAAAAGCCGCCAAAACCTGGGCAGACAGTTACCTTGGTTCCTATCTTGGTTGGAAGGGCGAGCGGGCAGCATAGCCCGCCGCCTCTTCCCCACGGCGGACACTGGCTTGTTACATGAGATTTAACTGAAGCCTCGCCGCCTCGCTCATCTTGCTCATGTCCCAAGGCGGATCCCAGACCACTTCAACACGCGCATCCGTCACGCCGGCAATGTTGCGGATTTTCGATTGGACTTCCGGCGGCAGGCTCCCAGCCACGGGGCACATCGGAGAGGTGAGCGTCATTTTCACCTCGACCACTCCGTCATCGGAAACATTGACATTGTAGATGAGGCCCAGTTCGTAGATGTTCACCGGGATTTCCGGATCGTAACAGGTTTTCAAAACCTCAATCACGGCCTCACGCAACGCATCCGGATCAACCGGACGCGGTGCCAGGGTCGGTTCCTCGGCTGGAGGCAGACCGGCTGTTGGTTCGTCGCTCATCAGTCCTCACTCCGTTGACACGGGATCTGTCTGGCCGTGCAACGCCGCTTGAACGGTGTGCCACGCGAGTGTGGCGCATTTGACGCGGGCGGGGAAATCTCTCACACCGCCAAACACGGCGAGTTTGCCCAGTTGGTTCAGGCTCTCGACCGGGCAGGATTTGCCGGTGACAAGGTCATGAAAATTCGAAAAGATGGCGTCGCATTCGGCCACAGTCTTTCCCTTGAGCATCTGGGTCATCATGGAGGCGGAGGCCGTGCTGATCGCGCATCCCTTGCCCTCAAACCGCACATCCTCCACACGATCGCCGTCGAGGCTCAAATAGACGGTCACTCGATCCCCGCAGAGCGGATTGTAACCATGAGCCTCGTGGGTCGGGTGGGGCGGGCGCCCGAAATTGCGGGGATTCTTGTTATGATCGAGGATCAGTTCCTGATAGAGTTCCCGCAGGTTGGACATTTATCCGAAAACCTCGACGACCCGGCGCAGGCCAGCCACCAAGGCGTCAATCTCCTCGCGGGTATTGTAGAACGCGAGTGACGCGCGCGCCGTGGCATCATAGCCGAGCCGTTCGATGACCGGTTGCGCGCAATGGTGGCCTGTACGGATGGCAATGCCCTCTTGATCGAGAATGGTGCCAATGTCATGAGGATGAACGCCATCCACGACAAACGAGATCACGCTGGCTTTGCGTGCCGCGTTTCCGACGATGCGGACGCGATCGACAGCACGCAGAGCCCGGGTTGCATACTCCAGCAAATCGTGCTCATAGTCGGCAATCAGATCCATCCCCAGACGCTGGAGATACTCCGCCGCCACCCCGAGAGCAATGGCTCCGCCGATGTCAGGCGTTCCGGCTTCAAACTTGAACGGGATATCATTGTAAATGGTTTTTTCAAAAGACACCGAGCGGATCATGTCGCCGCCGCCCTGATACGGCGGCATCGCCTCGAGGCGAGCCGCCTTGCCGTAGAGAACCCCGACACCCGTCGGCCCACACATTTTATGGCCCGAGAAGACGAAGAAATCGCAGCCCAGTTCCTGAACATCAATGCGCATGTGGGGGACGGCTTGAGCGCCATCAACCAACACGGGAATGCCCCGCGAGTGCGCGAGCGCGATCATGTCTGACACCGGATTGATGGTGCCCAGAGCATTCGAGACGAAAGTCACGGACACGAGACGCGTGCGCGGATTCAGCAGCCGCTCGAACTCCTCCATGATCAGTTCGCCCGCATCATTGATGGGAGCCACACGCAGGCGCGCGCCCGTTTGCTCGCAAAGCATTTGCCACGGGACAATGTTTGCGTGGTGTTCGAGATGCGTCACGAGGATCTCATCGCCCGCCTTGACATGCGTCCTGCCCCAAGTCTGGGCGACCAGGTTGATGGCCTCGGTAGCACCGCGCACAAAAATAATTTCCCGAGCCTGCGCTGCGTTGATGAATCGGCGCAACCGCTCGCGAGCCTCCTCGTGCTCGGCGGTGGCCGTTTCACTCAAGTAATGCACCCCGCGGTGGATGTTGGCGTTTTGAGAGGTATAGTAGCGCGTCAAGGCCTCGATGACCTGCCGGGGTTTCTGACTGGTCGCCGCATTGTCAAGGTACACCAGAGGATGCCCATGAACGCGCATGTTCAGAATGGGGAAATCACGCCGGACGGCTGCAACATCCAGCGACCGAACTGGGACAATTCGGGAGGTTGTGCCGGGCTGTTCCATCACTGACATTCGTACACCCCTTTCAGATGACAAAGTCAGTCGGAGCCTCGCGTGCGGCGAGGACAATCTTTTCTACGGCCACCCGAAGGGGATCTATGGCAATACGCCGGACGATGTCATTCGCAAACGCGTAAGTGAGAAGGCTCTTGGCCTCATCCTTCGGGATGCCACGAGTTTGAAGGTAGAAAACATGGTCCTCGTCAATCTGGCCAATGGTGGCGCCATGAGTACATTTCACATCGTCAGCGAAAATCTCCAACTGGGGGTTGGCGTTGATCTGCGCCGTGTCGGACAAAAGGAGGGTCTGATTGGTCTGTTTGGCATCGGTTTTTTGGGCGTCCTGATGGACATAGATCCGGCCATTGAAAACGCCGCGGGCGTTGTCATCAAGAATACCCTTGTACAATTCGTGGCTTTCGCAATTGGGCTTTGCATGGTCAATTCGCGTGTGCGTGTCGCACCATTGGCGCCCGGAAATCATGTAGAGACCATCAAGGACGCCGGTAGCCCCCTCGCCACCAATGTAGAGATTGATGTCGTTGCGGACGATGGCCCCGCCAAAATTGAGCGCGAGGTGGGCAACGGTCGAGTCGCGTTCCTGAACGATCTGCGTGGCCGCCACATGATACGCACCTTGGGCTTCGCGCTGAACCTTATACCAACTCAGCCGCGCTCCCTCACTCACTAGCACTTCCGTGGCCGCGTTTGTGAAATAAGCCGCCCCGGGCTCGCCAATATAGGTCTCGATGACCGACGCCTGAGCCGTCGGCTCAATCAGGACAAGGTTGCGCGGGTGCGTGGAAAAGGGATTCTCAACCGGTACAGAGACGAAAACGAGTTCCAAAGGCTTGTCCAAAACTCCGCCCCGCGGCACAAAGATCACAGCGCCATCTTCGATCATGGCTGCGTTCAAGGCCGCAAAGCCATTGAACTTGGGCGCCAAATGTTTGCCTAAATGTTCTTCCACGCGCGTCTGCAACGGCGAAGCAAGAGCCTCTGCCAGGCTCCCGGCAAAGACCGCTTTGGGAAGACCGGCCAGCGACGACAAGTCCTTGCGAAACCGGCCGTTGACGAAGACGACCCGGTAGGAATCGAGGCCGGCTATCGCGGCCGAATCCAGAAGTGCACGAACCTCGCCTTCGTGCGCTGCCGCAGGTGGAGGGGGCAGAAAACGCCCTCTGACGATGGGCGAGACATTCAAGAACCGCCAGTCCTCGTCTTCCTGAGAGGGAAACCCCATTTCCTCGAGCCGGGAGAACCCTTCCCGGCGCAAATTGCGGATGGCATGTGAGAGGCCGGCGAGCGGGTCAGACATGAGCCCCGCAAAGTAGGCGGCATAGGGCTCTGCGGCATTGTTCTCGATCACTGAAGTCATGTTCAATTTCCTGTGGGCATCGCTTTCTAACGAGGGATCAGAGGTTCGCACTCAGACGCTGGCCGGTTCGTCGATCCAGGAATAGCCTTTTTCCTCAAGTTCCAGCGCCAGATCCTTGCCGCCAGACTTCACGATGCGCCCGTTGGCAAGGACATGGACATAGTCCGGGACGATGTAGTCGAGCAGGCGCTGGTAGTGGGTCACCACGAGAATGGCCCGGTCGGGGCTGCGCAGCGCATTCACGCCGTTGGCCACAATCTTCAGCGCGTCAATATCGAGGCCCGAATCAGTCTCGTCGAGCACGGCCAGTCTCGGACTGAGCACAGCCATCTGGAAAATCTCGTTACGCTTCTTTTCCCCGCCGGAGAAGCCTTCGTTGACGGAGCGATTCATTAAATCCTCGCTCATACCAAGCAGTTTCATTTTCTCGCGAACGAGGGAAAGAAATTCAACCGCGTCGAGTTCGTCCTCGCCCCGATACTTTCGCACGGCGTTAAGGGCGGCTTTAAGAAAGTAAGTGTTGCTGACGCCGGGGATCTCCACCGGGTACTGGAACGCGAGGAAGATACCCTCGCAGGCGCGCTCCTCCGGCTCGAGTTCGAGCAAATTCTTGCCATCAAACAGGATGGTGCCCTCGGTGACCTCATAGCAGTCGCGGCCGGCGATGATTTGAGCCAGCGTGCTTTTTCCAGAACCGTTGGGCCCCATAATGGCGTGGACCTCTCCGGCCCGGACGGTCAGATCGATGCCGTGCAAAATCTCGGCACCCTCAACATTGGCATGCAGATTCCTGATCTCGAGCATACTATTCCTCTCTTCCGGGCGCGAACCGCCCGGGTTCATCTCTCAGTCATTGAAACTTCAGCCGACAACCGACCTGAGCGGGGTCAGCCTACGCTGCCTTCCAGACTCACACTGAGCAGTTTTTGAGCCTCGACAGCAAACTCCATGGGCAACTCGCGGAAAACCTCTTTACAGAAGCCGTTGACGATCATGTTGACCGCGTCCTCGGTTGGAATGCCCCTCTGCCGGCAGTAAAAAAGTTGATCCTCGCCGATCTTGCTGGTGGACGCCTCGTGCTCCACGGTGCCGGTCGCGTTTTGAACCTCGATGTAAGGAAAGGTGTGCGCGCCGCAGCGATCACCGATGAGCATCGAGTCGCACTGAGAAAAATTCCGCGCGCCAACGGCATTGCGCATGATCTTCACCTGACCGCGATAGGTGTTCTGCCCGCGGCCGGCGGAGATGCCCTTCGATACGATGGTGCTGCGCGTGTTACGGCCGATGTGAATCATCTTTGTCCCCGTATCGGCCTGCTGGAAATTGTTTGTCAGGGCGACCGAGTAAAACTCGCCCACTGAGTTCTCCCCAAGCAGGACACAACTCGGGTATTTCCAAGTGATCGCCGATCCCGTTTCGACCTGCGTCCACGAGATTTTGGAATTGCGTCCGGCGCACTTGCCGCGCTTGGTGACAAAATTGTAGATGCCGCCGCGCCCCTCTTTATCGCCTGGATACCAGTTCTGGACGGTGGAATACTTGATCGTGGCCTCGTCCATGGCAACGAGTTCGACAACGGCCGCATGGAGTTGATGCTCATCGCGCATGGGAGCGGTACAGCCCTCCAGGTAACTGACATACGCGCCATCGTCGGCGATGATCAGCGTCCGTTCGAACTGCCCCGTGTTCTTTGCGTTAATGCGGAAGTAGGTGGACAGTTCCATCGGACAGCGCACCCCTTTGGGCACATAGCAGAAGGAACCGTCGCTGAAAACCGCCGAATTAAGCGCAGCGAAGAAATTGTCGGTGTACGGAACGACCGACCCCAAGTACTTGCGCACCAAGTCCGGATGCTCCTGAACCGCCTCGGAGAACGAACAGAAAATTACGCCGAGGTCGCGGAGTTTATCCTTAAAAGTTGTTGCCACCGAAACACTGTCGAAAACGGCGTCAACAGCCACACCGGCAAGAATTTCGCGCTCGTGCAGCGGAATCCCCAGTTTTTCGTAAGTCTTGAGGATTTCCGGGTCCACCTCATCGAGGCTCTTTGGCCCCGCCCCGACACCCTTGGGCGCAGCGTAATAGTAAGCATCCTGATAATCAATCGGTGGATATTTGACATTAGGCCACTTGGGCTCGGTCATTGTTTGCCAGTGACGGAACGCCTTCAGGCGCCACTCCAGCAACCAATCCGGCTCCTGCTTTTTGGCAGAAATCATCCGGATGATGTCTTCGTTGAGCCCCTTCGGAACAGTCTCAACTTCGACAGGCGTCTCAAAGCCGTACTTGTACTCGCGGAGTGCTAACTCTTCAATCTGGTTGGTTTCTGTCGTCATGATCGCTCCTCGGTTACATCCCTGTTCGCCGCCTGAAGAAAATTACCTGCCGGTGCCTCGACATCGTGTCCGGTGCAACGCAGGTGGTCGCAGGAATGACTTTCATCCGCCTCGGCACCACGATGGGCATGAGAAGTGGTGCCGCCGGCCGGGCGTCGCGGGGGCACGGGAGTCGCGAGTTCCGCCAGAGAGACCCGCTCCAGCGCATCTTGGATCGCCATGTTGATCCGCGCCCATTTTCCGCGCACGGGGCAATGCGGCTCCACCATGCAGTCGGTCGGCTCACCGGAAATGCAGTCAGTGAGGGCAACCGGGCCTTCGAGCGCCTCCACAATTTCGGCCACGGAAATTTTGGCTGCCGGACGCGCCAACTGATAACCGCCCTTCATGCCCCGATGAGCGATCAGAATACCGCTGCGCGACAGCGTCTTCAGCAATTTGCTCACCGTCGGCAGAGGCAGTTTCGCGTTGGCAGCAACATCCTTGGCCGCATGAACCTTGGACGGCCCTGACTGCACGAAATAGGTCAGAACCACGAAGCCGTAATCGGTGAGTTTGGCGAGGCGGATCATGTTGTCTCCTGTACCGCAGAATTAGGACTAATCTTGTCTGCTTTTATTCATTAAATCGTACCGCTCGTGAACCTATTTGCAAGTGAGACCGTGAATCACTCTCAACATTTTTCGACAGGTACCATAAACATCTGAAAATACAATCTTTACGCTTCGCTGCTCAGCACTTGGAAGGCCCCTGAACCGGATTTGGACCAGATGACGCCGATGCCGACCGGTCGCAAACACTGGATCGCCGATGACTCCAAACTCTGCGCCGTCGTATAAAATCTTCTGTCATGGCCTGTGTCCGGCAAAGCGGGACATCCCTGCTGCGTATCGTAATCTCCGCGACGACGCTGATACTCCTGTGCGTGGGACGCGCCCCGTCTGAAGGAATCAGGACCTACCTGCCTCTTCCAGAGCCCGAAGCGCCAACTTCCAAGGATTTTCCTAACGCACGGCTCCAACTCACGGCGCCAAATAGTTTGCAGAATGCGGGATTCGAAGACCTGACTCCGTCTGGAGATCCGGCCCATTGGAACATCTTCCGCGAGGCATACACTGACTCGGAGGCGCTCCTCGCCCATACAGGCAACTGCAGCGTTCGCGCGTCGTTTTTGTTCGGCTGGTACCAGAGAATCCAGGTTCCCGGATCGCCGTTCCAACATTTTGCACTCACCGGCTATGCCTCACGCGAGCGCCCGTCGGAGCAAGCCGGTGTCCGAGCCGTCTATTACGACGACATCGGCAACCGCTTAAGAGAAGTCTTTGACACATCACCAATCGGTTCGCCGTCCGGCTGGGGCTGGTTTGCGACCGTCTTCCCGGTGCCCGTTGCGGCCGCAGATGTCGAACTATTTCTCGCGTCCAGAGGCTCTCAAACATGGATCCGTTACGATGATTTGTCCGTTTTGACCGAACAATTGTACGGTCTTGACCGGCCCTACGGCGCACCGCCGCTGCTCACGGGTGGAGCAGTGCTTACCTCATCAGGGCTCACTCTGCCCGGTGGCTCAGCCGCCCGTTACCTCGTCGCCACAGGCCGGACGGGCGAGCAATATTTCATAACCGGGCGTTATGCAGCCACGAGCCCCGCGGCGCTCAGCATCTCGGATGAATGGCTGTCCCGCGGCGCCAGCGAGTCCTCCGTCACCAGCGAAGTCACTTTACCCTTAGACGCAGGCACTGGAGACTTCACGGCTGACCTGGCACGACCCGACGCGCCGGCATCCGGAATATCCGTTGTGACGCTGTTCGCAGCGACTTCCGGAGCAGTCACGCTTGGCTCTGTTTGGCGGGGTTTTGCGAAGGTCGAGCCGCAGATCCTGACCGTGGGTCTGGCATCACCCGATATCGGGCCACGGTTTACCGCTGCCCTACCGCTTGGTTTGACAAGCGGGACAGTAGATGTCCTCGACGGCAGTGGTGTCATGGTGGCCTCTCCGCCGGTTGTGCGGCATGGGACCAGCATTCGCTCGTCGTGGGATACCACCGGCGCACCGGCCGGCGGCTACACGGTGCGCTTCCGCCTCATTTCGGTTGATGGCGTGACCGTTGAAGTGACCCGCCCCTTGACACTGCTTCGTGATGATACCTCGGCGACCATGACCCAGCCTCTGCGTCCGACAGCGTTTGTGCGAGGAGCCTACGCCTTCGTATTCTTTGACCGCGACCCCGTTCGGATCTCGGATGCGTTGCGGTTGGCCCGGCAGGACGGTTTTAACTTTGCTTTCATTCACTGCCGCCTCGACCAGTTGGCGGCTGCCCGCGCCGCAGCAGAGGCTTATGAAATGCCTTTCGTGCCTGTATTGAACGAGCCGCAACGGCTTTTTGCGGATTATCTCCAGCGCGACTGGTTCAGTCGGGAGGATGTTACATCGCGCGTGCGTTCATGGCTTGCTCCCGTCACGACCTCGCCCCTGTTTCGCGGCGTCTATGTGGCGGACGAACCGGTGGGAGATGCGGCGCTCGAATTCAACCGACGGTTCAACCTCGCCATCGAACAGCACGGCGGCTTGGGACAGGGTTTTTCTGTCTGGACGACCGATGCCACGACGGCTTCGATTACCGCCGTGGCTCCGCCGGTGGTCATCATTGATGTGTATCCATTTCGGTCGGATCGCCTTTCCGACCATCCGTCGGCTCTTCTGGCCGAGATCCCGCGCATGAATGCTTATGCAAGAGCAGCCGCAGGCGTGGGACGGGATTTGTGGATCATGCCGCAGGCGTTCGAGGCGGACGAAACCTTCGTGACCTGGCGGGCCGTTCCCGAGTCGATGCACACCGCCCAGTTGGGAGCCGCCCTTCTGGCTGGTGCCCGGGGCGTCGTGCCCTTCATGCACACGCCGGCAACCATCATCGAGGGGCTGAGAGGTCCTGATTTCGAACCAACGAAAAAATTGACTTCCTATCTTGAGTTCAATTCAATCATGGATCGGCTGACCACCCACATCATGGCGCTGGCCCCGCCCATACTGCTTCCGGATGTGCCGCCACCCTTTGCTGCATCCGTGGCGCAGCATCCCACCGAGGGCAATCACCTGTTCGTGCTCAATGCAGATGACTTAGTCACGCGCACGCTCTCTCTCGTCATGTTCCCTGCTCTGCCGTCACCGCCACTGGATCTCGTCTCTGGACAGCCCGTGGCTCTGGGCGCTGGCTCCACAATCGAAGTCACCCTCGGTCCGGGTCGCTGGGCTTTGATTGCCACGGGTGACTCATCGGCGACTGCGGCGAGCGCACTGCCTGCTCCGCCACCAAATCTGTCCGACATGAGCCTTGCGGTGACTCATCAGTTCACAGTGGAGGCCCTCAATGGGCTTCCTCAGCCCGTGCACAGCCTTCAGTTTAGTCCGGATACGCGGTATCTCGTGGCCTCAAGCGCTGCTTTTCCGCGCGAGCAGTCGTATCCGCTCGTTTACCGGCTAGATGCCGACGGGGTCGTGACAAGGCTGACAGGCCCATTGATCTGGAACAACACCCGAACCGCCTGGCTATCCGGGGATCGGATTGCGCGAATGGGTCCCAACACGGGCATACGAATCTACAGTTTATCTGGCATCAACCTGCCTCCTCTTGCCGAGTTCACGGGTCGTTCGGGAGGTGCGTTCGATGTGGTTCCCATCAACTCCGACTACTGCATCACGCAGGGCGGGTACGGGCTACGGAGGCTGAGTGTCTCGGGTTCCATGCTTCAGAGCGTGGAAGAGTCAGGTTTTTCGGCCTATGGCGTTTTCGAAGACCTGTTCGGGCCGTTTGCCGATGGCAGTGTGACGCTGGTTTCCGAAGACAGTGCGGTGCGCAATGCCAAGCCGGGCTCGTTTTCCGAGGACAGCCATGTGACCATGCCAATCTCGCGATTGCGCGCACGCGCATCGCTCAACGGCCGCAATCTCCTCGCCGTGCCTCGCGCGTCTCGTGGCGCCGTTTTGGTTCAATTGGCCGCGACAGGCGAGCCGGTGACTTCCGCGACCATTGCAACGGAGGCCACCGAGGTGACCGCAGCGACTTGGGTGAGCGATGATGTGTTAGCCCTCGCTGACGGGGCGTATCATGTACGCTTTTATCGCGTCCGACCGGATGGAAGGTCATTGCTCGTGGGTCGGTGGCGCCCCCCGGCCTCGGGGCCGCTCTACATTCGGTCTCTCGCAGCAGGCACCAACCGTCTTGCTGTCGGACTTGAAGATGGGCGAGTCTTTGTGGTGGACGCCGCAGATGTGGGCAGTCTGAATGCATGCGCACCTGACTGGAGCCGGTATGAGTGAGGTTGGCTCTATTCAGGCACCAGACTGAACGATGACCGAAACCAAACCGCCGCCTGATGCGCCCCTGGGCGCCGATCCCCTTGTGTCCATTATTATTCCGATTTACAATGAGCGGGAATTGCTGCCCGTGGTGCTCGACGCTGTGCGGCGGCTTCCACTTCGCAAAGAACTGATCCTCGTTGATGACTGCTCTAAAGACGGCACCCGGGATCTTCTTGCGGCTGAGGAGGGACGGCCGGACACACGCGTGTTGTACCATCCGGTGAATCGGGGCAAGGGAGCCGCCATCGTGACTGGGCTGAAGGCGGCCACGGGGGATGTGGTCATCATTCAGGACGCCGACATGGAGTATGATCCGCAGGACATTCTGCGCGTGGTCGAACCGATCCAAGCCGGGCAAACACGCGTGTGTTACGGTTCGCGTTTCCTCGGCTCCATCGAAGGCATGCGGCTGCCAAATCGCATCGCCAATTACATCCTCGCGTGGTTGGTGACGGTGCTCTACGGCACGCGGATTACGGATGAGGCCACCGCCTACAAGGCCTTTCGCCGCGAGGTGATCCAAGCGATCCCGCTCGAATGTCAGCGTTTTGAGTTTTGCCCCGAGGTAACAGCCAAGGTTCTCCGGGCCGGAGAACGGATCGTCGAGGTGCCCGTGAAGTACCGCGCCCGGACCTTCGAAGAGGGCAAGAAGATCGGTTACAAAGATTTTTTCGTCGCGGTGCGCACGCTGCTCTACTACCGCTTCAAAAAATGAGCGGCTGATGGCCGCAGGGCGCGCCTGTCGAGTCGCGCAGTTTCGATCTCGGCCATCAGCCGCCCTCGATTTGGCGGCGGACACGACGCGGACGACTCAGTATTCCTCCTCTTCCTCTTCCTCCTCCTCGTCCTCTTCGTCCTCTTCCTCGTCGTCGTACTCATCTTTTGGCTCAAACAGATTGCAACTGCTGTCGCCCGAAGTTCTCAGTTCATACTCCTCGAGGTCCGCATGCAGACACAGAGCCACCGACTCGTCCGAGATGTCCTCATCGTCTGATTCGGCATCCCAATAAAGACAGTCCCGGCAATGCCCGATTACGGTTTCTTCATCATCTTGCTCTTCTTCTTCTTCTTCATACGGTTTGCTGTTTCTGGCCACCGGTCTTTCCTTTCCGGATTAATTATTGGCGGATTTCTGCATCCGGGCGCGTCGTGAGTCAGACCAAGGCCCGGCCTTTGTCAAGTGCAACCCCAAGGGTGGATTAACCCCACTCAACATGTGCACCTTGTACTGTGAACTTCGTGAGGAAATCCGCGCGCAAGCACACTTTTTCGACCCAAAAACCCGTGGGAAAACATGTTGCCTTCGCGCCCGACTGCTCCGCCTAAAGTGAGGTCGTGAGACTCAGCGTCATCATCCCCGTATTCAACGAAGTGGACACGCTGCGCAAGATCGTCGAGCGCGTCCGCGCGGTGGACATTCCCAAGGAAATCATCCTCGTGGACGATTACTCCACCGACGGAACGCGCGAACTTTATGACTCGCTGCGCCCGATGGTCGACAAGATCGTGCTCCATGATCGAAACAGAGGCAAGGGCGCAGCCATTCGCACCGGTCTTGAGCATGTGACGGGGGATGTCGTCATCATTCAGGACGCCGACCTCGAGTACGACCCTCAGGAGTATCACCTGCTTCTCGAGCCGATCCTCGCCGGCCGGGCAGACGCCGTATACGGTTCGCGGTTTCTCACGGGGCGCGCGCACCGCGTGCTGTATTTCTGGCACATGGTTGGAAACAAGTTTCTCACTCTGCTCTCCAACATGTTTACCAACCTGACACTGACAGACATGGAAACCTGTTACAAGATGGTCCGTACCGACATCATGAGGTCCATCACGATCGAGCAGGACCGGTTTGGTTTCGAGCCGGAGATCACGGCCAAACTCGCCAAACTCAACATCCGCATTTATGAAGTGGGCATCTCCTACGCCGGGCGCAGTTATGCGGAAGGAAAAAAGATCGGCTGGAAGGACGGTCTCAACGCGATCTGGTGCATCCTCAAGTATTCGCGAGGGCGCTATCTGGACCACGGCAAGCGAACGCTCAAGACACTGCAGGAATTCGACGGATATGCCCGCTGGATCTTCTCCCGGCTGCGGCCCTACCTCGGAAGCCGAATCATGGAGATCGGCACGGGAATCGGCAACAATGTCCGCCATCTTCTCGCAAATCCCGGCACCAGTCTCATCCTGACGGAGTACCGGCCCGACTATGTTGACTTGCTACGGGAGCGTTTCGGTCACCGCCCCAATGTGCAGGTTTTTCAGTATGATGCGACCCAGCCGCCAGCGCCGGAACTTGCCGCAAGCCCGCCGGACTCCATCGTTTGCCTGAATGTGTTGGAGCACATTGAGCAGGATCAGGTTGCTTTGCGAAACATGTACGATCTGCTCCAACCCGGCGGCCGGCTCATGCTGCTTGTGCCGGCTCACGACGCCCTGTATTGCGCCATTGACCGCAATCTTGACCATCATCGCCGGTACAGCCGCGACCTCGTGCAACAGTTGTTGCACCAAGCGGGATTTAATCCCATTGAAATTTTTTACTTCAATCCTTTAGGTGCAATCGGATGGTTTGTAGCGGGCAAGATCCTGCGCGCACAGTGCATCAAACCCTACCATGTGCGGATCCAGCGAATGCTTCTCCCCCTGGGCAAAGTGATGGACCGCGTGGGACTACCGTTCGGATTATCGGTCGTAGCAGTAGCGGAGAAACCTGCTTCTTCGCCCCAGTGAGATGACTGCTGGGCAGCAGGTCTACCGGGACATAACATATTCATGCATGGCTTGGGCGGCCTGCCTTCCCTGCCCCATGGC
This sequence comes from Candidatus Sumerlaeaceae bacterium, assembly GCA_026418615.1. GTDB lineage: Bacteria > Sumerlaeota > Sumerlaeia > Sumerlaeales > Sumerlaeaceae > JAOAAY01. Next base: position 54,154 of record JAOAAY010000007.1, on the reverse strand, counting down.
GGCGATCACTGTCGCCTCTCCGGCCGCTATGTCGCCGCCGGCAAACACACCCGGCCGCGATGTCATGAGGGTCTTGGGGTCCACGATGAGGTAGCCGCGCCGGTCGGTCTCAAGCCCCGGAGTGGTGCGCATCAACAGGTCGTTCGTTTTCGCACCAATTGCCACAATCACCGTGTCCACCTCGACGCCGAACTCGGACCCCTTCACGGGGACGGGGCGCCTGCGGCCGGATGAGTCAGGTTCGCCAAGTTCCATGCGCTGGCAAACCATCTCAGTGACCCACCCGCGCTCATCACCGTGGTACTCGACCGGTGCGGTGAGACACATAAACTCGATGCCCTCCTCGCGGGCATGTTCGATTTCTTCACGCCGAGCCGGCATCTCCGCCTCAGTGCGCCGGTAAACCAGGCAAACCTTCTCCGGCCCCATGCGGAGCGCCGTGCGGGCCGCATCCATGGCCGTGTTGCCTCCGCCGATGACGGCAACCCGGCGCCCCACATGCACGGGCGTCTTTGACTCGGGAAATTGGAACGCCTTCATCAAATTGATGCGGGTTAGAAATTCGTTTGCCGAATAGACACCGCAAAGGTTTTCTCCGGGCAAATTCATGAACATGGGCACTCCGGCGCCGGGGGCAAGAAACACCGCTGAGTAATTTTCGCCAAAGAGTTCATCTATGGTCACCGTCCGGCCCACGAGCGTGTTAAGTTCGAACTCAACGCCAAGGCCGCGCAGGGAGTTGACCTCGCCCCTCACAATATCCTTGGGCAGGCGAAATTCCGGGATCCCGTAGATGAGCACACCTCCAACATCATGAAGGGCCTCGAAGACTGTCACTTCGTGGCCCATCTGAGCAAGATGCCCGGCCGCCGTCAATCCGGCGGGACCCGAGCCCACTACGGCAATCCGTTTGCCTGTTGGGCGACCATGGATGCTGAGTTCCATGACATCGTGCTTGCGTCCGAAATCTGCCACGAAACGCTCGAGCGCGCCAATGGCCACCGGCTTGCCCTTCTGGGCTAAAACGCACCGGCACTCACACTGGGTCTCCTGCGGGCATACCCGCCCACAGATAGCCGGCAGGCTGTTTGCAGCGTGAATGGTCGCCAGAGCCCCGACGAAGTCCTGTTCCGCAACTTTCTTGAGAAATGCCGGAATATCAATGGCTACCGGACAGCCCTCGATGCATGTGGGCTTTTTGCACTGGATGCATCGCATCGCTTCTTCGACGGCTATCTTTTCGTCAAATCCGATGGCCACCTCGCAAAAATGGCGTCCGCGTTCGATGGGATCGCGGGCGGGCATCTCATGGCGCTGAATCTTTAGTCGTTCCTTGATGAGCATCCGGTCACCCCGCGGCCGTCAGACGATTGATTTTGCAGTCGGTGCGCAGGCCCCGTTCGAACTCCGTGTACATGCGATTACGGCTTACAAGTTCGTCAAAGTTTACAATGTGAGCATCAAACTCGGGACCATCCACACAGGCGAACTTTGTCTCTCCGCCAACCTCGACCCGGCATCCGCCGCACATGCCTGTTCCGTCCACCATGACCGGATTCAGGCTGACGATGGTCTTGATACCGTGAGGACGCGTCACCTCGGCGACAGCGCGCATCATCGGTATAGGGCCCACGGCGACTACCCGATGCACCGGCTCGCGCGAAATAACGCGTTCGAGGGCCTGCGTGACGAGCCCCTTCTCCCCGGCCGAACCGTCGTCTGTCGTGACAATTAGTTCATCCGACGCCGCGCGCATTTCGTTTTCCATGATCAGCAAGTCGCGCGTGCGCGCACCAATGATAGAGATGATACGGTTGCCGGCATCGCGCAGCGCTCGCGTCAGCATGTGAATGGCCGCGATTCCGAATCCACCACCCAGCAACACAACGGTTCCGAATGTCTCCACCTCAGACGGCGCTCCGAGCGGACCCAGCAAGTCCTGAAGCGAGTCGCCAGCCGACATGGCTCCGATAGCCTTCGTCGTGTCGCCAATTTCTTGGATGACCAGCGTGATCGTCCCTGCCGACGGATCGGCATCGGCAATGGTGAACGGCACTCGCTCGCCGCCTTCCGAGACACGGACGATTACAAACTGCCCCGGTTGCGCATGTCGTGCCACGCGCGGGGCTGCCAGTTTCAGCATGTGTGTTTGCGGCGCTAACGCACGCTTTTCAATGATCTTGGCCAAGACAACCGTCCGAAGAGACACTACTCATTCCATTGTGGATTGAGGGACTGCGCGCGGCGACATCAAGGCAATTGTGGAGAGGGCGGGGCAAGGCGCGCCGGCGACTACGAATTCAAGCCTAGCCGTTCCACGATTGCCGCAGGGGTCTCGGCGACGGCGTCCGCGCCAAACGACTGCATTTCCTGAAGGGTATGCTGGCCATAGGCGACTCCGAGGCACCGCACCCCGGCTGCATGGGCAAACTGCACATCTACGAAACTGTCGCCAACCATGACGGTTTCCACCGGCTCAGCTCCAGCCTCGGCCATGATGTGGCGCAGGAGATCCGGTTCGGGCTTTCGGGGAAAGCGCGGGGACTCGCCATGGATGAAGTCCAAAAGGCGGGAAACGCCGAGTTTGTTCAGCGTGAGGTCTGTCAGAGGGTGCGGTTTATTGCTGGCGACGGCCGTCTTAACACCGGCGGCACGCAAATGCTGCAGCATTTCCAGCACTCCGGGGTAAAGAACGGCTTTTTCACACGGCCAACGCTTGTAATACTCGACGAGCAAACCGCATGCTTCGTCAATTTCCGCAGCATCGTTGGTGTCGAGAACACGCGACACCAGTACCCGCACCCCTTCGCCAACGAACCGCTTGACCTGCTCGACCGTCAACGGCGGCCGGCCGCGGCTGGCCAGCAAAAAATTGGCGGCTGCGGCTATGTCGCCAAAAGCGTCAACGAGCGTCCCGTCCAGATCAAACACCACAAGCCGAACGCCGCGCCAAGGTGTGACGGGGGCCGCAGATCCCAAATCTGTCACAGGTACTCGTCCAATCCTTCCTCGCGCAGTCGTGCAGCGATGGCTTTGACCTGCTGGGCGGACTCGCGAGGACAGACGAGCACGGCATCGGCAGTACTGACGATGACAAGGTCTTTTACGCCAAAACCAACCACCAAACGGCCGTCTTCCGGTCCCTTCGACTCCCCGACGGAATACACAATGCACCCGGCGGAATCGGGCAGCAGGCACTTGCCAAAAGTCACATTACCCGATGCATCCGCCTCCAAGAGGCGCGAGATGGAGGTCCAGGTTCCGATGTCGTCCCAATCAAACGACGCGCGAACGACAGCAACATTTGATGCGCGTTCCATGACGCCAAAATCTATGGAAATTCTGGGAAGCAAACCGAATACTTTTGCAAGCCGGTCGGGTGAGTCGTCGGCAGTCAGCGCATCACGCAAGGCATCGAGTTGCGCGTAGGCCTCCGGCAGCGTCAGCCGGAAGGCCTCCCGCAGCACGGAAGTCCGCCAGACAAACATTCCACTATTCCACAAATGCCGTCCGGTTGAGAGATACTGCCTGGCCGTTTCGAGGCTGGGTTTTTCGCGAAACGCGAGCACGCGCCGGACGCGCGGATCATCCGCGAAAGGTTCGCCCGCCTCCACATAGCCGTATCCTGTTTCCGCGCGGGTCGGGGGTATGCCGAAGGTGACGAGGCAGTCGTGCGTTTCGGCGTGTGCAAAGGCTGTCGCAAGGTCTGCCGCAAAAGCCTCGGTGTTGTGAATCGAGTGATCGGCCGTCAGCACGGCCATGACCGTGTCCGGCTCTTCGGTGTAACGCTGTTCCATAAGCGCCACGGCAAGGGCGAGGCAGGCGGCGGTGTTGCGGCCTTCGGGTTCGGCAATAATATTGTTCGGCGGGATAACGCCGGATTCTGCGCAAATGGCTTCGCGAAGCGAGGTGCCGGTGATGACATAAACATCCTCGGGCGCCACCATGGGCGAAATGCGCGCCACGGATTCGCTGAGCATGCTCCGGTTTCCTGCAATTCGCAGCAACTGCTTGGGATAGCGCTGACGGCTGAGCGGCCAGAATCGCTCGCCCGCTCCACCAGCCATGATGACGGCAACACGCTTCATCGTTTCGTTTCTCAGTCCGGGAGTCGAGCGTCGCCGAGGTCCTGAGCATGTCAAGCGGTCAACAAGAGAGTCGAGGATTGTTTGCGCCAAGTCAGGGTACTGAATAAAGATCATTGACAGGGGTTGCGGATTTTCAGCACGCGGTGGGGTTGTTGCGCCCTGTCACTTGCCTGTTTGCGCCGTGACGGCGCACCATGACGATTTTTGTTTCGAGGAGCAGTATGCCAACCATTAATCAGTTGGTTCGCAAGGCGCGTACGCGGCTGAAGCACAAGAAGAATACGCCGGCATTAAAGGGATGCCCGTTCAAGCGCGGCGTGTGTACCCGCGTCTATACCACGACGCCCAAGAAGCCCAACTCAGCACTTCGCAAGGTTGCCCGTGTGCGCCTGACCAACCAGATGGAAGTCACGGCCTACATTCCGGGCGAGGGCCATAACCTTCAGGAGCATTCGATCGTCATGATTCGCGGTGGCCGCGTCAAGGACCTCCCGGGTGTGCGTTACCACATTGTCCGCGGTGTCCTTGATACGCAGGGTGTCGCCAACCGCAAGCAAAGCCGTTCGAAGTACGGCGCCAAGCGGCCAAAGTAAGCATTTTCCCATCCGGAGGCCTTGAACGGCTCCGGTGTTAGGATTTTACACGGGGCGCAGGGCCGCGGCAGCGGCTTCGGCGCCCCTTTTCGTTGTCCGACCAATCAGGCGCGGAGGGCACTTCTCAGATGGCACAGCGCAGCCCTTGGGGCGAATGGCGAGGCACCACCGTCATAGGCGTCCGACACAACGATCAGGTGGCTCTGGCCGGCGACGGTCAGGTTACGCTCGGTGCGACGGTGATGAAATCAGGCGCGCGCAAGGTGCGGCGCCTCTACAATGACCTGATCTTGTGCGGCTTTGCCGGTGCCACAGGCGATGCCTTCACGCTGTTCGACCGCCTCGAGGCGAAATTACAGGAGCACCGCGGCAATCTGCTTCGCGCGGCTGTTGAACTGTCAAAGGATTGGCGGACCGACAAATACCTTCGGCGGCTCGAGGCGCTTCTCGTAGCGGCCAACCGCGACCACCTGCTTATTTTAAGCGGCAACGGCGATGTGGTGGAACCTGACGATGGGATCGCAGCCATTGGCAGTGGTGGCCCTTACGCGCTGGCCGCAGCGCGCGCCCTCAAGTGTCACACGAACCAAGATGCGCCAACTATTGCGCGTGAAGCCCTTCGCATAGCCGCAGACATCTGTATCTACACGAATGACCAAATCGTCGTGGAAGTGCTGTGAGTCAGTCTAAGACCGCAGCCGCCCCCGGAAACGCGAGTAGAGATAGGGTACAATTATTAAGATTGCACCAAGCGTCATAAACAAAACGATGCGATAGATGTTCTCCAAATTCCGCACATCGTAAAGAAACGCCTTGAAAATCGCGAAACAGATCACCCCGAAACCGGCCAGCCGGTAACTGCGCGACCCGAAAGCGAGCCCCAAACCCACCCAGAGGAAGCCGGCCAGCACAACCGCAGCGGTGAAAAGATGGTCGCGGACGGACGGGTGGAGACGCCCCGACAGGATCAGCATGATTACCGTGAGCGCCGGGAGAACGATGTCCACAAATCGTGCTGTCCAAAACGGGACAAAATCGTCGGCGTTGGTACGATCCACCAAGGCGAGGTGCCGGCGCTTGGCAAACACCCTTTCCATCAGGACAACAATGAGCGTCGTCACCACCGAGAACCACGCTCTGCGCATTTGCGCCGCTGGGTCACCGCCCCCGACATCGCCTAATAGCCGTTCAACAATGTCGAAATCATCAAGAACAACGAGCACATAAAGCAACGAGAGATAAACCACCGCCTGGCGCCTCAACAACACGGCCCCGAGCATCAGAATCAGCGGGTAGACCGACAGGGGCATGAATGGCGCTTCCGGCCACCATGCTTGAGCCCAAAGATCCACGAAGAAGCCTGTGGCAAACAGCAGGAGGACCTCGACAGCAGACCAGTGCCGGAGTTCCCCGCGAGGCGCCCCCACTCGGCGCGGAAGCGAACCGATAACAAAGGATGCTGCCGTCAGCGCGACACTTGCCAGTAACACATGGATCTGGACAACATTGGACAAGGACAAGTCAAACAGGATTGAATTCCCGACTGCAACGCAGATTCCGGCAGGAAGAAGCGAAGCACCCATAAGCCAGCCGCTGCCGAGAGCGAGTGCAACGCCAGATAGCAACAACGACTGCACGGCCAGTCCCATCATGAGAAAGGATTGCTGACAATCGCGCATCAGCAAACTGAGCGAAATGCTGGCCCCCAAATATAGTGAGACCACCGCCCATGTCCGCGAACGCATGACCTGCACGGCTAACCGCTCGACGGAGTATCCCGCGACCAGCCCCGCAAGACCCATGATCCAGAGCGGATCATCCGCCAATCCGGGGAGGAGTCCCTTGCGCCCGGTGATGTTACCAATAGCCCCCAGGTACGCCACCACCGCGGCGGCCACAAATGTCATAAAACCCGGAATCGTGAAGCGCGCGCCTATGACGGCCACAACTGGGGCCGCCATTGCAACGGCACGCAATGTGGCGTTAGAATCCGACGCCACATGATCAAGACTCATCGTGAGCGAGAGCGCCGCTGTAAGGCCAAAAAGGTGTTCTGCGACGGGCTCCTCATCGCTCTTGGCGGCGGGATGCCGGGTCCACAGCCCGATGTAAACCAACTGCGCCGTGACGGCCCCTACCACGGTCCACCACTCCGGCCGCACAGTAGGCACAAAACCTAAGGTCATGCCGGGGTAAATGGAGGTTAGAACCAAATGCACGGCGGCGTAAGTGAACGCCGCGACACTGGTCAGAACCATCGCACGACCCGGAACGCGCTGGGACGCTACCAGCATCCCGACTGCCTGCACGGTCAATGCGATGGGCAGCCATGCTGATGTCAGGCTCGAGACCAATCCAAAACCAAACAGCAGGCTCGCCGCGACGATGTAGAAATCGCGCACGGCCGGCAGAGCGCCATAAAATGTGCTGAGCAACGCTGTCACCGCCGACAGCGCGAAGAAGAAATAACAGGACTTAGTCCAGTAAATCTCTGTCACGCCAAGCAGCAAGACCATCGCGGCAGCATAGAACCCCGTGTTGAGCCGGGTCACCAGCGCCAGCAAATGGGCAGATGCGCTGTCCTGAGGGCCGTCCTCCGCAGGTTGCCCAGTCAGTTGCCGCAGCGAAGCAAGGCTCCCCAGGGCAAAGACGGCGAAGTAAGTGGTGAGGAACATGGCATTCACTCGGAAGACCTCGGCGGTCTCGCGGCCCGGCGGCTCGGGCATGAACTTCCAAGCGTAGAAATGCCCCGCATAGGCAGCCACAACCGCGAGCAGTGAGGCGTAGAACCAGCGGTTCAGCCACATGAAGATGACAGCGCCGGCCGACAACGCACCAAGCGACCATAGCGCGTGCGCCGACGACTGCGAGATAGCGGCGGTGAAATATCCGAGCAGCAGAGCCATACCCGCCGTCGCCTCGGACCGCCGCCATTGGGCCACCGCAAACATGGCGACCACATTGAAACCTAAAGCCACCAGCGCGGCGTTCAGGTCGGGGATGACGCGGGTGGCTGAAATGAACCCGGCGGCATAGGTTGTGAAATACGATAGCGCTAGCCCCGCTCCAACGAGCGGCTGTCCCCACTTCGGGTATACCCTTTCTCGCCACAGCCCGAATCCCATGACCGCCACCGAAACCGCATATCCGATCATGACCTTCGGCCACGGACCGATGCTGTACTCGAGGGCTGCGAAGAAGAAAGCCACGGCCAACGCGGCGACGCCGATGTACAAAAATAACTTCTTGGCAACCCGCAACTCGAACGATTCGGGCACGGGCGACATGCTCAGCGCAGACGACAACTCCGCCGATGGCTCTAGGGATTCGGATGGAAACGAAACCGGTTTAGACTCTGATGACCGGGTTGTCTCGACCGTCACTTGCCGATCAGGCACAGATTCCTCGGCTTGCGCAGCACCTTCGGACAAACTGTCTGTCTCAAGCGATTCAGACAGGACGGATGATAATCGTTGTGCCCGCTCGCGCGCGCTCTCGCGGATCTCGTTGATTGGACGAGGTACATGCGTCTCCGGGGACGCGATGCCTGCTTGCAGTTCCAACGCAGCGACCCGATCGCGCAGGGCTTCCAACTCTGCTGAAAGCCGGCGGATCTCCTCATCTCGCAACGGATCTTGTGGCATAATGATCACGCCGGAGACAGGGTAAAGGAAAAATCAATGATAAAGACTGTCTTACCGCCGCGCCGACCATAGCCGTCCGTGCTGCATCATGAGAAACGACGCTGCTGCGACCCCATAAAACGCCGTACCAATCAGCAGGCTGACGCGGATGCCGAAACTCATGGCTAAAACAACCGCCAGCACCGTTGCCACGACGGAGGCAGCGCCATTAAGTCCCCATAGCCACGGGCTCAGGCGCGGATGCTCAGCCAGAGCATTCTTCATACCGATGGGGAAAGCCATTCCCATCACAACGCCCATGGGAATCAGGCATGCCACAGACAGCGCGATACTCGTCGCCAAACGCGCGTGCTCCAAGGCCGGTGCTACCGAGAGTGCCGCCATGCCGATAACCCCGACTACCAGGGGAATAAGAAGCACGAAATAAGCATCGCGCCGCGACGGAGACTCACCGCCGAGCAGGTGCGCAAGGTAACTGCCAGCACCGCTCGAAAGCAAAATGGTAAACAGCAGTACAACGAGGCTATAAGTCGGATGACCGAGGAACACCGTCAGACGCTGCATGAGGGCAATCTCGACAAGCATGAAAGCAAGGCCGATCGCCACGAAATAGCACAGGTGCGGGGCCGCGCCCCGTAGGAGGTGCCTGCGCGTCGTCAGCGCGAGAGGCAGCAGGACGCACGCCATCAGCAAAAGGGTCACGAGGACAAAAAGCGCGCCGAGAATCGTCACCGCGCGCACATTGAACTGCATGGAGCCTTGATAGTTTTCCCGGTGGCGAAGAAAATCCGAAATGCGGAGCGTGTGGAAAAAAAACGGGCTGTCATCGGTCGGCGGGTCAATGCGCAAGGGGAACTGTTCGAGGAAAGGCCGTGTGTCCGAACCGTCGGTGAGTTTGTCAAAAGTTTCGTCCATGCAGCGCCCCGGAGCCAGTACGGCTTCAAAACGCAAGGCCTCCACCGCAGCATCAAAGCGGGCAATGTCCTGCGCAGAAAACGGCCTCTTGCTGACCAGGATCGTCCCCACACCTTCCGGCGACTCCCCTTGAGCGCCAGTGCCGTACATGCGTCTGGCAATCAGGATATGCCTCCGAAGGTCGCGAATGCCGGCGGTCTTCAAAGCGGCCGCAGCGAGAGCCGTGACACGGTACATTTCCGCCGGGCGATCACGAAAATACCACCGGGAAAAAGTCAGCAGGCCGCCGTCGCTCAGACGGGACAGGAAAAGATTCCACGCTTCCAGAGTATACAACGAATTTTCTGTCAATGCGAAAGCCCCGGCTGCCGTCGCGGCCCAACTGTCAATGAGCGAAACCTGAATCAGGTCGTAAGTCTCCCCTTGGCGCGCGAGGAAACTCCGCGCCTCGTCGGCGACAAACCGCACATTCGGCAATCGGTCGAGGTGACCGGTAAAGTCTCCGAAAACCGTGTTTGCCGTGCGCACGATGTTGGAATTGATCTCGACCGCATGCACCTCGCGCTCGCCGAAAAGCAGGGCGGAGAGAACATCACGACCGCCGCCGGAACCCATGACCAGCACTCGCCCGCCGGTGCGGACATGGTGCGCAAGATTCACGATGTCGTACCGGAGATGCTCGACGGCGCTCAGGTTTCCGTCGAAGGCGGTCAGCACGGTCTTGGCCGCGCCATCAATCCGCAGATCCAGTTCTCGCGGGTTGATTTCCGGCGGACACACCTCGCTCAGTCCCCAGCCAAACGGGCTGCCCGGGTTCGAGTCTGGATGAACGGCAATGCGAGAGAACGAATTCCAACGCTCGTAGATCGGCGGACTCTCGGGCAGGCCCTTCACGCTGCGCAGCCGAATCAACGGTTTTTGCGATGAGGCGAAAACTGCATTGACCACTCCGAGGCCGCCGAACCCAACCGCTAAGACAACCGATGCCGTGAGCCACCAGCGCGGAGTCATCCCGACTGCAAACAGAGCCGCTCCCCCGGCAGCCAAGCCCGCGACAATGAGGACTGCCGAAGGGCCGTCCGCCACGGATAGCAAGGCCACAAGCACAACGCAGCCTAAGGCCGCACCGGCAAGGTCGGCAGCGTAAAGGCGGCCGACATGGCGTGCAAATCTCGTCAGGCACAGACAAATGGTCACGCCACTGAAGACGAACGGCACGCTCATGACGGCAAAATTCAGGCAAAGCAGCAAGAGCCCGAAGCCGTGAGATCCGCGGCCAAACGGCGTCCACAGGTGGACCAGAAACGCGGCCACCAGCGAGCACGCGAAAAGCGCGGCCGACTGGACCAGCCGCCGCTGCGTCAAGTTCGCACCGAAAACCGTGGGAAAGGCATAAACGGCAATGGCACCGGCCGTCATCCCGAACATGGCAAGGGAGATCGCCATGAAGGCAAAGTGATACCAAAGGGTGACGCTCAGAATCCGCGTCAGCAGGATTTCAAAGGTAAGCGTGGACAACGCTGTGACAAACAGTCCGGCGTAAACGGTGCGCGGCGGAGATTGCATCACACTACGACTGGTCTCGGGCTATCGTGCATGAGGCACCGAAAGGGCGGGGCCGGGTGCGGCAAGTCAACGCATGACTGCGAGAAGCAAGCACCGGTTACGAGACTTTGATCACAACTTTCGGTTCCTTGCCTGCGGCCTCGATGGCCTCTGCGGTGCGATCCAACGGGAAACGCGCGGTTATCCAAGAGGAATCCGGAACCCCGTATCGGCGCATGAACGCGATGGCTTTTCCAAAGGGACCGCACCGGGAACCCTGGAAGCGGATCTCATCCACCGCCGCCAAAGTCGTATCAAGCCGTTTTACGGGCACACCGGATGTGCTTTTCATGGCCACGGTGCCCTGCGGACGGACGAGCCGTTGCGCCAGCACAAGGTTTTCATTGGCGCCCGTCGCTTCGACGACAATGTCCGCACCGAGGCCGCGCGTCGAGTCGAGCACGCGTTGGCGCAACTCCTCGGCTGCGTTCACGCTGTCCACCCCGCGCGGGAGTGAACACCTGTCGCTGGTCCGAAAGCAAACGCGTTTCCAAGCAAAGGGTTTGATGAGTTCAAGATGGGTCCGCGATCTTCCAACCGCCATGACCCGGGCGCCCATTTTGGAGGCCACCAACGCCACGAGACGCCCGAGGCGGCCACAGCCGAGGACAACAACCGTCTCGCCTTTCTGGACAGGTGTCAGTTCGAAAGTTCGGATCGCAGCGGCCAAAGGTTCGATGAGCACGGCTGCCTCCGGCGCCAGGCCCCGGGGCAGCACATGCAGGCTGCCTCCGGGCACGATAAGGTAACGGGCAAATGCGCCGGGATGGCGTATGATGCCCACGACCGTGCGAGTCATGCAATGGTTAGTCAGTCCTCGGCGGCAGGCCTCGCAAAGCCGCTTTCGTCCGTACGCCACGCAGGTGTTGTTGATTTCTCCGGCCACCTGACACCCCATAAGATGCCCGAACGGTGATCCTTTGGGCACTTCGACAACCCGCCCTGTGTACTCGTGGCCCAGTACAATGGGAAGAGGCACAGCGTACTCACCGGACGAAATGGCAAGGTCGGTGCCGCAGACGCCCGCGCAGGATATCTCTACCAGCACTTCTCCCGAACGAAGCGGCCGGACCGGCTCCGTCCGGTACTCGATCTTGCCGGGCGCCACCAGCACGGCAGAGCAGTTCATGGGTCGAGCCACGACGCTCAGACCTTCATATTTTCCGCAAAATCGTGTTTCAGGTCGGCGTACAACCGTCGGAACAGATTGTAGCGCTTCTCGTAGGCCGCGGCTGTCTGCGGATTGGGATCAACGGTTCGCGTAACCCGGATGCTCTTCTCACAGGCTTCAGCAAAACTCTTAAACACTCCGGTGCCAACCCCCGCAATAATGGCAGCGCCGAACGCCGGCCCCTCGTCAACATTGATCGTTACGCAGCGCTGACCGAAGACATCGGCCTGAATCTGACGCCATACGGCGCTCTTCGCTCCCCCGCCGGTGAGGCGAATTTCACCAACGGGGATTTTCAGGCTGCGCACGATTTCCAGACCATCGCGTAGCCCAAACACGACACCCTCGAGTATTGCCCGCACGACATGGGCTTTTGTGTGGCGCGGCGAAATCCCAAACAAAACGCCTCGCGCATTGGCGTCGAGATGGGGCGTGCGCTCACCGTTGAGGTAAGGCAGCCACAACAATCCCTCTGCCCCGGGCGGCACTTTTCCGACACCAGCCGTGAGAAACTCGTAGGCATCCACGCCCGTCTCGGCCGCCATGGCTCGTTCCAGCCCGCCAAAAGTGTCGCGCAGCCATTTCAGGCTCAACCCCGCCGCCATCATGCAGCCCATCACATACCACATCCCGGGGACCGAATGATTGAAGGTGTGCGCGCGGCCTTGCTTATCGAGCAGGGGCGTGCGCGTCGGAGCCACCACCGTCCCGCTCGTGCCGATGGAGACTGCCACAATTCCTTCGTCAATGACACCGTTGCCAACGGCAGCGCAGGTATTATCAGCGCCGCCAAAGGCAATTGGCAGTCCCTCCCGCAAACCGGTCAACGCCGCGGCCTCACGCGATAATGCTCCAGCAATCTCCGGCGACTCTCCTAAGGGGGGAAGAAGAGACGCGTTGATCCCAAGAGCGGACAAAATCTCCTTCGACCAGCGCCGGCGGCGCACATCGAGCATGAGCGACCCTGCTGCGTCGGACATATCCATGGATTTCCGACCCGTGAGCCGGAACCGGACATAATCTTTCGGCAGCAGCACGGTGCGCGTACGCGCAAATACTTCGGGCTCATGCTCCTGCAGCCAGACGAGTTTGGGCAGAGTAAAGCCCTCCAGCGCCGGATTACAGGCCAATTGGATGAGGCGCGCACGCCCGCCCACAGCATCCTCGATTTTGCGACATTGAGCCGTTGTGCGCGTGTCGCACCAAAGGATGGCCGGTCGCAACACTTGGTCCGCTTCGTCGAGACAGACAAGGCCGTGCATCTGCCCGCTGAATGACAGTCCTGCAATGGACTTCGGCGAAACACCCGCGGTGGCAAGCAAACGGCGCAGCGACTCGACCGTGGCCTGCAACCAGTGTTCGGGATCCTGCTCAGCCCAGCCGGGCTTGGGCAGGGACAACGGATATTCTCGAAACTCTGTGGCAAGCACTTTACCGCGGTCATTCACCAAAACGCTCTTGGCCCCGGTTGTACCGATATCCACTCCGATCAAATGTTTCATGGTCCAGTTCCTCAAACCCGATTGACAGATTCGCGATCTTGACGCCTCATGCCTGTGACAATCCCGACCATCTACCGCCGAATACCAAGCCGATGAACCTGCGCCGCCGCCAAGTTATTTATGGGGGCGCCCTTGTGACGCTCGGGGTCGTACTGATGGTTGTGGCGCTCCAAACCAGCGAAAGGGCGCGGATCGAAAAGACTGTGCGGGCCATGGCTCGTCTTTGTGAGATGCGCGATGCGGAGGGACTGGCTGCCTACCTTGCGCCGGATTATAGCGGCATCGTCGGGACGACGCGCGAGGAGGCCATCGAAAAAGCCCGCCGAGCGTTTGAGGATGTGGACGCCCTTCGGATCAAAATTCTCCATGTGGAGACTGAGGTAGATGGCGACCGGGCTGAGGCCATGGTTGTCTTCCAATCCGAGGGTTCGGTGATTCTGGCTGACACCAAGAGCCGCCTTCCGTTTAAAAACATGACGGCCGTGTCCGGACAAAATGCGGAACTGGTGTTTACAAAGTTCAGCAAAGCCGGAGACAAATGGCTTCTTGCCTATGCCACTTTTGATGTAAGGTCCAAACTCCCGCGCTTCCCGCGCACGGCCGCATTTCTTGCCCGTCAGTAGAGTTCCCACTGTTGAACGCCTGCGAGAGACACGAAGCGGACGGCATCCGCAAGGGCCGCCCGACCGGCGATCGAGGAGAGGTTCGATAACTCGACATTGCTCGACGCATTGAGAGTAAACTGTCCCAACGGCACCCATTGGCTGCCGTTGACGGTCTGGTCTATGAAGACCGTTGTCGAACCGCTGGCGTGATTGACAACGAACGGCGCATCGGGAGCGCGATTGGCGCCGCTGACATACCAGACATACACGGCGTAGGTGCCCGCGGCGAGCCCCGGCGGAGTCCATCGGCATAAAGCCGTCGGAGTGCCGGTGACCGTGGTGGCGAAAGTATAATTGGTGTTCCAGTATCCCGGCGAAAAACTCGAGTCAGTCCAAGTGCCGCTCACCTTGACGAACCCCGGGTCAAGATTGTCCACGATGGTCTCCGATGCCGGAGCCACCTGATAAATCTCGAATTCTGGAATCCGGGCATAGGCATCGCCGCCGGGGTCATTGATAAACAATCGCACATAGCGGGCCGACACAGGTGTTGTGTACGCCAGCATGGTTGATGCGGGAGGAGTGCCTCCCGGGTTCGCCGTTCGAACGACCGTGTTGATAGTCCAAGGGCCGCCTGTCCCCGCCGTGCTGGTCTCGATGTAAAACCCCAGTGTGTTGAAATTTGTGCTCTCGCCGCCGGCGCTGGCATGGCGCACGACATACCCCGTAATCGTCTTTACCGAGCCCAAATCGGCGATCAGGAAATGCGTGGGATTAGTGTTTGTGCTAGTCCATTTGGTGGCGAGGCTGCCATCGAAGGCTTTGGCCGGCTCAAACCCGGTGCCGAAGGTGGAGTCGGCGGTTGCTGTAATGCCCGTGGCGATGCGTGTGCCGCCGGGCGCGGTGAGATTGACACTGTTGCCGCCAAACGGCGGCCAAGTGTAGTTCTGCGCCGCGGCGCTGCTCAGGTCGGCCAGAATCGTCGGGCGGTTTGGCGCTGCCTCAATTGTCCAGCCGTCCGCATTTGGCCAACGGTACATGTTGACGCACCGGTAGATGGGAAGGCCGAAGTTGCGCGCGGTCTGGTTCCACGCATTGACCTCCGCGTAAGCCTTTTGCAACCATCCCGTGACATAGGCCGGGTCTCCCGGCCCCACGGGTCCGCCTCCCTGCCAGTAGTACAAGCCGTTGCTCTCCGTGGCGTACAGCGGCAGATTCCAAAGGTTTCGCGGCGTGCCAAACTGAATCCAGTCCCTCATCACACCCCAACTAAAATCGAGCGTCAGCGGGCCGGCGTCGACATAAGGGCCGGGGTTAAACACCGTCGCTGGGTTCCAGCCGCGTGTGTTGATGTGCAAGGCGATGCCGTCGGGGGTGACGGCACCCGGCCCCGTCGTGATCGCGGTCAGCATTTTGTGCATGTAATCGCACCAGTTGTCGGGCTGGGCAGGATGATTGTATCCGCCGATGTTGCCCGCACCGTAGGGGCCGCCCCATGGGGCGAGGGCCTGCACGAGAACCTTGTGGGTGGGGCGAACGGCCTTGATGGCATTGAAACACTGCTTGAAACAGTTGGCATAGTCGGTCGGGCTAATGTAAACAAGATTGCTGCCACCATCATTAGGCCATTCCACGGCCAGATTGGTCTCGTTTCCGATAACCCAAGTATCGCAGTTCGTTGATGCGACGACGAAATTGGCGCACCGGGCAGCAAAATTGGCAAATTGAGCAGGCACCGGAATCGTGCCGTTGGGAAAGTATCCCTTGTTCAGGCGAGCAATGATTTTGGTGTTGGGCGGCGGACTGTAGGCCTTGCCGCTCAGGTCAGACGGATTTGTTCCAAGGGCTTCCGTGGCTGTGATCCATGCACTCGGACACAGACCTGTCCACTGGTTCACTGTTGGAGTGTCGTCGTGGATACCGTAGATGTGGGCCGGCGTTTGAGGGTAGGCGCCTGCGGGCACAAGAATGCACGCAGCGAAAAGCAAATAATTTGCCATGCGATGCACTGTCACTGTTGGCATCCTTGATATCAAATTTCTCATATAATTGGCTCATAGGCAAGTCTGGACGCAAGCGATTACGACGCAGCCACGCCACCCGCTGGTTCTTGCAAAACCCGGCGCGCCACGCCAGTTCATCTTAAAACGAACCATACTCCATTCCCTCAGCCCGGCATTGAAGATTCCAGACAACCCTCCGAAAGACGGCGCAACCCGATTTGCCCAGACCGCGTCAATGTATGCGGCGCAACTGGTGCTTGTGGGCGTTCTCTATGTTCTCGCCGCGCGCGTTGCCGCCCGCGTGGACACCGTACAGGAGGACTACCGTGTGCTTTGGCCGCAGGCGGGCGTGGCCCTGTGGGGTATGCTATTATTCGGCCTGCGATGCTGGCCGGCCGTAGCAGGGGGCTCCCTGTTCCTGACTCTTCGAAGCAATTATGAGTTTGGGGTTGCCGTGATGTTTGCGGCGGGCAACACCTTGGGGCCTTTGGTCGCTGCTTTGCTGATGAAGCATGTCGGCCGGTTCAATCCGCGGATGGGGCGCGTAAGCGATATTCACGCATTGATTTTGTTTGGGGGATTTCTGGGGCCAGTCATCAGCGCTTCGCTGGCTACCACGGCCATCGCGATTCACCTTCCCATCGAGCCGCTCATGGCGTGGAACTTCGGCTGGCGGCGTTGCTTGGGGCTTGGCATCAGTAATGTTGTCGTGACGCCCCTGTTGCTCAGTTGGAGCCACCTGCCCTCGCTGCGGTGGCCGCTCATTCGACTCGGCGAAGTGGGGCTGTTGCTGGCGTTGCTGATTTCCCTCGGGTTTGCCGGCTTCACGACGCGCAAAACCTTTGGTGTGTGGGATTACCCCATCAGTTATGCGCCGTTTCCATTTCTGATCTGGGCGGCCTTACGATTTGGTATCCGTGGGGCTGCCACCTCGGTGTTTCTCGTTGCAGCGGCGGCCATCGTCGGAACTTCACGCGGTTTCGGGCTGTTTGCGCGTACCGATCCAAACGACCGGCTGGTGATTTTGCAGATCTATCTGTTGATGCTTTCCTTTACAGGACTCTACCTGGCTGCGGCGGTCGCCGAGCGCCGCACCATGATGGAACGCTTGAGCGAGACTACTGACAAACTGCGTGCTCTAAGTGCCCGGATTGAACGGGCGCGAGAAGAAGAACGGGCCCGGATTTCGCGAGAGATTCACGACGAACTCGGCCAGCAGTTGACGGGCTTGAAAATGTCGCTGCATACGCTGATCAGGCGTCTGCCCCCGGCCGAGGAAGCGTTGGTCAGCAAGGCTCAGGCGCTGTCTGGCATGATTGACGAATCGGTAGCAACGGTCAGGCGCATTGCCACCGATTTGCGACCGGGGATTCTGGACGACCTCGGGATCACAGCCTCGCTGCAATGGCAGGCAGAGGAGTTCGAGAAACGAACAGGCATTCCAACCCGGTTTTCCAGCGGCTCGGAGGATGTCTCGCTGGAACCGGCCCTCAGTACCGCACTCTTTCGGATTCTTCAGGAGGCATTGACGAATGTCGCTCGCCATGCCAATGCTACAAGCGTGACCATTCGATTCCAAGTCAGCGATGCGGCTGTCACGCTGACCGTCACCGATAACGGCATCGGAATGCCCGATGAACTGCGCGGGGGCGGCTTGGGCTTGGTCGGAATGCGCGAGCGCGCCGAGTTGCTTGGGGGTACGCTGGTTGTTCGGGCCGGCCGGCCCGGAACCGAAGTGGAAGCGTGCATTCCCGTAAGGAGGGAGACGAACCGCTGATGATCCGCGTGCTCATCGCCGACGACCATCCGCTCATCCGGCGGGGACTGCGCGACCTGCTTGAGGCAGCAGAGCGGATGCAGGTGGTTGCCGAGGCCAGCAATGCTGCGCAGGCAATGGAATTGGTTCGCAGGGATTGCCCGGATATCGTGATCATGGACATCACCATGCCGGGACGAACAGGTCTCGACGCTCTGCGCGATATCAAACGCGAGTTTCCGCAACTGCCGGTGCTCATGTTGAGCATTCATCCCGAGGATCAATATGCCATAAGGGCCATCAAGGCCGGGGCCGCGGGCTATCTGACGAAGGAAAGCGCGCCGGAGGAACTCGTCAACGCCATCGAAAAAGTGATCGCGGGAGGGCGCTATGTGAGCGCCCATGTGGCCGAATGCATGGCGGAGGAACTGGGCGGGCATGCTCAACGCCAGCCCCATGAACTCCTCTCCGACCGCGAGTTTGAGGTGCTCTGCCTGATCGCGCAGGGCCTATCCGTTACGCAGATTGCCGAACGCATGTCCCTGAGCGTCAAAACCGTTAGCACCTATCGCACGCGTATCCTCGAAAAAACGGGATTGAAAAGCACGGCTGACCTTATCCGGTATGCTCTCAAGCACCATTTGGCGGAGTAAAAACGGCTCACATGTTACACAGATCAGGGGCAATCAGGTGCTTGCTGCTTGTGCTGGCTTCCGGATTCGCGGTGCCCGCTTTTTCAGACACTAGCGAATTCACCATCAATGACGACATCGCGCTCAACAATGCCGTGTCTCAGGCTCGCACGGAATTCCTCAGTGGCAAGCCATTCACGCGTCTCGACGCCACCTTGTTGATCCCGAATGGGGACGGAACTTGGCGGCGCGGCTCCTACAACCCAACGACGCTGGCCTACCCGGCCAGTTGCGTCAAACTTGCCTATCTTGCGGCAGCGATGTACTGGTGCCGCACGAACGGGCATCCGTATACCTATCTCGATTCCAGCGTGCGGCCGATGATCGAGGTCTCCGACAATTACGCGACCGGTTTGGTTGTGGACGCCATCACTGGCGCGCCGAACCTGCCGTCGGTCACATCATCAATGGATCCCGCCTTCCTGCCATGGTACAACCAAAGACTCTACACTGAAAACTATTTGTCTGGACGCGGATTGCTGGAGAACCAGACGATCATCAATAAGACTTATCCCACCAACTCCGGTTCCAGTCCCGTCGGCGCCGAGTCTGTTGTGATTAATTCCTACCGTGGCGGCAACAGGATGCAACCGAAGGTCTCGGCGTCGCTCATGCTGGAGATCGTCAAAGGGAAAATCGAACCGGGCGCCAATGCTTACATGACCGGCCTGCTCTCCCACGACAAATGGGGCGACAATAGTTGCTTCGGTTTTGGCGTGCCGCCGGGTTCCGTGTACTACAACAAGGTGGGTGTGGCGTACGACACAGTGGAAGACATCGCCTATGTGCGCCTTCCCAATGGACGCGAGTTCGTTCTCGCCGCCTATTCCAATGCTTATGTGGCTCCATACACCAACGATCCGCTTCCCCACGACATCTCGGTTCTGGGCATGTTTTGCGAAGCGGTCATCGAGAAGACCGGGTTGGATGTGGGGAATCCGCCCAAATTGAAAGTGGACAATACCAGCGCCACCTTTTCCCTTGTCGGTTCTTGGTCTGTGGCTTCCGCGTCGGCGGACAAGTATGGTGCCGATTACCGTTACAAATCGGGTGGAACAGGCGCCGCGTCGGCAACATGGAACCTCAATGTGCCCGAGACCGGATACTACGAGGTGTGTGTCCTCTATCCCCAAGGCACCAATCGAGCAACGGACGCGCCTTTCACGGTCAATCACGCAGGCGGATCCACGCTCGTGCGCGTGAACCAGCAGCGGGTCGGCGGTCGCTGGTTCCGGCTTGGCAATTTCAACTTTACCGCGGGGACAGGCTCGGTCGTGCTAACCGACGCGATTTCGGACGGCTCAAAAATTGTGGTGGCTGACGCCGTCAAGGCTACCAAATGGCCCGGGGGGGCAAGTGTCGAGCAGTGGGCCGACTACGAGCCTACCTCTCAGGGCCGCTGACAGTTCACGACATGCGTGCGGGACCTGTCAGAACTTGTTAGGACTTGCCAACCCGACTGCTCCGCCGTTTTCTGCCGTAAATTGAGCCGATGCAATGCCCGTACTGCCAGACCGAGAACCGCGAGGATCGCGAACGCTGCTATGTGTGCGATCGCGACATCTCGATGCTGCGCCTCATTGTCAACAAGGCGCGCCATCATTACAATCAGGGCCTCGAACACGCCGAGCGCGGACGCATCAGTGAGGCCATTGACGAACTGCACAACGCCATCGATCTCGACCGCAGGTTTGTCAGCGCTCATGTGGTGCTGGGGACGCTGTATGCCCGTCTGAACAATTTTGAAAAGGCTCAGGCGGCCTGGCAAGCCGCCCTCGCGCTTCAGCCTGAACTTAACAAGGCCCATAGTTACCTGCAGAAGGCCGAGAGCGTGCAGGCCTGTTACCCGATGGTGCGCAACATGCAGGTCCTTTCCGGGATCTTACTGGTGTTGGCGCTGGTTTTGACGGGCATGATTGTCTTCATGCGACGCAAAGACGAGACGGCTGAGTTTCTGCGCGCTGCACAAGAGGCGTATGAGGCGCAACGCTACAACTCGGCCTTGGTGGAACTCAATCGTATCGGTTCAACGCCGGCGCGGTGGCAAGTAGTGCCGATAGCCGCTCGAGCGCTACGCTCCGCCATCGAGGCGGAAATGCGTCAGCGGATTCAAATCATTCAGGAACTCAAGTATCGCGAAGATTACGCCGCGGCGCTGGCAGCCCTTGCTGACCTGGAAGCACGCGAGCCCGACGACCAAACCAGCGCGGTTGCAGCCACCATTCGCGAAGACATTAACCACTATTTCCGCCAGCGCCTCGAAGCCCTGCT
Source organism: Candidatus Sumerlaeaceae bacterium (assembly GCA_026418615.1). GTDB lineage: Bacteria > Sumerlaeota > Sumerlaeia > Sumerlaeales > Sumerlaeaceae > JAOAAY01. The sequence continues at coordinate 33,309 of JAOAAY010000007.1, read as the reverse complement.
CAACGACTTCGCCGAGGATCGGGCGACTTATGCTGACATCGCAACGCGCGTGACCGAGTATCTGCAGGTGTATCCGGAAGGGCCCGGCAAGGACGAGTTCCGAGCCTATCTGGAACGCGCCCGCTCCCTCGAGGTGAAACGCCGGCTTGATGCCGTCCGAAACAGATTTGCGGAAGCGCGCGACATCCCCGAAGCCCTCGCAAACTTGCAGGTCTTGGCGGCCGAATTTCCCGGCAACGAGACCGTCAAACGCGGCCGCGCAGAGATCATCGAGGAAATCCTGAACTGGAGTTTCACCCGTTTTCAGGAACAACTGGATAAAAAAGACTTTGACGGCGCCGGTGAAACGCTTAAAATCATTTCCGACCTCGCCTCGGAATTTGCCGACATCGTGGATGTCACCGGTCCGGTTGAATTAGCCTTCCGGGTGTTGACCGACGCCAAGCAAGACCGGCGCCTCGCGGCTGTCGAAGCACTCGTCCGGCAGGGGGATTTGGCCGAGGCCAACGAGGCGATCATTGACCTGCTCGCTGAGGAAACCCTGACCTCTGGAGAGTTAGAACTGGTAGATTCGCTCATTGCTACCGTCGATCGTCGCACAGCGCGACAGCGCGCCAACGATATTTTGGCGGCAGAGCAAGACTTCTTGCGACTGCGGGCGAGCGATGCCAAGGCCACGGCTACCTTGGCTGAATACGAATGGGTCCTGCTCAAGGCCCCGGACATGAGCCGCTCCGACAGAGTTCGGGTGCTGGCGTGCGCCGCTGCGGCTGCGATCAAGTTGGGTCAGAACGCAACCGCAGAGACGCTGATCGCGCGCATCGAGAAGGACAAAGGGGATCCCGCGCTTGTGAACGCGCTCCGCCGCCTGCAAAGGCCCAAGGCGCGATGAATCGCTGGTCGGCGGCTGTGTTTCTCGCCGCGGGGATCATGATGACCACCAATGCGTTCGCCCAAAACCGACTGACTGGCCACCCTCTTGCCGTGGATTGCCTGTACGAAACCCGCGGCCGTGAGGATTTCACCGGGGAGAGTTCCAACTTTTCTTGGTCAGAGACGGACAACGGACTGCGTCTAATGGCCACCCCAACCGTCCGCCCTCGGGATCGGCGGAAAAGCGCGGCGAAATCATCCTATCGCGGGGTTTATACCTCGCCACCTATCAAGGCCGATTTTGATTTCAACGAGGTCTTGCCGTCGTGGAACATCCGTATTGATGAAGAGGTGCAAGGCTACCGTGTGCGCATGCGCTTCGCGGCCACTACGGGACGATGGTCGGAGTGGTTTGATTTCGGCGGGGCTGGCGTTCTGGCTGATAAGCGTCGCGCGGCAGACTCCCAACGCTCGAGCGAGTGGGGGCGCGTGGCGATCGACTATATCGTTTTGCGGAAGCCCGCGCGCCGGTTTCAATACCAAGTCGAACTCGTTAGCCGGGTGCGTCCGTCCGGAACCCGTCGTTTAGTATTGAAGCGATTTGCAGTAACTTACAGCAATACATTGGGAGATGCAACCTTAGCCAAGCGTTTTCAATCATCTAAACCACAGGCTCCAGACGGATGGGCGCGGGTTCTTCCCGTGCCGTATCGGAGCCAATTGTGGGTCCAAGACAAGAGTTTGGCCGGGCAAATTTGTTGCCCGACCTCGTTGGCGATGATCCTCGCCAGCCATGGCCATGATATCCCGACAACGGTTGTTGCGAGTCAGTCCTTCGACGCGGAAACCGGGATTTACGGCAACTGGGCACGCGCGGCCCAGACTGGTACCCGCTACGGGCTGAAAGGCACGGTTGTGAGATTTCGTTCGCACGACGATGTGAAGCGCGCGATTGCCGAGGGAACTCCGGTGATGGCGAGCATCCGATTCCGTCGGGGAGATCTCCGAAATGCTCACTACCAGAACACTTCCGGGCACCTTGTCCTGATTCGCGGTTTAACGCCGGAGGGTGATTATGTGGTGAACGATCCTTATAATCCCGGACCTAAAGGTGAGGAAGTGCTGTACTACAAAGACGATATGCAGAAGGTATGGTTTGACAAAGGCGGTGTTGGCATCATCTTCCGGCCAGAAGTCGCGAATAGCCGTATAGGATCGGATTCGAAATGAAGATCAGATTGGGTGGTTTGGCCGCAAGTCTGTATGGGCGTCTCTTTGCCCTCATGGTGGCCGCCATGGCGGCGGGATGTGCGACGGCCGGCGGACGGAGGCCGGCACCCGATTGTGTGACCGTGACAGCGGTTGGTTACTACAAGCCGGTGGCCATGCCCGGCACCCAGCGGCGTGTGGCACAGAATGAGGCTGAGGCTGCCGGGCGCCGCCAGTTGCTGGAAATTGTCGGTGCCATGCCGCTGGCCGGCGGCGGGACGGTTCGTGACGCTATGGCCCGAAATTCCGTCATGCGTGCCGACATTCTCAACATTGTCCGAACAGCGGAGGTTGCGGATTGGCAGGTGGATCCAGCCTGCGGTCGAGTTACCGTTTGGATGAGGCTCGACTTAAACCGCGTGCGGGAAACCCTCGCCGCCTACGGCTACTAATTGTGTGGCGGCATGCGCGCCGCCGGGTCAGTTCATGACGACAACCGTCGTTCATTGTTCCGATATCCATTTCGGCCGCGGTTTTTTGCCAGAGTGTGCTGAGGCGTTTGTCGCGACCGTCAAGACCCTCGCCCCGGACGCCGTGGTGATCGCGGGCGACCTGACGCTGCGTGCCCGACGGCACCAATTTCATGCGGCCCGCCGATGGCTGGAGCGCTTGGAACGACCTTTACTTGTCATTCCTGGCAATCACGATGTTCCTCTCTATAATTTGGCGTTACGGCTGCTTGCACCTTTTCGTAATTACCGGATGGCCATCGGGGTTTCGACAACCCAAACACTTGAATTGCCGGATGCGGCTGTTTTCGGGATCAACTCGGTGACTCCATTTCGTCACCAGCAGGGCCGGATTTCCGACGCTGATATGCAACAGTCCATGGAATGGTTAGACCGCGTGACCGCGCCATGGAAGGTAGTTGTGACACACCAGCATTTTTACGATCTGCCAGGCCATCGGCGTCCCGGGGCTTTCCCCAACGCGTCCGTGCTCTTGGAAAAGTGGGCCTCGAGGGGGGTTCACGCCGTCCTGCACGGGCATACCCATTATCCGAGCCTCATGGATGCGCGGCGCTTGTTTCCCGGCCTCCCCCGCCCACTCCTTCTGATTGGCTCAGGCACTCTTTCCAACCGGCGCGTGCGCGGTCCGGGGATGCGGACCAATTCCTTTCAGTGTCTTGTGTTTGGCTCGGAAATGCTTTCCGTTACCTGCCACCGGTGGCACGCTCCGACGGCCTGTTGGGTCGCCGACACAACAGAGACCTTTGACCGGGCCTTTTTTGCGTCCGGAGTCTGAGTGCTTGTGGCAATTCTGACCTATCATCACATTGGCAAACCGCCAGACGATGCCCACTCTCACCGCGGCTTGTGGGTCGCACCTGAAGCGTTTGCCGGCCATCTCCGATGGCTATCTGCCAACGGTTATGCGGCCGTTGGACTTGATGCTGTGGCCGAAGCGCTGTCGGGCCTGCGGCCGCTTCCGCGCCGATGGGTATGCATTACCTTTGACGACGGATGGCGCGATAACTTCACCCGGGCACTGCCGGCGCTGCAAGCGCACGGCTACACCGCGACCGTTTTTGTCGTGACTGGTTGGATCCGCACGGGGCCACCCGCTGATGACGACACAGACACACTGTCGGCGGACGAACTCCGGGCCATGGCATCCGTGGGAATCACCATCGGCAGCCACACGGCCACCCATCCGCGCCTGACCTCCCTCGATGACGAGGCCATTCGTGCGGAATTGACCGCATCGCGCAGCGCCTTGGCGGATATCCTTGGCTCGCCTCCGCGGTGGTTGTGCTATCCGTACGGCAACTGCTCGGAACGGGTGGAACGGATCGCCCGCGAGTCTGGCTACAGCGGGGCTGTCAGTACGATACGCGACAACCGAGTTCGGCCTGACCAATTGTTCCGCCTGCCCCGGGTCATGGTCATGAACGATACGACGCCGGCCCGCCTCGGCTATATGCTGTCATGGTTATATCACGCTGAACACATGATCAAGAACCGGCGCCGCTGGCGCGGACGGGCATGAAAATCATTCACACAAATTTTCTTCGGGGTTGGGGCGGACAGTCCAACCGAATTCTGATGGAGAGCCTCGGCGCCGCCGCTGCCGGCCACGAGGTCTTGTTGTCGGTCCCGGGCGACAGTGAACTGGCACGGCGCGCCCGCGCAGCAGGCTTAAGGATTGACGATTCGGTCTCTTATCGCGGCGGTCTGCGGGCGGCGACGCTGGGCGATGTGATGCGACTGCGACGGCTGTTGGAAACCTTCAGACCTGATATTCTCCATTTACACGGCGGACGCGATTCGTGGCTGGCGGTTGCCGCTTTGTCTACGATAACGCGGGCTGACCGGCCTCGCGTCATCCGGTGCAAACATAATGTGTTTCCGGTCGCACAGCATCCGCTTAATGTCTGGCAGTACAGCCGGTTCTTTGAGCGTATCGTTTGCCTCTCGACGGCCATCGTGGAGCAATGCGCCTCCATCCGGGGTGTTCGCCGTGAAAATCTCCGACTCATTCCCAGCGCATCCGAGGCCGAGCGTTTTGCGCGCAATATCCAAGCGCGCCGGCGCGTGCGTGCTGAATTTGCCCTCAAGGACGACCACATCGTCGTGATTCTGGTGGGCCGACTGCGGCCGGAGAAGGGGCACGAGGTTTTGCTCCGTGCCGCACCAACCATTCTGGCGGCAAATCCGCAGGTGCGATTCCTGCTGGCAGGCGGCGGCTCGATGCGTAGCGATCTCGAAAGGTTGGCAGCCACCCTCTGTATTTCGGAACACTGCCTCTTCGCAGGATTCCGCGAAGATGTCCCGGACCTCCTTTCGGCAGCGGACATAGCGGTGCAACCGTCGCTTTCCGAGGGACTGGGGACGAGTGTGCTGGAAGCCTGTGCGGCAGGGCTGCCGGTTGTCGCCAGTCGGACGGGTGGAATTCCCGATGTGATTTTGGATTCTGAAACAGGAATTCTGGTGGAACCGGGATCACATGACGCCTTGGCATCGGCATTGATCAAATGTGCATCTGATCCTGTTCTGCGCGAGCGGCTGGGCTCGGCAGGCCGCAAAAGGGTGTCCGAGGAGTTTTCGCCCGAACGGCTTGTCGAGCGGACGCTGGAACTCTATGCCGAGTTTGCCTGACCGGCCTCGTCGCTCGGACGCGGGAGAACTTCGTTGAGGCTGCCGGTGCGGTATCCGGCAAGGTCGAGCGTGACATAAGTATAGCCGATTTCACGCAGGCGGGCGGCGACTCGAGCATAGGCTCCGCCCTGAAAAAGGTTGGGAATCTCGGATGCGGGCAATTCGATACGGGCCAGCCGGTCGTGGTGGCGCACGCGGACCTGACGGAATCCCATCGAGCGGAGGAATTCCTCGGCCGCGGCCACTTGATTCAAGCCTTCGCGCGTGATGGGCGTGCCGTACGGAAAACGCGATGACAGACAGGCCCCGGACGGCTTGTCCGAGTTTGGGAGTCCAAAATACCGGGCCATTTCGCGAACCTCGGCTTTGGTGACCTCGCACTGCAGCAGCGGAGCCCAAGTCCCGAACTCATTGGCCGCCGCCATTCCCGGGCGGTAATCGCCACGGTCATCGAAGTTTGTCCCCTCCACCACGCAGGTATAGCCGCTCTCGCGGGCGAGTGCTGTGAGTCGGGAAAACAACTCATGCTTGCAAAAGTAGCAGCGGTTGACCGGGTTTGCGGCGTAGTTTGGAATCTCCAGTTCGGAATATTCAATGACACAGTGGTTCCAACCCTGCCGGGCCGCGAGAGCGCGCGTTTCGGCAAATTCCGATTCGGTCAAAGTCTCGCTGCGTGCCGTGACGCCAAGAGCATTGTCAAAGCCGAGCGTCTCGTGGGCAATCTGCATGCACACTGCCGAATCCACCCCGCCCGACAATGCCACGAGCACGCGTCCACGCTGTCGGAATGCCTCGCGAAGTCGCGCGAGTTTGGTTTCTGTCACCCCGTCCACGCAGCAGTCATACGCCCGCAAGGCGCTCTTGTTCCCCGCCACTCTCGTCAATCTTGGTGCGTAAAACCGTTGACGCGATACAAATGTGGCTCCACATGACAATGGATCACCTCGTCGGTTTTGAGCGCGTCGAGCAGGATGTCCACAAAACTGCGCCGCACGATACAATTGCCCGGCGTGGAGAACTTTGCGGGTATGGACACGGCCCAAGTGCGAATCGATATGCGGAGTTGTCCGTCGGCCAGACTCACCAGACAGATTGGCACTTTGCGCGGCAGATTCCGCGCGTGGGCGCGCAACATCCGGCGCAGCGAACGCAGCGGCGAGCCCGCTATCGTAAAGTCCAGCGTGTCGTCATAAAGCGCAGCAGCATTCAAATCTGGCTCTAACTCGGCAAGTCCGTCCGCAAGGGCCGAAAGCCGCTTGTTAGCGTACACAAATTGCACAGGGTCAAAACCAAGTTCGTCCAGCAGACCAAGGAGCAATTCAAACTTGGACTTAACTGCCGGCAAGCGCCTCATGAGGCAATCTAATTGATTGAGTTTTCTGGCTATTTCCGGCCCCGCAATAATCAGGTCCACAGCATGGGCAATACTGATCCTGCGCCCGCGGCGCTTATTGCCCGACGAGTGCTGCCAACGCTCGCGCTCCTCATCAGAGTCGTCGTCGTGCGTTTCCTCTGGCGGCTCGTCTTCCTGATTATCCATGCGTCTCCCCAATCCGGTAAAGAACAGCGCTAGCCTGCATCTGTCAAAAAATTTCTACTGGCTTGGGTTCCGATCGGCCACGGGGTGCACCGACGGCGTTAGCGGGCACGCCCCTGACCGGTCACCTCGTGCGTACGCGAGCCGGGGACAAAATCGCAAAACACCTATCTACCCGCGGTGCAGCGTCGCCGGGCGCGCGCCAAGGGACCCGCATGTGAAAGTCGAGTCACCAAGCAACGGTCGTAACCCCTTTATTGTGAGAGTGGGAACCCGGTCAGACCCGGAAAATACCCGTTGCGCAAGAGGGCCGACCTGGGTTTGGCTTTTTCCGCGAAGATGTTTACGCCCCGTCCAGTAAAGGTGACCGTTGATGAACGCAGACTGCAGAGTCCACTTCGTAGGAATAGGCGGCATCGGCATGAGTGGCATTGCCCGAATGCTGCTGCAATTGGGAACGCCTGTGAGCGGTTCCGATGCTCGTGAATCCTCCATCATCCGCGAGTTGCGCCAGCGTGGCGCCATTGTTCATGTCGGCCATGCCCCTGAGAATGTTCACGGGGCCGGTCAAGTCGTTGTCAGTTCCGCAATAAAACCTGACAACCCGGAACTGTTAGAGGCCAGACGCCTCGGCATTCCGATCGTTCACCGTTCAAAAAAATTGGCAGAATTGGTGAACTCGCACCGCGGCATTGCCATTGCCGGCACGCATGGAAAAACCACAACCTCCTCGCTCACGGCGAGTGTTCTCTCCACCGCCGGCATCGTTCCGTCGTATGTCGTCGGCGGCATCATCAATTCCATGGCGGACAATGCGAGGGCGGGCCGCAGTGACTGGTTCGTGATCGAAGCCGACGAAAGTGATGGTTCGCTGGTCGAGTACCGTGCGGAGATTGCGATCCTGACCAATGTCGAACTCGACCACACGGACTTTTACCGCGACCTATCGCATGTGAAAGAGGTGTTTGCCCACTACATTGCCAACATCAAAGACGGCGGACTATGCGCGTACTGTGCTGACGATCCGGTTGCTGCGTCACTGGTCGAGAATCTCACCCGTTCGAATGTCGAATGTATTTCCTACGGATTGAAAGCGGGGGCGCGACTGACCGCCCGCGACATTGAATTTGAGGGGCTGGGCAGCACATCGCAATACTGCCTCGACGGCCGCCCGCTGGGACGCCGGGTGCATCTGGCGATTCCCGGGCTGCATAATGTTCAGAACTCGCTGGCTGTGGTGGCCGCGGGCCTGCGTGTGGGGCTCTCGTTTGACCAAATCGCCGAGGGGCTCGAATTGTTTCGCGGGGTTCAACGCCGGTTTCAAGTGATCGGGCGAAACGATCAGTATACGGTTGTGGACGACTACGCGCATCATCCCAGCGAGATTCGCGCTACGCTGTCGGCGGCGCGCGCGGTTCACCCAAACGACAGAATCATCGGCATTTTCCAGCCTCACCGCTATTCCCGCACGAAGTCTCTTGCTGCGGATTTTGGCTCGGCGTTTTCCAATGCCGACGAGGTGGTCATCACCAGCATTTACGGCGCTGGGGAGGAGCCGATCCCCGATGTTTCGTCCGAACTGATTGTCGACAGCCTGCGAGCCAACAGTCATCCCTCCGTTCAATATATTGACACGCTTGATGGCGTGGAGGAATATGTCGCCCAACGCGTGCGTCCGCACGACTTGGTCATCACGCTGGGCGCAGGCGATGTCTGGAAGGTGGCCCAGAGTCTGGCACACCGGCTGATTCCGCGCCCGCCCCAGCCGACTCCGGCCCCGTGACAACCCGGCTGTCGCCGGTCAGGTCGGGACGCATGAAGCGTCGAGCCACGGAAACTGGAGGCGGCTGCACAGCAAATCGAACTCGGAAATGCTGGTCACAAACAGGTCGCGGGCTGCCGTGAACAACTGCTCGCAGTCGGAGCGCTCCAACGGCTGAATGCCGTGGGCCAGAATGGAGTTGCGGCGCCTCTGCAGTGTCTGCGCCAAGGCGCCGTGCACCTGAAAGCGCTCCCCTAGCGGGTGACCGATTGCCGCCAGCAGTTCGTACGCCTTGCGCATTCCAATGCGAACCTTGCCATCCTCGAGCGAGCGCATGGCCTCAAACCCGACGCGGTGACGGGGGGGAATGCGGCGGGTGTCAACATCGTCTGTGTCTATGCCCTGCTCCATGAGCACCCATTGCGCCAACATTTCCAGCGCACGATACACGCGGGCGATGGCGTCGTCGTATTTTCCTTCCTTGAGGCGGCGCGCAGCATTGTTGACCATATCGGCCACGGCGGCAGGAGTTATCCGTGAAGCCGCTCCATCGGCGGCCAGCCGAGCCACAAGCGCCAGTGTTTCGTTCGAGACGAGGAACTTGGCCACGGCCTCGTGGTCGTGTGGAACCCGGGCCATGGTCTCGACAAACGCGGCGTAATTGAAATTATCCCAGTTGAAGTAAGCAACGGCCAAGTCCCGCAGCGCCCTGAGCGTTGTGACATCGTGGGATCCAAGAAGGCTGGGGTCAATGCGACCAAGCACATCGGCAGCCGATTGATAGCGCATCTCCTGCACAAGCCGACGACCCAGCAGCAGATCCCGGAAGGCCGAAACCGCCTCAAGTTGCGTCGTGACTGTTCGATTCTCCGCCCCCGCCTCGTGGTAGATGTAGCGCGCTTCCCGGCACTGATTGAAAATCGCCGCAACAACTGCACCGGCGCTCATCACCTTAGTCCCGCTCGTATAATTGACCGCAATTTCCGCGCTGCTGAATCCGCGGCTACGCAAGTCGCGCAAGGCATCGTTGATGGCACGGAAAATCAAATTCATGTCGTGCGGACTGGCGAGAGTGAGATACTCGCACGCATCCGGCGCCATCCCGCTTTCCTGCGCTATGGCCTCCGCATTGGCGCGGCTGTCCTCCGACACGACAAACAAGACCAGATCTGGCCGTACCGTGCGGATTTCGTCCGACAGCGCCGTCAAAATGTCTCGGCGTCCGTCGGGCGTAGTGCCGACCGGGCAGATGAGGGCTGATGGCATGTTTCCTCCTGAAGAAAGCGTGCTGCGTTCGCGGAAAAACCGGCTGCTTTGCCGAATCCTGCGTCCTTGTCAATAGCGCGCCCGAGCCTTCCAATTCGTCTTGAGCGCACGCATCGCCCGGCGGATGAAACCACTGACATGGAAGACTCGACCGGTAAGCCTCTTGTTTACTCGCCGCGTTACGAGGTGGACATCGGCCCGCATGTTTTTCCTACGCGCAAATACCGACTCGTGCGCGATAACCTGATCGCGTGCGGTGATGCCGGGCCGTCTGACTTTGTCGAACCCCCGCCGGCCACCCGCGACGAGTTGCTTACCGTGCACACCCCGGGATTGTTGGACGACCTTGAAAATCTCCGCTGGTCCCACCGGACCCGAAACAGCGAGTTGCCGCTGTCGCGCCCTATTGTGGATGCCTACATCCTCGCGGCCGGTGGGACGATCTACGCCGCCCGACTGGCTTTGACCGCCGGGGCGGGCAGCGTGCGCGCCCATATCGGCGGGGGCTTCCACCATGCGTTTGCGGACCACGCCGAAGGTTTTTGTTACATCAACGACATCGCTGTCGCGATCCGGGTGATGCAGCGCGAAGGACGCATCAAACGCGCCATGGTGGTGGATCTCGACCTGCATCAGGGAAACGGAACCGCTCATATCTTCGAACATGATGAGGCCGTTTTCACGATCTCGCTCCATCAGGAAAACAATTATCCGATCAAGCAGCGCAGCGATATTGACATCGGCCTCGAGGATTTTACCGGTGACGACGAGTATCTCGCGCGCCTGCGGGAAGTATTTCCCGCCGCCGCCGAAAAGCATCGTCCGGAGTTGCTGATTTATGTGGCTGGCGCCGATCCTTATCGTGAGGACCAGTTAGGAGCGCTCCGGCTGTCGCTCGAGGGGCTGCATCAACGCGACCAGCATGTTCTTGGTGAGGCGGTACGCCTCGGCATTCCGACGGTGGTTGTTCTTGCCGGTGGGTATGCCCGCAATGTCAGCGATACGGTGGAAATCCACACGCGCACGATCCGGGCCGCCCTTGCTGCGAGCAAGAAGTAACCGGTCGCGGTAAGCCGCTCAGACAGCCTCGAGGAGCACCACAGCCAAGGCAGCGATGCCTTCCTCGCGGCCGGTAAACCCAAGGCGCTCGGTCGTGGTGGCCTTGATGCTGACACGCTCCTCGTCCACGCGCAGCATGTCGGCAATGCAACGACGCATCTCCGCAGCATGGGGCGCGATTTTCGGCTGCTCGGCCAATATGGTAATGTCCACATTGGACACGCCATACCCGCGCATCCGCGCCAGATCCCGACACGCCTCGACAAACACCCTGCTGGGGCTGCCTTTCCAGCGCGCATCCGAATCGGGAAAGTGATGCCCAATGTCGCCCTCGGCAAGCGCGCCGAGGATCGCATCGCATATCGCGTGGAGCACCACATCCGCATCGGAATGGCCCTCAAGGCCGCGGTCATGATCGAATCGGACACCGCCGAGGAACAGAGGTCGTCCGACAGCAAACCGGTGAACATCAAATCCTTGACCCACGCGCAGGGATGGACGCGATGTCACGGCTGCGAAGCCTCCGGGCGCGGGGTCGGTCTCTCGAGCAAATGAGCAAGCGCTTCGGCCACAGGCCAGTCCTCCGCGAAGGTCAATTTCAGATTCCACCTCGAGCCATGGACAAGACAGACAGTACCGCCAGCAGCCTCGACCGCAGCGGCGTCATCCGTTACCTCGATGCCTTCGCACCGGCAGTGTTTCAGAGCCTTTACAAGCACCTCACGGCGGAAGATTTGCGGCGTTTGCACAGCCCAGACCCCGGCTCGGGGCATTGTGCCGGTCACCCGGCCGTCAGACGAAGTCTTCAAAGTGTCTGTCACCGCATGGCCAAAAACCGCCGCGCCACTTTCGCGCGCAAGTGAGATTCCTTCCTCGAAGTTGACCGGCGGAAAAGGCCGCGCTGCATCGTGGACCGCAACGAGACGGCAGTTTTCGCTCAAAGCCGCCACTCCAGCCTGCACGGAATCCTGGCGGCGCGCTCCGCCAGCCACGATGCCACGAAGCCGCGAAAGCCCCTGACGAACGCAGACGGATGTCATGAGGGCGGTTAGCCCGGGTGGGGCTACGATCACTATTTCCCGTACGCTGGCAGCGTGGTCGAAGAATGATGCGGACCACAGAACGAGCGGCCGCCCCGCCAGGGGGCGAAACTGCTTGGGCGCCGCACCGCCCATGCGCGCCCCCATGCCGGCCGCCACGATGACAACGCCGCAGTCGCTGGCCCTCATCGGGAGCCGCCGAGGAGCGATTCAAATAGGGTCAACAACTGTGTGGCCGACTTGTCCCAAGAATATATGGCGGCACGCGCGTATCCCAAGCGGCGCATTTCTTCGCGCCGCGCCTTGTCGCCGAGCAATCGCATGATGGCGTCTGCCAGCGCCGCCGGGTCATCCTTATCCAAGTATTCCGCTGCCTCGCCGCCCGTTTCCGGCAGGGCACCCGACCGCGAGGCCAGCACCGGGCACCCGGCAGCCATCGCCTCGAGCACGGGAAGGCCAAAACCTTCCCAAAGCGACGGAACAATCAGAAGATCGGCATACCGGTAAAGTGACACAAGGTCGTCGCGCGTGCGGCGTCGCAGCACGACTATCTTCTCGCCGGGCCAACCTGCCTGAGTGTGACCGACGAGCACGAGTCGATGCGGAAACCCCGCCTCTGCAACACGACGAAACGCTTGGACAGCCAGGTCCACGCGCTTGCGCGGATCGCCCGCGCCCACCAAAAGAATATACGGCGGGCTAACAAAAGGCTCTAATTCGTAGGATCCGGCTGTTTCGTGACGGAATGCATCCGCCGGTGCCTCGGGGATAATCTCGACGCGCGCCCGTCGGGGCGCAAGCCGCGTGAGAAGTTGTTCCGCCGTCGCCCGGCTTGGACACACCACCGCATCTGCCGCCGCAACGCCAAGGCGGATTGCCCAGCGGAGATAGAAGGCAAACCGACGCGGGTAGCAGTCGGGATGGCTGAAAACCGTCAGGTCGTGGACTGTCAGCACCTGCCGGGCGCGGGTGCGCACCCATGGCGAGAGGAATCCCGGACCCCAGAAAACATCGGCCTGCAAGCGGCGAAGAATCGCGGGTAATTCCACATTGAGAAACCACTCCCCCCGCGGGTGACGCTCGTAATCTACCGAGCAGGTAGTCAAATGAATTCCTGTTGGCTCCGAACCCCAATAATCCTTGTCAATCGTCAGGACATGTATCTCATGCCCCCGCGCAACGCGGCCCAGAGCACGGATCATCTCCTCCGTGTAATAACCCACGCCCGTCTGGCCAGGGCGCACGCTCCTGCCGTCAATCAGTATGTTCATGAACGGCCGTAATGGAGAGTCATTCTGATATCGCCTCCCGAAGGGCTCGCAGCCCTCCGAGTACATCCGCGCCGACACTGACAAGAACCGCCCGGCAGTCATGGGCGTCAAGCGATTGAAAGTCGCCAAGCGCTTGTGCCCGGATGAGCGCGTTGAACGAGTAGTCGTAACCGGGGATTGCCAAATCCGGGGCTGAATCGCCCATAATAATGATAAACACGCCGGTGTTTGGACCACCCTTGTGCAATTGTCCCGTGGAGTGCAGGTACCGGGGACCGATGCCCAGAGTCGCGGGGCAACCCGTCAGCCGCCCGACATCCCGTCGTAATTCCTCCAGCGCTTTCCGCACCTGCGGCTCGGGATGCACGAACGCTAACAGCGCCACATAATCCCCCGGCCCCGCCGTTTGCAACAACTGGAGGAGACCGACCGGCCGCTTCGTATCCGCCAACGCATTGCCGGCCGCAGAGTAAGCCAGCGAGTAATTTCGCGTCTGGCACGCAGGCGTCGGGACAGGCAGGGTTCCCTTTTCCTTGTAGTGCTTCAACACGGCCGCTGTGTTACGCTTGCTCTCGGTGACATTGGGCTCATCAAACGGATTGATTCCCAAGACAACGCCTGCGATGGCCGTGGCTACTTCCCACCGCAAGAATTCGATACCGAGATCTTCGCGGCTTTTTAGCGCCAAGCGCACCACGGGGAAACCTGCAGCCTCAAGGTTGTCCAGTCTTTTAGTGGTACCCTTGTCGCCCGGAAGAGTGATCCCTGCAAACAAGCGGTCGGGCCCGTACTCGCTCACAGGCAGGCGGGCTTCACCGACGACGGGCAAAATGCCCTTCCCATGCTTGCCGGTGCTCTCCGCGACCAATTGCTCGATCCAATCGCCCAAGGACTCGATCTCGGGCGAAATTAACAAGGTTAACTTGTTGACGCCGCGTTGGGCCAGTGCCCCAAGGACAGCCCCGAGCCTCACGGCTTCATCTTTTGTCGCCGCCGGCACCAAGCCGGCATCCAGGCTCCATGCCTCCGTGCGTGCCAAGAGGGCATCCACATCCATCCCGATCAAAGCCATGGGCACGAGGCCAAACAGCGAAAGCGCACTGAAACGCCCGCCGATATCCGGCGGATTGAGGAACATCCGCCGAAACCCGCACCGGGAACCAAGTTCTTCAAGTGACGAACCCGGATCGGTGATCCCGACAAAATGTTTCCCGGGGTCTTCAATGTTGAGCGCTTTCAACTGCTCCCAGAAATAGTGGAAAAGGGTGTTCGTCTCGACCGTGGAGCCGCTTTTACTCGCCGGAACAAACAAGGTCCGGCGCAAATCCACTTGTCGTGACACTGCCAGCACCGATGCCGGCGAAGTACTGTCGAGAACGATGAGTTCGGGGTAACCGGACCTTGAACCAAAAGTCCGCGCGCAAACCTCTGGGCACAAACTGCTGCCACCCATGCCGAGCAAGACCACATGCCGGAACCCGGCCTTTTTCACTTCAGCGGCAAACTGCATCAGTTCCTTGGCACGCGCCCGCATGGCCGAAGCCGACCGCAGCCATCCGAGCCGGTTAGCGATAGAACCGCGGACCGCCTCGTCGCCGGGCCACAGGGTGGTGTCGGCCGCCCACAGGCGAGAGGCAACCCGTGCCTCTGTCAGCGCTGCACAGACCGAAGCGACGGACCCTGCGTGCCGGCCCATAGTGTCCGATTGTTGCGGCCAACCGCCAATGGCCTCCCCCCGCGCCTTGCTCACGGCCAGTAACAGGCGGTCAAAGGGTTCATTAAACTTTGACACGCCCTCCTCCTGCAATTGCCAGCCCACCGTGTCGAGGTTGATGCCAAGACTCTCAAGAGCCGCGAGGACTTCCCGCGCCTCGTCGAGTCCCTCGCTCACGGTATCGGGCTTCACGACGCCCGAGTTTCGCCACGAATCCACCGTGGCAGGCGGCATGGTGTTGACCGTATCGCGCCCAATCAGCGGGGCCACATACAGCGTGGCATCATATAACGGGTTTTTCGTACTCGTGCTTGCCCACAGCGGTCGCTGAACGCGTGCACCCTTGCCGCGCAGCGCGGCAAAACGCGGGCCATGGAATTTTGCTCGAAAGTTGGCATAGGCCACCTTGGCGGCCGCCACGGCTGCCTTGCCGAGCAAACGCTCTGGCGCGCAGGCTCCGGCCTGACGCCCGGCTGTGATACGGTTGCCCAATAGTTTATCAACCAGCGTGTCAATCCGGCTGACAAAAAAACTCGCAACCGATGCCGGCCCGGGCATCGAGCCGCCCGAGGCAAGGTACTCTTCAAGGCCGACGATATAAGACTCCATCACCTGCTCGTAGCAGGCATGAGAGAAAATCAGCGTTACATTCACATTGATGCCCGCAGCGATGAGCCGCTCAATGGCGGCAATGCCCGGCGGAGTTGCCGGCACTTTGATCATCAAATTGGGGCGGTTCACGGCCGCCCAGAGCCGCTTCGCCTCATCCACCGTAGCCGAGGCATCATAAGCCAGATACGGCGACACCTCGAGCGAGACGAAACCGTCGGCCCCTTCACTCTCGTCGTAAACAGGCCGCAGGATGTCCGCGGCTTCGCGGATGTCATCTACGGCTAACGCCTCGTAGATCGCCGCGGCACTGCGTCCCCCCTGCGCCAGCCTCCGAACGGTGTCTTTGTAAAGGTCGCTTCCGGTGATGGCCTTTTCGAAAATGTCAGGATTGGATGTCACACCCCGCAGGCCGTCGGCCTGTACCATTCGCTGAAGAGTTCCCCCGCGGATTAACTCCCGACTGATCGTGTCGAGCCAGAAACTCTGGCCGCATTCCCACAACTGGCGCAAGGGGTTCGCACTCATCACACTCGGCTCCCTATCCAATTTCTTCCATGGTTTTTCGGCCGGCAGATGCGGCGCCGGCATGACTATTCCTGCTTGATCACTGCCGCAGGAGTTGCATCACCCGCTGCTCGATGGCGGCTGCATCAATCCCATACTTGGCTAGCAATTCCTCGGGTTTCCCCGAGCGCGGAACCTCCGTCACAGCCAGTCGGCTGACGCGGATGGGTTCGCCTGTCAATGCTGCAGCCACCGCTTCGCCGATGCCGCCCTCCGGGTAGTGATCCTCTACCGTGAGAAGGATGCCGCCCGTCTCGCGCGCGCACGCCGCAATCGTGGCTGTGTCCAAAGGCTTCACGGTAAACAGGTCTACGACCCGCACCGCTATTCCCGCGGCCAACAACCGGTCGGCCGCGGCCAAGGCCTCAAACAGAGTCACGCCGCCGGTAACAATCGTCAGTGCATCCTTATCCGAGGAGCGGACGATCTTGGCCTCGCCAATGGCAAACTGTTGCGCGGCGTCATACACAAGGCCTGTTTTCGGACGGGAGGTTCGAATGTAGGCCATGCCCTGGTGCTCTGCGGCAAGACGCACGGCATTCCACGCTGCCACCGCATCACTTGGATAAAAAACCACACAGCCGGGGATCGTGCGGTAAAGGGCAAGGTCTTCCAGCCCCATCTGAGACGGGCCGTCTTCGCCAATCGAGACCCCCACATGGCTGCCACACAGTTTCATGTTCGAGCCGGAAATTCCTGCCATGCGAACTTGGTCGAACCCGCGCGACAGAAATACGGCGAAACTCGATGCGAAGGGTATGCGCCCACGCGCTGCCAAACCTGCAGCCATGCTGATGACATTTTGCTCGGCGATAAAGCCCTCCACGAATCGCTCCGGGTAGGCCTTGAGAAACTTCTCGGAAAAGGTGCTGTTTTTGGTGTCGCCGTCGAGTGCGACAATGCGCGAGTCAGCCGCACCCAAGGCAACCAGTGCGTCGCCGTAGGCTTCCCGCGTCGCAATCATGTCTCCTTTCTTGTACGGCGGGGGCGCCATCGGTTTCACTTCGTGGGTGGGCGGCGCCACGGGCGGGGGCGGAGGCGGTTTCAATCCGGCGATCAACGAATCGTCCACTTGAGACAAGGCAGCCAGAGCCCTGTCGGCCTCCTCGCCTTTCTTGAACGGCTTTCCGTGCCAACCGTCCTTATCCTCGGCGAACGGTACCCCCTTGCCCTTGAGCGTGCGCGCAACGATGGCTAATGGCTTGTCGCCGTCATTGCCGGCCAAAGCGAAGGCTTCCAGCAGGGCTTTCACATCGTGCCCGTCCACGGCCACGGCCCTCCAGCCGAATGCTTCGAAACGGGCGCGCATGGTGTCGGCGTCATGCTCGAGCATGGTGGCTTGACTCTGGCCAAGACGGTTCAAGTCCACAATGGCCACCAAATTGCCCAACCGGTAATACCCGGCAGTCTGTGCGGCCTCCCAGACAGCGCCTTCGGCCGTCTCACCGTCCCCCAACAAAACAAAAGTCCGGTATCCCGTCCCGTCCAAACGCGCATTTATTGCGAGGCCGACGCCCACACCGAGACCTTGTCCAAGTGATCCGGTGGCAACATCCACAAAGGGCAACCGGGGCGTCGGGTGCCCCTCGAGATCCGAATCAACCCGGCGCAAGGACAAAAGGTCTTCGTCCGTGAAGTAGCCCGCTGCTTTCCACGCCGCATAAAGGATTGGCGCAGCATGTCCCTTGCTCATCACAAACCGGTCAGCAACCGGGTTGCGGGGATCGCGCGGATCGTAACGCATGACTCCAAAAAACAGGCAGGCCATGATCTCCGCGCACGAACAGCAAGTCGTGGGGTGTCCGCTGCCTGCTTCGGTCGTCGAACGGATCGAATCGGCGCGAAGACGCGCAGCCACTGCATTCAAGGCGGCAAGGTTATTTGTCATAATATTGTTGTGCAACTCTCCGGTTGGGTCAGATGCGGTTAGGCATCGGTTTTGATGAGTCAGAGGCTGCCGGCGCAAGGCGTCAACGCTGGATTGCAGGCGAGCAGTTCAGGCCGTATGTTTTAGAAAGTTCGCCATAATGACCGCCGCGCGTGCTGCCTCCCAGCCCTTGTTTGTCGCTCCAAAACCAGCCTCGCCGGGTTGCCCCGCGCCGGCGCGTTCCATGGCCTGATCAAGGGTCTCGACCGTAAGCACAGCGTTGCCTACGCCCACCTCGGCACGGCGCGCCAACTCGGCGACTCCCCGCATGCACTCCCCTGCGACGAAGGTATAGTGGTCAGTTTCACCGCGTATCACACAGCCGACGCAAACAATCCCATGATACCGGAGCCCATTGGGCCTGCCAACGCGCGCGACATGCTCAGCGAGCGCCGGAATTTCGAGCGCGCCCGGGCACCAGTATATGTCCACATCCGCCTCGGCCACGCCACTCTCCGTGAGCGCCGTGATGGCACCGCGCACCAAGCGACTTGTCACAAATTCATTGTATCGGCTGGCCACAATGGCAAAGCGCAGTCCGCTGCCGTCTGTTTTTTCCGTGAATTCCATACGCCTGTGGTCCTTGACCCATCAGCAGTTCATGCGGGCTTGGTCGTGGATGAAATCAAACGCTCGTGTATAGGAGAAAAGTCGTGAACCCGTCTGATCCACTCTCCCAGCGCGAAGGTGTCCGCGTAAAAATTTGTGGTATCACCACGGTTGACGACGCCTTGGCCGCTGCTTCAGCAGGTGCCGATTACCTCGGCTATGTCTTTTTCGAAGGCAGCAAGCGTTTTATCAGACCCAACACTGCAGCCCCAATCATTGAGCGCGTACGATGCACCTATCCGCTCGTCCGCCATGTCGGACTTCTCGTAAACCCAACCCCAGATGCTGCCGTTGAGGCTCTGAAGCAGGCAGGTGCAGATCACGCGCAATTACACGGCGATTGCTTGTCAGAGGTAGCCGCTGCCATCCGGAGCGATCTGCCGAGCGTCCGCATGATCACTGCGTTTCGCTTTGGTCCGGGCGCACCTCCGGCACGCTGGGAGGAAGCGGACACGGACTTTTTTTTGTGCGACACTTTTGATCCGAAGCAACATGGCGGGACTGGCCGCCCGTTTGACCCTGGCTTGATTCCCTCCGCCATGCCCCGCGAGCGTTTGTTTCTCGCCGGCGGCCTGACCCCGGAGACCGTCGCAGACGCCGTACGCTTCGTGCGCCCGTTTGCCGTGGATGTCTCCTCCGGCGTCGAATCTGCGCCGGGTAAAAAATCCGAGGTTCTTGTGAGCCGCTTCATCGCCGCCGCGCGACGGGCGGTTTGACCGCTCGAGCGGGGACCGCTCAACGAGTAAGAATGCCCGGCACAACCAAACGAACCGTCAACACTTTATCATCCGACAGCCGGGCGCTCACCTCGCCGCCGAGCGCTTCGCAGCAAAACCGGACCAGCGACAAGCCCAAACCTAAATGCTCCCCGCCACTGCGCGACTCATCTTTGCGCCAAAACGCATCAAACATCTTTTCCGTATCCGCAGGATCCAGATCGGGAGCGTCATTGTCCGCCGTGAAAACCAAGGCACTACCCTCACATGTCAAAGAGAACCTGACAACGGTTGCTAACGGAGCGTAGACAATGGCGTTTTGGACGATGTTTCGAATCATGGACTCGAATAACGGCTGTGAGGTTGCAATCATGCAGCGCTCGTCAGGCGGCGTCACCACCTGTACTTGCAAGCGACGCTCCGCCGCGGTCGCTTCCATACTCGTCAGTATCCCCTGCAGAACGGTTTTGGCATCGAACTCATTGTCATCCCACGCGCTGGTCGCTTGCCGTGTCCGGCTCAGGACGAGCATGGCATTAACAATCTTCTCCATTTGAGCGACTGCACCGACGGCCAACGCTACGGCGCGCTGCTGCACCTCGCGATCATCAGGCCATAGAGCCGCCATCTCTAATGCGTTTTTCGACTCGGAAATCGGCGTCCGAAGTTCGTGGGACACATTGGCCGAGAAAAGACGCTCGCGCTCCAAGGATTGTTCAAGCCGGCTAAGAAGGTGGTTCAATTGTTGGTACACGGGAACCAGTTCCTCTGGAGCATGGGCATCCTCCAGGCGCACATTGAGCGAGTTTGGAGAAATCTGCCGAACCTGCCCGGCAAGACGATCGAGAGAACCCAACCCGCGACGAACAGAGAACGGAATCAGGGCCAAAACAAGAAGCGCAGCCGCAGAGGTGCCGGCGACCACCGTGCCCACCACGCTTTGCACGGATCGGTCAAGGTCGGCGCGACCCTTGGCTACTACGACCTTTGCCAGAGGCGCCGATTCAACATCGCTTTCTGGCGGGAGATCATCGTCGCTCACCGGACGGAACCAGACCGTCGCCGCGCGTCCGGGTCGTCCGTCGGGAAGCAAAACATTTTCCAGTACGGGAGCGGTCGAGGGTTCGCCTCGATCTGCTGCCAAACTCCTTCCCAGCAAGGACGGTGATTTCCACACCTGGCGACCATCGCCGCCGGAACATTCGAAAAAGGCGGCGTCCGGCCCGGAATCAAACTCCGGCATCGACTCGGCGTGGTACTCGAACTCGTATTCCCCGGCACCTTCGTACCGCAAAAGGGCACCCAGCGCTCGCGCCTTGGTCAAAAGAACAGCGTCAAACTCCCGCACCAGCATCCGACTGGTCAGGATACACACGGAGACACCGGATAAGACGCTGACAAGCAGAACAATGCCGGCTGTCTGTGAGGTGACGCGGCCCCGTATGGAAAAGCGTTTCATTCGTCCGCCGGTTGGTTGTCTTCCATGCGCAGGGAGTAGCCGAGTCCACGATGGGTTTCAATGTGCGAGGGGCGCCCGGGAATATCAATCAGGCGCCGGAGGGCACACACGGCAGAATCCACAGCGTTGCTCTCCAAAACGCCCACATCGTCATAAAGGGTCTCCTCGATGGTCCGCCGCGTGACAACCCGGCCGCGATGAAGTGCAAGGCACTCGAGCAGTGCATATTCGCGCCGCGGCAGCAAAACAGTCTTGCCCTCCACTCTGACTTTTCGTCTGGCCAGGTCCACTTCAAGCGAACCGCTCCTAATGACGGGGCTTTTCACACCATACTTGCGCCGGCCCAGGGCTTGTACGCGAGCAAGCAACTCCTCGAAAGCAAAAGGCTTGACTAAATAATCGTCGGCGCCGGCCCTCAGGCCGGCGACCCGATCCGCCACGGCATCGCGCGCAGTCAGGATGAGCACATGAACATCGTTTCCCCGCGCCCGCAGACTCCGAAGAACGGTTAAACCGTCCATGCGGGGCAGCATCAGATCCAGAATGACAACATCATAACTGGCAGACGAGGCAAGCGAGAGCCCCTCGACGCCGTCGGCTGCCATGTCCAAAGTGAACCCCAGTCGCCTCAATCCCAGCGAGAGAGATTCGCGAAGCCGCTGCGAATCCTCAACGAGCAGCAACCTCATGTGGAGGCTCCGAACGCGCAGACAAGCCGGTTCCAAGGCGGCTGCAGTGAGGCCGCTGCCGCGGCCCCACTGCGACCCGGAATCCACCGATTAATCGTCGTCCTCGTCCTCGTCATCGTCAGCCTTTTTCGCTTTTCCAGCCGGGCTGATCTGCAGTTCATGCGTCTTACCGTCGCGCACGACCTCGACCTCGTAATAATACTTCCGGACGAGAGTCACTTCCCGAACATCGCCACCCTTTCGGGCCTTTGCGATGGCAGCGGCGACAGCCGCCGGTACGCTGTCAGTGGCGACAGTTTCCTCATCCTCAACAACAGCGCCTTCGGCCGTCAATTCCACCGAACGGGTTGTGCCGCCATCCGCATACTCCACCTCGTACAACTCCCCATCGTCCTCCTCCTCGACAGTCACCGAGATTGGAGCGGCGCCTTTCAGCAGTTTCGCCACGGTCTCACGAACGGGCGCCGGCGCCTCGCTGAGGGCGATCGTTTTCTCCCCGTCGTCATCATCCTCGTCGTCCTTCACGGCCTGCCCTGCCGGCGAAAAGTGGAATTCTTTCTTTTTCCCTTCGACTTCGACCTCGATGGAATAAACGGTGCTGCCTCCCTCCGTCTCGGCTTCGATCTCGAGAATCTTGGCCCCCGGCGCTTCCTTCTTCAACGCACTCCGCACCGGTTCCGGCAGATCTTGCTCCGTGATGGTCTTGTCCTCGGCGGTCACAAGTCGTACCGCCGCCACAAGTGTTACAGCCAAGGCGACTGCAATCCACGGTTTCATGTAACAGGCTCCTTTTCCTGATGGAATGACGGGCACTATCCCCGCACTTCACTCATTGCTACCATCCAAACATGACCAAAAGATGATGACCAACCGCACGGAATCCGGCCGTGCGTTTTTGCGTACGATTGGGAATACCGCCTAGAGTCTTCGCAGGGCTGACTGGATTATGCTATGCCGCCGAAGCGGGCAGACAGGCGCAAGGCCCCACCTAAAATATGCGCGTCACACAGCGCGCAAATCAGCCGACAAGCGCCCGCACGGTGTCCAGCAGTTTTGAGGGAGGACAAGGCTTGACGAGGAAAGCCGACGCTCCGCGTTTGAGCATGTCGGCCTCTGTCGCGTCCTCCTCCGCCGAGCAGATAAGAATCGGCAAGGTGGCAAACCGCTCCTCCCCCCGCAGTCGCGCCAGCAGTTCGAGGCCAGACATATTCGGCATGGCAATGTCCGAGATCAGCAGATCCACCGGCGTCTGGCCCGCCAGCAACAAGTCCAGCGCCTTTGCGCCGTCATCCACCTCAATGATGGTGTAGCCCTTGAATTGCAGCGTCAGTTTGAGGATCGTGCGGACGCTTTCGTTATCGTCGGCGATCAGGACTGTTTTGCCCATGGGCCCTGGTATTCCTCCGGCGTTGGTTTTGCGCTACTGCTTCACATTAAAATGCGTTTTGAGTTTGTCCACCAATTTGTTAGCCTCGGCTCGCAGGTTTTCGATGATCATCGCTCGCTGAGCCTCATCCACATCCGGCGACCCCAACATTTCGAGGAAATCGCGGATAAAATAAAGAGGCTGGAACAACTCCTCGACCGTTTTCTTGTATTGTCCCTGCGCGTTGCCGGACAGGATGCCGCTCAGGCCCACGAATTTGTCCAGCACGGTCAGACCTTTGCTGTCACAAGTTATCTCGCACAGGTCGGTCGAGAAGGCGCCGCCGCGCATCTTGAGCACGCTCACCACCTTGTGCACCGCGCTCTCAATTTCCAGCGTGCCCAGGTAAATGATGCCGTCGAACATTGAAGCATAATTTATATTGGACAGCGGCGATGTGCCCGAAAGTTGCTCGAGTTTCTGCGTGAAAAGCGCCGTTACACCGTAAGCCTGACACAGGGTTAGAAACGCCTGGAGAATGTCCTTGTACGCGTCCGGCTCCTCGATTCCGCGCTCGATCTCGTTGATGCCATCCACCGTGAGCCGTGTCACGCCGCCCGCCCGAAACTCTGCCTCAAGGTGAGCCAGCACCTCTTCCATGAATGTTTCCTTGGGCACATAATGAAGAATTTTCAGCCGTCCCTCGGAGACCATCGCTCCGACGGGCAACCCTTTTTCTTCCATCAGCCGTGCCAGAAATCCCGGGCGCTCACTGAAGGACACAAGGATGCACTTTTCGTCACTCCGAGCGCCCTTCGTTACGAACTGGACGCCGAGCGTGGTCTTGAAGGTGCCGGGCATGCCCGCAATAATCGTGGAAGTCCCTTGCGTGTAACCACCGCCAAGCAGTTCGTCCAGTCCGCTGATCCCGCTTGAGAGCCGCGCCAGCGCGCCGCCCGTCGTCACGCTGGACTCGGGCAGCCGCCCCGGCGTGCGCGGAAAAACCTCCACGCCGCGGTTGGTCAGACGGAACACATGACGACCGCGCAGGTGGTCATGTCCGCGCGTCTTCCGGATGCTGAGTTCCCGGATGGCAAAGGTTTTGTTGCGTGCAGCCTCGCTGGAAAGGTTCAGCACGCAGTCGGTCAAATACTCGTCCACGCCGATCGCCCCCGCCGTGTTTTCAGCCTCGGCGGTCAGGACGGGCGTCAGGCCGATGCTCTTCAGTGCGTTGATGAACCGCAGCAGCAGTTCGCGAGCCTCGCGCTGATCCCGCGTCAGGTTGAGAATGTGGCTCACGCTGTCCACCAGCACTCGCCGGGCGCCGATCTCGTAAGCGGCAGCCTGAACCTTGGAGACCAACGGCGGATCAATCATCCTGTCCGGAGACACCACCTCCTCAGGTTCGCTGAACAGGACTCGAAGTTTCCCCTGCTCTTCCAAGCCGCGCAGGTCCCAGCCATATGACGACACATCGCGGAACAACTGTTGGGGGAACTGCTCGAACAGCACAATGACACCCGGCTCGTCATAAAGCGTGGCGCCGTTGTAAATGATTTGCATACCAAGCGTGGTCTTTCCGCAGCCGGGCGCCCCCTTCAGCAAAATGGAATTGTGGTAGAGGAAACCGCCGCACAGCACGCGATCGAGACCCTCGATTCCGGTTTGCATCAGTTTTGGCATCGTTCTCCCCTCCCTCACCCGCCGAACCCGGCGATGATCCCGCCGCGGTCGCTCGATGATGTGACGCCCTTGATATACCTTTTCAGTGCGTAGACATCACGCGCATACTGCGCCGCTTCCTGCTCGGTGATCGTTCCGGCCCTCACAAGATTCGCGAGTGCCTGATCGTTGGTCTGCATACCCTCCTCGCCGCCCTGCATGACGCCATAAATGTCGCGCAGCCGGTTGTCGCTGATCAGTTTTTGTACGGTGCCGGTGACAATCATGATTTCCAATGCGGCTGCCCGCCCGCGCCCCTCGGCCCGCTTGACAAGCGTCTGTGTGATGGAAGCGCGTAGATTCGAGGCCAGTTGCTCGCGCACGAGATCCTGCTCCTGTTGCGGAAATGTCCCGATCACCCGCTCGATCGTCTGAATGGCATTGGTGGTGTGCAGGGTGCTCAACACATAATGCCCCGTCTCCGCCGCCTTGATGGCGCTGCGGATTGTGTCCGTGTCGCGCATTTCGCCGACCAGGATGACATCCGGATCCTGACGCAGCGCCTGAATCACGCCCGAGTTGAAATCCGTCACATCCTCGCCAACCTCACGCTGGGTCACAATGCCCATCTTGTTTCGGTGCACGAACTCAATCGGGTCTTCGATCGTGGTGATGGATACCTTGTCGTGCGAATTGATGTAGTCAATAACCGCCGCCAGCGTGGTGCTCTTGCCGCTGCCTGTCGGCCCCGTCACCAGCACCATGCCGCGGTAATAGCCGGCAATCTTCTTCAGGCATTCCGGCAGGCCCAAGTCGTCGAGCGTTTTGATCTCCAGCGGAATCAGCCGGAAGACCATGCGCATTTTACCGCGCTCGTAATAGACGATGAGGCGCAGGCGAACGATATCCTTGTGCTGAATGCCGACATCCACGCCGCGCTTCACTTCCAAGCGCTCGCGCAGATGTACCGGCACCAGTTGCTCCGTGACCGTGACCATATCCTCATGGGTTATCGGCGGGTGCTTGACCGGTGTCAGATCGCCATCAATCCGGAAATACGGCGGACAATCCTCCATCAAGTGGATGTCCGACGCGCCGATCTTGACAGCGCCCTCGATCAGAATGGAAATGTCCATGGCTTTCGCGGGAAACCTCCCCGAACCGTGGGCTGTTGAAAACCGGACAGAGCATTGCCAGGCAGCGGAAAAAGTAAACCAGATTCTGACCCGGTTTTGTACTTTTTGAGCCCGAGATGGGCGCAGGGCGTGGAGTCTGGCGGAGACTCTATTGCGACGCGCGCCGACGGGCAAGGCCTACCCAAAATGTCTGCCCATCCGTCTCAACTAAGATACCTCCGTCTCGATCGGTTCGGAAAACTTCGGCCCCATGGCGGTCAAGACGCTCAATCACTTCCGGATGCGGATGACCGTAGCGGTTGTTTCTGCCGCACGAAACGATAGCCACGCGCGGAGCAAGCGCGGCCAAAAACGCATCGGAGGTTCCCGTCCGGCTTCCATGATGGGAGACTTTCAGGACATCCGTTGGGAGCGCTGATCCATCCGCGATCATCCGCTGCTCGACGGCCTCGCCGGCGTCACCCATGAGCACGGCAGAAAACCGCCCGTGTCGGATGCGCAAAACGACCGACCGGTCGTTGTCGGCGGTCGGAGTATTCGGTCCTGCAGGTAAAGGGTTGAGAACATCCACAAAAGTGGTCGGGCCCAGTTGTGTGGTTTGTCCGGCCGTGACCTCCAAACGCCCCACACCCCGCCGATCGGCGTGATCGCGCACGCGGATCATCATTCCCCCATCCGATGCCTCGCCCGCTCCTTCAACGAGCCGCAAGACGGGATACCGACTCATGATCCAAACAAGACCGCCGACATGATCCGCGTCATCATGCGTGGCCAGTGCCTCGCCCAGCGGGCGAATGCCTCGCACGCGCAAAGCGGGCTCCACCACGCGCCGCCCCATGTCCGGTTGAATGTTGCCGCCATCCACCAGCAGAGTCTGGCCAGAGGGAAACTCGATGATCGCCGCATCTCCCTGTCCGACATCGAGAAACCACAGTCTCAGCGTCCCGCGGGTCCAAGGATAACTGGCCAGTACGAGCCAAAGGACGGCCGCTGGCGCGTGGATCAGCAAGCGAGCGAGACTTTTGGGCCGAAACTCCGGCGTGTCGCGCCGGACGAAATAATAGCCTGATACAAGAACCAAGTAGTAACCGCACACGCCCCACAAGGCCGGCTTGGCCGTGTGCACGATCGCGCCGTGCTGCGCGGCAGTAACCTCCGCAAGCCACACGGTTGCGCGCATGAGGAACGCTGTTGCCCGCCCGATGGGTGGGGCCGCCGCTGGCAAAAGCAGGTCTGCAGCCACGGTTGCTAACGAACCTCCAAGGAGTGGTGCAGAAACTGCGGCAGCCAGAAGGTTCGCCAGAGGTGAAAGCCAATTGAATTGCTGGTAGAAGAAAAATTGCAGCGGCAGCACAGCCAAGGTGATGGCTGCGATGGCTGTCAGGGATTGCCGCAACCAGGTTGCGGTGTGTTCGCGCCAGCCTTCAGGAGGATCCTCCCGACCCCACAAGTCGGTGAACAGCGGAGCAAAGGCCACCAATCCTGCAACACAAGCAAATGACAGAATAAAACTGGGCTGAAATGTAGCAAGCGGATCGCCCAGCACGATGATGGCGACGGCCAAAGTCAGAGTGCTGATTCCATCCTGTTCGCGGCCCAGAAGGCGGCCCAAAGCATAGGCCGCAAGCATCCAGTAGGCGCGGGCTGCAGGCGGGATGAAATCGAGAATGACGAGATAGGGCGTGATCGCCACAACGGCTAACGGCCAAGCCCACCGGGGACGCAACCCAGTGACACGCAACGCCATGAGAACGATCATGGCGAGAATTGCCACATGAAGGCCACTCACGGCAAAGATGTGCATAAGTCCGCTGTCGCGAAGGGCTACCCGCTCGTCCGGAGTCATCAGGCGGCGATCGTTAAAAATCAGCGATGTCACCAGATCGGCCTGCTCGTGAGGCACATGGCGGCGAATGGCCTCAACCACAGTCTGGCGCGCGGCGATGAGGGCACGCCCAACCGCATTCGGCATCCCTGAGGCAGCCTCTACCCGCTCGACCATCGCTGGCGACCGCACCCGCGCCCAAGTGTAAACGCGCGAAAGCGCGAGGGCCTCGCGATAGTCGTAAAGCCCTTGGTTGGTGTTGGTTGGCGGGAGTTCGACGGGTGCGGCAAATTCGATCCGCTCCCCCGACACGAAAAGCGTCAAATCCTTTGTGGCTGCGCCGACCAGACTCAGCCGCAACCGCCCCGGCACACGAATCCTCTCCGCGCCACTGGTGACCACCACATTCCGCAAAGTGATATTCCATGCGGCTTCGCCGGTGCTGTCCGCAGATGCGGCCACAAAACCGCTGACGGCGCGCGGGCGGCCGTCCGAAAGCGCTGTAACCACCTCTTCAGCCGCACGCCGCTCCCAATGCCACGACTCGATGCGCAGCCAGCCCACAAACAGCGCGGCAAAAAGGAGGATCCAGGTGGCGCTGCCCCTGACCCATGACATTGCGGCCGCAGCCACACCCAACACTCCAAGCCCAACCCAGGCCATGGGCAAGTGTTCCGCATTCCTGCACAGAACGAGCCCGCCCGCATAGGCGACCACAACCGGTATGAGCGGGCGACGGAAAGCATGCATGTCACCCCACCGTACTCGTGCTCGCGCGGCATGCAATGACTCTCGACCTCGCGATGGGAGGGGTCTCGCGGGAATACGAAAATCTGTTGGCAGCAGCGTCTCGCTGGTGCCAAAACCTCAGGCCATGTCCATCCTAAGACGAGATCCCGTGTCGCTCGGTTGGGTCATTTTTCCGACCGACCGGCCTTTCCGCAAAGAGCACGCTCACGAAGACGACGAGCGCGACAGCCCCGAGCAGTGCCCGTTTTGTCCGGGGCATGAAGCCGAAACGCTGCCCGAAATCAGCGCCTACCGCCCTCCGGGTTCAGGAAAAGATTCGGCGGGCTGGCGAGTGCGCACCGTTCCGAACAAATATGCTTTGCTGCGCATCGAGGGAAAGTTTGACCGCCGCGGCGAGGGGCTGTATGACATGATGAATGCCGTAGGCGCGCATGAAGTTCTCATCGAAACGCCCGACCATGATGCCCGTTTCCACGAGTATCCTGTCACGACCATCGAGGAAATCATGCGCATGGCCCGCGATCGCGTGAAAGACCTCACCCTCGACACCCGATTCCGCTATATTCAGGTGTTTCGCAATCACCGCCGGCGCGCTGGCGAGACAATGACGCATCCTACGAGCCAGATTATTGCCTTGCCCGTCGTGCCGCGCTGGGTGCGCGAAGAGATCAATCAGGCACGCGACCATTACTTGCAGAAAGAACGCTGCATCTTTTGCGACATCATCAATCAGGACACTCGCGGACCGCGCATGATCTGTGAGAACGAGGCGTTTGTGGCGCTCGCGCCTTATGCCTCCCGGTTTCCATACGAATGTTGGATTTACCCGAAGGACCATGCGCACTTGTTCCAGAGCATCAACGACTCCGGCCTGACAGCCTTGGCGGACATCATGAAGACCGTGTTCAGTGCGCTGCATGCCGTGCTGGACGATCCCGCCTACAATATGATTATTCATCAGGCGCCTGCCCAACCCGAAAAGTTTTATCATGATGTCAGGGCACGCGTGAACGATTTTTATCACTGGCACATTGAGGTGCTGCCCCGAGTGGTACGCGTAAGCGGATTTGAGTATGGCACAGGATTCTATGTAAACCCTGTGCTGCCTGAGACGGCAGCAGCGGACTACAGGGGCAAGATCCAAATCCTCGACGAGAGCACGGGGCGCCTCAAGGCGATCGATTAGCGTGAACGCCTGCAAACCCGCGCGATTTCCGGTATCGTTGGCCGACATCGAGGGCGCGCGTGAGCGCATACGGGACGGGATTTACCTGTCTCCATGTCCCGACTCAATCCCGCTCTCGGAAGTTGCGGGCTGCCGGCTCTGGTGCAAACTGGATTATTTGCAGCGAACAGGCAGTTTCAAAGAACGCGGCGCGCGAAATGCCCTGATGCTTTTGCCGGCAGAGCAGCGCCAACGGGGCGTGATCTGTGCATCGGCAGGCAATCATGCCCTCGGGCTGGCGTATCACGGCGGCCTGCTTGGAATTCCCGTGACCGTCGTGATGCCGCGCACGGCACCGCTTGTGAAAGTGGCGACTTGCCGCCGTTTGTGCGCGCGCGTGGTACTCGAGGGGGACTCTTTTGCCGCTGCCAAAGCCGCAGCCGAACGCATCGGCGCCGAGGAGGGAATGGCCTACATTTCACCGTACGACCACCCGGATGTTGTCGCCGGGCAGGGCACCATGGGGCTGGAGATCCTCGAACAGGTGCCCGATCTGGAGGCGGTTGTTCTTCCCGTAGGCGGAGCCGGGCTTATCGCCGGCGTAGCCACGGCCATTAAATCCCGGCGCCCGGAAATTTTCGTTGCCGGTGTCGAGCCAGAACGCTGCGCCAGTTTCGCCGCCGCGCTTGCTGCCGGCCAACCCGTGGATTGCGATTCGAGAGTGACACTGGCCGACGGCCTCGCCGTCCCAAGGGTAGGGCTTGGACCATTTCAGATGGCCCGAGAATTAGTG
This sequence comes from Candidatus Sumerlaeaceae bacterium, assembly GCA_026418615.1. Taxonomy (GTDB): domain Bacteria; phylum Sumerlaeota; class Sumerlaeia; order Sumerlaeales; family Sumerlaeaceae; genus JAOAAY01. The sequence continues at coordinate 3,147 of JAOAAY010000007.1, read as the reverse complement.
GACAAAGTGGTGGCCGTTAGCGAGGACGATTTGTCGCTGGCTGTGTTGCGCATTCTCGAGTTGGAAAAAGGGGTGGTCGAAGGCGCCGGCGCAGCCCCACTCGCCGCGCTTATTGCGGGCAAACTTCCGGAACTCGCAGGTCGGCGGGTGGTGGTAGCGTTGTGCGGGGGCAATATTGACCCGGGAATTCTCACCCGTGTCGTCGAGCGCGGCCTCGTGGCCGACGGACGCATGTGCCGACTGAGCGTGCTTATCAGTGACCGTCCCGGTGGCCTCGCGGATCTCACTTCGATCATCGCTGCCGCCGGGGCAAACATTAAAGAGATTGTCCACGAGCGCGTTTTTGCAAGTTCAGATGTCTCGGCCGTTCGCGTTGTGTGCACCATTGAAACACGCGACCGCGCGCATCTGGCCGAGGTTCATCAGGCTCTCGAGACGCATCGCCTGCCGGCGACTGTCGTTGAAGCCACCTAAGCAGGCCGGGGCGCTAAACGCCAAAACGCGCCGGTTGTCCTGTTGCGACCAAGACCGAGGCCCACAACTCGCTCTCGAGGTTTATCTTCTTCCGACCTGTCGCAATCAGCGGGATCGGCAGGTGGATAAAGCGGCTGTTCCAGACGCCCACCATGACCTCCGTCTTGCCTGCCATGGCGGCATGAACTGCATGCCGCGCCAAGTGATCGCATAGCAGGGCGTCCTCACAATTGGCAGGCACACTGCGGATGATATAACTTGGATCAAAATATTTGACATTCGCTTGCATGTCCAGAGACCGGAAAAACGCCACTACCCGGTCGCGCAGGAAAAGTCCGATGTCGGCGTGTTTCACATTGCCCGAGGCGTCGCGTTCGCGCGGCTCGCTTGCCAGCAGATCCTGCCCGGCACCTTCGGCCACAACGATCACCGCATGCCCGCGGCGTTCGATGCGCCGCTTGAGCGCCGCGAGGAATCCGTCGTTGCCGTCGAGCCGGAAAGGCAATTCCGGAATCAAACAAAAATTGGCCTCCTGACTGGCCAGCGTGGCCCCCGCAGCAATAAACCCGGAATCGCGACCCATCAATTTCACGATACTGATTCCGTTCGGCGCCCCCTTGGCCTCGTTGTGGGCGCAGTCGAGCACCTCACGCGCCTTGTCAATGGCAGTCGTGTAACCGAAAGTTCTGCTGACATAGGGGATGTCATTGTCTATGGTTTTGGGGATTCCCACAACAGCCAGCGCCATACCCCGTTTGCGGGCCTCCTCGGAAATGGCCAGCGCACCGCGTTGGGTGCCATCGCCGCCCACGCAAAACAGGATGTTGATTCCTAATTGGGACAGGTAATCTACAGACACCGCAGGATCCTGCGGTCCGCGGGACGAACCGAGAACGGTGCCCCCCGCTTTGTGAATTCGGTCAACAAAATCCGGCGTCAGGAGAAGCGGCTCAAGCCCGCTTGCGGGATTGAGCCCAAGATAGCCGTTTCGGATGCCCAATACTTCTTTGACCCCGTACAGATACCACATCTGCACACAAACACTGCGGATGACATTGTTGAGACCCGGGCAAAGCCCTCCGCAGGTCACGATGGCTGCACGAACCTGTGCCGGATCAAAGAACAGTTTCTGGCGCGGTCCGGCTCTCTCGAAGACCACAGGCTCAGCCAAAGGTCGTCCCGGTCCCGTCTCAATGTCATACAGGATTCCGGCCCCCTCCGGCACAAAATCCGCCACATCATCGCCCGGTGTAGTGGACAACTTTAGCGGCGACGGAAACCGCGGCTCGCCAAGGGACCGCACCTTGACGGATTCATTGGTCAGCATGGTGATCTGTAGCGCACCGCCGAGCCTATTCGTGTGTCAAGTCATTCTGTTCTCGAGGTTGGACCGAAGCGAAAAGTTTCGAGAGCGTTTGTGCGACATCGAGATGTCCCTTCACCTGACAAGCAGCCGCGCCAGAGCCCGAGAAGGCACCATCCGAACACCTGCGGCGACTTGCGCGTTTTTCGCTCGACATCGGACCGCACCGGTCTTGATTGGCGCGTCATGACCGAGAAGCCACTTTCCGGCAAAACTGCCGTTGTTTTTGGTGTCGCCAACAAGCGCAGCATCGCGTGGGCCATTGCGCAAGCATGGGCCGACGCTGGCGCACGCTTAATCCTGAATTATCAGGGCGAGCGCATCCGCTCAAATGTTGAGGAACTGGCAGCGTCGCTGGGCCCCGGGACGCTCACGAGGCAATGCGATGTGACCAGTGACGAGGAGATTCGCGCATTCTTTGATTTTGTCCGTCATAGCGCTGGCGCCTGTGACTTGCTTCTGCACAGTGTGGCATTCGCGCCCAAGGAGGCGCTGGAGGGGCGCTTTCTCAACACGACTCGCGATGCTTTCCTGATCGCGCACAATGTCAGCGTTTATTCCCTCATCGGTTGCGTGCGCGAGGCCCGCCCGTTGATGCCGGCCGGGGCTAGTGTCGTGACGCTGTCCTTCTACGGAGCCGAAAAAGTGTTTCCTCATTACAATGTCATGGGCGTGGCCAAGGCGGCGCTCGAAGCCACCGTGCGCTACCTCGCCGCTGACCTTGGTCCCGAGGGGATCCGCGTAAATGCCATCAGCGCAGGACCCGTCAACACCCTGGCTGCGCGCGGCATCAGCGGGTTCACCAAGATGCTGCAAGCGTACAGCGAACGCGCCCCGCTGCGCCGTTCCTGTGAGCAATCAGAAGTCGGCCAAACAGCCCTTTTTCTTGCTACTCCCGCCTCCGGCGCCATCACCGGTCAAACCCTTTATGTGGACGGTGGCTACCAGATTATCGGCATCTGACGGGAGCGCCGTAAACCGGTTGCGGGCTGAACGGCCTGTCCTCGCTGAGGAACTGGTGGAGGGGGGAGGATTCGAACCTCCGTAGCGCGACGCGCGGCAGATTTACAGTCTGCTGCCATTAGCCACTCGGCCACCCCTCCGCGGCCCGGCGCGCGAAGCGCAGCGGACCAGATGGCACATACTGGCGCGCGAAGCGCCTATTCGGGCACAGAGCATGACGCACATTCCGGTTGCAGCGCACACGCAACGCTCGCGAGCGTGCACTTCATGATTCCCTACCCCCCCATAAGCCCTGACCTTCTTCGCATCGGCCCCGTACGCGTACGCTGGTATGGGGTTATGTACAT
>JAOAAY010000071.1 GCA_026418615.1 Candidatus Sumerlaeaceae bacterium | reverse complement strand
ATCCTGCACCGTGCCAATAAAATCATTGAACTCCCCGCGGGCAAAATCCCCGGCAGCCTCCGCGCCTACCCGCCCGCGGAACGCCGGCAGATCCCGCCGGAAATCCTCGAGCGCTTCGCGCAGCAATTCGCCCGCCACAAGTACGGCTTCGGCTGGGGTCAATCCTGCACCGCGAAACTGGGCGACAGCCGCGGCCATGCGCTCACGGTTAACGGGATTCGGGCAATCCGTCACAAATTCCCTCCGGCCAAGCCAATATGACTGCTACCGTTGCTTTCCCCCCGCACCGACACAACGCGGGGCGAGGCGCGCCTACCTGGGAGTGGCCGGCGTCAACTCAACCGCACTGCCGGCCGTACCCGGCGCAGCCGTTCCCGCAGCACCGCCTGTGTTAATCTGAATGGATCCAATGGCCTTGGCAATGGGGTCCATTTGTTTGGCGAGTTCGCGAATGGCCGACGCCACTTCACGGTTCGCATCTGCCACTTCACGCGTCGCGGCAGCAACGGCCAGATCCTGAGTCTGGCTGACATTGACATCGGGCTCGGGCGACGCCGTCCGACCGCTCGAAAACGCTGACGACGGCGACTGCGCCGTCGCTTCGGAAACGAAACTCACCCGGTAGGCGTTTGCTACCAAAGCCAGCAGCAGCACGGCGATCACGGTTAATACGGCATTCGTGTACAGCCGGGAATCAGGCGACATCTTCATGCGGGAGTTCCTCCGTTTTGCACTGTCACTGAATGCAGGTAGAAGGACAGCGTCTCGATTTCAACCGTCAAGTCCACCGGTTGCACTCGGACACGAGGCGGAACCGTCAGCCGCACCGGCACAAAATTGAGTATGCCCGAGATTCCAGCCTCCACCAACGAGTCGGCCACGCTCTGAGCCGCTTCAGATGGCACACACAGGATCGCGATCTCGATTTCGTGCTCTCGGACCAGATCCGCCAAGTCGCTCATGGCGTAAATCGGAACCCCGGCCCGCACCGTTCCGATTTTGCGGCCATCGTTGTCAAAGGCCGCAACAATCCGAAATCCCTGACGCGCGAAGCCCCCATACGACATCAGCGCGGAGCCCAAGTTCCCCACGCCCACCAGGGCGGCCCGAACCTCTTTGTCCGTGCCAAGAATCCTTTTGAGACTCGCCCGCAACTCCCCAACCCGGTAACCCACGCCCGGCACTCCGAATTGCCCGAAACAAGCCAGATCCTTGCGCACTTGAGCACTGTTAATCCCAAGATTGTCGGCCAATTGTCGCGACGAGACCTTCTCAATGCCGGCCTGCTCCAAGGCCTTCAAAACCCGTGTGTAATGCACGAGCCGCCGTACAACGGCGTTAGGGATTCGCGCGGGACGCTGTTCCGGAGCAGGCGGTGATGATCCCCGCGCTCGAGACCGCCTTCCCAGAAAACCTGTTTTCTCCTTAGCACCCATCCGGCGACCCTTACAGCCCCTCCGGCGCATAATTGCAACTGCACAACTCCCAAACAAACCAGTTCCCTCAAGATCCCCGACGCCAGAGGACAGGATTCCCCTTGCAAGTCCCATGTCCTGCCGAAATAATATCTAGTTCAGTCGGGAGATCGGGGATCGCAAATCATGGGTCGGAATAGGAAAACTCTTAACTCGGCCCTGCGGGTGGCCGTAGCAATGTGTGTCGCACATCACTTGTTTTTACCGGCTGCGCCTGCCCAGCAAGCCACGCCGGCGCCCTTGGGCGTGGCCACAGCGCTAGCCCCGCAGGCCACACCGCTGCCAACAGCCTCGACCCGCATGGGGCTTAAACGGTGTACCGCCATGCCGATCGAGCGCCACATGCACGGCTGTGCCGTCGTGGGACCGCGTATCTATGTGATGGGCGGCAACCGCGAGGTAAACGGAAAGGAAGAATGGCTCGACTCGGTCATCTCTGCCGAAATCCTGCCTAGTGGCGATCTCGGCCCGTGGCGCGACGAACGGCCTATGCCTGAGCGGCGCCACTACATCGGAAGCAGCGTGGAGGTGGTACAAAACAGAATTTATGTTGTCGGCGGAAATGTCGCCCCCGCAGTGGACACACCCGAAAACAATGTGGGTCGGGCCAAGGATGTTCTTTGGACTACCGTAAAGTCCGACGGCACGCTCGACGAATGGAAGAAAAGCGAGCCATTCCCCGGCGACGCGCGCGCCTGTCTCGCCACTTGTTCCAACGACCGTCATTTGTTTGTGCTCGGCGGCAGTGTTGGTGCCGGCATCACAAACAGCGTCCTGCGCGGCACCTTTGGTCCGGACAACTCGCCGGGCGATTGGAAGGAGATTGTTCCCCTCGCCACTCCCCTGTGGTTCCATGGTGCTGCCATCATGGACGACACCATGTATGTCTGGGGGGGCCTCACACAGCGGTCACACCTCGCGATCAATCCCAACATTTATGCATCAAAAGTCGCGCCAGACGGCACGCTGCAGCCATGGCGCATCATCGGAACAATGTCCCATCCGGTGTTTTCCGCGGCCTTTTGCGGCTTCAACGATCACTTGGTGTGTATCGCCGGACGCTACGCCGGCGGCAAAGAATGCAGTGGTATCTGGTACACACGCATTCAAAACGGCGTGCCAACCAACTGGGTTTTGGTCGACACCGATCTTGCCGCGCGGGTTTACCTTACACTAGGCCTCGACAAGACGCGGGGATGGATTTTCATCCCCGGCGGACGCTACCGAGACGACCTTAATCCCAATGGGGCCATTCAGCGCGTGGTCCAGGCTTTTTATGTGCCTCAACCCGCTGGAACAGCCTTCAAGGCCCCCGATAGTACGCCCGCTCCGTCGGCCGCCGGCGGCGTCACGCCCTTAGCCCTCGTAGAGGCCATCGCCCTTGCTGGGCACGAGAAAAAGCCCATTCTCGTTTTCTTCCATTCCCCCGCCGTACCCGCCGCCCGGCGCGTGTGGGAGACCGTATCAGCGACACCGGAATTCCAAAAAGCGAGCCAAACCCATATCTGGGCTGAGGTGGATATCTCGCGAGAGAGCAACACCATGGTGTACGAGTATGGTGTGTTCAAAGTGCCGGCCTTGGTGAAACTCGCGCCAACCGGACAGCGCCTCGGCCCGGCAGTTCCCTTTAACGGTGTGGAAGACCTGACGCGTCTCGCCCAACCCTGACCGTTTGGCGCTCCAGCGCTAAAACGCACCCAATCTCGGCACCTCGTGAGTTTCGCCTTGCACTAAGGTGCGAGAGCCAGCCGAATCCGGAAGCGGTTACATTCCACCCAAGAAAGGGATTGTCATGCCTGCGTGGTCTCACCTTTGCCTGCGGGCCTGCGTCCCGACACTGCTGGCATGTTGTCTGGGTGCCGGCATTGCCGTGGCACAGAGCCCTCCAACACCCAGTACGCCGCGCCTATCTCTCAAAACCTGTACCCCCATGCCAGTTGAGCGCCATATGCACGGCTGCGCCGTCGTCGGCCCGCGCGTTTATGTCTTCGGCGGCAACCGCGAGGTGGACGGCAAGGAGGAATGGCTCGACTCGGTCATCTCGTCGGAAATCCTCCCGACAGGGGATCTCGGACCGTGGCGCGAGGAGCGCGCCCTGCCCGAGCGTCGCCACTACATTGGCAGTTCCGTCGAGGTGGTGAACAACCGCATTTATGTCATCGCGGGCAGCGTGGCCGCACAGCGCGACACTCCCGAAACCCAAGTGGACAACACCCGCGATGCCCTCTGGACGACCGTTCAGGCCGACGGTCGGCTCGGTCCGTGGTCGCGTAGCGAACCGTTTCCCGGGGAACCGCGTGCGTGCCTTGCCACCTGCTCCAACGATCGCTATTTGTTTGTCACCGGCGGCCTCATCCTGCGCTCGCGCATTTCCGACAGCGTTGTGCGCGCAACCATCGGCCCAGACGGCGCACCCACGGCATGGGCCGAGGTGGCCCGACTGCCGCGCCCGCTCTGGTTCCATGGCGCCGCCATCATGGACGAGGTCATGTATGTCTGGGGCGGCGTGATCTCGAACAAGACCACGGACCTTAACCCGGATGTGTTCGCGGCAGATGTGCACGCCGACGGCTCACTCGGGCCGTGGCGGGTGATCAGCAAAATGCCGCTTCCGGTTTACGCCTCGGCCTTTTGCGGCTTCAATGATCACCTTGTTTGCATCGGCGGCCGGTATGCCGGCGCGAAAGAGACCGGCGGCATCTGGTACACCCGCCTCACTAACGGCGTCCCCGGCAACTGGACACTCGTGGACACTGACTTGAACGCGCGCGTGTACCTGACCCTAGGTCTCGATAAAACGCGTGGCTGGATTTTCATCCCCGGCGGACGCTTCCGAGACACGCAGGCCAAAGCCAAAGGCCCAATCCTTAACTCCGTCCAAGCCTTTCATATCCCGCAACCGCCGCAGGCGGCCTTCAAAGCCGTGGGTAGCGCGCCCATTCAGGCGGAAACGGCCGGCGTGACCGTCTATCCCCTCGTCGAGGCCATTGCCCGCGCCGGTCAGGAGAAAAAACCGGTTCTCGTGTTCTTCCACTCACCCGCTGTGCCGGCCGCCCGCCGCGTGTGGGAGTCCATCGTTGCATCGCCTGAGTTCAAACAAATTAGCCAAACCCATATCTGGGCCGAAGTGGACATTTCCCGCGAGACTAGCAGCATGGTGTACGACTACGGGGTCTTTAAAGTGCCAGCCGTGGTCAAACTGGCTCCTACGGGCCAACGCGTCGGCTCAGCCATGCCGTTGGCAAAAGTTGAGGATCTCGTGCGCGCCGCAGCACCTTGAGGATAGTTGGTGATTCAAGGTTGCTTTCAAACATACTGGTGCCGACCATTCGCACCATTGCATACTGCACTCATGGGAGGTTTTGCGCCGTGGACTCACGCATTTTCATCACTGCGGCATTCATCCTGCTGGCCAGTGCGATGCACACCGTGGCACAACAGCCGCCCGCCACGCCACCGCCATTTCGCCTGAAACAGTGCACAGAACTGCCTGATGGTCGCCAAATGCACGGTGCGGCCGTCGTCGGCCCACGGCTCTATGTCTTCGGCGGTGGCAGCAATCAGGGCGGTTGGGATAACTCGGTCATTTCCGCGGAGATCCGACCTGACGGAAACCTGAGCCAGTGGCGCTCGGAGACCCCCATGCCCGAACGCCGCCACTACATTGGCATGTCCATCGAAGTCGTGAACCTGTCTCTTATACACATCT
>JAOAAY010000070.1 GCA_026418615.1 Candidatus Sumerlaeaceae bacterium | reverse complement strand
GACCTACATTATAGACATCCCGTGGGCAGGCCAACAAACGAATACGCTGTTTCGCAAATACGGCCCGGGTGTCTTGTCGAATAAAGCAAAGAATGTTTCTGTTCGGTACATCCCGGAAGAACAGCGCTCGGTGCTTTTTGTTGGCGAAGAGCCGTTTGGGGATGCTATGGATGCTATCCTTGCAAGCGCAGAACTCGGCCGAACGCCTGATAAAACACTCTTAGATGCTGTCAGCCCAGATCAAGACTATGAAATTAAAGGAACGCTCATCTCTGCTCCAGCACCGCCGAAGGGAACAGAAATTGACATACTCAAAACGCTTTTAGACGAAAAAAACACAAGGCCATTTATGCGCGGGTACTACCTTGACGCAGAAAACTCAGCCGTTGTCGCGGCTGGTGGAGGTTCTCTTGTTGCACACCCGTACAAGGTCAATGGCAATTCAAGGATTGTTGGTTCAGACGGCAAGATCATTGAGGACAAGTATCCAGACTGGAGGGCTTCCATTAAAGAGCCGCGGATCGGGTGGACAGTATACGCGGCTGTGACTGATCTTGATGAAGTAGCAAGGAAGTCTTTGGTTGCGACAAAACTCTGGAGGGGTAAAAGGAGCCGCTCAAGAGGAGAGGCTTACGCACCAACTGATCCATTTGTCATGTTTAGGAGTTTCGGTGGTTTTGTTTATGCGCGGCCTGATGCCGTGCTAAAAACTGTTAACGCAATGCGCGGGTTGGGGAATAAAGAGGCGTTTGTTTTCGGGGACAAAGAATCCCCTGTCATTATCTTCGCTGGCGACAATGGAACGGTTGGGCTTGTTACAAGGTTTGGTCACGAGCATTACGAGTATTTTGACCCGCAAATTGTTGCCAAGATTAGTGTATCAAACGATACACGAGAAAAAACAGACATCATCCCATTTATTACCAAACAAAACAATTTCGAGTTGCCAGATGCCGTGCAAGAAGAAGAGCAAGGGCCGCAAGCGCCGGTAGACAAGGCAAGCGGTGAGGGCACGGGGGAACGGCACAGCCACGAAGATGTGGAACCGCAGACTGATGTGGGCGAAGGGGCGGGCGCGCCCCCAGAAGGTGGGCGGAAAATACAGATAGGCAACAAGTTTCGCGGCAAGGGGTCGTCTTCGCGCGGATTTATGCTTTTGCCTTGGTCTACCAGGCCGAAAAAGAGCGAGGCTGAGACCAGGCGTGTTTCCGCTGGCGACATTCCGTCATCAAAGTCCCCGGCGGCCTTGAGCCCAGAAGGCGCTCGTTCTCGCTTTAACCTGAAGACGCTGGGCGTGTCTCCAAAGACGGAAGAGGTTTTGCGCCTGTTCTTGGCAGAGGACAAGGAAGTGACTGGCGCTCGCGAGCCGGTTCGCTGGAAGGATGTTGAAAGCGCCAGCAAGGCTTTTATGCCCAAAGCCAATCAGGCTGGAGACGGGTTCTACGAAGACATCACGCCGGAATTGCGGACTTGGGCAAAGAGGGCAAGCGGGCGCAACGAACTGCGGGAGCAGGCTTTGGTCCGTGCCGCTACAAAACTCATCGTTCGTGCTGCCCGCAGTTACAGCCAGTTTGAGGAAGAGCAGAAACAGATTCTGAAGCAGTTAGAGCGGGCCGATCTGCCCGAGTCGGAGCGGAAGAGCCTGTTGGAGAGGTTTGACGCCGCAAGGTTTGGGATGCTCGACGCGGACTTGTTGGCCGGAGACCTGTTGGCCGCCGTCAGGAAAACCAGAAGCGCCACAGGGTCTTTGCTTAACAGTTTCAAGATGCGTGTTCCAGACGATGCCTACTCCGCCATCGTAAGGGCAGACCACATTGCCCGCGGGCGTCTAACCCCGGAGCAACGCGCCAAGGCCGTTGAGATTGCGGACAAGTACAGCAAGGCTGTCAACAGCGGGGACATAAAGGCCATTTCCGATGCCCGCATAGAGTGGGCTTTATTCACAAGGAAACTGGCCAAGACGCCGTTCCTTGAGGCTGTCATGAACATTCGCCGCGCCGGGCTGCTGACGCAATTGCGAACCGCGCTGACAAACATGGGAAGCAACGCAACGCACGCGATTGTCAGAGAGGTCGAGCAGAACATCAAGGGCGTCATAGACCTTGCGGTTTCAGAACTGGGGCGCAAGTCGCATCGGTCGTTTATCACCACCGTGGAACTTGTGCCGCTACTAAAAGACATTTTTGGGCTTACGATTGATTCGTCGAAGAGGAACATCCAGCACATTTGGCGTTATGGCATAACCATTAACGACGCAAACAAACTTGATGGGATTCGGCGACAGTATACGGGCGACTCGTTTGGCAATCGAGTCATAGACGCCTATGTGAACAGGATATTTGATTTTCAAACCGCACAAGATGTGCCGTTTCGCAAATTTGCTTTCTTCCGGAGTTTGGCCGAATCAGCCCTATTAGAGGCAAAGGCGCTGATGCCAGGTGATTTGGCGGGGCAATACAACATTGCCAAAGGGCTGCTTAGGTCTCCAACCAAGTCTATGGTTGTGAAGGCCATCGGGGATGCCGAGGTGTCAGTTTTTGCTTCGCGAAATGAATTGGCGGCGGCTATTTCAAGGTTCCAGCATGCGGCGTTTTCCGGGAAAAGCCGCACGGCGAAACTGGCGGCTGTGATGACCGATTTTGCCATGCCGTTCAAGAACACTCCGTTCAATGTCTGGAAGGAAATTGCGACGCGCGCAACAGGCGGCGGGCAAACCTTCTGGGCGTTGATGAAACTGCTAAAGAACAAGCGGGCTGGACTCGAAACAAGGCGCCAGTATTTGACCGTTCTGGACTTGTTTGCAAAAGAGGCTGTTGGTTCTGCGCTGATCCTTCTCGGGGCGCTTGGATTTCGCGAGGGGGTTTTGAGCGGCACGCGCGAGATGCAATCAGAAAGAGGGCGAACGGACAGGGATGAGGCGGCCGGTCGGCAGGCTGGCTCCATCAAGATTGCCGGAAAGTGGTACAGCGTTCTGCCAAATTTCTCTCCGGTTAGCAACCTGCTGGTGCTGGGGGCGTCGCTTGAGCGAGAGTCGGAACAGATGGAGAAAGACCCCGACTGGACTTACACGCAACTGAGCGACACAACGCTTAAGACCTTCGCCGATGTCCCGTTCGCTCAGGGGCTAAAGGACATTGCCGAGACCTTTGAGGAAGGCAACATTGCCGGTTACGCGGGACGGGCGGCCGCTTCGTTCATCCCGTCGGCGGTCTCGTTGTCGCAAATGTTTGACCCGACGCGTAGGGAGTCAAAGCCACGGGCTGGTGACCCCTACTCCAACTATTTGCTGCAACCGGCAAAAGCCAGGTTGCCGTTCATCAAGCAAAATGTCCGGGCCAAGGTAAATGCTTTTGGCGAAGAGATGAGGGGTGACCCGTACACCTTTTTCCGCCCATACTATCCGCAAGAGGCGCTCGAAGACAAGAGCGAGGCCGTAAGGGAACTGATTCGCCTCGATGTTCCGGTTGTTGCCGCGGTGAAGCGGCGCGATGAACCAGACCTGTACTTTGAGATTAAGCGGCGCACTCAAGGCAAAGTCGTTCTCGAGTTATTGGAGCGCCTCGTGTCCAATCCGGTCTACAAGAACATGGATGATGAACGCAAGCGCAAGGCCCTTGAGCGGGCTGTTGATCGTGGCAAAGAGATGGGCAGCGTGAGGGCCGCACATGAGTTTGCCAGGAGAACGGGCATGTCGCTTGCACACGCCAGACTTATGGAGGCGCAAAAATGAGCGCTGGCGCTGGCGCTGGAGCGGTTGGCGGCGAACATGACAAGGCCCCGTGCGAGCGGGTTCTTGGATATAAGCCGGATGTTTGCCCGTATGGCGAAACGGCAGAAGACGGGGTTTGTCCGCTATCTCCTACCGGAACGCCATGTGTATTGTTTTCCGGTTCGGATGCGGGTTATGGCATCCTGAAATTGTACGCGGAGGTTCGGCGCATGAAGCAGGAACTTGAATCCGCCAAGCGATCGGTTGAGAGTATCAACCACAACGGCAAGTGGGATGAAAGGCGACAGTCGTTTCTGCTGCAGGCTGGCTCGCTTGTCGTGGCTCTGGTTGGACTGATTGCCGGGTTGTTCGTGTTCACGCAGAAGTGGGAGAACAGGATCACGACGGTCGAGGTTAAGGTCGGCAACATAGAGCGCACCGTTGACAAGATTGATGTATCGCTATCAAGGCTGACGCGTGCGTTAGAGTCTGGTGTGCCGCGCGGAGAGTGACATGTTGTTATATAGGGGTATGCGAAAGGATGAGGGCGTGGAGCGCCTTCAGAAGCGCCTTGCGGAATTAGGCGATTACCGTCACGCGATTGACGGTTGGTTTGGCATGTACACAGAGGCCGCCGTCAGGTCTTTTCAAGCGCGAAAGGGGTTGGTTGTTGACGGCGTCGTTGGCCCGATAACTTGGGCGGCGCTATTTCCTGACCACAAGGAAGAGTATGGCGTCCCGAGCCGGTTGGCCTTGGCGGCGCTGGAGGTCGCGCGCGGCGAGATCGGGGCCAAGGAAATTGGAAACAACCGCGGGAAGCGGGTTGAAGAGTACCTTGCTTCTGTCGGGTTGGAAGGGGGGAACCCGTGGTGCATGGCTTTTGTCTTTTGGTGCGTTGACAAAGCAGCCAAGCGGCTTGGATTGGAAAACCCGATGCTGAAAACCGGGCATGTTTTGACTGCGTGGCGCAAAAGCGACATATCGCTTAAAGTGTTCACGCCAGACCGTGCGATAACTGGCGACATCTTTGTCATGGACTTTGGAGCCGGTAGGGGGCATACGGGATTTATCGAGTCCGTTAGCCACGGGCGTTGGAAAACGATCGAGGGCAACACGGATGCTGCCGGCGGCAGGGATGGTGATGGTGTATGGCGGAGAGAGAGGATTTGGCGGCAGGCAAGAGGCCTGCTGAGGCTAAGGGACTTCGAGGCGGACTGATTGCCGTTGGCCTCGTGGTTGCGGCCATGGTTGTTTTTGCCATGGGAATTGTCTGTGGCGTTTACTTTTTCTGGTGTGGTGTGCTCTAATGTTGTGGGAAAGGATCGTTGCGATACTAAAGAGGGTGCGGTTTATTCGCACCGAGTCCGGAGGGCGCGGGATCGCAGTCAATTTGCCGTTGAATTCCCCACCGCCAGATGGCCAGATGAAAAAGACAGAACGGGTTATTTTTGGGCGTCCCCTTCGACGCCCAGACGAAAAGGAGCAGAGTGATGAAGGAACTGGTAACCGTTGAGACAACGCGTACCACGGTTGTCGCCCGCATTGTGTCGCTCGTTGTCCAGACCATTGCGATTGCCGCAATATTCGGGTGGGTGAAGCCAGAGGTAGCGGAGAAACTACAGGACCCCGAGAAACAGGCGGCCTTACAAACAGCATTGAACGCCGTTGCGGCGTTGGTCGTTTTGATCGGGCAACTGCCGAGTGCGATTGGTTGGCGAACCCGAGAAAGAGAGAAGCGCATCGGCGAGATTAAGCCGCCGAGCGGAGGCATTTGTCTCGCGCTGTTGCTTGGCTGTGCCGCATTCTACTCTGGGTGTCGCGCCGGGAATCTGATGGTGCTGCCAGGGGCTGCTGAATACAATGACGGGAAGACCCGAGTGGCCGTTTCGGCGTCTGTTGCACCGGGCGGCGCTGGTAAGGCGACGATTGAAGCCGAGTCGCTGGACAGGAGCACGACGCCGTCTATTCGCGTAAGCCAACCGGACCCGTGGACGGTTCGGGCGTCATACTCTTGGCGCCTTGCGAAGGCGCCAAACAAACAACAAGCGAACTGCCAGAACGGCATTTGCAGGGAGGAATAGGATGATTGACCAGCAAGTGATTGCAGAGTTGCTGCGGAGTTGTTGCCTGTCCGCGATTGAGCGAGGCGGGGCGGACGCCATAGTCATTTTGGTGACTGGGCGCGACAAGTGTGGCAGGACGCTGGACATTCGCCGGAGCGAAGGGAATGTCAATACGATCATTGGCATGTTGCAAAGCGCTCATGAGTTTTCGTTTGAGCAGGCGCCTGAGCAAACACCTGATGGAGATGAATTGGTTGATCGTCTTTTGTATGAGGAAGATTTCAGCGATGAGGATGCCGCGGAGACCTAATCGCGACTTGCTTGTATCTTCGTTGGCCGTTCTGATTGCCGCAATTTGTTTGGTCGCGTGTATTATTCTGTGCGCTTTGTGGGGGTGCTAACGATGAAGTGGCTGATGCTGCTGGTTTGGGCGGCGATGGCTCTGTCTCTTATACACATCTGACGCTGCCGAC
>JAOAAY010000069.1 GCA_026418615.1 Candidatus Sumerlaeaceae bacterium | reverse complement strand
GCGCAATGTGACGATTGACTGGACGCTGCGCGAGGATGTGCGGGCGAAGTTGCGCGTGATGGTGAGGCGCGTGTTGCGCAAGTACGGCTATCCGCCGGACAAGCAGGAGCAGGCAACGCAGACGGTGCTCGAGCAAGCGTCGCTGTTGTGCGAGGCATGGGCCGCTTAGGCGGCGACGGCTCGGCGTGTTAGTCGCGCGGGCGGGGCGTGGGCCGACGGGACTTGCCCCTTTGGCCACGCGAGGCGCGCTCGCGGGGTTAGTCGCGCGGACCTCCCTTTCCGAATCCCGCTCGACGGTAGGCCACGCGAAGCGCGCTCGCAGGGTTAGTCGCGCGGACCTCCCTTTCCGAATCTCGCTCGGCGGTAGGCCACGCGAATCCCGCTCGATGGTAGGCCACGCGAAACGCGCTCGGCGGTAGGCCACGCGAAGCGCGCTCGGCGTGTTAGTCGCGCGGGCGGGGCGTGGGGGGTGCAGGTGGGGCGTTTTGGGCGCGGCGGAGGGAGACGGCGAGGTGGCCCTCGGCGGTGCGCAGTTCGAGGCGGTCGCCGTCCATGCGATAGGTGGCGGCGCTGGCGAGCGCGGCGGCGAATTGTGCTTCCTGTTGCATGATGCCTTCCGGTTGCGGACACAGGCGGCGGGTGAGTGCGGGCGTGGTGATTTCGATTTTCGAGCCGTCTGTTTCGTAGGAGGCTGTGTAGCGGTTGCAGCCGGCGGATCCGGAGACGCGGCCCTCGGGTCGGAATTCGGCTGTGAGTGTGGTGCCGCTCAGGACGCTGACGACGGCCTGTTTGCCGTTGTTGTATCCTGTGACTTCCCACGCTGTGCCGATCAGTGTTGTGTCTGCCTTGGAAAAGGTGGCGACGGTGGTGCCGGCGGCGTCAAACAGGGTCAGCGAGTCGGCGTCGGCCGAGTAGCGGGTGGCGCTGCTGAGGGCGTCCTTGAAGGCCTGTGCGCGTTGCATGACGGGTTCGGGACAGGCGCGCATGGTGCTGATGGCGCGGGTGGCGTCAATGGTTATGTTGCCCTCTGCGTCCGCCGTGGCGGAGGTGATGTAGGTGTTGCAACCGTCGGTGCCGCGGGCCTTGCCGTTGGCCAGGGTGAGGGTGGGCGTGGTTCCGCCCCGCAGCGGCGCCAGATCGGAGCCAAGGGCGGTCAGCAAAAAGTTGACGCCCTCGAGCGGGCTGGGCGCCGAGGCGGGGGAGGATGCGGCGGAGGTCAAGCAGGCCGCCGCGGCGGCAGTCATCAGGCAAATCCGGTGGCGCATGGGGGCGTCTCCTTGGGGTTGGATTAAAGGACGGCGCTACTGCCCCTGATCCTACGACCAGACGGCGTAAACCTTCGCGTTTCTGGCAAATAGCGAACCATATTGGTGCCAGATTAATGTTATTTTTTGCGCTTGCAAACGGGAAT
The DNA here is from genome assembly GCA_026418615.1 of Candidatus Sumerlaeaceae bacterium. Lineage (GTDB taxonomy): Bacteria > Sumerlaeota > Sumerlaeia > Sumerlaeales > Sumerlaeaceae > JAOAAY01. The sequence goes on along the minus strand of JAOAAY010000069.1, from coordinate 5,442 downwards.
TTGTTCATGGTGAAATTCGCACGGAAAAGGGCGTGCGTGGCTTCAGATGGTGCTTATCTCAGCCGCGGCGCGCAGGAAAAGAGAGAAGGGGGTTTGGTCTACCATGACGCTTCGTCTTGCGGCGGTGGGACTGATTGCCATGGTCCTGACGCTCTCGGCGGAGGGCGCGATCAATATTCCGTCTGATGGCTCGGACGGGGCTTTCAACATCACGACCCACACGGTTGTGGATCTCAGCGAGGCACAGACAGCCAATTGGGACGAGCCGAGCACCAACCCGGGCAAGGGAATTTATGACCCGCAGAAGTGGGCCGTGGTGTTCAAGTTCACCTCGGTTTCCATCGCTCCGGGTGCGACGGTGACCTTCAAGAATCACCCGTCGCGGGCGCCGGTCGTGTGGCTGTGCTCGGGCAGTTTTGAGTGCAGCGGAACAGTCAAACTCGATGGTGCGCCGGGGCACCCGTCGGGGTACAAATATTTTGCTGAGGGAGGGCCGGGAGGCTTCCACGGCGGCACCGCGGACCAGTCGCTCATCCACGGTTCCAGCGGGCTGGGTATCGGTGGTGGCAGTGGGTGGCGGTGGGGTAGTCAAGCGGTTGGCGGCAGTTTCGGTTCGCTGGGTGGTGAGGTCGGTGATCCCCTTTTGGTGTACAACACGCCGCGTTTGTTGCCGTTGATCGGAGGATCCGGGGGTAGCGGAGGTACTTGGAATTCTGGGAATCCGAATGGTGGCGGTGGGGGAGGTGGGGCTATCCTGATTGCGGCCCGCAATACCATCGGGATCTGGGCCGCGGGCCAGGGGGGAGGGGTTTATGCGCGCGGCGGCGACGGAGCCGGTGGTGGCGCTGGTGGCGGGATTCGGCTTGTTGCCGAGAGAATCGTGGGTGACGGTGCGCTGGTGGCCTCCGGAGGGCCGAATCGTGGGAGTGGCTCGGCTTGGGGTGGCGCAGGCCGCATTTGCGTCGAGGGGACGGATATCAATTATACGGGGCCGTCCGATCCGGCTGCCTATGTGGTCCAACCCGTGGACGCGACGCCGATGATCTGGCCGCCGGCGTCGGCTCCTTCGGTGAGGCTGGTGTCGCTCGGCGGTCAGCCGCTCCCTGCCGATCCGCGCGGCCAATTCAACGCATGGCAGTACGACCTCGTCTTGAACGAGGGTGGGACGCGGCAACTGGTGATCGAGACCCGGAATGTGCCGACAACCTGGTCGGTCACCGTGCTTGTCACTCCGATAGATTATAGTTATACGCGCTACACCGCGGCGTTTCAGAGCGGCACCGAGGCGAGCGCGACTTGGACAGTGGATGTCAATGTCGGCAGTGGCATCCGGGCCATCCAAGCGCGGGCCTACAAGCCTTAACCGGCAGCGTTGGGCCACTAAGATGGAAAGGCAGGGGGAACATGAAAAAGATTGTCGCACAGGCCCTGATGTTGGGCTTTTTGGCGGTTCAGCCGGTTCAGGCGCTCATCAACATACCGTCTGATGGTTCCGATGGGGCAGCGCATTTCTCGGGTGCCGTGCAGATTGACCTCGGTGCAGCGCCGACCGCCAACTGGGACGCAGCGAGCACGACGCCGGGCAGAGGCATCTATGACCCGGAGAAGTGGGCCGTCGTGTTCAAGTATTCGTCCGTGACGATAGATCCCATCACGACGGTCACATTTAAGAATCACCCGACGGGCGCACCGGTGGTGTGGCTGGTTCAGGGAAGCGTGCTGTCGAGCGGCTCCATCGTCTTGGATGGTCAGGTGGGCCACTCGCCCACGGAACGGTATTATGCGGAAGGTGGGCCGGGCGGGTTTCGCGGCGGGGTGGCCGACCTGCCGCTGTCGTACGGTTCGAGCGGCTTCGGCATTGGAGGCGGGCGCGGTTGGATTCTCACCAACCCGAGTGGAGGCGCTTATGCGACCCGTGGCGGCTATTCCAGCCAGCCGGCGATGACCTATGGGAATCCGCGTGTGCTGCCTCTGATAGGCGGTTCGGGCGGCAGTGGCGCTGCTTTCGCTACCGGCACTCAACGCGGCGGTGGTGGTGGTGGTGGGGCTATTCTGATCGCTTGCCGGGATACGATTGCGCTTGATCGCGATGTGATAACCGGCGACGGCGGGATTTACGCATGCGGCGGATCGGGTGCCGCTGGGGGATCCGGGGGCGGGATACGGCTCGTCGCAGAGCGTATCGTCGGTAACGGCTGTGTGTTGGCAATCGGCGGCGGCGTCGGCGGCGGCGGCACGATGGGTGAACCCGGCGGCGACGGGCGCATCTGCCTTGAGGCGGCTGTTTTGACGCTCGCGGGACCTGCCGGTCCGGGGGCCACGATCATTCAACCAGTCGAAAAGACGCCCCCCATTTGGCCTGCGGCCTCCACTCCTCGCATTCGGCTTGTCTCGCTCGGCGGCAAACCGTTACCCCCGGACCCGGGCGGGCCGTACGCACCGGGAGGCATCAGTGTCACCTTGGATGCGGCGGGCAATCAGGAGTTGGTTCTGCAAACAGAAAATGTTCCGACAACTTGGACCGTCAATGTCCTGAGAACCCCGCTGACGGGTGTTGTGGAAGGATTCCCTGCTGCATTCCAAAGCGGAACGGAGGCGAGTGCCACATGGACCGCCACGATCAATACCGTGACTGGCGTGCAGGCCCTTCAGGCGCGGGCTTTCATGCCCTGACATTCGCGCTCGGGAAAGCATGATGTGATGTTATGACTCAAGGAAAGGTCGGTCGTCCATGAACCGCCGGATCACCCGATGGACTGTCTCGCTGCTTGTCAGCCTGCTGGTTTGGGGCCGAGGCTCGGCGGGATACGCGCAGGAGCCTACGGACGCTGTCAGCCGGCCGGTGCTGGTGCTGGCTCCGACACAAACCGGTTTTGATGCTGTCAGTCGCAGCCTCTTGACTCTGGCTCCCGTCCCCGCGGCGTCCTTCGATGCTGTCAGCCGGGCCATGCTTGTCCTTGCCCCCGTGCCCTCGGCGTCCTTCGACGCTGTCAGCCGCGGTGCGCTGGTGCTGGCGCCGGTGTCGGCTGTGTCGTTCGACGCTGTCAGCCGCGGTGCGCTGGTTTATGCAAGGATGGCGCTCGGCGATCTTGATGCGGTCTCGCGAGCGCAGTTGGTGGCCGGACCGAGGCCAGCGCCTTTTCATAATCTGGTGCCGCGGGATGGCGCCATGAACCGCCCACGCGTGGTAAGCCTCGACTGGGAGGATTCCCAGTATGCTTGGGAGTATGATGTTTATGTCTGGCCGGCTTTGGAGGCGCGGCCGACCTCCCCGACGGAGGCTGCTACCGGCGTGAGCACATGGACCACCGGACTTTTGTCCGAGGCGACTTGGCACAAGTGGCAGGTTGTGGCGCGCAATCAGGCTGGGGAGCGCGAGGGGGCTGTATGGCGCTTCCGCACGCGGATGGAGTCACCCATGTTTGACCCCATCATGGGCGACACGCTGACCTCCGGCTCGTTGCAGCCGCCCGGTTCGCTGGAGGGCTGGTCATCATTTGCGTTCAACAGCGCATTGGCTTGGCCAGAATACAGCACGACAGCGGGCGCCTACCTTGCCTATGTCACGCCAAGCCCGGACCTCTACCGCATCAGCGGGGTCATGGCCAATTACGACGGCTGGCTGCCGTACGAGGCAGTGGACAGCAACAATGTCGTGCGTGCCAAGTATTATATGTATGCCGGCGGTCAGCCCAACCCCGCCGACCTGAACCAGATCCCGAATTTGCGCATGCGCCTGTCGAACCGGTTTGCGGTGAATTCCATGGTGGAAGTGTTCCACCACACCAACGACAACCCCACCCAAACGGCCATGGATCGGGAGTTGCGGCCCTCGACGGTGGCGACGAGCCCGTCGCTCTACCGCGTGGATTTCGATCCGCTGGATGTGCCCTACCTCGCGGCCAACGCTACGGTGGAGGGCATCACGCGGGCCTTTGAGGCGTACGCAATCTATCCGCAGGATCAGGGCTTTGTCGCCATGACGGAGTCAGTGATCGGCGTTTATCCGTCGTCAGCCGTAACGACGGCGGTGGCCCCGGTGAAGGTGTACGAGCCCGCCGACCTCGCGCTGTTCAACCCGTTGGAGATGTCGCTGATAAATCTGATCCCGCGCAAGGGCGAAGGCGAGTTCGGGGTGCCCGACCCGCTAACCTCGCCGCCCGTTTATTCGGAAACGACCGGTGGCATCACGCTTGACGCGGCAAATGTGCCGACGAGTCGGATCGGGCTGGGTGTGCGCGAGTTCAACCCGGACCGCAACACCAATAACTATCCGTCACGCGTGCGCGTGGAGGAAGGCAAACAGTACATCATCCGGTGGCACCTGACCTCCACTCAGCAGGTGAATCAGCAGGCACAGATCCGCCTGCGGGCACGCAGCGCCAAGTTTGCGTGGAGCCAGAAGTTCGAGGTCGGCGGAGCGTGGAGCACGGGCGCGATAGGGATGTACCCGCTCAACGAGAACAACACGATCGCGCAGCAGTCCCTGCCGGGTTTCGGAACGCTGAATCCCGACCGCGAATCGGGGGATCTGTCGGGCGGCTGGTACTCGATGGTGTTCCACACGCCGCTGTCGGCAGACATTCGCCCCGAATTCCCGCCCGGGACGCCGATTTCAACGCGGATGCCAAACCTCGCGGGTCAGCCGGGCCCCGGCGTGAACGCGTTCAGCCGGCGTGATGTGTTCCTCGGCATTGATTTGGTGGACACCATCTCAGGTGGCGAGGGCCGCTACCTCGAAGCCGGAAATGTGACGGTGGATCGCGTCGAGATACGCACCTACACGCTCGTGCCAGACTAAGTTTTGTAACCACCCAGACCACCCAGCGACCCGGAGCGCCCAGCCGCCCAGACTGCTATGCCGCCCAGAGTGCGCAGCCGCCCAGACTGCGCAGCGCCGTGGCTGGTGCCGGGCGACGCCACGACGCCGCCCAGACTGCCCAGCCGCCCTGAGTGCCTAGCCACCCAGATTGCCCAGCAACCGAAACTGCCCAGCGAGCGAGACAGCGTAACCACCGAGACTGCCGAGCAGCCGAGAGTGCCCAGCGACCGCGAATACCATGCAGCGTGCGACTTAATCCCGCCCCCGAAGTTGAGGCATCCTTGGAGTGCGGCAGCCATGCTGCCGCCCTCCCCGCGGCAAGCCATGCTTGCCGCCAACCCCGGGCCAACCTGTTTAGGCATCGACAACAGGCACCGACAAGCATTTCACCAGTGCCCCGCCAACACAGCCGGCGGATCTGGCGCGCAGGAGAAGAATGAGAGGATCGGGGGTGAATTCGTGGACGGTTGAATTCATGGACGGTCGACAAAAAGGGTGTCGGCGGCTAGTTGGTTCAAATCCATATGACCCCAATTTAGTCAACCGCCCCCGAAGTTGAGGCATCCTTGGAGTGCGGCAGCCATGCTGCCGCCCTCCCCGCGGCAAGCCATGCTTGCCGC
>JAOAAY010000068.1 GCA_026418615.1 Candidatus Sumerlaeaceae bacterium | reverse complement strand
GAGGTGGGGGATGGCGGCCTGGGGGGGTCGGTTTTTGTCCTACAAAAAAAGAGGCGGATTCCTACGCTAATTTCCCTTTGCAGTTGGCCCCCCGGGTCATATCAATCTGTGCGACATCACTGCCCGGGTCGGCGCCGGGACTTGTCATACCTTTTATTTGGTTTGCGACAGTTTGGGTTGGTTTCCGACAGTTGGGGCGGTGATTGACAACACAACACATACCGCTGTTCACGGCGGGAGGAGGCAAGCGATCATGCGCAAAATGTTGTTGGCCGCTGCGGTTTTGCTGGCGGTCGGCTCGCTGCAGGCGCAATTGAGCGGTGTTTACACGGTGGGCGCCGGCGGCGACTACACATCGCTCAACGCTGCTGCGACGGATTTTTCCACCACATCGGCGGCGGTGACGGGCAATGTCACTTATCTCATCACGAGTGATCTGACCGAGACGGAAAACTCGTGGTTTGGCAAGAACACGGCCGGATTCACCGTGACGATCAAGCCGGCTGACGGCGTTTCGCCGACGGTCACTTTTACGCGCACCAATGACACTGCGGGAATTTCCGGCAATGTGATCATTGGTGCCAGTGCCGACAACTCGAATGTGGGCGCCCAACTGGTCAAGACCGACAACTTTGTGATTGACGGCTCGAACAATTTGGGCGTGCGCCAGTTGACCTTTACGAACCTGTCCACGATCACGCATTCCTTTAACAGCCTCATCACGATTGTGGGCGATTCGGACAATGCGCGCATTCAGAACTGCCGGATTATCAATGAAAATTCCGGCGGGGCTGCCAGTGTTGCGGGCGTCCGTATCGCGTCGCGGCGGCAGACTGCGGCCCCGGCTGGTGAGTATATTCCGGACGGCTACGAGATTGTGAACAACGACATTCGGACCACCGCAGCCTCGCAGGGGCATGGCGTCAACATGACAGGCTCGACGGCAGGCTCCAACTTCACGGCCGGTGTGGGCAACTCCAACTGGAAGGTGAACAACAACGACATCGTGGCCCGCATCCGCGGTGTGTTCGTCAACCAGGGTCTTGCCAATTCCGAGATTGTGAACAACAATATCACGATCGGCACGACGGGCGGCAACGGCGGTTTCTTGATTGGCGCCATCCATGTGAACAATGCCAACTCGCCCCCGCCCAACACCTTCACCGTCGCGAACAACCGCATTTATGTCCAGAGCAGCAACACGAACTCGGGCAATTTCGGCCCGATGGGCATCGCGGTGACCAGCATGGGCTCGGGTTCGGATCGCGTGTGCAATGTGGTTAACAACATGATCCACCTTGTGACGACGAACACGAACAACAACAGCGGCGGTTCGTTCCGTGGGATCTGGGCGTCGAGCGGCATTGCGTACCGGTTCATCAACAATTCGGTTTACATCCAGAACAACCCGAACATTACGGGCTCGGTGACGGGTACGATTGCGTTTGGCATCGGCGGCTGGGCTGCAGCGACTGGCAACGAGGCCCAGTTCTTCAACAACCTGATCGTTCCGGCGCTTCCGGGTCTGCCGGGCATCATGCGCGACACGACGGCTGCTCCGATCGGAGCAGGTTTCGTGTCGAACAACAACATCGTCACGCCGTTGTCGGGGGCTGCTTTCGGGCGTTTCCAGAGTACGCTGTATACGACGCGTGCGGCGTGGAACGCGGCGTCCGGTCAGGATGCGAGCAGCAACGATACCTTTGATCCGACCTCTTCGGGCGGTGCAGCGTGGAACCTGAGCCCGGCCAATATTCCGGCCACCCTCAAGTTCTCGCCTACTGGCGTGCAACCGACTGGCATGCCGGGCTTTAACCGAGTGACTTCGCCTGTCAATGTGACCTCGGACAACGAGGGCGAAACGCGCTTCTCGGGCAGCGGTCAGTCTTGGGCCGGTGCGGACGAGGGCACCGTGGCGTTGCCTGTGGCCGTGAGTGCGTTCACGATCGAATAATTGCGGCTTTTCAAGTGGCGCGGCTCGACGCGCCCGTGTTGATTAGCCAGCCCCGGTCTGCCTCGGCAGACCGGGGCCTTTTTGTGATGGCATATTGGCGGGCCGCATAGACTGTTTTGCTAAAACCGCTCGAGCGAATGTATGAAAAGCATGAAACATGGAAAAGGAGAGCGCCGATTCAGATGGATTTGCGGAAACACGGTGTGCTGTGCGGATGGCTTGCGGTGGCGGTTGTGTCGGTTTTTTTTATGGGGTGCGGTTCCGGCGCGCCTGAGCGTCAGCCCGCCGAGCAACGCGTCAAGGCCCAGCGGACGGCGGTGACGACGGCGCCCGACGAGGCGACCAGCGCGGTGCAGGCCGAGGTGCGCGAACCGGATCGAACACCCGGGGTGCCGTTTGTGTTGGCGTACAAAGGCACAACCACGGCGGAGGGACGGCTGGCCCTTGTGGATGAGCGCTTGCTGCGCGCACGGGTCTTTGACGAGACCGGCGTCGCGATGGAGCACCGGGTCGGAGCGTTGCGCGCGGTCAACGAAGCCACCTCCGAGACGGTGACGCTGGCTCAGGCGGAGTCTGGCGGGAATTGGTTGGAGGGGCGTTTTGAGAGGCCCGTGGCGTTTCCGTGCCGGATTCGCGTGATTTATGATCAAGGGGAAGGCGCCGAGATCCTCGAGGATGTCGTGACGGTGGCCTCCCCGTTGCCGAAGGCGTTCGAGTGAGCCAAGCGGGACAACACGCAGCCAGCGGATCGGCCGGGGTAGCGCCGGCGCCGTTCAAGCGTCGCCGTCCCAGTCGCCGTTCGTCCAAGCATAAGGAACGGTTGTCGCGGCTGTCGCGCGGTGGGCGCGACTGGAAACCGGCAGCCTTGGGGGTTCTGGTGCTGCTGGTGGCTTGGGCGGTTTTTCTGCCGGTGCTTAGGCTGGGGTTTACCAGTTGGGACGACGCGGATTATGTGACGCGCTGCCCGTATATCAAATACCTGACTTGGGAAAATGTCCGGTTCTTTTTCACGCAGTTTTATTTTTCCAATTATCATCCTCTGACCTCGCTGACCTACATGCTGGAGTACTGGCTGTGGCGCGTGGATGCCCGGGGTTACCATGCGGTGAATCTGGTGCTGCATGGGTTCAACGCGGTTTGGGTTTATGTGTTGGGGCGCCGGTTAGTGGGCCGGCCGTGGGTTGCGGCTGCTGCGGCCCTTTTGTATGCTGTCCATCCCCAGCGGGTGGAGGTCGTGGCGTGGATTGCGGCGCGAAAAGATCTGCTGTGCGCATTTTTCGCGCTGCCGTGCCTGATTGTGTATCTGCACTACGCGCGGACGGGCGCCCAGCGGGCGCTGTGGGGGGCGTTTGTCCTGCATGTGCTGGCGCTGTTGTCCAAGCCGATGGCGGTCAGCGTGCCGGTGGTGTTGCTCGCGCTCGACTGGTTTGCGGGGCGGAAAATGTCTTGGCGTCTGTTGCTGGAGAAGTGGGCGTTTTTCGTGGTGTCGCTGATCATGGGTTTGGTCACCATAGCGGCGCAGCGTTCTGGCGGCAGCATTCGTCTGGACCTTGCGTTGGATTGGTGGGTGAAATTGCAGACGGCGGCTTACGGTTTTGTTTTTTACTTGGGCAAGTTTGTGTGGCCGCATCCGCTGTCGCCCTTGTATGCGTACGGGGTGGAGCGCGAGGACATCCTGCCGGCGCCGGCCTTTTTCGGGCCGCAGATGCTGATGGCCGCTGCGGCGGTTGCGCTGTATTTGGCGGCCCGGTCGCGCGTGTGGGCATTTGCGGTGGCCATGTATGTCATCATGCTGCTGCCCGTGATTCAGATTGTTCCGGTGGGCGGTGCGTATGCGTCCGACCGTTACACCTATCTGCCCATGGTGGGGCTGACGATCGCGCTGTGTCATTCGGCGGCGACCCTGGTGGGGCGTTTATCCAAGGGCTGGCGAGTGGCGGCGCTAACGGCCGGGATGGTCATTCTGGCTGCGGCGGCGACGGCGAGCATCCGGTACACGCTCGTGTGGAAGAACGGTTTGACGCTTTGGGAACATGCGATCCGGGTTAACCCGCGGTCTCAGGTGGCTTTCAATAACCTTGCCACCGAGTACATCGAGCGGGGCGATCACGACAAGGGTTTGCTCCTGCTGAACCGTGCGGTGACCCTCTATCCTGCGTACGCGCATGCGTTCAACAACCGGGGGAATTGTTATTCAGCGCGGGGCGATTCTGAGCGTGCGGCTGCCGACTACAAGACGGCCATCTCGATTGCTCCGTATCACGCGCCCCCGTACAATAACCTTGGAAGCATTTACGGTCTGCAGGGCAAACTGAACGATGCGCTGGAAATGTATTCGCTGGCTATCAGCAAGAATCCTTTTTACTCCGAGGCCTACCTGAACCGTGCGGCGGTGTTGGGGCGGCTGGGTCGGCTTGAGGAAGCGCTGAGCGACATGCTGACGGCGGTGGAGATCAACCCGAACTTGCCCATCGCGTACAATGACCTTGGCAACACGCTTGCGAACCTGGGCCGGATGGATGAAGCCGAAAAAATGTTTTATCTGGCGCTTCGCTATGATCCGGGCAATCCGGTGTTTCTGATGAATCGCGGCAGCCAGCGCAAGTCGGCGGGGCGGCTGCGCGAGGCCATCTCCGACTTTGAGCAGGCCGCGCCGTATCTGGGCAAGTCGGAGCAGTTGTACAACAATTGGGGAGGGGCACTGGCCGAGATGGGCGATCACGCGGCGGCCATTCCCAAGTATAACAAGGCGATCGAAATCAATCCCTCCTCTGCGCCGGCCTATTGCAATCGCGCGACGAGTTACTACAAGTTGGGCGATTTCGAGCGGGCGCGTGCCGATTTCGACAAGGCCCTCGAGTTGTACCCGAGCATGCCCATGGCGCTGAAAGGCCGCGGCATCCTGCGCAGCACCTTGCAAGATATTTCCGGGGCCATCGAGGACTTCACGAAGGCGCTCGAGGCGTCGCCGGATTTTGTGGATGCTCTCATCAACCGGGCGGCGAACTACTATATCCTGCGACAGTACGACAAGGCATGGGCTGATGTCAGACGACTGCGGGAACTGAAAGTGCCCGTGCGCGAGGAGTTCATCCGGCAGTTGCAGGAGGCCTCCGGGGTGCGGGAATGAGGTACCTGCTGCAGGGGGCCGACAAAAAGGTGATCGTCGTCATGCCGGCTTACAATGCCTCGCGGACGCTCAAGGCTACCTTGGACGAGATGCCCGCGGGATGTTTTGACGAGATTATTCTGGTGGACGACGCCTCGACGGATGACACGGTGGAGCGCGCCCGCGAATTGATCGAAACGGTCATCGTTCACCCCAGCAATCGTGGCTACGGGGGCAATCAAAAGACCTGCTATCGCACGGCGCTGGAGCGTGGGGCGGACATCGTGGTGATGGTGCACCCGGACAACCAGTACAACCCGCGGCTCATCCCCAACATGGTGTTGCCCATTTATCTGGATCAGGCGGATGTGGTGCTGGCGAGCCGCTTTATTCAGGATCCGCTGAAAGGCGGCCCCGTGGCGGGGGGGATGCCCCTGCTCAAATACTTTGTCAACCGCGGGCTGACGACCGTGCAGAATTGGCTGATGGGGACCTTTTTCAGCGAGTTTCACACGGGCTACCGGGCTTTCAGCCGGAAAGTTCTTGAGTCGCTTGATTTGGAGCGGCTTTCGGACGACTATCTATTTGACAACCAAATACTGGCTTTGCTTGTGGAGCGACGGGTGCGCTTTGCTCAGATCGGAGTGGAGACGAGGTATTTCCCGGAGGCGCACACGATCAACCTTCGGCGGGGGATCGTGTACGCGTGGGGCTGCCTTGGCGTGGGCTGGCGATACTTCCTTCACCGCAAGGGGATTCGCCGATGGCCGCTGGTGCAGTAGCAGCCCGAGCCGGGGACTTGGAGCCGGAATGGCCTTGCCGGGTGTGTGGGCAGCGGGGCGGACGCTTGGTGATCGCGCACCCGGAGGGTCGCCGATGGGATGTGCTGCGGTGCGCAACCTGTGGTCTGATGGCCCTCCGGGATTTGCCGCCTATGGAGGAGGTCGCAGCGTTTTACCAGGAAGATTACTACCGCAGCGAGGATGGCCGTCGTTTTCCGGCGCTTATGGAGGCGGCGGTGGCGTGGTTCCGCTCACGGCGCGCGCGGGAAATCCAGCAGCGTTGCCCGCCCGGCAGTACCGTCTTGGATGTCGGATGCGGCCGAGGACTCATTTTGGCGACCTTGCAGCGGCGCGGCTATCGCGTTTTGGGAACGCAACTTTCGCTGACAGCGGCACGGGCTATCCGGGCGCGATTCGGCATCCATGTGTTGGTGGGCGAGTTGCCCGAGGCCAAATTCGAAGCGTCGTCTGTGGATGTCGCCGTCATTTTGCATGTCCTCGAGCATACGAGGGATCCCATGCTCTACTTGCGCACGCTTCACCGGCTGCTCAAGCCGGGTGGCTGGCTGCTGGTTGAGGTTCCAAACGCGGGGTGCCCGACGGCTTGCCGGTACGGGCTGGACTGGTTGCATTGGGATATTCCGCATCACTTGTATCATTTTGACTGGGCGGGACTCAAATGGGCTCTGACGGCGGCGGGTTTCGAAATCGCGACTGTGCGAACTTTCTCGCTCGAATACGGCCCGTTCGGCGTCATGCAGGCGTGGCTCAACCGGCTTTTTCCGGGGCGCCGACATTTCTTGTACCGCCACCTGAGCGGACTGGAGCGTGACCTGCCGATGTTCGCTGTTCAGGCCGCCGTCGGCGGACTTCTTCTGCCGCTGGCCTTGGGGCGCTGCGTCGTAGACAGTGTTCGCTCGCGAGGTGAGGTGCTGACGGTTTGGTGTCGCAAAAGATAATGCAGTCAAATCGTATTAACGGGGCTGCGGGGCGCGCGGGGGCGTGAGAGGGTGACGGGCGCGGATGCGGCGGGGGGGGGGGGGGGG
>JAOAAY010000067.1 GCA_026418615.1 Candidatus Sumerlaeaceae bacterium | reverse complement strand
CCACGGCCCGTTGTTTTCCCTTCCCCAAAAACAGCGTTGGAGCGCGTCTTCTTTCCAGCCAGAAGGCGCAGGCGCTCACGCGAACAGGATAGGTCCAATTCAGTTCTCGGCGACGCATTGCGTCGTGATTGCGGCCAAGCCTAATGTCCAGGCCGACTCGGCCGATGTATACGCACTGGCGTATTCAATGCGTGATATTGCAAACAGCAGCAACAGTTTTGCCCCAAACCAAAACCCCAAAAACAACGACCCGATCCCGAGTGCAAGCGTAGGATTTGTCCAGGCCGTTTCCTCTTCTCGGATTTCGATGAGCCTGTCAGAGTGGAAGACGGCACAGCCGATCTCCAGTGCGATGGGGGTTCAGTATTTTGTTACAGCAAGCGCAATTTATGAGTACAGGCTTGAATCTGGTCTGCAGCGCGTTTGCCTTATTAAATGGCCGCCCGGCCTCTCTTCCTACAAGATGCGCCCCGCAAGCCTCCCTGTGTCGCTTGAGTCCGCTGACGCATCGTTTTGGAGCAACAGGTATCCGTGCGGGTTTGTTGCGCAAGACGGTCTCGCATACATGTTGTTCATGGCTTGCGCGGGCAATTCTTTCTCGCCTTGCTATGTTGTGGTTAGCGCTTCCGGAGATGTGCTTTTCTACAAGGCTGATCCGTTCGGAAGAATGTCAACTGCAAGCGTGACAGACGATATGATTTGCATAAACGACCTTGCTGCAATCGCTCCAAGGTATTCTCCCGCGACGGCCACACTGTTCGCGAATTCCGTTTGGGCGCCCATATCCGGCACCGTTTCGCTTAGAGAAACAGGGCCAACGGCGGTAAAAAGCCGCGGATGCGCAATCAGTAGAGCGCACTACAGAAACAACGCAAGCAGCAGCGCAATGGGCTCTTTTTTGGCCATAAACAGCGCAGGGAAACCGCAGGAAACAGAGGTTTATTGGGACACAAGCGCGGGCGCATGGAGCGTTAACGGCCTTGCTCAGTACAATTTCACGGTTCAATCGCCAGCCGTGTGCTCAAACGCGTCAGGGGTTGAGGCCATTGTCACAGATTTGAGCGCATCTGGAAATCCCGGAAGGCTGGTTAATATTAACCGCCATGCCGGAACGGTTGGAACACCAGTTCATTTAGTTGCTTCGGAACACAATGAAGATTTTTTCCCCCCCATAGCGATGGTTTCGCTTTCGACGGATCCTTTTCTTTACGAGAGGTCCTATTGCTATGGAAACATTGGCGTTGATCTGGGGGCAAAAGAATGAGCCAGACAATAGTCACGACAATTAGCCCTAATTACGGGTTTCGCTTGCGCGTAGGCAACAGTGATTTGTATTATGCTCGCAGCGGGCAAAAGATCACTGTTTATGTGACCGTTGTATTTTCCGATTATGCCGTCGGCACTGGAATTAGTTATTGCGATGTATACATCATTCGCACGACAAATAACTTTTTTGTGAATGGAATGGGGACATCGCTCTCGAATCTTGGGACTATAAGCAAGCGAATTAATGTGCAGGGCGGTAAACTCAACGGCGCTATGTATTTTTCCTTCGATTGTACGCTTACGACCAATGACGGGGCTGCGCCGTATCCCGTCAATTCGTGCGAAGGCATCTATATCCCGGATTTTGGCTACAGGCCGGTTTTTGCCTTCAACGGTCAGAACCCAACATTCAATCATCCCAATGTATCAATATCGCACACGCATTCATGGAAGATTCTAAAGCCAGCAGTCTCCAATGCCCACCCTGGGACACCTGTTGTTACTGTTCGGCCAATTATTGCTGGTGGCGGTGCGCCTGCCATTGAAATAAATTGCTCCCCGCCTGACCCGCCAGACAAGCAGTCTTGGATTTATGCCATTCTTTCTGTCCAGTCGTCTATTGCCAGCCTAAATGTCAATTCGGCGTATGTTCTTCGAGGCGTTGATGATGCTGTATACCGTCTCCCGGCTGTTCAGGCAACAGCATTAGATTATATTGTTGCGTCAGTGATGCTGGTCAACGAGTTTGGCTCTGCCGTGCAGTTAATTTCTGATGCCAGACCAATTGTTGATGTTATTGAAACTATCAGATTTTTGACCGAGATGCGGCCATCGGTTGTTCGGCAGAGACAGCCGTTTGAACTTAGGTTTTTGCCGCAAAATGGGGCCATACTTATCGCTTGCCCTCAAAAAACCGGGTTATGCGATGTCACTATTTACCAGAAACCGCGCGATGTTGGCTTTGTCAGCACTGACGCACCGGTTGTTGACAAAGACCCGATCGCCCCAATCGCGGGAGCAAAAACGATTCAATTAGAGATAAACAATTATTTTGTTGCTATTAATGGAATTGATTGGCTTAATTTTCAGGCCATAAAGGCAGACCCCAAAACGGGCGCGATTTACGATTGCCTGCCTGGCACCACAGAGTATGTTGAACTCGGGGTTTTCGTAAAACCACGAAATGCCAGCGTTGGCAGAGCCGTCTATTTGCACCGGTATTCACTCCCAAGTCCGATTCTTCGGCGACTCGAATTTGAGGCCCCGCCAAACCCGGTTTCTGAATTGGTGTTGACTCAGCCTTCAGTTTACAACGGGACATGCGTTGTTGCGTTTCGCCGGCCAACAATCACTGAAGATGATAATGCGGCTTTGGGGTTTCGCGTTTACACAAGTTACGGCCAATCGCTGCCTGAATATCCTGGAACAGGTTGGACACTTGCGCAAACCGTTCCGATCCGTTTTAGGGACCCCAATTACACAGAAATTGTAACCGAATTAACAAATATCAGGGCGTCAGAGTTATTGCATGTCGCTGTTGTTTGCTACAACGAGTTTGGCGAATCTTCGGCGACAAGGGCATCCATTGATATGCTGGGAGATTTTTCCAGCCCGCCAATTAGCGCGCCTTATTCGCTGACAGCAGAAAGTCTGTCTGATAAACAGATTGCGCTGAAATGGGAAACCAATTGCGATAACGCCGATTACACGATAATAAGGAGAAAACAGGTCGGTGGGACTGGATATGTTGAGGTCGCACGCGTCAATCCGGCAACAAAGTCGTTTGTGGACGATCGGCTGTATCCATCCACGGTGTACTCGTATGTTGTGCGCCATTCCAACAGGGCTGGCGAGTCTTCGGATTCTAACGAGGCAACGGCCAAAACATGGGCCGCGCCAGAATCAATAAATCAGCAGGGAGGGTTCGTGTGGACTCCCGGCGCGCGCGTAAGCCAGAGGCGCGTTGGAGACAGGCTGTTTTTCTTTTCCGATCTTGACCGTGGCGTTGTGTTCGTTGGCGGCAAGTGGTTTCGCATGGGGCTAAAGCCACACCTGACAGCGCCAACACAGGCAGCATCAGAAAACGGCGGGTTGACTGGAACCTTTTGTTCGTACATTTGTCTTTACAGGTCCGACGATGCCACTCGAAGTGTTCCCGGCCCCAAAAGCCAAAGCATAACCGTTTCCGCGAAGTCCATCACCGTGTCTCCGCCGTCTTCCTCTGGCAAGGTGATTTGTCGCGACATCGGATACGACCGGGACGGCAGGGAGATAGACGGGTGCGATTACTGGGAGTGGTATCTGTGGGAAACCGGCAGCATGGACTTCCCGGTTATGGTTGGCAGGTATCCACTAAGCCAGCCAACCGCGACAACCCCGGCATCGCTAACCGTGGCAAAACTTCAAGACGGTAGCCGACGGCCAATGGAACTTGCGATGCAGTCTTTGCTTCCGCCTGCATGTGCGTTTTCTGAGTACTTTGCCAGTCGGTTGTGGCTTTTTGGCGACAGAAACATTGGCCCAAGTGCAGACCAGCAGAGAATCGCGAGGCTGGCAATCAAAAACAAAGAGAAAAATGCGCAGATCATTGGCTGGACGCCAACAGACGCAATCATTCATAAGGAACTGATAATAGGCGGGCGCAGAACCGGGTGGTTTGTTGTGGATGTTGAGGGGCAAACGATATACCTTAAGCATCCGGATATGAATATAGACTCATCCGGGTTTGAGAGCGCTGGAGGCGTATTTTCTGATTTTGCGTTTGCCGGATCCCCTGGAGTGGTTTACTTTTCGGCCTTCTTTGGTGGAGAGGCGCTTGGCGGGGCAACATATAGCCCGGAAACCTTCCCGCCCTTGAACAGGCTTGAGGCCGAATTAGATCCTGACGATAATAGCCTACCAATTGCCGCAATAGCCAGCCGGGATGCGTTGTTCTTTGCGAAGACCAATAAGTGGGTTATGATGACAGGCGGGAACGCGACAGATGAAATGTTCTGGTCGAGTGTTGCGTTCAACTTTCTGTCGAGAAACAGCGGCGCGATTGGTCGAAAGACGCTGGCTATGGACCGTCAGGATGTTGTCTATTATCTTAGCGATCAAGGGTTGCAAAGTGTAACGCAGGCCGGGGTGCGTCCTGTCGGCCAGATTGCTGGAAATGCTTTTGCATTTCAACGGTTCTTTGATGTCCGAAGCATTGTTGATGCAGTCGCTTGCTGGTATCCGAGGGATGATTACTATGTCTGCTTCGGGCTAAATCGCATTGGCAAAATCGGCAACAAAGATGGATTTATCTGGGATTCCAAGACAAACGCCATTCTGCCCTTCTCTACCCCGGTCCGCGTCACGGCGGTTTTGGTCACGCAAACAAAAGATGGCGATTATCAACTGCTGTACGGAGACGAAAACGGCGGGATTGGCGTTTTCTTGTGCAAGAACATTTTCACCGACGGCATAGACTATAGCCGCCCGGACTCGTTCAAGCAAGAACAGGCCGTTGAGTTCTACTGCTGTACCGGCGTGCTGAAGCCGATTGGGAATTGCCTCAAGGTCATGTGGTGCCAACCAAACATCAAGAGTTACAACGAAATAGGTTCTCTTGCAGAGACAGACGCCAGCGTCAGTATTCAGATAGACGGAAAGAATCGGAGTGGGGCCCCGGGCGAGTTTACGCCAGATGTCGTTCGATCCTTCCAAAGCAGCACGACATACGACAAGTTTAGGCTTGATCCGAAGCGGTTCCAGACGGCTCTAATTAGGGTTTCCGGATTATCTACGCGCCACTTGCGCGTTGAATACCGTGGCATTAAACTGGGGGTGGAAGACTGTGGCTCCTCCGGGAAATAAGCAGGGCTTGTGGCAGTCGATGTCTCTGAAGAGTTTCCGGTCCTTGTATGCGGATCTTGAGAGAGAGCGCAAGGCTGGCAGAGATGGGGACATGGCGACCAGAGTGATTGCCGAGGAATTGGACAAGATTGGCCGCTGTCTCGGGGCTTTAATGGCGCAGCAGGCCAACATGCAAACGGCCGTTTCCAGCAAAGACGCCAAGATTGACGCGCGCAACAAGGCGGTAAAGTCGGCGGCTGGCCTGTCTGCAACCGCCGGCTTGGAATCGGGAGAGGCGCCTTCTGTGCGCCAGTTTGCCGAACGAGTCGCCGATCCTGCCGAAAGCATCCTTGAGGGGCACGCCATACAGGTTCGGCCTGACGGGACGGCTATTTTGGCGTCCGCGGCCGACCCGGACAGATTTTGCAACGCCATTTGCACGGGAGTGTTCCTGTCTGGTGGCGAGACCAAAATCCGTTATGTTCGAGGCGGAAGTGTCGTTGGGCTTGTCATAAACCCGTTGACTAACAACAAGGGTGTGCTTTACCTTAGTGTCGAAAATGGATTGTTTACGGACAATCCAGCAGAATCTGTTTCGTTGAAACAGATCCATCAGTGCCTTGGAGCGTTTCATCAATGGGCAAACCCGGATATAGAGCACGGCAGAAGGGCTTTCATAGATTTCTGCTTGTCCCCGCCATCTGTGCCTTTGTTGGCATAACCTGTGCACAGGGATTGACAACGGGGAGCGCTGTTTTTCGCGACTTCAAGACGAAAGCCATCGGCGCTGGGCGCGATGACATTTCGCCAGTGGCGATAGAGTTTGGCGTTGCCGATACCACTGGAATTGCCGCAAGCCAAAGTTACATCCGCGTTGACGGCAAAAAACTGGCTACCGAAAACTATGTACATGCCGTCGCGACCGGGAATGTTACGACAGACACCGTTTATACGGTTGGAATTGGTCAGGAATTCTCAACCATTCAGGGTGCCCTAAATTATGTGAGGGCTATGACTCCGGTTAACGGAACCACCAACGCCGTGGTGCTAGTGCATCCGGGTACCTATGACGAACGGGTGACGGTTGAGACAACGGGCGTGACAGTCCGCGGTCTCGCGCGCGATGCGTGCGTGATCGAGACCAGCGCTGGAGTGTCCAGTATCTGGGGTACCAGCGCGCCTCTCTGGATTCGCGCCGACCGCGTGCGGGTTGAGGGCTTGACTGTGCGCAACATTGCGCATTTCGGCGGCGTTGGCGGGTTTGTCGCGGCCGTTGGCATCAAAGTCAACGACACACGGACAACCTTTACACGGTTTGACGCGCTCAATTGCCGTTTCGAGGGCGATTCTGGCGCTGTGTTGGTGACGGGTCCGTGGAGCACAGCGGAAACGACGCATGTTGCCCATTTTTCCGGCTGTGAGATCTATGGCGGGAAGGTGCAGGCCAAGAACGCGCTGTGCGTCTATCGCGGCTACAACACGAGCACGACGCAGCATCTTGGCGGTAGCCGGGCGGTCTGGCTTGGAGGCCGGGTTGTGACGGAGCGGAGCGGTACCGCATCGGACAGCGCGATTGTGGCCGTGGATCAGGCCTGCCGGCTTGATATTTCCGGGACGCGGTTTCTTGCTGCCGGGCAACAGACGCTGTTCGCTCCGGTCGTTGACGCCACGGTGTACGCCAGCGATATCGACTGCCTCGGCAGCCTGATTTATCCGGCCTATTCGGTGTATGGCACCAGCCCCAATGTCCGGCTGTCTGGAGTCAAGTTCCAAGATACTCCTGATTACTCTTTGGGTGGACTTGTCAAGCCTTTGCAT
>JAOAAY010000066.1 GCA_026418615.1 Candidatus Sumerlaeaceae bacterium | reverse complement strand
AGATGTGTATAAGAGACAGCCTACACACCGCCGAAAATGCCGGTCGAAGGAGTGAACAACGAATATCCGGTCATCGCATCCGGGGCGGACGGGCGGCCTTGGATGGCTTGGGTTGACGCATCCGGCGACTGGGACTCGATCCGCTTGGCCCCGATTGACGGCGGATCCGCCCCGCCGCGCACGCTAAATCGTGGGCCGGGACAAGCCATCCATCCGCGTGCATTGGCGACACCAGAGGGTCTTGCCGTCGTCTGGGCCGAATGCAGGGCCGCAGACGACTGGCGCATCATGGCTGCTGTTCGAGCCGATTCAGCCCAACCGGAATTGCTCGAGGTGAGTCAGGCCGGTCGCCTGGCGATGCATCCTGCGCTCGCTTGCGACGGCCGGCAACTCTGGTTTGTCTGGGAGGAAAAGTCGCCCGGGGCACCATTTGCCATCGTGGCGCGACCATGGTCGAGCGACAAAGGTTTTAGCCCCTGCGTCGAGGTGGCCCGCTTGAAATCCGGCGATTGCCGCCGCCCAGCGGTTGCCTGCTCCGGCCACAAGGTTTATATTGCGTATGACCGCTTTGACGGTTTGGGGGCGATCAATATTGAATTGGCCGTTTTGCGGGCGGGCCGGATCAACCGCAGACCGTTGACGCAGGGCCCCGGGCTCAGCATGGCACCGGCTATTGCAGCCGCACCCGGCGCGCAACGCCTGTGGATCGCTTGGCATACCAATATCTGGAATCCGGGCGAGTGGGACATCCCGAAATGGTTCCAACTGGCCGCGCTGGACCATGACCGACTTCTGATGCCATCCGTGCCACCTCCCGGCCGCAACCGGGACATGACAGGCACCGTTCAGGGATTTGAGTGCGTCCGCCTCGTCGCGGCGCCAGGGGATGTGGTGCACGTGCTCGGCCGCGCATCGCACAACTTTTACATCCAGACATGGTCGCCGACGGCCGGCTGGTCGCCGCTCATGCGTCTTCCCAAAGATGGATGGGGAGGACGCGGTCAGCATCTGGAGGCGGCCCTCGGCCGCGACGGGACGCTGCTTGTGGCACGGCGCGACCTTCAGGGAAATGCTGCGGGCCGCATCACCGGACTCACCACATACAAACCGTGTCAGGCACCTTTGAAGCCGGCAAGCCCGGCAGTGGTGGAATCGCTCCGCCCGGCGCCGCGCCGCATCGAATTCGACCCATGGGGCGACTACAAATATTACTTTGGCGACATCCATGGCCACACTTGGATCAGCGACGGCTGCGGCGATGTGGACGAGTACTATATCATGCGGCGCGACTACTATCGCCTCGATTTTGCATCCGTAACCGATCACGACTACTTCGTGGGCAACGGTGTGACCCGCGCGGAATGGGCGCACATCAAAGCCATCACGGAGCATTTTGACGAACCCGGCCGTTTTGTCACCCTGCACGGCCAGGAGTGGACCACCGCCCGCTACCCGGACGGCGCAGGTCACAAAAACATTTACTCAGCATCCCCCGATGTCCCGCTGCTCGACCATCGGTCCGGGCAGTGCAACACAGGAGCAAAGGTGACAGCGCGAGTGCGCGAAATGGGCGGCATCGCCATTCCCCATCACATTGGGTGGACAGGCATGGATTGGGAAAACTTTGACCCGCAGGTGACACCTGTCATCGAAATGGTGTCAGTGCATGGCGCCTACGAGCACATGGGCAACCGCCCGATCGCACACCGCGGCGGGCTGAAGGGACACTTTGTGCAGGACGGGTGGGCGCGTGGCCTCAAGTTCGGTCTCATCGGCGGCACAGACTGCCATGGTCTGCTCCACCAGCATGGCGTGGCTTGGAAGCGCGATCCTTATCGCGCGGGGTGGGCCGCGATTCTTGCCAAAAACCTCACCCGCCAAGCCGTGCTCGAGGCACTTCGCGCCCGACGCTGTTACGCCACCTCAGGAATCTGGGCCCGCCTGCTCTTCGAAGTGAACGGCCATGTGATGGGCGAGGAGTTCGAGGACTCCGGTCCACTGAAAATCCGGGTCGAATGCGACAGCGAATCGCCCATCGAATACCTCGAGATCGTAAGAAACAACGAAATCATTTACAGTTTCGGCGGCGAGGGACACGCCTCCAAGTTCACCTTCGAGGACAAGCCAGTCCCGGCAGGCACAGCATGGTACTACCTGCGCGTCACCTGCCGGGACGGCAACATGGCGTGGTCAAGCCCCGTGTGGGTCACACGGCCCGGGTGAGTCCTGCGCTCTACTCGACCCGGAACCCGGAAACTGAAACCGGCACCGCGCTCGCATTGCCAATGTACCAGGTTGAAAAGCCGGCGACACCGGGAATGGTCACGACACCGTTGGCTGCGCTGGCACTCAGGGTCCCGAGATTCGTTTCGCCGTCAAACCGCCACGCCGAGTCAATCGGGTTGGAACCCAACCCGGCGGCATTTGCCGGGTCGTAAGCCCATTGGATGGTTGCATTCCCCGCGAGACCGAAATCGGCCGCAATGGAGAGCGCCTCGTCCACCAACAGAGCAGGAACGCCAAAATAGGCGGGTGGCGAGGTCAAGCCATCCAAGCGCGCCACCGACAGCACACCCGGAGCATCCGCACCGGTCAGCGTCACGGTTACATCGAGATCATCACGCATGGGCAACACCAGTTCCTGTGGTCCAGTGGTCGTCAGTTGCACGCTGAAGGTGCTGTTCTCGTCCACATTGAGCAGTACCTGTGCTTGCGCCGTGACCGGTTCCGCTTCGGCATTTCCGGCAGCGTCAATTGCCCGCGAGGCAAACAGGTAAAGCCCGTCGGTCGTGGCGTCGGCAATGGCGAAAGTGCCGCTGACGCCTGCTTGCGTCGTGCCCGAATCGCCCAGCCCCGTCTCACCCGGTCGTTGAACATACAGCCGAACCTCTCCCAAGCCTACGGCGTCGCTTGCGGCGAACGCCAGTTCCAGCGTAGTGGTTCCGGCACGCGTGGCGTCGGCCACTGGCTGCAGGGACGAAGAGGGTGGCGTCCGGTCAATCTGATACTCCTCGCCCGTAGAATAAGCGCCGGCCAGAGGATTGCTGCCCGCATCCACAATGGTGTCATCATCCAACACATCGAGCCTGAGCAGCCCCTCGCCTGTGCCCGTGCCCACGGTTACCGTGTAGGTGTTTCCAGATCCAGCCACACCCGTTACGGCACATCCCGAAAGCGTGCCAGTTTCGGACACGGCGAAATCGCTCGCATCCACACCCGTCACCGGCTTGGTGAAGGTCACCGTAAAATTCACCGATGCCGCATTTGTTGGCGAACCGCCACCACGGGTGACCGACGCGACCTGCGGCGGAACATCATTGTCGAGCACCGTCACCGTGAGAACCGGTATGGGCGCGGACGATGGACTCGCGTAAAACAGATCGCTTGTCGTTCGGGACAAGGTCAGCGCGAACGATGTGTTGCCGTCCACAGCGAGGTTGTCCACGGCCCGCATGGTCACTGTTTGCGTGGTCTGCCAGTTCGAGGTCGTGAACACGAGATCCGCAGTCGGAGCAAAATTGATCCCGTCTGTGCTGAATTCCACGCGCGAATTCGGGGCGCCCACGGTGATCGTGACTTGATGCGACGGCATGGCATCGAGCTACACCTGAAATGACTGCGTGCCCGGGTTGCCTTCCTGAAGGGTGAAGGAAGTCCCGCCCGCCAATCCGTAAGCAGGATACTTCTGCAGCAGCATCAGGTCGTCTATGAAAAAGGTAGCCGACATCCCATTGATGGCTTGAGGCCCATCACGCCGCCACCCAAGGGAAATGCCGCGAATTTGGCTCAGATTGGCATCACCGCGCAGCCCGCAGGCCCCACACGGCTGGTTGTCCGTAAAATACTTATATATCGGGTCGTGTTTGAACCGGGTACTCGATTTATAGTTAACGATGAAGACTTGCGGAGTGTTCGTGACGGCGAGACCCGCACCCGTGACAGTGGTTCCGGACTCATTCCACGGACCTAACGACTGGTTCGGATAGCATGGATAGAGCCCAAAAAAACAGGATCCCACGCTTCGCTGAATCAGCGACACCAGGAAACTAGCACCCGTGACACTCTCCGTCGTAGTATCGCGCCACGCCGTCACGCGCAGATAATTGTGGGTGTTCACATCGGGAGCATCAGTCGCGCGGTCCATACCCAGCCCGACCACTTGATACCGCCGACTGTCCAGCGTCGGGCCAGTGGAACCGGCATGACCATCTGAAAAACAGTAGGCAAAGCCGCCCGCATGAGGCACCAGGAAAGCCTTCTTGGAACTGGATGCGAGATTTCCCGGGCTGTTCCCCGTGCTTCGAACCGCTGTTCCCGGACCGTTCGTCTGTTCGTTTGCGGCGGCCCGCCACTGGGCATTACCCCAATTCTCGGCAAACAGATTCCCGTCATCGAAATTCTCCATCAGCACATCAGCCGCGGCCGTTGCCTGCAGAAGAACCATCGCCGTCACGATGGTCCCTAATCTTGCAAAACCTAAAACTTTGTAGGCGTTCATCGTGTTAGCCCTCCCCAAGTTGACACTTAATGGGTGCACACGCGGTGTGCCGCTGACAAGTAAAAACTAATTTTATTGCACCCGCCGTGCCTAGGGCACAGAATATTTAGTATAGATCCTTCGCTTCTGTTGTGAACACAGCCTTTCCGTGTTTGACACCCTTGGTGGCAATCAGGGTGTCCGCCAATGAACGAACTTCCTGCGCACGCCCCCTAAGAATGATGACCTCGAGGCAGTGCTCGTTGTCGAGGTGCACATGGGTGGCCGAAACCACGATCCCGAAATGATGATGCTGCGCGTCGGCCAGTCGCTCCGCCACATGGCTGTGATGTTCATAAACCAGTGTGACCGTCGCCGCCACCTTGCCGCCGCCCCGGACCCATTCGTCCTCCACAAGCGCATCGCGGATGAGGTCGCGGATGGCTTCTGATCGGTTACTGTAGCCATGGGCCGCAATGAATCGGTCGAAACGCTCCAGCAATCGCTCGTCTATAGTAATCGTGTATCTCGCCAGCGACGACAAAGTAGCGCCTCCTCGGATTGGATTACTGCGCACACTGAACCCCGTCGGCGCACACGAGGCAACGCTTGGTTGAACCGGGCATCGTCTGAATCACGCGGCAGTGAAGTGATACTTCGGCCGTGATGGCGACGAGCAAGAGCGCGCAGGCGCAACCCGGGCTGGCGGGGATCGCGACAAGTATTGCGGCCAACGGCGTTCTGGCCGGACTCTTTATGGCCTGCGTCTTTGTAGCCCTGTCCATCAGCAGCACCGTGCAAAGCGCCCTGCAAGACCGCGCTTTTGACGCTCCGGCGACCATCGTGCTGCGGGAAAGCGTCACCGAGAGCGACGCACAGGCCCTCGCTAACCGGCTGCGCACGCAGACGCCCGGTTTGCGAGCCGATGTCATCGGCCAAGTCGCCGCGCGCGCCCTGCTCGGACTTCAAGAGCCGTGGATGCAGCGACTCCCGGACTTGGAACTTGCCCCTTTACCCATTCTCATTGAAGTGCGTCACCCACGCCTGCTTGAAAAAGGGTTCGATGTCCCGGCATTTCTCAGGGAGTTGGAAAGTCTGCCAGAAACCGACTTTGTGGCCTTCAACACCACGGGACTCGACCGTTTCGTCGAATTTGCTGACGCGGCTCGTGCCTACGGTCGGGGGCTTGCACGCGGATTAGCCGCGCTGGGAACGCTGGGAGCATTGCTTCTTACGCTGTTCCTTTGTCGCCGGCGCCGTTACCCCTCCATCCCAGCCGCCATCGTGTCTGCTGGCATCCTTTCCGCTATCACGGTCGCAACCGGCTGTATTGCGACCAGTGTGATCCTCAGACAGGTATCTACCAGCCCGCCTGACTTACACTCTGGTGACTTGCTCACTGCGGTCGCTGCCCTGACCCTCTCCATGTCGGTCTTCGTGCTGACCGAACTCCTTCGCGTGCGGCGAAAACGCCGCGTCCCTCGACGGGTGGCCGCATGATCCCGCGCACGGCTATCGCGGCGCTTGTCGTCCTTGCGGTTTGCGCGGCGGCTGCTTCAGATAAAATGCCCAGAAAACCCGACACCGCGTCAACGCCCTCGCGCACTACGCTAAAAGCCGCCAACTCTGATGCCACCCGCTCAGTCTCCGCCAACTCCACTCGGCAGAAAACAATGCCTGCAAAGTCCGCAAATGCCCGACCGCGCACCAATTCTCCCTCCCGCCGCGACCGGCCAGCCCCCGTCTCTCCAGTCTTGCAAAGGGCTATGCAAACGGTAGAATCTGGTCGCCCGCCCGAGGCCGCGGGGCGCGCCACACCACGCTGGCGCAGCGACCCGTTCCGGCTACTGGACTATTTCTCCGACCTGCACGACCTGCAGCGCATCAAGCCCGACACGACGGGTACACGCCTTTACATGCAGGCGGCCGCAGGCAACCGTGCGGCCGCTCTGACGGCAGCCTTCGCGGCGGTCTCCGATGCCGCGTCACGGCGCGAGCGCAACGCCGCACGCACGCTGAGAGCGCTATACATCGTGGGCCGGGTCAACCGGGTGCCCGTGTGGTGGGGACCTTCCCTCTCGTCCAGGCACGAAGTGGCTCTGCGAGCCTCGCTCAGAGCCGACATGCGGGCGCGTGAATCAACTTTCCAAACGATCGAGCGACTGAGGACCGCCGCCGGCGAGGCGGTTGCTCACGAGGAGACCATCCGGCGAAGCACCCAGTGGCGCGATTTGCGCGAATGGTGGCACGCCACCGTCGCGCCCAATATAAACTCGATCTCAGTGACTATCTCCGCATTGGATGCCGTGCAGGCTGCCAATGTCGCATTGTTATCTGCTGGCGCCTTGACTCCGGAGGACCTGAATCTCCTCGATCTGGCCAAAGCGGAGGCACGCGCCATGGCTGGTCGTATACGGTTGGCGTCCCTCGTTCTGGGCGGACCTATGCCGCTGCCTACCATTATGCCTTTCGTACCGGACAACACACCGCTCCCCCGTGAAGACCTGCCCGAACGCCCACTGCCCGCGGCACCACTCCTCAACACCGCCGCCATTCACGGCTCGCAAGTGCCGGTTGCGCCAGACCGCTCTATTAAGGCCGCAGCCGCCGGAACAGTGGTTTTCTCCGGAGAACTCCGAGGTGCACAAAATGTTGTCATCATTGCCCACGACAAGGGGCTGTATTCGGTTTATTCCCATCTCGGCACCCGAACGGTGAGCGAGGGTGACCGAGTCGGGCGCGGCGACCCGCTTGGCCGGCCGGGCCTTCTGCCGGCTCAGCGCGAAACGGGCGTGCACTTCGAAGTGCGCCGCGGAGAAAAACCTGTTAAAGCGGAGGAACTCCTCGGAGAAACCCCTGTCCCGGTGGCAATCGGGGCTAGCGACTTGCCATAGAACTGTATTACTCCGGAATACTGGAATCGCCGTCAGCGCCTCTAATCAGCGCGTTGTACGCGCGAACAGCGGGAGCCACGCAATCCTGCAC
>JAOAAY010000065.1 GCA_026418615.1 Candidatus Sumerlaeaceae bacterium | reverse complement strand
GCCACATGCTGTGGGTTCAATGTTTGCCACCGCGCGTCATGCGCCAAGCGAATCTCTGCTGCACGGCGCTGCTTGCATCCGAGGCTACTGGCTAGTTCCGCCTCATACACATGTGTCTGCTCCCAGTCGTCTAGGATGATGGGCGTGCTTGGGTACGAATTTAGCAGGTTAGCGCGACGAAGAATCCGTAGCGCCAAGGAGTGCATGGTTGATACATGGACTTGGGAGGCATCTGGGGGGGGAGAGGCATGTGGGGGGGGAGAAAGGTTCGCGCAGAAAGCCCGGATGCGGGCTTCGAGTTCCTCGCAGGTCGCCCGCGTAAATGAAATCACATAGACATGGCTTGGCGTTGCCCCATTCAACAAGAGCGTCGCAACCCGCTTTTCTATGGTGTGGGATTTGCCCGTGCCTGGTCCGGCGATCAACCTCACCTGCGGAGCTTTGTCCCTAGCCGCGGTCCATTGGCATTTTTCGGCCAGTTCTTTCTGCTGGGCGGTAATTGCCATAATTATGCCCCCCCTTCGGCTGCGAGTATAGCCTCGGCCGGAATTTCGTAGAATCGGGTCGCGACGATCTCACGCTTGGCGTGGTCGAGCCGCGCTGCGGGGTTTTGGATCTTAACCAACTCGGGGCTGTCGCTCAGCGGGTCCCACACCACATAGAGCCAGTAGGTTTCGGCGAGTTGCTGGGCTTTGTACCACTCGTTCGTCGTCAGGCGGACGGGCAGCCCGCGCGTACGCCCCTTGACCTCGACGCGCTTGACGAAGGTCTCACCGGTTGCAGGGTCTGCGATCCGGTGTGCGCGTATATCGAAGCCGAGGTTCAGGTGTCCGACGCGCTCGATATTACCTTCGGGGAAGCCTTCTTCTTTGAGGGCTGCCACGACGAGGTCCTCAGCAGCCAACTCGCTTTTCCTGCGGATCATGGGGTCGGGATCGTCCGCGAGGTCCGCAATCTGCGCTTCGTTGTCCGCCCCCGGTGCCAAGACGAGGGCCGTGGCTACATGCCGTACGGGTCCGGTGCGCGCGACTTTGAGTTTTTCGAGCCCGCTCAAGCGCTCCGTGCGTTGCCGCTGAAGTTCCTCCACATACTTGCGGGCTTCCTCGGCGGCCAACTTGAAATCCGGGTTCGCTGAGACCTCAGCCATGAGGGCCATGGCCCGCTCTTGGGCCCGCTTGATGCGGGCATCGAAGGAGCCCTCCAAGTATTTCTGGCAGATGTCTGCGTAGCGCCGACGCTCCTGTTGGCAACGCTCGCGGCATTCGAGTTGGTAGGTGCTTTTGAGATAATCCGATGCGGCTTGGAGTTCCACAGGACTGACCTCGGCCGGGGGATTCGGGTGCGCTGGCAGGTTGAGCAGGATGTCGCTCGGTACGATTTCATACTGCCCGGACTGCTCCCGCACGGCGACGAGTTCTCCGTGCAGGGGGACATCGTTGCCCTTCGAGTCCCTGCCGCGAACGGAGACCTCGAAGAAATGGAGGCGAAACGGCTCGGTCGCCCCCGGGTCAATAAAGACCCCGATCCCTCCATCAAGAGTCGCCAACTTCTCATTGAGCCTCTCGTCAACCGCCGCGTAGAGGGGATGACCGGGGCCTATAAGGACGGCGTCCATGTGAGCCGGCTGCTCAAGGTGCTGCTTGTGGAATGTGACCTTACGGTAAGAGGGCTCGGCCTTGCCGAGGCGCTGAACCGACCGCAGGCGTTCGCTGCGCAGGTCGGCGAGGACACGCTCGATGCGCCACAGGCCGTCCGCCCTCGGCTCTACGCGCAGGCCGACCTCCTTGGACGCGGCGATGAACTGCGCCTCTACATAGCGGGGCATCAGCCGCCTCTCCTCGATCTCGAGGTTGCGGCGGTGAAAGCCTGTGAGGTCTACATGGCTCCGGGCCAGCGCAATGCCCGTGGCTTCCTCGTACTCTTTCAACTTCTTCGGATCAATGCGGTCAATTTGGTCCAGGTACTCGTCAAGCCGGCGAGGATCATATGCCGCCTCTCGCAGCATGTCGGCAAGGTTCACATCGTTGAGTGACAAGACCTCGCCGATGACATCGAAGACCCGTCCTTCGAGAACCTCGTTCATCATCTCGAGTTTCTCGAGGAGGCGCTGTAGGATGCGCCCTTCAACAATGGGTTGCCCGTCCTCGGAATCCGTGGCGACGAAGTTGAATGCGTAAACATCTTGGTTCTGACCGATGCGGTGGATGCGGCCGAGCCGCTGCTCCAGCCGTGTGGGATTCCACGGCATGTCGTAGTTGATCATCAGGTGGCAGAATTGGAGGTTGATCCCTTCCCCCGCTGCCTCGGTCGCGACGCAGACCTGAGCCGTCGTGCGGAATAATTCCTGCGCTCGCTTGCGCTCGTGAGGGTTCATCCCGCCGTGGATTTCGCACACGCTGTAGTTCCAGCGTTCGAGGTATTGACGCAGGTAGTTGAGCGTGTCGCGGTGCTCGGTGAACAGAAGCAGTTTGCCCCGGCCGTCTTGGAGTTCCGCAAACTGGGCTTCGCCGAGGCATCTCTTTAAGGCGGCTAATTTTGAGTCGCTCGCCGACTCTCGCACTCGACGGGCTTGCTCAACCAAGTCCTTGAGAGCGGAAATCTCGGCTCGAAGTTGTTCCACCTCCAAGGCCGCCGTGTACTCGTCTGCGAGTTGATCGCGGAACTCTTCATCGAGATCGTCCTCGTCTTGCTCGGCATCAGGCAGTCGCCCTTGGAGGGCCGCGAGGCGCTTGTCCCGCTGGGTCGGGGATAGGCTCAGCAACTCTTTGAGTAGTTCCTCTTGCTTATTGAGCCGTCGCTTTAGAGATTCGTGAATGGCGCATGTGGAACTCACTAAGCGCCGCTGGAGAACAGTACGAGTGAGTGCGGCTGAAGACCGGCGTTGTCCCGTTTGCTGGGGAATGAACTCGTTGATGTACGCGGTGACCGACTTGTAAAGGGCATACTCCTCACTGTTGAGCCGGAATGTCACGGTCCGTGCGTGTCGGTCGGGAAAAATACGCTTCCCGTTCAGGTCCCTGAGGTCTTCTTTGAGGCGACGCAGGCACCAAGGCGAATCCTTGCCCAGTTTTAGCACCTCTTTACGGATTTTCTCTGCTTCGTTAGGCAGACGATGCGGCTCTGGGAAAAGGTCTGGGTCCAGCAGGCGAATGAAATGAGCGAACCGCTCTTCGTCGCCGTGGTGCGGAGTTGCCGTGAGTAGGAGCAAGTGGTCAACCGACTCGGATAGCCGTTTGGCCAACTGATACCGCTTGGTCTCCGCCACCTCGTCGTTGCGTCCCGAGTAAGACTTGGTGTATGCTGAGCATTTATGCGCCTCATCAATGATCACGAGGTCCCAGCGCTGCTGCCAGACGCGCTCGCGGACATCTTCTTGCTTGGCGTAGTCAATCGAGGAGATGACCTGCGAGGAGCGCTGCCACGGGTTGGTCAGTTGTTGTTGGTCCACTGCGGCGAAAATGATGTCAAACGACTCGCCGAACCAACGGAGCATCTCATCCTGCCACTGAATCGTGAGCGGAGCGGGGCACAGGATAAGGATGCGCTCGATGGCCTCTCGCAGTTTCAACTCTTTGATGAGCAGGCCGGCCATGATCGTTTTTCCTGCCCCTGGGTCGTCGGCCAACAAGAAGCGCAGGCGAGGCTGCGGCAGCATGGCTTGGTAGACAGCCTCGATCTGGTGGGGCAGGGTACGGATGCCTGAGAGACTCACGGCGAACTGTCGGTCATAGGCGTAGGCCAGCCGAATCCGCGCGGACTCGATCAAGAGCCGGAGCCGTTCCGCATCAACTGGTTTGACTGCAGCCGGCGCTTCCAGATCCGTTTCGAGAAGGGTCGCAGCCTCCGCAGCCGAGATGACCGCCTCTTCGAGAGTGCCGCTCGGCAACCGGACTCGGCATTCATAGCCGAGGGAACCATCCCCTCCGAGTGGCCGTATGTCTTCAAGGACGACCGGCTCGTCGAAATGCCCCGGTAAAGAGATCCGCCGTCCAATTTGTGACTGAAACCGGTTGTCAGCCATGCGTCGCCTCCTGCGCGCACGCAGTCTCGCGCCTGCTGGACTGATTGACCGACATCAAGCGGTTGGCCAGCACAAAACCGACCAAGCCAGCGCGCGTGAGGTAGTTCACCGAGGAATGCACCCGGGCGAAAGTGGCGGTCCCGTTGGACGGGACGCTCCACCGCCCATGATTGTCCTCCTGAAGCCGCTCGCCGCTCAAGTCAATGAGACCCAACAGTGGGTCGGCGGGACGGAAACTCGCCTCGAAGCGCTGCTGACGGCCGCTACCGCCATTGGCAGCGTCTGCAAAGCCGCGCGGGGCGCCGGCCATTCGCCAAAATTGAGCCTCGCTGGCGACAATCACGGCAGTGTCGTTGTTTTTTCCGCCAGACTTCGTCATATGATCTCTTGTCACCTCGCGGCGCCGCAGTGCAGGTCAAAGCTGCCCTGACCTCATCCAGCAGCCCGCTTCGTTTTTCTGCTCCTCGTGTCCTCGTGCTCGTTACTACTGGGATGTGTGACATTCGGGGTCAGGGATTCTGCGCAGATTGAGTTCGCTAGGCCCTGAGGTTCTTGAAAAGCAATTGGATTTAGCCCCACTTTTAAATGGATAGCCGCCGTAAAGCCTACCCCCTGCCACCTCCCTTTCAACTGCACACGGCATAAGCCCCCTTCCACCGTCTAACTTTTTACTGGTTTTTGTAGCCCGTTGTACGCGCTTTGTCCCAGTTCACCCAGGCATGCCGCAAGGGGAGCGGCCGGTTGGCTGTGGTTGCCATAAGTCCGCGCCGGAGGCTGGTGGGAGGAAAGGGGGGTGCAAGGCGAGAGAGGCGTGGGAACCGCAAAGGCGCGTGATGGCGCATAAAAGTGGGCGCCGGGGGAGGGACTTATGCGAAGGCGCGAGGGCGCGAGGGCGGGCGGGGGGCGGTCATGCTTGGGCGTAGAGGTCGTGGGTGTCCGAGCCGGTGACGCGCACTTCGGCGAAGTCGCCGACGGGCAGACCGGCGGGCGCGGTGATGTGGACGAGGCCGTCCACCTCGGGGGCGTCGCCCTCGGAGCGGGCGATGTAGCGGCCGTCGCCGGTCTGCTGCTCGACGAGGACGCGGATGGTGGAACCGACGCGCCCAGCGAGCAGTTCGGCGGAGATGCGCGCCTGCTGGCGCATGAGGCGATCCATGCGGGCGGTGCGGACGGTCTTTTTCACGCGCGGGCGCATGTCTGCGGAGGGCGTGCCGTCCTCGACGGAATAAGGGAAGACGCCCACCCGGTTGAGGCGCAGCCGGGCGGCGCCGTCGAGCAGGTTGGCGAACTCGGCGTCCGTCTCGCCGGGGAAACCGACGATGAAGGTCGTGCGCAGGGCGATGCCGGGGATGGCGGCGCGCAGGCGCGCGATGGCGTCGAAGGTGTTCACCTCGCGGTGAGGGCGTTTCATGCGCCGCAGCATGGCTGGGTCGAGATGCTGGAGCGGCATGTCGAGGTAGCGCACGATCTTGGGCGAGGCGGTCATGGCGTCGAGGAAGGCCGGGGTGATGCCGCCGGGGTAGAAGTAGAAGAGCCGCAGCCAGAAGTCG
This sequence comes from Candidatus Sumerlaeaceae bacterium, assembly GCA_026418615.1. GTDB lineage: Bacteria > Sumerlaeota > Sumerlaeia > Sumerlaeales > Sumerlaeaceae > JAOAAY01. The sequence continues at coordinate 3,082 of JAOAAY010000065.1, read as the reverse complement.
CCCGGGATGGCAGCGAGGTCGGCGAGAAGGTCGGCGATGCCGTATTGGCTGCTGTAAAGGTCTTGGCCGTAGTCGCTGGTGTCCTGCGCGACGATGTTGATCTCGCGCACGCCGCGCGAGACGAGCAGGCGCGCCTCGGCGAGGACGATTTCCCGGGGAGTGCTGCGCAGGCGGCTTTTGAACGACGGGATGGCGCAAAAGGTGCAGTTGTGGTTGCAGCCGTCAGCGATCTTGAGGAATGCGTGGGGCGCGGCGGGGCCGAGGGGAAGGCGGGGCGTGTCGGCGCGCACCTCGACGCAGGGGAGTTCCCGGATCATGTTCACGGGGCCGGCGGTATCGCCCGGCGAGCGGATGAGATCGGCCACGCGCTCGAAATCACCGACGCCGAGGAAACCATCCACTTCGGGCAGTTCGCGCACCATCTGTTCGCGGTAGCGCTGCGTCAGGCATCCGCCGACGAAGACGCGCAGGCGCGCTCCGTTGCCGGCAGTGGCGCGGCGGCGCTTATGCTCGAGCCAGCCGACGATGGTCTGGATGGATTGCGCCTTGGCTGCGTCAATAAAGCCGCAAGTGTTGATAAGGACGGCATCGAATTCGGCGCCGTCGGGTTGCGGACTGGCGGCCACCACCTCGATCCCGGATCGCGCAAGGGCGCCGGCCCAGTACTCGCTGTCCACGGAGTTCTTGTCGCAGCCGAGGGTGACGATTCCGACGCGCATATCGGGGAGGTAGTACGCACCCGGAGGGCGGAAATTTGAGGCACGAGCCGGGCGGATTCGTGTCGGGACTGGCGAGGGGCGTCGGGCTGTTTTTTCAGGTCATTGGGATTTGACAACGCATCGCCGAGAACTGCGGTTCGGGTCTCGCGAACGAACAACGGAGGCGACGCTGATGGGGCGGTATGTCATCGGAGTGGACGGGGGTGGCACGAAGACCCTGGGTGCCATCGCCGGTCCCGATGCGGTGGTGCTGGCGCAAAATGAGGTCGGCTCGACCAACTACAATGTGCAACCTCTTGATGTGGTGCGGGCGAATCTGCGTCTGCTGGTGGACAATCTGCTCCACGCCGTTGGCGGCCGGCCGGACGAGGTGGGGGCCATTTGCCTCGGCATGTCGGGGTGCGACCGCCCCGAGGATAAAAAAACCTATGGCAACCTTGCGGCCGAGGTTGTGCCGGGCGCGAAGTGCGAGGCGGTGAACGATGCAGTCATTGCGCTGGTGGGCGGGGTCGGTGTGCCGCGCGGCATCATCGTGATTTCTGGCACGGGTAGCATCGCGTATGGCTACGACGGGCTGAGCAAGTCAGCCCGGTGCGGCGGGTGGGGCAACATCCTTGGCGACGAGGGCAGCGGCTACGGTCTGGCTTTTCACAGCCTGCGGGCCATCATGCGGGCGCACGACGGCCGGGGCGAGCCCACGGCGCTGCGCGAGGCGATTTTGGGACGGCTCCATCTCGAGCGGCCCGAGCAGTTGCTGGGTTGGTTGCGCGAGGTGAAGTGGGGCAAGGCAGAAATTGCGGCGTTGAGCCGGGAGGTGCTGGAGACCGCCGCCGCGGGCGACCCGGTGGCGCGGCGCATCATGGAGCAGGAGGCCGATGACCTCGCCCATCAGGCTCAAGCCGTCGCCGCCAAACTGTTCCCCGGCCAGACGGATTTCTCCGTCGTTGTGGGCGGGGGCAACCTGCGGAAAAGCCGCGTGTACTTCGATTGCTTCACGGCCGCTGTGGCGCGCCGCCTGCCGGGCGTGCCGGTCGTCCTACCCGAGCGCGAGCCGGTCGAAGGCGCCGTGATTTACGCTGCCGGAATGGCCGGCTGAGAACCCATTCCCCTAGCAACGCCATGCCGGTTTCACCTGCAAACCGAACGGCACTGGTTTTCTAAAAGGATTTTCCCCGCGAGTTGACAACATCAGGCATCCTGCCGCTTTCCGGGCCGCTCGTCCGGGATCCGTTGGAGTCGCGCATCATGATCGGGACGAGTCGGGGCAGGCTTCCAGCCGTATTGGCGGTCGAGATCAGTGCGCCTATGGTTTTCCTGTGCCCGTCGTTTGCAGGAGCGACTACATCGTCCACTGAGGAAGCGTGGACGACGCTTGCTGCAGGTCACGCCGACAAGGCGTTGTCGCTGCTGGTGGCGGAATCGCATGAGACCTCGCCCACGGCGGCACGGGGGGTTTCTGATGGGGTGTCGCCATGTGGCCGGGCAGAATCTGACAGAAACCAGCGACGCGTTTTCCCGGGCGATCGAGGCCGACCCGGGGTGTCACCGTTCGCATTTCTCGCTGGTGTATTGCCGGCTTCTGTCGGATGAGCGGGCGGAGGCGCTGGCCGGTTATGATCGTGCGGTCGCGCTCTCGACCGGTGCCGCCAGCGGAAAAGTGAGACCCGCCTTGTAGCCTGACCCGGCGGTCGTTCGGGCGTTCAAACGCCGAAAGAGGTGAATCATCGCGACCGCGGCCGTGCACTGCGACGCAGAACCTTTTCAGGCCAGTCGGCCGACTTCCGTTGGCGCCGTTTTTCACCTCTCGGGGGCAGCGCAATCAGACCGCGCTGCCGACCCGAGTCTATCTGCTCTCGAGCGTAAAGCCCACGGTGAGGCTCCGGATGGGACAGGTCGGGGGGCGACCGGCGTGACCGGTCACGGCAGAGCGGGGCATGTGTCTTGAAACCCGCCTGTTTGCGGATTCGCGTTACCCTCAAGGCAACTCTCGACAAGCCGATTTCCTTGTGCGGAGTATTGGCGCCGTTATGGCTGAATATCCGGAAAAGGTCATTGCCGAGATCAATCGCTCCATCGAACCGCGCCGGCTGATGGAGATGATCGGCTATATGGTGAACAAGTTGCAAGAGTCGGGCGACACGGTGCGCGGGTGTTGCCCGATTCACCGCGAAAAACTTTTTCGCAACCTGATCATTCAGCGCAAGGATCGCACTTTCCGGTGCACGCACCGCCCGTGCCCGGGTGCGGCGGGCGGCGATCTCGTCACGCTCTATGCGCTGGCGAAGGAGGTGACGCGGGCGGAGGCTGCGGCGGATCTCGCCACGGCGTTCAGCGTGGATGTAAGCTGTCTCTTATACACATCT
>JAOAAY010000064.1 GCA_026418615.1 Candidatus Sumerlaeaceae bacterium | reverse complement strand
CCGCCGCAATGAGTATGACTGTGCCCATGTCGTCCTTGACGACCAGCAATGCGGTGCCTAGGCAAGGCTCAACTATGAAACTGACATTCGCCCTTTTTGCGGCCGCCGTCGTGCTGGCCGGGTGCGCATGCCCAGCGCCCGGAAAACTCGGCTGGGTGCACAGTCGCTACACGAAAACGCCATATGTTTATCCTACGCTGGACATGACACCCGCGCGTTCCTCGACACCATGTCCGGCACCTGCCTACTAATTACGGAGAAATCCGACATGCTCGAAAGAGCCTCTGCCCGGTCCACCGCCAAGGCAGGCGCTCTGCTGCTCATCCTTGCGACGGCCCTCATCGCCGGATGCACGGGCGTGTCAACCAGCAGGCTGAGCGTGCCGCCGGGAGCACAGACCATCTCTGTAGCCCCCCCGGACATGGTGGCCGATAGCGAGGATCCCTAATCAGCAGCGGTCAGGGGCGCGGGGTTACCGGAAGAGACCAAACGGTTGCCTGCCTGCCGTTCGCCCGCAAATTCGTTCCGGTCTCGCGGTAAGCCCACTTGACCGTAGCCAGTGCGAGCGGTGACCCGAGAGCCGGCGACCACACGCCGCTGGTGACGCGCCCCACGATGGTCGCGCCGTCAGCCAGCGCGGTCGTCGGAGGCGGCGGATTTTCACCGTCGAATCTCAACCCGACCATTACTTTCGCCGGGTGGCCGAGGTTTCTCATCCGGGCGACAATTTCCTGACCCGGGAAACATCCCTTGTTAAAGTCAATGATGGCCTCAAGGCCGGCCTCCAAAGGAATCGTGGTTTCGTCCATGTCACGGCCGTAAAGTGGAATTCCGGATTCCACCCGCACTGTCTCGCGGGCCGTCAGTCCGCACAGGCCGCCAACACGCGAGCGCAGGTTTTCCCACACAGCAGGGGCATCCGCCATAGGCACGATCACATAGTACCCCTGCACGCCCAACGAGTCGGTGCGCACGACGAGCGCCGAAGGGTTCTCACGCAGAAATGCATGGCGTCCAACAGTTTCCAGTTTCAACCCGGTCAGGCAGTCGCTCGCTGCCGGCCCGTCCAGTGACAGCACGGCCAAATGGTCACTCTGATTCTCGACCGTGCAGTCCTCCCTGATTACATAGCGCTCCACATGAGATGCGAGCGTGGCCGCGCAAGCCGGCGGTGCCACGAGCAGGAACTCGGTTGCGCCGGTACACAAGACGAGACAGTCAGCCAGCATCCGTCCCTCGCCAGTCAGCAAGGCTGCCCGTGTGCCCTCGCCCGGCGAAAGTCTGCTGATGGTGGCAGTCAGCCGGCGATGCAAGTAGTCGCGGGCATCCTGCCCTGCCGTCCGCACGCATGCCATGCCAGGCAGCACGGATAATCCGCAGCCGCTACGGACCAGGTCGTACTCGCTCAACCAATCGCCAAAATCGGCGGCGGCTTGCCAGCCAAACCACTCGACAAACCGCGCGCCCTCAGAGCGCTCGCGCTCACTGAGTGACTGGCACTTCAACGCCATCGCCGGATTGCGCCGTGGATTCAGAGACCACCGCCGACCGCCGCAAAAGGCTCCACAGCGACAGTCCCCCCACATAGGAAAAACCGAAGAGGAAAAGCAGAACGAATGGAATCGTCAGATAATTGCCGGACAAAATACAATCGGCCGCGACAGCGGCGTAATAGGCTGCAAACATCAGTTCTGCAGCCGTCACAGCCACGCCCCCGAGGCTCGAGTACCGGCCCAACAAACGATCGCCGCGTTGCTCAACGCCCACCTTTGGCGTGCGGACAAAAGAGGATTTGCGGCCCAACAAGGCCTCAAGGACAGCCTTGCCGTTGTTGATGCACAGCCCGATACCGAGCGACATCATGAGCGGGATGTACTGCAACCGCTTGACCCAGTCCTTGGTCACCTGCTGCTGGCCGATCGCGTAAAAGGCTATCACGGACAAAGTGGCGAAAACAAACATGAGCAGATCAATCCACGCCGGAATCGAGTACCCGCCATCTTCCCGCACTTGGATCACAGGCCAGAGCAAGAGGCACACCAGGACCATCAGCAAATAAGCGAAATTGCTGGTCAGGTGCACGGTGGCTTCCAGTTTGATCAAAAACGGGATCTGTGCGCGCCAGACTGTCGGCAGCAGTTTTAGGGCTGTCTCAACGGCACCCTTCGTCCACCGATGCTGCTGCGTTTTGAACGCGTTCATCTCAACGGGCAACTCGGCCGGACACACATGGTCAGATAGAAAAATAAATTTCCATCCCCGCAACTGCGCCCGGTAACTCAGATCAAGGTCTTCCGTCAGCGTATCATGTTGCCAGCCGCCGGCATCCTCGATGGTTTGACGGCGCCAAACGCCGGCTGTTCCGTTGAAATTGAAGAATCGGCCGGAGAAGAAACGGGCCGGACTCTCGACAGCAAGATGCCCGTCGAGCAGAACGGATTGCAGGCGGGTCAACAGCGAATAGCCACGGTTCACATGGTCCCAGCGAACCTGAACCATGCCAACCTTGCAGTCCGAAAAGTGCGGCAAGACCACCCGGAGAAATTCCGGAGCCGGCAAAAAGTCGGCGTCAAAAATAGCGATGAACTCCCCCTTCGCCGTGGCCAAACCATTTTGCAGAGCGCCGGCCTTGTACCCGTTTCGGTTCGGGCGCCGAACAAGCGAGACATCCAACCCTTGAGCACGCAGTCTCCGAACGCAGTCCTCGGCAATCTGGGTCGTACTGTCGGTTGAATCATCCAAGACCTGCACATCAAGCCGATCTCGCGGATAATCCAGAGCCGCGATGCTTTCAAGAAGACGACGCACGACAAACCGCTCGTTGTAAATGGGCAATTGCACTGTGACACGCGGCCAGTCGCCGCCGGGCGGCCCCGAGGAGCGCGGCTTGCGATGACGATAACGAAAAAAAAGATACAACATCACCAGCCGGTGGACACCATAAAGAGACACTATGAGGAAGCAGGTGTAATAGCACACGAGCAGTACGGTGTCCCACGGGGTGCCCGTGTGCATGTATTGTGTATCCATTCCTATCGTGCGAAAAAGTAATCCGGATTCGGACACAATCAAGACCGTTTTCCACTGAAAATAATCATTCCAATGGCCGCCGTAAGTTACGCGTTCTCAACCATTGGCTTCAATCTTCCGGCTCCACCACGGCACCCGCCAGATCTGGTGCCGTAGCGAGGACTTGCGCCGGAATCCCAATAGCGTTAGTGGCCTCGGCAAGGCGTTGCGTCAGCACCCCAGCCTTCTCCTGCTCGCAAATGGCAAGCATGGTCGGACCTGCTCCGCTGAGACAGACGGCTGCGGCTCCCGCGCGCTCGGCCTCCGAGGTGATAACATCAAAACCCTTGACCAGCGGCTGGCGGTACGGCTGGTGAAGGCGGTCGTCCATCAAAATCGCAAGGTTTTCGAGACGGCCGCTGCACAACCGGGTGATCACATGCGGCACGCGCGACATGTTGAACACGGCATCAGCAAGTGGGATGCGGCGCGGAATGGCTTGCCGGGCTCGGCTGGTCGCCAATTCGTAGCCCGGCACAACCAGGACGCACCTGATATTGGGAGCAGGGATATGTTTCTCGTAGATCACCCGGTCGTCCGCCAAGAGAGACGCAACAAGGCCTCCGGCATAACACGCCATGATATTATCCGGGTGGCCTTCCATCCGAACCATTTCCCGGATCAATTGCTGTTCGGGCAGCGGCGCCGGTAACAAGGCATTTGCCGCCGTCATACCGCCAACTATGGCCGATGCACTGCTGCCAAGGCCGCGCGCCAGCGGCGTGTTGACCTCAAGATCCATGATAAGGTTCGGCAGCGGGACGCCGGCGCTTTCGAAAACGCGCCGGAACGCGCGATAGACGAGGTTGTGACCGTCGCGCGCAATCTGGGGGGTATGCGCCGAGCCGGAGACATGGATCGCCAAACCGGCTTCACCGTCTGTCCGGACCGTCACACGATTATACAACTTCAGCGCCAGCCCGAGGCAGTCAAACCCCGGGCCTAAGTTCGCCGTGGTAGCCGGCACGCGGATGCGGACGGAGCGAGTCATCGGGTTCGGCTTAAAACAGGGAACTCACACTCTCGTGGGTGTACACGCGCCGAACCGTTTCGGCGAGCAGGGGGGCCACGGATACAACCCGAAGTTTGTCGAGCGTATGGCCTGTGCTGGGGATCGTATCGGTCACGATAACCTCGCGGATGCACGACTCTGCCAGTCGCTCGCACGCCTGCCCGCTCAAGACCGGATGGGTGCAGCAGGCCACAATGTCCTGGGCACCCATCTTTTTCAGGGCCTCGGCAGCCTTAACCAGTGTGCCGGCCGTATCAATAATGTCGTCAAACATAATAATATTCCGGCCCTTGACATCGCCAATGATATTCATGACTTCTGCCACATTGGGCTCGGGGCGGCGTTTGTCCACAATAGCCAGCGGCATGTTGAGCCGCGTGGCATAAGAGCGCGCACGCTTCACATTCCCCACATCTGGCGACACAACCACAAAATCGGTAAGCCCGCGTTTTTTGATATAATCCACCAGCACCGGAGCCGCATACAGATGGTCCACCGGGATGTCAAAGAACCCCTGAATCTGGGCAGAGTGCAAATCCACCACGATGACGCGGTCCGCACCGGCCTTGGCAATCAGGTTGGCAACCAGTTTCGCAGACAGCGCCACGCGCCCCTCGTCTTTTCGATCGGCCCGGGCATATCCGAAGTAGGGAATGATAGCGTTGACCTCTTTGGCCGAGGCGCGCTTGAGCGCGTCGATGGCCAGGAGAAGTTCCATCAGATTTTCGTTTACCGGCGAACAGGTCGGCTGAACGACGAAACAAATGGCGCCGCGGACATTGTCGTTTATTTTGACGCGAATCTCGCCGTCGCTGAACCGGCGCACATCAATGCGACCGTCCTCAATACCCAAGGTGCTGCAGATCGCGTGCCCAAGGTGTTTCCCGGCGGTTCCCGCGATCACAACTGGCGGGCGGCCGTGGCGTTGAAGGGACGAACCAATTTGCGGCTGTTCGGACACGAATCTTTCTCCGGCTGATGCTGGATTATGGGCACTGGCTCACTGCGTTACACAGAGTTTCACGACCCTCCCAAAATTGGAATCAAGCCCGAACCTGCGCCGGTTGGCAGGCGCGCTGAAAACTTGCCCGATAAATGACTTTCCCATGCCGCAAAAACTTATCCTCGTAGGCCGTCCGGATCGGCTCCAAGTCGTTCGGCGGCGTCACTGAGACGAAGAGTGGACATGCCTCCAGCAAGCGCATGATTTCGGCATAGTAGGCCTCGACATCGGTCCTGATGTGGAGGTACCCGCCCATCACCAGCGCGCGGCCGAGCAACTCCGGCATGCCCTGCCGGATCACCCGTCGTTTTGCATGCCGTTTCTTGGGCCACGGATCCGGAAAATAAATGTGAATGGCGTCGAGCGACCCCGGGGGGATATATTCCTCCAGCAAATGCCGGATCTCTGCATGGAGCAGCAAAACATTCGACGCCTTGAAGTAGCGGACTTTGTGCTCCGCCCGGCGCAGAATTGTCAGTTTCCTCTCCACGCCGAGCAGGTTCAAATCTGGCCTGACGGCAGCATATCGGATGAGGAAATCGCCCCGTCCGGACCCGATTTCCATCTGGACCGGGGCATCGCGACCGAACAGAGCCGTATAATCGAGCGGTGCGCTCAGATCCGCGAGCGTCAGATGTCTCAACTCAGCCGGCTGCAAAATGGCGTCGCTCACGCCGCAGAACCAGAACCCAACAGTTCGGGCGGAAGGTTGCTGTTCTCCAATTCCAGTCCGGGAGTGACCGCCAGCAGCAGGTCCCGCACGAGGAGGAGCGAGCGTTTGACACCTTCGTTCTTCTCCACATTCGTGTGCGGGTCTATGCGGAGGGTCACCCGGTGATCTTTCTGCTCGGCAAGGATATAGAAGGTCTGAACAAATCCTGACCTTGCAGCCACGCCTTCCAGCAGCAGCGTCCGGCCGGTGGCGGACAGGAAACATTGTTGCACTTTGACAATCCAACCGTTGGCGTCGCACCGCGCTGGCTGAAAACGGGCGTGAACGGCAGGAAGGTCTGCATGGCCACGCAAAATGATATGCGGCACTGGCGTCTCCTGTGAATGGTGTTCTTACGGGCGCGCAGGTGCTGCGCCGCCACCGCCGTCTCCCTACACGCCGCATGAACGCCTTCTTCTGGCGTCCCCAACACGAAGCGGCTTGAGTCTTTGGCAGCGCTCGCATCAGGGATAGTGATTATGCGAGTCATAGCCGGAGAACGCAGGGGGTTCCGACTCGTCGCTCCCCGGGGGCTGGCCGTGCGGCCCACGCTTGATCGTGTGCGCGAGTCTCTCTTTTCGATTCTCAGCGGTTGTATTGTCGGCGTGGATGTCGCCGATCTGTTTGCGGGCTGCGGATGTCTCGGCCTCGAGGCTCTGAGCCGGGGTGCCCGCTCCTGCACTTTCGTTGAGCAAGCCCGCCCCGCTCTCGAAGCGCTGCGGCGCAATGTCGAACATCTTCACTATGCCGACCGCGCAATCGTCCGGACTGCTGACGCTCTCCGTTGGGCCGGGGGGCACTCGCCCACGGATCTACGGACTTTCGGACTGGTGCTTGCCGACCCGCCTTACGACCAAGGACTGGCGTTGCGCACGCTCGAGAGGTTGGGAAAGGGCCAGCGTCTTCTGCCCGGCGCCATTGTGGTTATGCAATGCAGTGCGCGCGAGGAATTGCCGCAGACTCAGGGGATTTTGACACGGTTCCGATCACAACGCTACGGGGATACGGCGCTACATTTCTATGACGCTGCAGCCCCGTCCGATGCGGAGCACGAAAAGATCTGACCGCCGCGAACGATTTTTCCATCGGCCGAGATCAGCCTCAGGCCGCCGCTCACAGCCGCGAAGGAGTGGCGGCCCGCGCCACACCTCCAAAGCGAGCCATCCACCCGCCCAACCCCATGCGGATCCAAAAATATCATGGGTTCAAGATGGATTCCAGTTTCATTGCACGCAGGACACGGCATCGCGCCGGTTGCGTGCATCATCGGCGAGGCGTTGTCTCGTTTTGTCGTGCACATGATGCGCGTGTTTACTGGCGACGCCCGGCAATCTTCACCGGCGCAAGTCACAGTCGCACATTATCAATCAAGCGTGTCCGGCCAAACCAGGCGGCTGCTGCCACAAGCGTTTTGCCGGGCGCGACCGTGCGCAGGGGCTGCAAATCGTCCAGCGACACAACGCGCACATAATCCAACCTGGCTAAGCCCCGTTGCGTAATCAGCGCTGCAGCATGCTTCTCCAGCACCCGGCACCGCCATTCCCGCCCCGACTCAGCCATGTCGCGCACCTCAAACAAGGCTCGCGACAGCCAGACAGCCCGCTGGCGTTCGTCTGCTGACAAATAGGTGTTACGGGAACTCATGGCCAGCCCATCCGGTTCGCGGACGGTCTCCAACGCTTCCACGCGCACGGGGAAATCAAGGTCCGCGGCCATCTTCCGGATAATCACCAATTGCTGAGCATCTTTCCAGCCGAAAACCGCGACATTGGGTTGCACGATGTGGAAGAGTTTTGCGACGATGGTGCAAACACCACGGAAATGTCCGGGACGCGATTTTCCACACAGGACGCGCGCCATCGGGCCGGGATCCACGCAGATCATCAACCCGGGCGGCGTAAGATCGGCCGCATCAGGGAACCACAAATCGGTCGCGCCTGCCTCGCGAGCAACCCGACTGTCTCGTTCCTCGTCGCGGGGATAGCGCTCGTAGTCCTCATTCGGACCAAACTGCAGCGGGTTGACAAAAACAGACACGACGACCCGGCGACCGAGTTGCGCCGCGCGTCGGATCAGGGCCGCATGGCCGTCATGCAAATATCCCATCGTTGGAACGAACGAGATCGCGCAGCCCTCGCGCCGGGAGGGCGCCAAGGCGTCGCGCAACCGATGCACCTCTCTATGAACAAGCACTTATGTTGCCTCCTGCGGTCGCCCGCGACGCCAAGGATTTGCGCTTGTATCAACGAACGCGCGTAGATCAGATTTTGTTGTGCGAGTCATCACGAGACCACTCACGGGGTTCTCTATGCGGCCTATTGCCCGGCGCTTGATAGCCAGTTTGTCTCTCATCGCTCTGGTCATTCCGCTTCGAGCACAGGATGCTATCGTTTTCAAGACCGGCAAGCGCGTTGAGGGAAAGATTGTCGAAGAGCGCGACGGAAAAATCTTCATTGAACACCCGCTCACAGGCGTCACCGGCTTTGATCTCAAAGGCATCGAACGCATAGAACGCGGGGCCGCAAGCGCATCGGCTACGGGCGCGTCAGGCACCCCTGCCGGCAGGCCGGAAGATGTCATCCGCGGCACACTCGATGCCATTGCTGTCAACCCGGCCGCCGCGGACTCGGCCTCCGCCAATTTCAGCAGTGCCGTGTACCAACTGCTTCAGAGCGCACAGGGCCATCGAGCCACCGGCAATCTCGAACGCGCAGGCGCCGAATACCGCACCCTGCTTCAGGCGCTCTCCAATCCGGCCTCCGTTCAGTTGCTTCGCGGCGAGGAGTTTCACAGCAAAATCACCCAAACGGTTGCCGATGAATTGGCCGATGTGGATTACCGGCTCGGAGCGGCCGCTGCCCAGCAGCCCTCGCAAATGCGACAGGCGCAGGCCTACCTGACCGAAGCCGTCAGGCTGGCCCCCCAGAATCTCAGTTACCGGTTTGAACTGGCACGCGTGGCTCAGGCCAACGGCGATGTCCGAACCGCATTAGCAGCCTATGAGGCTGTAGCGGCCGCCCCAGCAGCGCCTCCTGAACTCAAGGCCCGCGCCGAAACGGCCGTCACAGC